>NZ_JAANHO010000069.1:0-208 GCF_011800725.1 Bacillus sp. EKM208B | reverse complement strand
AAATAATATGATGCATATCCGTTAATAAAAGATGACGTTCATCCGATTCTTTCACGAGGGCCGCACGGAAGAGCGGCCCTTCCTCCAGACAAAACGGCCGGACGAATGCGTCAGCTGACTCGGCCTCATCCAGCTGAAACGGCACGCTGTCATGGATGCGCTGCACCGGTTCGCCGTCAGGCCCCGTTTCAAAGGACGTTCTGAGCGA
>NZ_JAANHO010000068.1:0-208 GCF_011800725.1 Bacillus sp. EKM208B | reverse complement strand
AAATAATATGATGCATATCCGTTAATAAAAGATGACGTTCATCCGATTCTTTCACGAGGGCCGCACGGAAGAGCGGCGCTTCCTCCAGACAAAACGGCCGGACGAATGCGTCAGGTGACTCGGCCTCATCGAGCTGAAACGGCACGCTGTCATGGATGCGCTGCACCGGTTCGCCGTCAGGCCCCGTTTCAAAGGACGTTCTGAGCGA
>NZ_JAANHO010000067.1:0-209 GCF_011800725.1 Bacillus sp. EKM208B | reverse complement strand
AAAAGAATCACTACGTGATATCTTGCATTACTAATTGAATGTGAATTACTTCTGTTATCTAGTTTTCAAAGAACAACGCATAGGACATGCTAACACATGCGTTGCCACAGGAAGTGGCGCATTTAGCAGGTGTTCCTATGTTTTGAAGGAATGATCCTTCAAAACTAAACAAGACAGGGAACGTTCTGTTTATAAGACCCAAGGTCTTA
>NZ_JAANHO010000066.1:0-213 GCF_011800725.1 Bacillus sp. EKM208B | reverse complement strand
CACCGCCCGTTTTCTGGAAGAGGACACGGAGGAAAAACCGCTCTTGCTTCAGCCAAAGTGGCAGGAATCACCGCCGGATGAAGGCGGCGGACAAGAAGAGTCTTTCAGATACGTGACGCTGTATGGCGGAATGAACGCTGAGGACATAAGCGGCGCCGTATGTGCGGCTGACGGCGAAGGACCGATTGAAGACCGTTATGACGCCTGCGCGGC
>NZ_JAANHO010000065.1:0-221 GCF_011800725.1 Bacillus sp. EKM208B | reverse complement strand
CATCGCTGTGCGATTTATTTAAAACTTTGAATTAACAGGTACGTTTTGTCTTGTTTAGTTTTCAAAGATCATTTTGTTCACTTTCTCAAGCAACTTTTTAAGTATATAATAAGTTTCTCTTAAAGTCAACATGTTTTTTATAAATGGTGGAGCCTAGCGGGATCGAACCGCTGACCTCCTGCGTGCAAAGCAGGCGCTCTCCCAGCTGAGCTAAGGCCCCG
>NZ_JAANHO010000064.1:0-230 GCF_011800725.1 Bacillus sp. EKM208B | reverse complement strand
ATGATGCCGGCTCAGTTTATAGAGATGAGCGAATGGCCGGTCACGCCGAGCGGAAAGCTTGACCGCCGCGCGCTGCCGGCTCCCGACGGAGCGGCAGACAGACAGGCGTACACCGCCCCGCGGAACGTCACGGAAATGAAGCTTTGCGCCCTCTGGGAAGAGGTGCTGAAAAACGGCCCCGTCGGCATCCGGGATCACTTTTTTGAGCGGGGCGGCCATTCGTTAAAAGC
>NZ_JAANHO010000063.1:0-232 GCF_011800725.1 Bacillus sp. EKM208B | reverse complement strand
ACTTGGGCTCCTTTGTAGCTTTGGATTTTGGGACGTGGATAGTCCGTCACCAAATCCAAAACCGGTGCCTCTTCTTTAAATACTTCTTTCCAATAGTTTCTCTGACTCTCCAGGTTTCTGCCACGCATCCATTCACTATAATCTTTGTATTGTAGTTCAAGTGGTTGTAATTCTTCACCGTTATACAATCGTGAGAAATCTTCGATTAATAGATTTAGCGTCTGATGATCGG
>NZ_JAANHO010000062.1:0-232 GCF_011800725.1 Bacillus sp. EKM208B | reverse complement strand
ACTTGGGCTCCTTTGTAGCTTTGGATTTTGGGACGTGGATAGTCCGTCACCAAATCCAAAACCGGTGCCTCTTCTTTGAATACTTCTTTCCAATAGTTTCTCTGACTCTCCAGGTTTCTGCCACGCATCCATTCACTATAATCCTTGTATTGGATTTCAAGTGGTTGTAATTCTTCACCGTTATACAATCGTGAGAAATCTTCGATTAATAGATTTAGCGTCTGATGATCGG
>NZ_JAANHO010000061.1:0-232 GCF_011800725.1 Bacillus sp. EKM208B | reverse complement strand
GGGAAACCCCCGACTACCATCGGCGCTGAAGAGCTTAACTTCCGTGTTCGGCATGGGAACGGGTGTGACCTCTTCGCCATCATCACCAGACGTTTTAGTGACATGTATTATTATACTATGTATTTCAGAAAAAGCAAGAGTTTTTTTGAAAAAAATTCTCTCAAAACTAGATAACAGTAAGCATACATTCAAATTGGTTAAGTCCTCGATCGATTAGTATCTGTCAGCTCCA
>NZ_JAANHO010000060.1:0-233 GCF_011800725.1 Bacillus sp. EKM208B | reverse complement strand
CAACAACTTTTTTTAAGTTGTTTCCGAAGCTTTTTGTTGTTGTCTGCTGTTCATCAGCGACGTTTAATAATATACCACGGTGCCTCTCTATAAATCAAGCATTTTTTAAAAAAAAGAGAAAAAAAGAAAACCAGTATATTATCTTTATAGTTTGAGAATGGTCGGGAAGACAGGATTCGAACCTGCGACCCCATGGTCCCAAACCATGTGCTCTACCAAGCTGAGCTACTTCC
>NZ_JAANHO010000006.1:0-290422 GCF_011800725.1 Bacillus sp. EKM208B | reverse complement strand
ACACTGAACTGACGTATCATTTTGTACCATTCATTAATCTTAACGCCAACCTCCGATGATGGTAAAACAGAACTCACAAGGCCACTCCTCTTTTATATCATATTCTAACATTTCCAAAATTATGTATATCCGCAATAAAACCGCAAAATTTCATTCGTCTTGATCATAAATCTTAGTTTGAGTTTTAAGTCTACAACAAAAAAAGCAGGCCTTATGCAGCCTGCTTTTTTTTGAGAAATTTATCTAAGATGAACATAAATAATGTGAATAATAGAGACATCATCAACATGTCCAGTATAGTTGCATTAGAATTTTCTTTTACTAAGAAGAACCAGAGAAGCTGTAAAACGAAAGAAATCACAAAATACAATATGTACCTAATACTATTCATGTCAATCCATCCCTTCAATGATCCTTATTGTCCTATACAGCGTACACTGAACCATGCTGGAATCTCCCGGTAATGATGAGTAAATATATGCAGAATGAACTGGAGCTGATCTAATCACCTAAACTTATTTTAAAATTTCAAAACGTGCAATTTCCCACTCTTTGTTTGCTTTTAGCGGGATTGTTTTTAGCTTTTTGCCTGATTTCAAATCATAAGACGTGATGTCTCCAAGCTTCTTATCGCGCTGGATATCAAAGTTTTTGAGTAAAACATACATCTCTCTGTCAGTGAATTGAACATCATTCATTAATTTGTTATCATCCCCAGCATAAAAATCAAAAGATTTTTTCTTAACCATTTTTTTATCAAATATCTGCAGCTTCCCATCAAAAGAAACGGCTAGAACCTGATCTTTTACTATTTTCAATTTTGCAGGGTGAAACCCTTTCTCCATCTCGACTTCTTTTTTCACCTTTAGCGTCTCTTTGTCTATTAATATGAGCTTAGAATTCTCTTTCTCATTCACGTTATCATTAACTGCCAGTACAAATGTATTTTCATCTAAAGCTTGGAATGCATCCTTTTCATCCATGAAGTATATCCCTTTATTCGGTATGGATGCCTTGTTCTCTTGCTTATTTGTCTCTGGGTTAATTGAAAGGATGGACATACTTTCTTCATCACTTGAAATGACATAAATTTTATTTTTAGCGACGATTGCTGATCCAAGTTCTCCGTCAAGCTTTATTTGTTTCTTGTTTTTTCGGCTGTTTTCCTTCCAATATACCAATTGACTCTTCAGCCCTTTGTCTGTATATCCAACGTTAATGTCATGGATGATATAACCGTCAGAACTTCTTATAAAGAAAGCACCTTCATCCTCAGTTGTTTTTGACAAACTCTTTTCATTTATTTTGTTTATTGTTCCGGTTTTATTGTCTATCATCAAGTGATTATTGCTTCTATTTGATGAGAAGTACGTATCGTTTTTGTTATGTGAAGACATCGTAAAATTTATACCACCTTTCAATTCCAAGCTATCCATTTTAGTACCATCTTCACTGTAAACCCCAATCTCACTTCCCCTATCTAAAGTGTTGGAAAAACCAACAATAAAACTCGCATTGTCAATATCCTTTAATACAGTCTTTTGATTGCTGCTTTTTTCCTCTTTTTCATTCCCAGTTGGGATGAGACCGCAAGAGGTTGTGACGATCAGTATGCAAATGAAAATAAACAAGGTTTTAAGTCTATTCATTTTTTTCCTCCCTATGAGATAGCAAAAAGCCTCCGGATACACGGAGGCTTTGATTCTTATCCTTGCTGCGTGAACGGCCGGGTCTGTGTCTTTTTGCCCCAGCCAAGCGCGGCCAGAAAACTGATGGCGAGAATGGCCGCTCCCAGCATATACGGAAATTCCATATTTACATCAAAGAGAAAACCGGCAGCAGACGGTCCGGCGATATTCGCTAAGCTGATGAATGAGGTATTCATCCCTCCGGCAAACCCCTGCTGGTCACCGGCAAGCTTCGACAGCATCGTATTAACCGCCGGCCGGAGCAGCGATGTCAGCGTCAGAAAAAAGATTGCCGCGGCAAAAACAGTCCAATATGAACCCGCAAACCGGCACCACACAAGTCCTGCAGCCGCCCCGATCAACGTCACGTTAATGACGCGTTTTTCCCCGAACTTGCGGACGAGATAACTGACGCCGACCGCCTGCACAAACACGCCGATGAGACCCGCAGCCGTAATAATAAAGGCAATATCAGAGGCTTTAAATCCGTGTTTATGGTCAACGTAAAGGCCGAAAACCGATTCAAAGTTCATAATTCCGAAGTTCAGCACAAAAACCAGAATCAGCATAAACGCGAACGGCGATTTGAGCGCGCGTGACATTTGCTTAAACAGATGCTCACGTTTTTCCGTTTTAGCCCGGGCTTCCAGCTGCTTTTCACGCCCCAGCGTTTCGGGCAGAAAGAAAAATGAAAGCACCGTTGAAAAGCAGGCGAGACTTGCGGACACGATGAACGGCACAGACATGCCGTAATGAACCAAATAGCCTCCGACACCGGGCCCGATGACGACACCGAGCGTCATCGCCGCGCTGAACAGCCCCATTCCTTTCCCGCGTTCTTCTTCGGTCGTAATATCCGCTATGTAAGCGAACATTGACGGCATTAAAAACGCCGCGCCCATTCCGCCCAAAAGCCGGGATGCGAACAGTTGCCACAGGCTTCCGGCAAAAGCGAAGATCAATTGTGACACGGCAAAGGCGGCGATGCCGAAAATAATCAGTTTCCGCCGTCCGTATTTGTCGGTTATTTCCCCGGCAATAGGCGCAAATAAAAGCTGTGTAAGCCCCGCCGCCGCAACAAGCAGACCCATCGTGCTGCCCGTCGCTCCGAATTCGGTAATATAGGTGGGCATAATCGGAATAATCAATCCGATTCCAAGCATCGCAATAAACATATTCAGCATTAAAATTGACAATCGGCCTATGTACGCCATGATTTCTTACCTTCTCCCCAGACAAACAGATGATCATTCCATATTTGTCATTTTTTAAACCATTCAGTATAACGGGCAAAAGGGAAAAAAGTCCAGATGATTTCAATCTCGTTTTCAAGTCTCATGACAGCACACCGGTTTCAGCCGGCAGATCATATATGTTAAGGGCCGCCTGCAGCGCTTCCCCAGCTTTAACGGCAACTCCGTGTCTGATCAGAACCGCTTCAAGTCCGGCCAGCACAAACAGCACATTTTCCTTTCTGCAGCTGTAGCCCATCGTTCCGATTCGCCAAATTTTCCCCTGCAGCGGACCGAATGAGCTGGCGATTTCAATTCCGAATTGAGACAAAAGCATACTTCTGATCGATTCGCCGTCTGCTTCCGGCGGAATCTGCACACATGTGACGACAGGCAGCTTCGCCTCCGGATCGCCGAATAAATCAAGGCCCATCGCTGCAAGTCCCGCCGTAAGCGCTTTTTCGTGACGCCGATGTCTGCGGAACCGTTCTTCAAGTCCTTCTTCCAGGACAAGACGCACACCCTCCCGCAGCGCATAAAGCATTGCTGTCGCTTCTGTATGGTGATTCAGCCTTCTTTCACTCCAATAATCTTCGAGCTGGCTCAGATCAAAATAGTTGCTCGTAATCGGACGGTGACCGGACAGCATGTTGCCGTCAGCCGCCGTCGCAATGCCCCGTTCTATTTTTTTACGCGCGGCAATGACAGCTGCCGTCCGGTCATTATAAGTAATCGGCGCCATTCCGGAAGGGACCGATAGGCATTTTTGCGTTCCCCCGATGACTGCGTCAATCTTCCATTCATCCGTTTTTACGGCGCAGCCTCCGATCGTGGCCACGGCATCCACGATAAAGAGTGCGTCTTGGGCGCGGCACGCTTCCCCGATTTCTTTCAGCGGGTGAATCCGCCCCGTTGATGTTTCTCCGTGCACCATAGTGACGATTTTCGGGGAAATCTTTTTCATCTCGCTGATAATCTCGTCAGGCCGGAAGACCGTTCCCCATTCACACTCGATCGTATGAACGTCCGCTCCGTACCGCTCGGCGATTTCAGTCAGCAGGTATCCGAAGCGTCCGTATATCGGAACGAGCACACTGTCACCCGGTTCTATCACACTTGCGAGAACAGCCTCAATCCCCGCTCTTGATGTACCGTCAATCGGATAGGCCCAGCGGTTTTCCGTTTGAAACAATTCACGGAGCATTTGCATCGTTTCGTTCATGATGCCGGTAAATGCCGGGTCAAACTGGCCGATGATCGGAGCGCCCATCGCCCTCAGCACTCTCGGTTCAGCTTCTGTCGGTCCCGGTGTCATAATCGTTCTTTGCGGAATGCACAATTCTTTTCTGGTCGGCACGCCGATTCCCCCTTTACGTTAATAGGCAAGTTTATGTAATACATTCGCCAGCGTAAGGACGCCGGTTTCAAGCTGATGTGCGGGTGTGAATTCAAGCGGCGAGTGGCTGATCCCGCCACGGCTCGGCACAAACAGCATGCAGGCCGGAAAGGTTTTGCCGAGCATCTGGGCGTCATGTCCCGCTCCGCTTACGATCTTCTCCGGGTCCGCCCCCTGCTCTTTTGCAGCCTCTGCTGCGGTTCGCCTCAGTTTCTGATCCATTTGAACCGGCTCTATCCTCATATATTCATCAATAAAGGGTCTGACTCCTTTGCTGCGGCTGATGTTTTCAACAATCGATACCAGTTTCTGATGGAAGGCTGCCAGCACGTCTTCCTGCCGGTGGCGAATATCAACGGAAAACTGGATACGGCCCGGAATGACATTCGCCATATTCGGCTCAACCGTCATTTTCCCGCACGTCAGGCGGAGCTCTTCCGGCTGTCTTTCCGCTGAGAGCATGAGTTCATGGATGATGCTGCTTCCCGCCGCGAGCGGATCTTTCCGCCATTTCATTGAAGTGGTCCCCGCATGGTTGCATTCACCGTCAAGCGTAACGGTATAGCGTCTCTGTCCGGCAATCCCGGTGACAATCCCGATATCCTTTCCCGATCGTTCAAGCGTTTGCCCCTGTTCTATATGAATTTCCAGAAAGGCACTAATATCAGTGCGCAGCGGCGCCGGATAACGGCCTGCACCGAAGCCGTTATGCCGCATGGCTTCTTTCAGAGAAATGCCGGACGCGTCTTTCGGCGTTTCCGCATCTGAAAGTGAGAAAGCACCGGTGATATTGCCTGAGCCCCAATAGGTGATGGGAAAACGGCTCCCTTCCTCTTCACAGAGCGACACAGCTTCCAGCGTTTTTTTCGGACGCCCGCACGTCTCATGCAAATGCCGGATCGCCAGCATGCCCGCCAGCACGCCGAACGCTCCGTCATATTTGCCGCCGTCAATAACGGTGTCAATATGCGACCCGGTCAGAATCACCTCATCAGGCGATTCTGTGCCGCTCAGACGGCCGAACACGTTACCGACATCGTCAAATGCCGTTTCCAGCCCGAACGCCTCCATTTTCTTTTTGACGGCAAGCTGGGCGTCCATCCATTCTTTCGTATATAAAAGCCTCGTCACTCCGCCGGAAGCGGAAGCGCCGAATTGAGACAGCCATTGTATGTCATCGGAAATCCCGATATTCGCCGCCGAAAGCTGCTGATGTTCCATACACGCCCTCCTTTTAAACTGAAAAACTGACAAGATGATCTTCATTATAGAAGGAGCGCATAACGAGTTCATTATCATATCTTCCAAAAAATCAATGATTTTCCGGATACTTTGGCCAATAAGCCGAAGGAACCATTTTTCAAAAAAGATAGAATATTGGATTTATTTTTTGGATAATAGAGGTAAAGGAGGGCAAGTCATGACAAAAAAACTTTGGTTTCTGCCGATTGTCTGCCTGTTTTTCATTTTTGGATGGGCCGCGCCGTCAGCCTCTGCAGGCGCGCCGGCTGACACGAATCTGTACAGCCGGATGGCGGTTTCAACTGCCGGCGGCACAACTCTTTTTCCGCAAACTGCCTCAGCTGTCATCACTCCGTCTGCGGATACGGACACATATTACAAAGAAGCTTCCGGAAAAAGCGGAACGGCCTTAAAGAGCGCCCTGCACCGCATCATCAGCGGACATACAAAGCTGTCTTACAGCCAAGTCTGGAATGCATTGAAGGAAACTGACGAAGATCCGGCAAATCCGAACAATGTCATCTTGCTCTACACCCAGGAATCACGGGCCAAAAGTAAAAACGGCGGCAGCGTCGGGGACTGGAACCGCGAACACGTGTGGGCAAAGTCACACGGAAACTTCGGAACAGCTGCCGGCCCCGGGACGGACATTCATCATCTGCGCCCTGCAGACGTCCAGGTGAACAGTGCCAGAGGAAACATGGATTTTGATAACGGCGGCTCAGAATACCCGAAAGCGCCGGGCAATTATTACGACGGTGATTCCTGGGAGCCGCACGATGAGGTCAAAGGAGATGTCGCCCGCATGCTGTTTTACATGGCGGTGCGTTATGAAGGAGAAGACGGGTATCCCGACCTTGAGCTGAATGATAAAACCGGAAACGGCTCAGCTCCTTACATGGGAAAACTGTCCGTTTTGCTCAAATGGAATCAACAAGACCCCGTCGACAGTAAGGAAAAACGGCGGAACGAAATCATTTACGAAGACTATCAGCATAACCGCAATCCGTTTATCGACCATCCGGAATGGGCGGACGAAATCTGGTAATCGTATCATAAGAAGTGATAAGGGAGCCCCGATCATCAGGCTCCCTTTTTCAATATACGGCGTTTTTAGTGTCGGCATCAAAAAAGACGGCCCGGTTCATATTGACCGCAAGCAGAATGGCATCGCCGGGTTTCACCTGTGAAGCGCCGTCAAGACGGATCGTCATGCGGTCACCTCCGCTCACCGCATGAACGTACATCTCCGCGCCTAAGTTTTCACATACTTCCGCCACAGCGCGGCACACCGCTTCAGGCGGGTGCTCTGATTGTCCGGCAAGCGTCAAATGCTCCGGACGCAGCCCCGCAATCATCTCCTTACCGCTGTATCCTTTCTGCACAAGAACGGCCGCTTTTTCTTTCGGAATGGGCAGACGAACGGACGAACCGGCAAAATACCATTGCCCGTGACTTTCTTCAATGAGGCCTTTTATAAAATTCATACTCGGAGAACCGATAAAACCCGCCACAAACATATTCGCCGGATAATGATAAATCTCATGGGGGCTTGCGGCCTGCTGAATATCTCCTTCATTCATCACGACAATCCGGTCGCCCATTGTCATCGCTTCCGTCTGATCATGCGTCACATAAACGATGGTCGCTTTCAAACGCTGATGGAGCTTGCTGATTTCGGCGCGCATCGTCACTCGCAATTTCGCATCTAAGTTGGAAAGCGGCTCGTCCATCAGAAACACTTTCGGCTCCCGCACGATCGACCGGCCGAGCGCAACCCGCTGCCGCTGCCCGCCTGAAAGAGCCTTCGGTTTCCGCTTGAGCAGATGCCCGATTTCCAAAATATCAGCGGCCGTCCGGACTCGCTCTGCGATTTCTTTTTTCGGCAGCTTTCTGAGCTTCAAACCGAACGCCATATTGTCAAAAACCGTCATGTGGGGATACAGCGCGTAATTCTGAAAAACCATCGCGATATCACGATCCTTCGGGGGCAGATCGTTTACCGCGTCTCCGTCGATATAAAGCTTCCCCTCAGAAATGCTCTCCAGTCCGGCAATCATTCTGAGTGTCGTAGATTTGCCGCAGCCGGAGGGACCGACAAGCACCAGCAGCTCCTCATCTTTTACATCTAAGTGAAAATCCTTCACTGCCGCCGATTGGGCGCCGTATGTTTTTTTGATATGGTCAAATGTTAATGATGCCATTCGAAACCTCCTCCAATACTGGAAACCGCCACATCTTTCTGTTATGTTAAAAATGTTCGGGGTTTCTGACAGATTCATAAATGAAAAGCAAATTTGTATTATAACGTCATAATACATATAATAGTACTACTACTTGACAAAGGAGGTCCGTCCCATTGTTAAATAACGGGAGCTCGAAACCTTTATATATTCAGCTGAAACAAATTATCGCGGACGATATCAAGAAGGGCGTTTATTCGCCGTCCGTAAAACTGCCGACTGAAAATGAGCTGTGCGAAACGTACAACGTGAGCCGCATAACGGTCAGGAAGGCCATCCTTGATCTTGTGGAAGAAGGCTGGCTCGTCCGGCAGCAGGGAAAGGGAACGTTCGTTAAAAGCCCTAAACTGAAGCGGGAGCTCATCGCGGTCAACGGCTACTCTGAATTTATGGAATCAACGGGGAAAAAACCGAAACACCAGATCCTTTCTCATGAAATCATTGAAGCGCCTAAATCCATCGCCCAAAAACTTCGCGTCGATTCCGAAAGTCCCGTTCTTGAATTAAAACGCATTTTATTTCACGACGACCAGCCGCTCTCATTCGAAATCGCCCACTATCCGCTCAGTTTATTTCCCGACATCGGCAAGCATATTAAAGGCGGCGTGTCGATGCATGACATTTTGAAACAGCACTATCAGGTGGTGCCAACCCATAATACGAAGCTGTTAAATGTCGTATACGCCAAGCAGGAAGAAAGCCGCTATCTGGCTTGTGATATCGGGGATGCGCTTTTTGAAATTGACAAAACCGCTTTTATGTCAAAAGACCAGCCGATATACAGCTCGCTGTTTGTAATGCATACCGACCGCGTCACGTTTACCATTAACAGTCCCTATGCGTAACAAGTATAAAAAACGAGACAATGCTTATCGTATTCTCGTTTTTTCACTGCTTTTCCCGCCGCCCGGCCTGTAGGGATGCCCGTAACCGAACGCTCCGAACCCTCCGCATGTTTTGGCAGCCGTCCCGGCGGCCGCAGTAAGCGCTCGCCGAATATCCTGATGCTCGAAGAAATCGGTAAGAAACCCGGCGATAAATGAATCACCCGCGCCCAATGTATCTATTATATCAGCTCTTACCACCGGCTGATGATAGACGCGTTCCCCATCCGATAACACCGCGCCATATTCTCCCCTTGTCAGACAGACGATTTTCGCTCCGAAACCGCGGGCTTTTTCGGCAAGCCGCACACATTCACTTTCACTCAAATCACTCCCGGAAAAAAACGCATACGTCACGTACGGACAGACTGCTTCTAAATAGGCTTCGTCACGTTTTACAGAGAAGTCAAAGGAAATCGGCGCATGGCCGCTCAGCATCGGGAGGTCACGTTCTATCCTGCTGTATACGCTCGTATGCAGCAGATCATGTCCGGCGATAAATGAGATGTCATTCTCCTGAAAAGCGAGCGTCAGACGCGATTGCACGCCGCCTTTATTTGATCCGGCAAATATCCTGTCCCCTCTTTCATCAAGCGTGACGACCGCCATCCCGTTTTCTCCGTATGCCCGGCGGATCAGATCGGCATTCACCTTCTCCAGTTTCAGCACATTCAATACGTGATCCGCCGCTTCATCACTGCCGAGAATCCCGATATAAGAAGTTTCGTGGCCTAAGCGCCGGGCAAGCACGGCTACATTTAACGCATTTCCGCCCGGGTAAAACGTCTCCTGATCCTGATAATAATCTACTACATTATCTCCGGCCGCTATCAGTTTCATCTTTTCATCCTCCTTATCCTTTCACGCTTCCCGCTGCAATGCCGCGGATAAAATATCTCTGCATCAATAAAAACAACGCGATGATCGGAGCAGCAGAAATCGTCAGCCCGGCCAGCAGCACGCCCCAATCCGTCTGCAGCGCATCTCTGAACTGCATCAGCCCGGCCGGAATCGTCCGTAAATTTTCATCATCGATAAAAATAATCGCAAACATAAACTCATTCCATGTATGGTAAGCCGTCAAAATGCCTGATGTCACCAGAATCGGCACGCTCATAGGTAAGAATATTCTGAAAAATATTCCGAAACTTGTACATC
Source organism: Bacillus sp. EKM208B (assembly GCF_011800725.1). NCBI lineage: Bacteria > Bacillati > Bacillota > Bacilli > Caryophanales > Bacillaceae > Bacillus > Bacillus sp. EKM208B. Next base: position 280,579 of record NZ_JAANHO010000006.1, on the reverse strand, counting down.
CATCCAGATAGGCAGCCTCCTCAAGCTCTTTGGAAATCGACAAAAAATAGGAACGGATCAGAATCACGGTAAACGGAATACGATAGGCGGCGTACGGAAGAATCAATGCCCAATACGTATTGTACAGTCCCAATGACTGGATAATGGAGTACAGCGGCACAAGACTGACCTGCGGCGTCAGCATCAAGCCGCCAAGACAAATGATCAGCACAAACCCTTTTCCTTTAAATTGAAAACGGGCCAGCCCGTATGCCGCCCAGGCGCTCACAAATACGGTGATGAGACAAGTCAGCACGGTCACAATGACGCTGTTCATAAAATAAGCGGAAATCCCTTGGTTCCATGCGGATACGAAGTTTTCGGGATGCCAGACAGAGGGCAGCGACCAGCTGTGCTCAAAAATCTCATCCGAGCTTTTAAAGGCGCTGACCGCCATCCATAACAGCGGATAAGCAACGGCAATGAGGTAGATAAAGAGAAACAGCCACACAGACGTTTCCCCGACATACCATTTTCTCGGTTTTCCGCCTGTTCTGACGGCCTGACGGGCATGACGCAAGTCCGTCTTTTCAGGAAGCATCGGCTACTCCTCCTTTCCGGTCTTAAAGAATTTCATCTGAATAAGCGACAGAGCAAGCGTCAGCAAAAGCACCACCGTCGCGATCGCAGAAGCGTAGCCCATCATATCCTTTGTAAAAGCGCTCTTATACAAAAATGTGCTCAGCACTTCTGAAGCATTGCCCGGCCCTCCGCCGGTCAGAATATACGGTTCATTAAATACGGTAAATGCGCCGGTCAGCGTCATCACCACGGCAACAAACGACATTTCTTTCGTCTGCGGCACCGTAATGTGAAAAAACTGCTGGATTTTTCCGGCTCCGTCCAGCTGCGCCGATTCATATAATTCAGCGGGAATGCTCTGAATCGAGACAATGTACAGCATGGCGATGTAACCGACAGACTGCCATTGAGACACAAAAATGACAGACAGCATAGCGGTGTTTTCATCGCCCAGCCACGCCCGGGTCAGTTCATCAAGTCCGACGGCTTCCAGCAGCTGATTCAAGAGACCGATTTCCGGGTTATAAATAAAATCAAACAACAGCGCAATAACGGTCATGGAAATAACGACCGGAAGAAAAAAGACCGTGCGGAAAAACGGCGACCATTTTCTTACCAATCTGTCTTCCAGCACGGCCGCCAGAATTAAGCCGCCGCCAACCTGGCAAATCAGCGATATGACCGCATACAGCACATTGTTGCGGAGTGCTGTAAAAAACACGGGATCGTGAAACAGGTCAATATAATTTTTCAAACCGATAAACGTCTTTTCGGGTTGAAATGAGCTCCATTCAAACAGACTGAAAAACACATTCTCAATAATCGGAATGTAAACGAACAGCAGAAAAATCAGCGCGGGCGCGAGAAACAGATACGGAATGAAACGTTTTCGGCTGACCAAGGAAATCCTCATCTCCTTTCTCCAAAGAAATCTGTTCTATTCAGATGACGCTCTGACCTGACGCGCCGCTTTCTGCACGGAATTCATCACCTCGCGCGGTGTCATTGTGCCGCCGAGCATCTGCTGAACGCCTGCCGCATACACATCGGCGATTTCAACGTCAACATCCATATCAAACCAGGGCACCATTGATTCGGCGCGGACGATATCCTGCACGGCTTCGCGCTGGATCGGGGTGGAATTGTTTTCTGTCGCCGTTCCTTGAACCGCGCTGTATTTACCGACGTCTTTTATCAGCTTCTCTCCCATTTTTTTCGAGGTTAAAAACTGAAGAAATTCCATGGCTTCTTTCGGGTGCTTCGTTTTTGAGGAAATCATAAATCCTTCCGGAGATCCGGTCAGTGCACGGGGAGATCCCTTTTCGCCGCTGATTTTCGGGAAAGGAAACAAGCCCAGATTGACCGGTTCGACGAGCTTAATTTCTGCCGTTTCCGCATAAATCATCGCCGCTTTGCCGCTTGTAAACTGCTGGCGCACGTATTCGTGATCAACGGAGTTCACGTGCTTTGTAAAGTACGGCAGCAGTTCCTGAAGCTTTTCAAGCGCTTTGACATAGCCTTCGTCCGTAAACTCCCCGGTTTCCGGGCTGTAATCCTTCGCCCGCGTTTTTTCATCCACCATACGCTGGTTCAGCGTCCCGATATAATGAGAAATCGTCCAAGGCGCTTTTGTGCCGAAACTGATCGGAATATATCCGTTCTCTTTCAATTTCTCAGAGACTGTGATCAGTTCATCCCATGTCGCCGGGGGCTTCAAATGTAATGTATGAAAAATGTCCTTATTATAAAAGAATGATTTAGCGTCCATTTGCCACGGAACACCGTACTGTTTTCCGTCATGAGTAAAGGGTTTGATTTGTGACTGCACAAGCTGTGAGTACCAATCTTTATCCTGCTGATAGTAAGACGACAGATCGAGGGCTTTATCTCCTTTGATGAATTTATAAGCAAACCGGTCGCTCCATGAAAAGAAAATATCAGGGGGGCTCGTTGTTCCGAGCATGACTTTCACCTTGTCTTTATAAGAATCGTTTAAGACCGCTTCCGTTTGGATATGAATATCCGGATGAGCGGCTTCAAATTCTTTGACCGCTTCTTCAAAATAGCTTTTTTCCGGCTCCTTCGGCCACCTGTGAAAAAACTTCAAGGTCACTTTTCCGTCAGAGGAACTGCTTTGGCTTGAACAGGCGGCGGCTGACAGACATACGGCTAACAGAACGAACAGGCAGATGAGCTTTTTCAGATGCTTTTCCTCCTTTGTCACCGGACTATAACGTTATATGTCATTATAGTCCGGTGAAATATAATGCGCGTTCTTAATATTCGACTTTCCACATGTAACGCCGCTGGCTTAACGGATGGTTCCTTGCTTCCGCCAGCGCATCCGCATAGCTTCTGAGCACCCGGTTTAATACGAGAGGAGCCAGATAGCCTTTTACAGAATCGTCAATTCCGGAAAAATCATATGCTGCCGCATCAAGCACAGTCAGTTTTTTGCCGTATCTTTTTGAGAAGGAAAGCGCCCGCTCTTCAAGGGGTCTTGTTTCGTCTAAGCCGAGCAGGATAATAAATGGAACGGATTCATCAATGATTTCGAACGGTCCGTGAAAATATTCTCCGGCATGAATGGCGTGGGAATGAATCCATTGCATTTCCATGAGAATGCAGATGCTGTAGGAGTAAGCGACGCCGTAGTTCGCACCGCTTGCCATCGTGTAAATGATATCTTCTTTTTCGTGGTCTTTCGCGAATGCCTTTGCGTGATCCGCTTCTTGTTTAAGCGCTTTGTTATATACGGTCTGGAGTTTATTGAGTCCGTCGATCGCCTGCTCAAACGCGGGATGGTTTTCCAGCACGTGTAAAGCGCCGAACACGATTTGATACAGAACCCCGTAATTCGTATTTATCGCCTGTGCGTTCTCACCCCAGTCATAAACCGCGACATATTCGGCTTCTTTCGCTAACGGCGAATCAGGCTCATAGGTCATCGCAATCGTAAGCGCGCCTTTTTTTCTGGCGAAACCGGCGGCTTTCACCGTTTCCGGCGTATTGCCTGAATGAGAACATAAAATCACGAGAGAGTTCTCTCCGAGCTGAACGGGATTGCGCTGAATAAATTCATTTGAACTGTAGAGATCAGAGCTGATGGCTTTCGCCTCTCTGTCAAACACGTACTTGCTCGGATACATAATGGCTGAAGAACCCCCGCAAGCGACGAAAAAGACGTGGTCAATCGTTTTTCCTTTCAGATCATCCAAGAAAGCCTGAACCTTGTGATTCACTTGTGCGGCAGTTTGACTCAAATCCTTCACTCCTCAGTGTTTTATTATATAACGTTATATAACATTATATAACGTTATATTAATCGCAACAAAGGTGCGTTGTCAATCATATTTTCTGAAATTTCTAAAATATAAAATAAACCCGTCTTATTACCCGCCCTCTCTTGACCTGACCCTTAGAGACACGTTTAGAATGAAAAGCAGGGAGTGATTCAGAATGAATATAAAAGAAGCCGCCAGACAGACGGGTCTCACGAAAAAAGCCATCAAATATTATGAGCAGGAAGGTTTAATCACCGTCAGCAAAAACCCTGATAACGGATACCGTGAGTATTCCGCTCAGAACGTGAATACGCTGAAAATGATTGCCGCCCTCCGAATGCTGGCACTGTCTGTAAGCGATATTAAAGCGTTCCTCTTAGAGGGCAGCAGTCTGCATGATATACTGCGCCAGCAGCATCAAAAGCTCAGCCGGCAGATTGAAGAGCTTGAGCAGGAACGGAAACTGACTGAAATGCTGATCAAGCGCGTGGAAGATGCGGAAAATGTCGATTCAATTTTGCATGATATCGGCGAGGTCAAAATAGATGAACCGAAGTATATGGGACTTCAGCTGAAAAAACTGTTCCCGGGAGATTTCGGAGAATTTATCGCCGCGCTGTTTGAACCGTTCCTCGACTTTTCTATTGATACAGATGAGAAAAAAGCGATATGGGCGGAGCTTATTAAAGTATTGGATGATATGGAAGAAGTTCCGGCTGAACACCCGATGATGCAGCTGGTCGGCAAGGAGGATCCGGCTCAGCTCCAGCAGCACAAAGTCCAGCATGACCAATTTATCGAGCGGATTTTGGAGAGAGACCCTGCCACTTGGGACACTCATAAAAACATCATCATTCAGCTTGTGAAAAGAGTGCAGACAGATGAAGAATACAGAGAAAGCCTGATCAAGGTCGGAGAATCCGCTTCTGATCTGCCCGCGCTGAAGGCGGGATCGCCTTTTAGCAATCTTCTTCAAAAGCTCAGCCCGAAATATGACACGTACGTGCGACTTCAGCTTGAACTGAAAAAAGAAGCCGACGAGGAACTCGGCTTTGATTCAGAAGCATATTTAAAACAGATGCTTCAATCAAAAAAACGCTAAGGTACGTCTCCTTAGCGTTTTCTTTCTTCAGCCTCAGTGCTGCGCGTTAATGCGGTCAACGACATTAGCGATGAGCTGCTCTTTTCCTAAGTCGGAATCTTCGTCAACGCTTGCTACTGTCAAAATGATGGCCGCTACCGCAAGAGCGATCGTCTCAATGGCGGCCGCCGCGTTTAAAAATACCCATACAGCCGTTGCGCATTGGCCGATGGCCGTTGATTTTCCTTTGTCCATGCTCTTTTTGTCAAACTCTTCTTTCAGCACTTTCGCCATAATCTGCGAACCTTGATCAATGACGCTGTTCACTTTCTCATAATCGCCGCTGTAGACCGCCGCTTTCAACTCTTTAAAATAATCCGGCGATGACTTTTTAATATCAGCGATCACCTGATCGGAAACTTGCTTTAATTCATCCTGATCAATCTTTTTGACAGCCTTGGTATCCCATACTTCAGGAAGGAGCTTTGCGACCTCACCTTGTCCGAAAAAGATGCCGGAAAAAATGTCTTCACCCGAATAAGAGACGGATGGCTCAGTTTTCGCCGCGGCATGCGGGCCGACTAATGCAACCATTAAAACAAACACCAGCATCATGGCAGCTGCGGACTTCTTGCTTTTAACCATATAATTTCCTCCTTTTCCTTTTATTGAAAAAATTGTATCTGATAAAAAGGGGATTGTAATGGTTCAAAGCTACTGTTTTCTCTGCCGGCACCAAAAACAGGACCAAAATACCAGCCACCGTAATGGAAAACGAGGTAAGCCCCAGCATAACGGCAAAGATTTCGTGCATAAAAATGGATATAAACAATATCAGACGCCAATATGTTTTCGGAGCGAACAAAGCGCAGAACATAATGGTTTGCACAATAAGCGTGCCCCAAGTCGGGATGATGACAAGCTTGGATTGCAGGATAAAGTCAAACAGACCGTGAAGCGCATCCGGCAGACCCAGCATCGGATCGTTCAAATAGTAATAAACGGCAGTTCCGTTCTGCCACTCTTCTTCCATCAGTTTGGCAATGACGGAGTTAAAATACAGCATTGCGACCTGTATTCTGATGATTGTCAGCGTCGCCCAGCACAAGGAGCGGTAATAAGGCTCAAGCGGCCTTTTCTCAAAAGACGCCTCGTACGGAGACCAGTGCCATTTCCGCGGATCGGTTAACGTCAGCGGGAGCAGCAGCAGTGTAAAAACGGCAGCCACCTGATCTCCTCCGTCAAGGGTAACGGCGGAGTTTTGGAAGCTGTACGAAATCCACCAGTGAAAAAAACCGGTGATTCGCGGCCGCCAGCCAATGACGACAAGGATTAACATACAGATACAAACGGCTTTGACGATCTCAATGTAACGGAAATCGGGAAACAGCAGAAACAAGCTGAACGTGTCGGAAAAACTGAGCATTTGATTTTGCGTTTTAAAGAAGACAGATGCCGGATTGAACAGCAATGTCAGCAGCGTGCCGAGGGCGATTAAGCTTCTGGCAAGCCCGTACACATTTGTCCAAGGCGGATTCTTCATCATCCATAAGGTGAGCTGCTTTTTTGCATCCTGAATCAATTGACATCCACTCCGATGTATTTTTTGATGGTTCTTTTCGTTTCGGTATGCTGGCTCCATGCCCATGGGGTAATGCGTTCATATGTAATGATCATTTTCCCTTTCAGCCTTGGGGAGGGGGACTCATTTTTCATTTTCAGAAATGTGGTATCCTTAAAGTCTTGGCCAGCCGAAAAGTCATTCCACTTCTCTTTGGAAGGCAGCTTTTCCAGCATAAGGCCGAGCTCTATCCCTTGCGTCCGCCCGTAGCGGTTTAAACCGATCACATTTTTCAGAGAATTATTCGGCCATCTGAGCTCCTCATCGGCATCAAGAAGATAGATGTTCAAGCTGTCTTCTCTCGGATCTTTACTGAAAAATCCCCAGCTTTGCGGATAAATCATGGAAACGGTTTTGGATTGATGCTTGGTTAATTGGATGGCGGAGCTTGGCAGTGCCGCGATGACGGTAAAAAACAAAACGATGATCCAGGCGGCCATGATAAAAAGAAAGAATGAAAACATGCTGGTTTGCTTCTTGTCAGTCAATTGAAACCCTCCTAGCGTATGGAAATTTCATTGACATGATTATACACCAATCAACAGGTAAAATATTGATAAATTAGATTTTTCGAACTAATATACTATTATATGTAAAAAGGAGTGTTCATATGTTTTTGATGAATGATAAAGTGCTGTGGGGAGCTGTGGTTCTCGCCTTTATTCTGTCGATTGTGTTTTATCCGTTTCTTCCTGCTGATATGGCCATTCACTATGACGTGTCAAACCGTCCGAATACATCAATCAATAAAACGGCCGGCGTCCTGATTTTTCCTGTGCTCATGATGATCTGCATGTTATTCAGAAAAAAGGTCGTCCAGCTATTCCTCGTCGTTTACTGTCTGCTGATTGTGCATATTGCCGTGATGTGGCTGGCACTGTAAACATAAAGAAAACCGGAGCTTAAGGGCTCCGGTTTTTCTTATTTATAAAATACTTTCTCAATGTTGTATTTCGACTGAAGGGTATTGATCGCGTACGTTTCGTAAATCTCCCTTTCCATCGGATCATTTACGACACATACTTCAATTTTATACACTTCGTCCCTGTGATGTTTAACAGGCGACACATTGTCTTCAAAATGCTTTTTGATTCTTTGTCTTAATTTACGGGCTTTCCCGACAAACAGCAGTTCATCATGAATGTTATAAAACATAAATATGCCGCCTTTGTCTCTCGGAATTTGGTGAAAATCAATGAAACCGTAAATCGCTTTAATCGCCGGTTCATTCTCCGACGGTGACTGCTGCCGTTCCGTAATGGTTACATCAGGAGCAGGAAGGTTTATTTTTATCAAAATGGGTCACGTCCTCTTATTCATTAAAGCTCCATCCTATCATAAGAATGCGCCAAAAGCTATTTTTTATTCAAGCGCCCCGGCCGGATCATAAAGGCTTAAATCAATTTCCGTCTGCTGACCGAGCGCGAGTTTCGCCAGTTCAGCCCCCAGATACGGCCCGCTCGTCAGTCCTGAGGCGCCCAGCCCGTTGGCAACGAGGAGTCCGCTGATATTCGGCACTTTGCCGATGACGGGAAGAAAACCGGGAGTAAACGGCCTGAAACCGACTCTTGTCTCTATTACAGTACTGTCTGAAAGGCCCGGCGCCACGGTTAATGCTTTGTCAAAAATCTCGCGGAGGCCGCCGGCCGTCACCCGCAAATCCATGCCGGTATCGTTTTCATGAGTCGCACCCGCTATGATTCTGCCGCTGTCAAAGGCGAGAATGTATTGATCGTTTGGGGGCATGACGACGGGCCAGCCGCCCGTCTCCTCTCCCTGAAGCTCTAAATGAACGATCTGCGCCTTTTGGTATGATACTGAAAAACGGATGCCGAGCGGCTCAAGCAGCTCTCTCGCCCAAGCGCCGGCCGTTACGAGAACCTGGTCGGCAGTAAGCGTGCGTTCTGCGGTTTTCACACCGATGACGGCACCGTCCTCTGTCAATATTGACGCTTCTTCATTGTAAACAGCCGCTCCGTGCTTAACGGCCGCATTTAACAGCGCCTTACGAAGCGCCCTCCCGTTCACCCGGGCCGCGCCGCTGACATGAACCGCCCCGTATTCCTCCGACAGCGCGGGGAACAGCGCCTTCGTTTCTGCCGGAGCCAGTCTTGTAATGTCACCGATTTCAGGAGCGTCCTCTCTTCTTTTATAAGCTCTTTCCTCCATTTGGCTGAGCTTTTTTTCATCCGTATGGAGGCTGACGGCTCCGACCTTTTGATAACCGGTTTCTGTTTCTCCGTCAGCTTCAAGCTGCTGTATCAATCGTTCATAATAACGGGCGCCGCCTTTTGCGATCGCATACCATGCCTGATTGCGGCGCTGTGACAGCCACGGGCAGACGATCCCCGCCGCGGCGTCAGTCGCCTGCCCCGGGTGTTTCCGGTCAATGACCGTTACATCCGCCCCGGCCTTTGCGAGATGATAAGCCGCGGACGCACCGAGAATGCCGGCCCCGATAATCATATAAGACTTCATGTGTAACACCTTTTCTATCTGTTTTGTCTTATTTATTTTAACAAATGGAGCGCTTTGCTTCGACCTTTTGCCCCCATATGAAAAAGCAGAAGGTCGACCAATCTCTTCGCTCTCCTATCAAAGATTCCATCTATCAATAGAGAAAAGGTGATGTCTTAAACGTAAATCATCATGGATGTGAAGAAAACACAGACCCTAAATCGACAATCGCAAGCTTTCAAACAGCAGCCAGTATCAATTCAAAAGTCATAATCAACGTATATACAGATCAAGAACAAAAGAGAACATCAAAGAACGCGGCTAAGTATCAAGCCCCGTCCTTATTGAGAGGATAAAGGCATTATCACTATTATCCTTCCACTATATAAACTGATCTATCATACTATTTTTTAGTAAAAACAAAAGTATAGTATCCATCAGCTTCTCCAGTTTTCATCTTAATCGCTGATCTTCCATAGGCTGATTTACTGCTGATTTTACCATGCATTGTAGAATACTGCGTTAGGGTACCTGTAGACTTTCTTTTGTATGGTTTAAAGGCTATATATCCAGATTGGCCTTTTTTGAGCGTAAAGGAATATGTAGTAGAATAAGATTTTGCTGACGTAAAATTAAAACTAGCTCCATAGTTTATAGCTTGAATTTCTGATGAAGCATTAACACTGTAAGACTTAGATACAGTAGCTTGCGTCTGTTTATCTACTCTGCACGATGATGTAGTACACTTAATTGTTGCTGAAACTTTAATAGGGTCACCATAATATTTAGTGGCTGATTTTTCTTTATATCTCCAATATCTAAGATCAACGTCAGCATAGGGCTTAAATTCTAATTCGTCATTACTTTCCTCAGAAACAACAAACTCATTCTCTAAATCTTCGTTTTCTTTTATTTCAGTCGTTTTTTCATATTCATCTTTTGAAACAGGTACAAGCCCATGTTCTGACGCTTTGAATGGTGCGATTACTGCACCTTGTTCCTCATCATAAAATTTTTCTACATTTGAATCAGATAGATTAATAGTATATTGCTCGACAGCGAATCCTTTCGAGGGATTTCCAAAAACCATCAAAAATACCACGAAAACTGCAATCAAAAGCGTAACTTTCTTTTTCATATACACCCTCCTTATTTTATGACACATTAAAATATTACCAGAGAAGTATATTTTTGTAAACTAGGTGTGATTAATTTATACTAGGAATTAACAAATAATATATTCCAGATTTCTTATCCACATGAGGGGTTACATTGTTATCTGTCTGAGTTTCAATTTTCAGATTTTTCGTTTTGTTAAATCCAGCATATAACTTATATTTTTTACCTGAATACGACTTTACATCAAATGAAATATCTGTCTTATTATTCTGATTTTTAAGCGCTACACCATTCCCATTCTTTACCCATATAACTTTTTTATCTTTCCATGCCAATGTTCCTGTTCCTACACCCATTTGTTTATTTTCTTCAAATTTGTATATCACAACTTTTTCATTGTCAATTTCCTTTGTTTCATATATAAAATCAGTGATATAAGGTGATTCTTGTTTAGCATACTGTAAAGCTTCCTGTTCAGTATTAAATTTTTTCGCTGAATCAGGAGTTTCATTATTCTTAATAAAAAACAAACTGATTATGAAAATAATACAGATGACCAATAAACAAATAATGATCTTTTTCCCCTTCATAACAATAGTCCTCCAATTTAGAAACATATTAGCTATTATTATAGCAATTTTACAGTAATAAAATAAAGCTCCTATGGATTTAATTTCAAAATAGTCAGTCATTAGTTATTCGATTTCCTCATTTTATTATGAAACGCGGCATTACATTTAACATCCCAAATGAGTTCGGACGGTTTGCGGCAGATATATTACAACCGTTCCCCATCTCTTCTTATACGTGGTTTATCGGTGATGGAGAGGCGTATATTGAGTTCAAAGAAGGCACCGATACAGACCTGTTTCCGCAAAATCAGCGCATCATTCAGGGTCAAGAACTCCGTCAGCGTCTGGAAGGAAACCCTTATTATATGATTTTTGCTGAATTGAAAGCTTTCCCGGGCGGGATGGTAACGGAAATCAATACGTATGAGGAATATTTGGAGAGTTCCTGTGAGCTTGTGCTTCTCATTGCAGATTGCTCGTATGTAACGTTATATTGCAAAGATCCGGTTATGCTCGAAGCCCTTTATCAGCAGGCTGTACAATGCGGGTTTCACCGCGTTGACTATGTTACAGATGAGAATGACGCGAGAACGGGATTGTCTGTCTGATGAAGGTGCGTTCTTTTTATGAAGCGCCGGATAGGGCTTAGGATTCAAAATATTGACAAATTCGTGTGTTTTCAACAAAAAAACAACCCCCTCATGTATACTGAGTGCGTAACTTACATATGAAAGGGGTATGGCAATGAAAATCAGTTTGAAGAAAAAAGCAGGTTTTTGGAAGAAGACGGCGGTTTCATCTCTTATTTTCACCATGTTTTTTACCCTGATGATGAGCGGTACGGTTTTTGCGGCCGGGCTGAATAAGGATCAGAAGCGCCGGGCGGAACAGCTGACCAGCATCTTTGAAAACGGAAAGACGGAAATCCAATACGGATATGTTGAAGCGTTGGATGACGGAAGAGGTTACACTTGCGGGCGGGCCGGCTTTACGACGGCTACCGGAGATGCGCTGGAAGTAGTCGAAGTATACACGAAAGCGGTGCCGAATAACAAATTGAAAAAGTATTTGCCTGAATTGCGGCGTCTTGCGAAGGACGAAAGCGATGACATCAGCAATCTGAAAGGATTCGCTTCTGCCTGGCGCTCACTTGGCAATGATAAAGCCTTCCGCGCTGCCCAAGATAAGGTAAATGACAGCTTGTATTATCAGCCGGCGATGAAACGTTCAGAAAATGCCGGACTGAAAACGGCCTTGGCAAAAGCAGTGATGTACGATACGGTGATTCAGCATGGCGACGGCGATGATCCGGACTCCTTTTATGCCCTGATTAAACGCACGAACAAAAAAATGGGCGGGTCACCGAAAGACGGAACTGATGAAAAGAAATGGCTCAATAAATTCTTGGATGTGCGCTATGACGATCTGATGAATCCGTCAGATGAGGACACTCAGGATGAATGGAGAGAATCGGTTGCCCGTGTCGACGTTTTCCGAGATATTGTCAAAGAGAAGAACTACAATTTAAACGGGCCGATTCATGTCCGGTCAAGCGAATACGGTAATTTCACTATTCAATAAACAAAAAACCCCGCCATATGGCGGGGTTTTACTATTAACCGATGGAGCCTTCCATTTCGAATTTAATCAAACGGTTCATTTCAACTGCGTATTCCATCGGAAGTTCTTTTGTGAATGGCTCGATGAAGCCCATAACGATCATTTCTGTTGCTTCTTCTTCAGAAATACCACGGCTCATCAAGTAGAAAAGCTGTTCTTCAGAAACTTTTGATACTTTCGCTTCGTGCTCCAATGAAATGTTGTCGTTCAGGATTTCATTGTAAGGGATTGTATCAGAAGTTGATTTGTTATCCATAATGAGCGTATCACACTCGATGTTTGAACGGGCGCCGTCCGCTTTTCGTCCGAAGTGGACGATACCGCGGTATGTTACTTTTCCGCCCTGTTTGGAAATCGATTTTGATACGATTGTGGATGACGTATTCGGTGCAAGGTGAATCATTTTCGCACCCGCGTCCTGATGCTGTCCTTTGCCCGCAAGAGCGATAGAAAGCGTCATGCCGCGCGCGCCTTCACCTTTCAGAATGACAGCCGGATATTTCATCGTCAATTTAGAACCGATGTTTCCGTCAACCCATTCCATCGTCGCGTTTTCTTCACAAACCGTACGTTTCGTTACTAGGTTGTAAACGTTGTTCGCCCAGTTTTGAATTGTTGTATAACGGCAGTAGCCGCCTTTTTTGACGATGATTTCAACAACCGCGCTGTGAAGCGAGTTTGTTGTGTACACAGGAGCCGTACAGCCCTCTACGTAATGAACGCTTGCTTCTTCGTCAACGATGATCAGCGTACGTTCGAACTGACCCATGTTTTCGGAGTTGATGCGGAAGTAAGCTTGAAGCGGTGTTTCAACCTTCACGCCTTTAGGCACGTAGATGAAAGATCCGCCGGACCAAACAGCTGAGTTCAGCGCCGCAAACTTGTTATCAGTCGGCGGGATAACTTTCGCCCAGTGCTCGCGGAAAATGTCTTCATTTTCTTTCAGCGCGCTGTCTGTGTCTTTGAAGACGATGCCTTGCTCTTCAAGATCTTCTTTCATATTGTGGTACACAACTTCGGATTCGTACTGTGCAGAAACACCGGCAAGGTATTTTTGCTCAGCTTCAGGAATACCGAGTTTGTCGAATGTCTGTTTAATTTCCTCAGGCACTTCATCCCAAGAACGCTCTGAACGCTCAGACGGCTTTACGTAATACGTAATTTCGTCAAAGTTTAAAGAGTTTAAATCCCCGCCCCACTGCGGCATCGGCATGTTGTAGAAATGCTCAAGAGATTTCAGGCGGAAATCAAGCATCCATTGAGGCTCTTCTTTCATGCGTGAAATTTCTTCTACGATTTCTTTTGTCAATCCGCGCTCTGAACGGAAAATGGAAACGTCCTTATCGTGAAAACCGTACTTGTATTCACCAATTTCAGGCATTTTTTTAGCCATCCATTTTCACTCCAATCTTTTAATTGCCGCCTTTTTCGCCAGCGACTCCTTTTTCAAGTGCTTTCCATGAAAGGGTGGCACATTTAATCCGGGCCGGGAATTTCGAAACGCCTTGAAGGGCTTCAATATCCCCGAGATCTATTGAGTCGTCATACTCTTTCCCTTGCATCATGTCTGAGAAAATCTTAGACATGGAAAGGGCGGTATCAATATCTTTTCCTTTAATCGCCTGCGTCATCATGGAAGCTGAAGCCATGGAGATGGAGCAGCCTTCTCCTTCAAACTTCGCTTCCTGAACGGTATCGCCGTCAAGCTTCATTGTCAGTCTGATCCGGTCGCCGCAAGTCGGGTTGTTCATATCGACGACGATGCTGTCATCCAAAACCCCTTTGTTGCGCGGATTTTTGTAATGATCCATGATCACTTGTCTGTATAATGTATCTAAATTTGCATTAAAAGACATTTGTAAAGTACTCCTTTGTCTTTTGGAGGGCTTCCGCGAGCTTATCGATCTCTTCCTCTGTATTATACAGATAAAAACTCGCTCTCGCAGTAGCAGATACATCCAGCCATTTCATGAGCGGCTGGGCGCAATGATGGCCGGCTCTGACCGCAATGCCCTCAGCATCGAGGACAGTCGCGACATCATGAGGGTGAACCTCATCAAGATTAAATGTCACAAGTCCCGCCCGCTCTTTCGGACCGTATACCGTCACGCCGTCTAGCTGCTCGAAACGGTCAAGCGCATAGGCTGCAAGCTTATGCTCATGCCGGGAAATCTCGTCGAGTCCGATCTCTTCAAGAAAATCAATCGCGGCTCCCAATCCGATCGCGCCTGCAATGATCGGCGTGCCTGCTTCAAATTTCCACGGAAGCTCTTTCCAAGTTGATTCATAAAGCCCTACAAAGTCGATCATCTCGCCGCCAAATTCGGCCGGCTCCATATTCTCAAGCAGTTCTTTCTTGCCGTACAGCACGCCGATTCCCGTCGGGCCGCACATTTTATGGGAAGAAAGCGCGAAGAAGTCGCAATCCAAGTCCTGAACGTCGATTTTCATGTGCGGTGTGCTTTGCGCCCCGTCCACCACGATGACCGCGCCATTGTCATGAGCGATTTTGGCGATCTCTTTAATCGGGTTGATCGTGCCGAGCACGTTTGACACATGAGCGACTGCCACGATCTTCGTATGGCTTGTGACAGTCTGCCGGACGTCGTCCAACGAAAGCGTGCCGTCTTCCTGCATCGGGATATATTTTAAAGTCGCGCCGGTTGCTTTGACAGCCTGCTGCCATGGAATGATATTCGCATGATGCTCCATTTGGGTGATGACCACTTCATCACCGGGTTTTAAGCTGGCGCGGGCATAGCTCAGCGCCACCATATTCAGTGAAGTTGTCGTGCCTTTTGTGAAAATGACCTCAGCCATTGACTTCGCATTGATAAACTTACGGACTTTTTCACGCGCACCTTCATAGCCGTCTGTCGCTCTCGTGCCAAGAGTATGAACGCCTCTGTGGACATTGGAGTTGTATTTGTTGTAATACTGATCCACTGCTTCAATGACAGCACGCGGCTTCTGGGAAGTCGCCGCGCTGTCAAGGTACACGAGGTCATGTCCGTTCACTTGCTGATGAAGGATCGGGAACTGTTCACGAATATCGGTGATATTCATTATTTTACTTTCCTTTCGATGACGGAGACGAGCTGTTTCTTAACTCCTTCAATCGGAAGCTCTTTTACCACCGGAGCAAGGAATCCGTAAATGACTAAGCGCTCCGCTTCTTCTTTCGGAATTCCGCGGCTCATTAAGTAGTAAAGCTGGATCGGGTCCACACGGCCGACAGATGCCGCATGTCCTGCAGTTACATCGTCTTCATCAATTAAAAGAATCGGGTTTGCATCTCCGCGTGCTTTTTCACTCAGCATCAGAACGCGGGATTCCTGTTCAGCGTTTGCTTTAGACGCGCCGTGCTCGATTTTGCCGATTCCGTTAAAGATGGAAGATGCGGCATCTTTCATGACTCCGTGCTTCAGGATATAGCCTTCAGAAGCCTTACCGAAGTGGATGATCTGCGTCGTAAAGTTTTCCGTCTGTTCTCCTCTTCCGACAACTACGGTTTTCGTATCGCCGTATGTGCCGTCACCGTAGAGGTTTGTCGTGTTTTCAGAAATCGTGTCGCCGTCGTTCATCAGTCCGAGCGCCCACTCGATTTTGCTGTCGCGTCCGCGCGCGGCTCCGCGGCGGTTGACGTATGTTGTGACGCCTGCTGACAGGTTGTCAACGGCGCCGTACGTCACGCTGGCATTATCGCCTGTGACCACTTCACTGATAATGTTGAATACAGCTTCTTTCGGATTCACCGTGCTGATGTAGTTCTCAACGTAAGTGACGGAGCTGTGATCTTCAGCGACAATCAGCACGTGGTTGAACAATGCCGTGTCATTGCTTTCATGAACGTAAACGGCCTGAACAGGCGTCTCCACCTGAACGTTTTTAGGAACATAAAGGAATGCCCCGCCGTTCATTAATGCTGCATGAAGCGCAGTCAGTTTATGTTCGTCGACCTTAACGCCGTCTTTCATGAAATACTTCTCAACAAGGTCGCTGTGCTCACGGGCAGCCGTTAAGATGTCCGTAAAGATGACGCCTTTGTCTTTCAGTTCTTTAGAAAGAGAAAGAAAAGCGGGCGTTTGGTCACGCTGCACGTATAACGTTTTGTCTTCGTTTTCGATATCGATCAGCGCTTTTGCTTCATCAGCTAAATCTTCTAAAGAAGCAAGCGGCGCATTTTCTACTGTATGCTTGTTGAACTTTGTAAAGTTCCAATTTGTGATTTTTGTTTTATCAGGCTTAGGCAGCGGCAGATCTTCAGCTTTTTCAAGAGCCTGTAAGCGCAGGTTTTTCAGCCAGGCAGGTTCTTGATGCTTTTCGGAAAAGCCTTTGACATATTCCTGATCTACGGATAGTTTCGTTTCCAATGTCATGATTATCCCCCTAACGCTTACGCTTCTTGGCCTACAGTTTCGTCTTCAATGCCTAGTTCTTGTTTAATCCAGTCATAACCTTCCGCTTCAAGGCGCTGTGCAAGCTCCGCGCCGCCGGATTTCACTACGCGTCCCTGCATCATAACGTGAACGACATCAGGCGTGATGTAGTTCAGAAGGCGCTGGTAGTGAGTTATCATTAAGCAGCCGAAGTTTTCGCTGCGCATTCTGTTAATTCCTTTAGAAACGACTTTAAGCGCATCGATATCAAGACCTGAATCGATCTCGTCAAGAATGGCGATTTTCGGCTCGATCATCATAAGCTGAAGGATTTCGTTGCGTTTTTTCTCCCCGCCTGAGAAACCTTCGTTCAGGTAACGTTGCGCCATTTCAGGGTCCATTTCAAGGAACTCCATGTTTTCGTCCATTTTGCGGATGAATTTCATAAGAGAAATTTCATCGCCTTCTTCACGGCGTGCGTTAATCGCAGAGCGAAGGAAATCGGCATTTGTCACACCGCTGATTTCGCTTGGGTACTGCATCGCAAGGAAAAGACCCGCCTGAGCTCGCTCGTCCACTTCCATTTCCAGTACATCCTTGCCGTCAAGCGTGATGCTGCCTTTTGTAACTTCGTATTTCGGGTGTCCCATAATCGCTGCTGAGAGCGTGGATTTACCGGTACCGTTCGGCCCCATGACAGCGTGGAATTCGCCGCCTTTTATTTCAAGGTTTACACCTTTTAAGATCTCTTTTCCTTCGATTTCAACGTGAAGATCCTTGATCGTTAATGTTGAAGCAGCCATATCTATACCTCCAAAATATATAATCATTATTCTCAATTTATTCTCATTCTAATTTTATAACAAATGAAAAGTAAATACAACTTTTTATATTACCCGGAACATTCCTAAAGTTTATCAAAGATCAAGGCGTAATTAAAGCTGTTTGAAACAGAAAAAGGGCGGAAATCCACCCTTTTTTACTGACCGATTTTCTCATTAAGCTGCGCTGCGAGGAACTTGCTTTTTTGATAATCAAGCTCCCTCTGCCGTTCGACTTCCATCCTTTTTGAAAGACGCCGTCCGTATTCCTCGTAGCCGATGCCGTTTGACTTCTGCATCGCTTTTTCCATTTCAGGCGTATAGTCAAGGTCCAGTCTCTCGTGGCTGGTGCAGATAATGAATCAATCCCTTCATATATTTGTTTCTATTGTAACAATGATCCTCTGCTCCGGCCAAAGAGAGTGTGCCCCTGAATCCTTTCGAATGTGCCGAAAACCGGCGCTCGCTTTATCTGAAAAACGGTATTCACACGATTGCTCTTTCTAATGCGTCGTATGTCCGAATTCCTGAATGCACTGCTGCACGAGGGTCACTCCCTGACTGAGAGCCGCGCCGCCCCCGAATGCCGCCGCGACGCCGATGACCTCAAGGATGTTTTCTTCTGTCGCCCCTTGGTCAAGGCAGCCCTTCGTATGATAAATCATGCAAAATTCATCTTGAGCGCTGATGCTGATGCCCAGAGCGATTAATTGTTTCTCTTTTTCAGTTAATGAATCCGCAGAGAAACACTGTTCAGTAAATTCATTAAACTTCCGCCCCATCATCGGCATTTTTTGCTCAAATATGCCTAAACCTTCTTTATATTGTTTCAATGCGTCATGCACGCTTTTGCCGTTATCCTGGTATTGAGCCACTGCCATTTCCCTCCAATAAGTTAACCTTCCTTTTTATTATGGACAGTTCTCCGATTAATACCCGAAAAAAACCCCGGATGATTCATCCGGGGTTTTCGTTTTATTCAGATACGGGAAGCACGGCTCCGTCGTATTTTTTCTCAATAAAGTCTTTGATTTTCTTAGAGTGAAGCACTTCCATAAGCGCTTTGATTTTCTCTGATTTTTCGTCACCTTTGCGTACGGCGATGATGTTTGCGTACGGGTTGTTTTTCGTTGATTCCACTTCAATCGCATCTTTTAACGGATTCAGTTTGTTTTGAATCGCATAGTTGACGTTAATGAAGACTGCATCGCCTTCTTCTTCATTATATGCTTTCGCCGTTAATTCAGGGGCGATTTTTTTGAATGTCAGGTTTTTCGGGTTTTTCGTAATGTTTTTCGTAGTGGCTTCAATCGTTTTTACCTTCGGATCAAGTGTGATCAGTCCGGCTTTTTCAAGCATCGCCAGCATACGGCCTTGTTCAGCGACATTGTTCGTCATGATGATGGTCGCGCCTTTAGGCAGGTCTTTCAGTGATTTGTATTTTTTCGTGTAAATTCCGAATGGCTCAAGGTGAACGGCTCCGGCATTCACGAGTTTGTAATCTTTATTTTCTTTCATTTCCTGTTCAAGGTAAGGAACGTGCTGGAAGAAGTTCGCATCCACTTCATTATCAGCTAACGCTTTGTTGTACATTTTGTAATCGTTCAGCACTTTTACTTTTAATGTGTAGCCTTTTTCCTTCAAGAGCGGTTCCGCTTCTTTTAAGATTTCAGCATGCGGTGTTTTTGTCGCGGCGACGACGATTTCCTTTTTATTTGAGCCGTTTGACCCGCAGGCGGCCAAAACTCCCGCGAACACAAGCAGCAGCGCACTTAATACAATCTTTTTCAATGTAAATCCTCCCTTATCTTTTGTCTATTATATTTGTAATTACATCACCGATAATCTGAATGATAAAGACGATGATGAGTATAAATACTGTCGCTACAAACGTTACATCCGTATTATTGGACTGGTAGCCTTCTACATATGCAAGGTTTCCGAGTCCGCCTGAACCGATGGCGCCGGCAATGGCGGTAGATCCGATCAGGGCGATGGCCGTAACGGTGATGCCTGAAATTAACGCAGGCATTGATTCAGGAATCAGCACTTTGAAGATAATCGTCGATGTCTTTGCTCCCATTGATCTGGCAGCTTCAATGACTCCTTTATCGACTTCCCGCAGCGCAATTTCCGCAAGACGGGCGTAAAACGGCGCGGAGCCGATAATCAGCGCCGGCAATGCGGCGTTCGGTCCTAAAATCGATCCGACCAAAATCTTAGTAAAGCCTAGAAGCAGAATAATTAAAATAAGAAACGGAATAGACCTGAAAATATTAACGACCGCCGCAATCACGGTGTTAATGAGTTTATTTTCCCATAAACTTCCCTTGCCCGTTAAAAAGAGCAGAAGACCGAGAATCGCTCCGATGATAAATGAAAAAACTAATGCGATGACCGTCATATAAAGGGTCTCGTATGTGGCCGTCCACAGCTCGGTTATATCAACGTTCGGGAACCATTTTTCAAACATTTGTGATCACCTCTGCTTCTACCTGTTTGTCTTTGATGAACCGGATCACGTTTTCTACTTCTTTTTCCTGACCGTCAATATGAATGAATAAAGAACCGTAGGCTCCGTCCTTCGTCTGTGAAATTTTCCCCTGCAGAATATTGACGTCCACATCAAAGTTTCGGATCATTTCCGTAATGAGGGGCTGCTCGGCGGCCTGCCCGACAAATGAAAGCTGAATCGTTTTTCCTGTCGCTGTTTCCTGCAGAAAATGCTGGATGGTTTCTTTCGTCTCCTCCGGTTCTGTCACCTGCTGAACGAAACGCTTAGTCATCGGTTCGCGCGGGTTTCTGAAAACTTGGAGTACTTCGCCTTCTTCAACGACTTTCCCGTTTTCCATGACGGCGACTCTGTTGCAGATTTTTCGGATGACGTGCATTTCATGGGTAATGAGCACGATCGTCAGACCGAGTCTGTCATTTATATCGGATAAAAGATCCAAAATTGAATCGGTCGTCTGCGGATCGAGCGCTGATGTCGCTTCATCGCACAGAAGGACTTTCGGATTATTGGCGAGCGCCCGGGCGATGCCGACACGCTGCTTTTGACCGCCGCTCAGCTGCGACGGATAAGATTTTTCTTTCCCCTCTAATCCGACCAGTTTAATCAATTCATCGGCGCGGCGGACCCGTTCGCTTTTTTTCACGCCGGCGATTTCCAGCGGAAACATAATGTTCTCCCGGACGGTGCGCGACCACAGAAGGTTAAAATGCTGGAAGATCATGCTGATTTCCTGGCGCGCTTTTCTCAGCCCGCGGCTGCTTACTTTATTTAATTCCGTCCCCGCGACTTCCACGGTTCCCGACGTCGGCTTTTCAAGGCCGTTCAGGAGACGGATTAAGGAACTTTTACCAGCTCCGCTATATCCTATAATTCCAAATATTTCGCCCTTTTTGATATCAAGAGTGACATCTTGGACAGCATTGACATCCCCATGCTTCGCTTTGTAAATTTTTGAAACATTTTGAAGATGGATCAAAGCAATCACCCGCCTTACACTATTCTAAGAAATCTTCCGGGTTTCTCCGCAAAAGAAAAGCCTTTCTGCAAAAATGAGCAGAAAGGCTTATTGAAAAAGGCCTTTCTCTCATCTTTCAAAGCAGACCGCTTCGAGTGAATTGGCACCATTTCAACATCGTTGATGGTTGCCGGGCTTCATAGGGCACTTCCCTCCACCTCTCTTGATAAGAGAAAACATATCGTATTTTCGTCCGGAAATTCTTACTGTAGAATAGCACGGCGAATGATAAAAAGTCAATAAAATAAATATTGGAAGCTATTGTCACATAGTAGATTGGCAGTTTAAGGCCGTTTACTGATCGCCTGAAAAAATCCGTTTGTCAGCCAGAGGATGGCCTCCAGCTTCAGCAGAGCTCTGAATGATCCTTTCACTTTGAGTTTTCCGCTTTGGATAAGCTTTTGCAAAGAGACATCACCATGAAGGAGATGGATGATTTCCGTCTGGTTTCCGTAGAAGGTCAAATTAGATTTTTCCTTTGAAACCGACGTTTTTCTCATTTCTCCCTGTCCGTTAATTGAGACCGTTAAGGCTTCTGTTTCTCCTTGGAATGTAATCAGCAGAGTTGAGGCGTTTAATAGCGGTTTCAAAAACAGATGCTGTCCGTCATTCTCTGAAACTTCTATTTTCTCCACTCGTATAACCTCCCGTTTTAATGGCCATACATACACTTTCTCTTTTTAACGGACAGAACCCTTTATAAACCGCACGACATTTTCCTGTAAATATTGTCACATCGGGAACGTTTGCGATGTTTTTTGTTTAATCAGCTCATATAAATAGGAAACGGAGCGGAAGGCGTATCCTTTCTCAACAAGCTCTCCGCCTTTAAACAGCAAAAAGCACGGAACGCTTTCAATCTGATAGGCTTTGGCGAATGCGGGGGAATAATTCACGTTGTTTTTATAGAAGGCAGCGCCGGGCAGCATTTCTTCAACGACAGTAAGCATTTTGGACGCCAGCTGGCATGTGCCGCAAAACGGGGTGTACAAATACAGGAGATAAACGTCATCCTGAATCGATTCGAGTTCATTTTCTTGGAGTTCTTTCATGGTTACCACCTCAGGTCGTTCTTTTTCAAAAATACAGTGTCAGCATCAAAGCCGGCTCTGATCAGCACAGATGCGAGATGATGGCCCGGGCATGACTCGACTTGCCTGTATGTTCTGTCTATATAAATATGGCGCGCTTCGGGAAGCTCCCGTTTCAGCTGTTTTCTTAATTTTTCTCCGGAGTCATCTGCGTCCGTTAAAATATAGACGTCTCTGTCAAACAGGCGGTCCGCCAAATCTTCCAGTTCGGTTTGGCCGATTGTTCCGTTAGTACAGACGATTTCCGCGGGTTCGATGAGCACTTCCCTGACTTTGATTTTATCAGATTTTCCTTCTACGATAATGACCTTTTCATCTCCGTTGTACATAAGCGCGTCACCTGCCGATTGTTTTAGCGTCAGATTGAAAAAGAAGGCAGTGAAATTCACCGCCAACTGTTAACACCAGCCATTCTCATAATCGCAATCGACATATTTCGGATCGCTGCCGTTTATGACATCGGCTGTTTTATAAAATTTTTGATTTTCAAATGAAAAGCCCTGTTTGAGCTCGTACTGGTCCATGCCTGTCATCTCGCCGATGGCTTCATTTTCATGAAACAAGGAAAACCGGCCGTTTTGAAAGCGGCCCGTAACGTTCTCCGTCACATCGACCTTTTGTTTATCAAAAGCCATTTTAGACACCTCCCGTTACAGATAGAATGTCCAAATGGCCCCTTTGCTATCCGATCAGTCTTCCTGTGTCATTTCGTCATATTGCTCGGAAGTCATGAGGTTTTCGATTTCTTCAGCATCAGCCGGTTCCACGACGATCATCCACGCTTTTTCATACGGAGACTCGTTTACGAATTCAGGACTGTCATCAAGGTCTTCGTTCACTTCCGTCACCGTTCCGTTAATCGGTGCGTACAGTTCGGATACGGTTTTGACGGATTCCACGCTGCCGAATGGCTCGTCCGCTTTAATTTCGGCGCCGACTTCCGGAAGCTCGACAAAGACGATGTCGCCAAGTTCGGCTTGCGCGAAATGTGTAATCCCGATACGGGCTTTTCCGTCCTCAACTTTGACCCATTCGTGCTCTTTGGAATAACGCATTTCTTTCGGTGTGCTCATCTAAATCCCTCCATTTTTTTCTTATAATAAGAAGATACCATAATTCTTTGAACCTGGCATTACATCCAATATTTTTCGAATTGGTCTTCTTTAAAGCCGACAGTGACTTTTTCGCCGTCTGTCGTAATCGGGCGTTTCAGGAGCATACCGTCTGATGCCAGGAGTTCAAGCTGTTCGTCCTCTGACATATGGTACAGTTTTTCCTTTAAGTTCAGCTCGCGGTATTTCATTCCGCTCGTGTTGAAAAACTTTTTGAGCTCAAGACCGCTCTTCTCATAGAGGTCTTTAATTTCTTCTTTCGACGGAGTTTCCTCCGCGATATGTATTTCGTTTATTTCCTTACCGCGGTCTTCCAGCCATTTTTTCGCATTACGGCACGTTCCGCATTTAGGGTACCAGTAAAAATTTAACGACATCTTCTTCACCCCTTGTAAATGATCGTCGTTATTTTAACACAATCACTTGTAAAAACCTATAACGTTGCTTCATGAAAAAGCGCCCCTGATGAAGGAGCGCTTTCAGCATGTGATCAGACCGTATATTTTTCTTCACGGAAGACGGCGGCTGCCGCTTCACGTTTTTTCTGAATGAGGTTTTTCGGCGTCAGGCGCGTCAGTTTGCGCAGCACGGAAAGCATCATGCGGAGGGAATCTCCTTCCTCCATGGCGATCAGTGATTCTTTGGCGTGCGCTTCAATGTTCTGAAGGGCTTCCTGAGCAAAGATTTCCGTATATAACAGCTTCTGCGCGGCTTTTTCGGCACCGTCCGCCGCAATTGCTTTTTCCGTTCTGAGGACGGCAGATTCCAAAGCGTAAAGCGCGCTGACAATATCGGCAATGTTCACCATGATTTCCTGCTCGCCTTCGATCTCTTTGCCGTATTTCTGCGCCGCGAGACCCGCTGTCAAGAGGGCGATCTTTTTCGCCTGTCTGACAATGTATTTTTCCTGTTCAAGAGGTTCTGAGCCCGGCTCTTCAGGCATCAGCATCATGAGTTCTTCTTGGAGCGCTTTTGCTTTTTCAAAGAGCGGCAGCTGACCTTTTACGGCTTTTTTCAGGAACGTGCTCGTTACGATCAGGCGGTTGATTTCATTTGTGCCTTCAAAAATTCTGTTGATTCTTGAGTCGCGATAAGCGCGCTCCACTTCATATTCCTGCATAAATCCGTAACCGCCGTGAATTTGAACGCCTTCATCGGCAATGTAATCAAGCGTTTCAGAACCGCACATTTTGTTGAGCGAGCATTCAATCGCGTACTCGGCGATTGACTTCGCGACTTCGCGTCCGTCTTTTTGCTCCTCTTCCGTCAGTCTGCTCATATTATCTTCGAATAAGCCCACTGTTCTGTATACAGAGCTCTCCATGGCGTAAAGCCGCGCTGACATCGTCGCAAGCTTTTCCTGAGTGAGCGTGAAGCTTGAGATCGGCGTTTTAAATTGCCGGCGCTGGTTTGCATAAGCGGCGGACAGCTCAATCACCCGTTTTGAAGCGCCGATTGTGCCGACGGCAAGCTTGTAGCGCCCGATATTCAGGATATTAAAGGCGATGACATGGCCTTTTCCGATTTCGCCGAGAAGGTTTTCTTTCGGGACTTCCGCCTGATCTAAAATCAGTGTTCTTGTCGATGAACCCTTAATCCCCATTTTTTTCTCTTCCGGTCCCGTTGACACGCCCGGATAGTTCTTTTCTACGATAAATGCGGAAAACTTATCTCCGTCCACTTTAGCGTAGACGACAAAGACATCTGCAAAGGCGGAGTTTGTAATCCATTGCTTTTCTCCGTTAAGAATATAGTGTGTGCCCGCTTCATTCAAAACAGCCGTGGTTTTCGCGCCGAGGGCATCTGAACCTGAACCGGGCTCAGTTAAGGCGTATGCCGCGATTCTTTGCCCTGAAGCCAAGTCCGGCAAATAGGTTTTTTTCTGTTCTTCCGTTCCGAAGAACACGATCGGCAATGAGCCGATCCCGACGTGAGCGCCGTAAGACAGCGAAAAGCTGCCGGCACGTGAAAACTTTTCCGTAATGAAGGCTGAACTGATTTTATCCAGGCCGATGCCGCCGTACTCTTCAGGCACGTCTGCTCCGAGGAGGCCGAGATCTCCGGCTTTTTTCAGCAGTCTGACCGAATGCTCGAACTGATGGTTTTCAATTTCATCGATATATGGAAGCACATCGTTTACGACGTAGTCTTCTGTCGTTTTGCCGATCATTTTATGTTCGTCTGTAAAGTCCTCCGGAGTGAATATTTGATCATATCCCGTCTCTTCAATCAGAAAGCTGCCGCCTTTTTTGACGTTGACCGTTTCCTGTTTCATGCTTCGTTTCCCCCTTGTTTTAAATGAGCTCAAATACGCCGGCAGCGCCCATGCCGCCTCCGATGCACATCGTCACCACGCCGAATTGCTCGTTTCTCCGTTTCATTTCATGAATGAGTGACAGGGTCAGCTTCGTTCCCGTGCATCCGAGCGGATGTCCGAGCGCGATGGCGCCTCCGTTGACGTTCACCTTTTCTTCATCTATCCCAAGCGATCTGATGACTTGAATGGCCTGTGAAGCAAAGGCCTCATTCAATTCAAAAAGCCCGATATCCTGCAATTCGAGTCCGGCAAGCTTGAGCGCCCGCGGGATGGCTTCAATCGGACCGATCCCCATTACCTCAGGCGGAACGCCCCCTACGGCAAAGGAACGGAATTTGACAAGCGGCGCCAATCCGAGCGACGATGCTTTTTCGCGATCCATCAGCATGACAGCCGCCGCGCCGTCACTTGTTTGTGAAGAGTTCCCGGCCGTCACGGTTCCCGTTTTAGAAAAAGCCGGACGGAGCTTCGCCAAGACGTCAGCCGATGTGCCGGGACGAACGCCTTCATCTTGTGAAAAGGTAAATTGTTTTTTCCGCGGCTTATGGTCATCACCGACTTCTGTCAGCGATACTTCAACCGGCACGATTTCGTCATTGAATTTGCCTTCTTTAAGGGCTTTTGCGGCATTCTGATGGCTGCGGACGGCAAATGCATCCTGGTCTTCTCTGGATACGCCGTACGTTTCGGCGACCTGCTCCGCTGTGTGCCCCATGCTCATGTAATACTCAGGCGCATGCTCCGCCAAAGCGATATTCGGCCGTGTCACATGCCCCATCATCGGAACTTGCGACATGGATTCCGCACCGCCCGCAATGACGGTGTCACCCGCGCCGATCATGATTTTTTCAGCACCGTAAGCGATGGATTGGAGCCCGGAAGAGCAGTAGCGGTTCACCGTAATGGCCGGCACCGTATGAGGAAGCCCCGCCAGCGCACCGATATTCCGCGCCATATTTAATCCTTGTTCGGCTTCAGGTGTTGCACAACCGATAATTAAGTCATCGATGTTTCCTTCATAGCCGCCTGCCCGTTTCAGCGTTTCTTTTACACAAAGCGCGCCTAAATCATCAGGACGAACGGCTGCAAGCGATCCTTTTTTCGCTTTACCGACCGGGGTTCTCGCACCGGCCACAATGACTGCTTCTCTCATAAACACCCTCCTAGTTCCGTAAAGGTTTGCCTTTGACGAGCATATGCTGCATTCTCGCTTGAGATTTCGCCTCGCCAGCGAGGCTTAAAAAGGCTTCTCTTTCAATCTCGAGTAAATATTCTTCTGAAACCTCCGTGCCGAACGGGACTCTTCCGCCGGCAATGACATGGGCCAGCTTCTTCGCAATCTTCATATCGTGATCGGATAAATAACCCGACCGTCTCATTTGGTCTGCTCCGAGCAGTAATGCCGCACAGCCGGTTTCTCCGGTGACTTTCACTTTTTTGCGGGCAGGCGGGCGGTATCCGCTGTCATATAAGGAAGCAGCCAGCTGTTTCGCATCGTGCAGCAGGTGATCCTGATTCATGCTGACACGGTCTGCCGCGGACAAAATCTGCATATCACGGGCTTCGTGTGCCGAACCGGACACTTTGGCAAGCGCGATTGTTTCGAAGGTTTTAATGGCCGCGTCCATCAGTTCACTTCCGCCGTTCAAATAATTCATGTACAGCTCTTTGTTTCCTCCGCCGCCCGGAATAAGGCCGACGCCGGTTTCAACAAGACCCATATACGATTCGCTCGCCGCCTGAACGCGTGCCGCCGGGAGACAGACTTCCGTGCCGCCGCCGAGTGTCATCCCGAATGGCGCCGCGACAACGGGTTTAGCGCTGTATTTGATGTTCAGCATCGTCTGCTGAAAACGGCGGATGACAAAATCGACTTCCATGAAGTTATCATCCTGAGCTTCCATCAAAATCATCGCAAGGTTTGCCCCCGCGCAGAAATGTCTGCCTTGGTTTCCGATGACAAGTCCTTTATAATTCCGCTCGGTTTCCTCAAGCGCATTGTCAATCATCTGAATAATGTCTAAGCCGATCGCGTTGCTTTTCGTATGAAATTCCAGCAGCGCGACATCATCGCCGAGATCAATCAGACTTGCGCCGCTGTTTTTAGTGATAACGCCTTTTGTTTCTTTTAACGTTTGCAGGCTGATCCGTTTCGGATTTTCTTTCACAGCCCTGTATTGGCCGTCTGAATAGTAAAATGGTGTTCCGTTTTCCTTCATATAAAATGTTTCATGGCCCTGATCAAGCATATCTTTCACCCAGCCGGGGATTTCTGCGCCTTCTTCTTCGAGCCGCTCCGCTGATTTTCTGACGCCGATGGCATCCCACATCTCAAACGGGCCGAGCTCCCATCCGAAGCCCCATTTCATGGCGTCGTCAATCGCTTTGATATCATCAGCGATCTCACCTAAAAGCCGGGCTGAGTATAAGAGTGTTTGCGATGTAATATTCCAAAGCAGGCGTCCGGCGCGGTCATCGGAGTATATAAGCGCTTTCATTTTGCCTTTGGCACCCTTTGCCTGTTTGGCGGCTTCTAACGCGGGCGTCTTCATTTTCGAGCGCTCACCGTATGTCATGGTCAGCGGATCGAGTTCATATATTGTTTTACCTTCTTTTTTGTAAAAACCTTGGCCTGATTTGCTGCCCAGCCAATTGTTTTTCAGCATGTCATTCATAAATTCAGGAAGCTTAAACATGTCTTTTTCAGCACCGTCGGCTTTATCATACACATTTTTTGCCACATGGGCGAAAGTATCAAGCCCCACAACGTCAAGGGTTCTGAAGGTCGCGCTTTTCGGTCTGCCGATCAAAGGCCCGGTCACCGTGTCCACCTCGCCGATGCGGCAGCCGGAAGAAAGCATTTCTCTTACCGTGACCAGCAGGCCGTACGTACCGATGCGGTTGGCGATAAAGTTAGGCGTGTCTTTCGCGATGACGACACCTTTCCCGAGCGTGTTTTCTGCAAATGAAGTCATAAACTCCAGCACGTCAGGATCTGTTTCCTGAATCGGAATGATTTCCAGAAGCTTTAAGTAGCGGGCCGGATTAAAGAAATGGGTTCCTAAGAAATGGGCTTTAAAATCGGCAGATCGGCCTTCCGCCATTTTTGTGACGGAGATACCGGACGTATTGCTCGACACGATGCTTCCCGGTTTCCGGTATTCATCAACGAGTGAGAAAATCTGTTTTTTTACGTCAAGATTTTCGACGACGACTTCAATAATCCAATCAGCATCCTTTAATTGAGCTGCGTCATCTTCCAAATTCCCCGCAGTTATATAGTCGAGATTGGCAGCCGAAGTCAGCGGCGCCGGTTTTTGCTTCAGCAGCTTTTGCATGGCCGATCGGCTCAGCCTGCTGCGGACCTCCGGGCTTTCTAATGTCAGCCCTTTTTTCATCTCATCCTTTGTCAGCTCGTTTGGCACAATATCAAGCAGCAGGACGGGAATTCCGATGTTAGCCAAGTGCGCGGCAATTCCGGACCCCATGACGCCTGATCCGAGAACGGCTGCTTTCTTTATAAACTTGTGCATGAGTCATCCCCCTTGAACTTTGAATGAATAGTCATTCATTTTTTCGGCAAAAAAAATGAAACCCTTTTCTTCTTTCATCTTAAAAGATTTTCAGGATGACTTCAATAGCAAATATGGAATTTTTTTAAATTTTTCGGCTTCCGCATGTTCCATGGCGCGGGCGGGAAACTTAAACCCGGAGGTGAAGGGAATGGTGCGAGGGAGAAAAGATCCGTCTTCTGCCGCAGTGAGCGCGGCCAGCATGAAAGGAAATGCGGGACCGAAGCAAAAATACGGCGGCGGCAAACGGACGAGCCAAAATCAGCAATATAAAAAAGACAACATGGAATAACATGCTGCGGCTGCTTTTTGGAGCAGCCGTTATTTTTTGAAGATCCCTTTCAGCACAAACGCCGCGTTTGCCGGGCGCTCGGCGATTCTTCTCATCAGGTACCCGTACCAATCGGTTCCGTACGGGACATACACCCTCATCCTGTATCCTTCTTCGGCAAGCTCCTTCTGGCGCTCCGTTCTGATGCCGTACAGCATTTGGAATTCAAACTGCTCCCGGGGAATTTGATGTTCGCTTATGAGTGTTTTCGTATAAGAAATGATGTCATCGTCATGAGTCGCCACCGCCGTTTCATGGCCGCTCAAAAGCTGCAGCTTAATCAGCTGCTGAAAATGAAGATCGGTTGCTTTTTTATCAGGGAATGCAACGGCCGCCGATTCTTTATAAGCGCCTTTTACAAGCCTGAGCCGCGGCTTGTATGGCATCAGACCGCTGATGTCTTCAGCTGCCCGGTACAAATAAGCCTGAATGACGGTGCCGAGCATCGGGAAATCCGGCTTGCACCGCTTATACAGCTCGAGTGTACGGCCGCATCTTGAATAGTCCTCCATATCAATCGTTACAGGCACGCAGCGTTCTTTTGCCTCCGTCAATATGTCTCTGACATGCTGTTCCGCGAGCTTCTCGGAAATATCCAGACCGATGGATGTTAATTTCAGAGACAGCTCACAATCCAGTTGATTCTCGGCAATCGCCCTGATTGCTTTTTTACATTCTTCCGCCGTCCTTTTCGCATCCTTCTCTGAACCCGCATATTCACCTAGATAATCAATCGAAGCCGACAGCCCTTTTTGGTTCAGCCGCTTTACCGTTTTCACAGCTTCTGTGAGTGTTTCCCCTGCAACGAACCTTCCCGCGCCGAAGCGGATTCCGTAAGCCTGGGCGAATTTTGTAAGCATTTTATTTTTCGACAAAAATAAACATATGTTCCGCAGCAAGGATGAACTCCCTCCTTTTTCTTTTATTCGTGTATGAAATCCTGATCGCAGAGAAAGCTAAAAAGAACAGAATTGAAGGAGGCGTTTATATGAACAACCAAGAGCAGCACGGAAACTTGCCGCCTGCCGTCATCTCAACGAAAGACCATTTGTATCTTGAGGACATGCTGAACTGGAATCTGCTTGCCATGAAAAAAGCGCATTTTATGGCGGAACATTGCCAGAATCAGACGTTAAAACAAGAGCTTGATCAGATCGGCCGGATGCATCAGAAGCATTATCAGCACATATTGGGCCGCTTGAACCCCGATCAAGGCGGACAGACAACAACAGGCTATATGCAATAGGAGGACAATACATGGAACAGCAAAATCAAAAAATCACGAATCCGCAAACGCCCGTGCCCAATACGGCGCAAATGAATGACAGAGACTTGGTGAATGAGCTGCTGACGACGGAAAAATACATCACGTCTTCATATTGCACAGCCCTGCACGAGTTCAGCCACGAGTCTCTTTATCAAGATATTCAGGCGATTTTCGATGAGTCACAAAAAGCGCAAAGAAGATTATACGATGTGATGTTTCAAAATGGCTGGTATTCCATTGAAGCAGCCGATACCCAAAAGCTTCAGCAATCGTATGAGAAGTTCCGGCAGACCATTCAGCAGCAGTCTCCCTATCAGCAGTAAAACGAAGAAGGATTTGATGTTTTCGACAAGCATCAATCCTTTTTTTATTTTTGCACAAAAAGATTGACTTATCAT
The DNA here is from genome assembly GCF_011800725.1 of Bacillus sp. EKM208B. Lineage (NCBI taxonomy): Bacteria > Bacillati > Bacillota > Bacilli > Caryophanales > Bacillaceae > Bacillus > Bacillus sp. EKM208B. The sequence goes on along the minus strand of NZ_JAANHO010000006.1, from coordinate 249,446 downwards.
TAATCCTTATTTATATTTAACTAATGTTAATTATTTTCTCAAGGAACAAGATGAGGAGGAGTTATGAAAAACGCGGATCAATATGTGTCTGACATCCAGAAATCTCTTCAGACGCTGCTGCAAAACATACAGCCTGAAATGGTGGAAAGCATGGCAAAACACGAGGTGACGCCTGCCCAATTATTTGTTTTAGCCAGCCTGAAAAAACACGGGAGCTGCAAAGTTTCCGAAATTGCGGAACGCATGGAGGTAAAACCGAGCGCAGTGACGCTAATGGCCGACCGCCTCGAGCAAAAAGGACTTATCGTCCGCAAACATAACCAGCAGGACAGACGCGTCATCGACATCAGCCTCACCAAAAAAGGCGAAACAAAATTCGAAGATGTTGTGGAAGGACGGAAAGCGATACTGGCGCGAAACCTGTCCGTTCTGACTGACGATGAACTGATTCAGTCCGTGAACATCATCCGCAAAGTAGCGGAAGCCGCCGAGAAATACGCGGCTGATCAAAAAGAAAACGAATAGAATAGAGGAGCTGCCGAAACATGAGCATTGAAAAGAAAGATCCAAAACGCACATTATTAATAACCGGCTTAATCATCGCCATGTTTTTCTCAGCCCTTGACGGCACCATCGTAGGAACGGCGATTCCTAAAATCGTGGGTGACCTCGGGGGATTAAGCATGATGACGTGGCTGACCACGGCATATCTTTTAACTTCGACGACGATCGTTCCGATTGCGGGGAAACTTGCAGATTTATTGGGACGCCGCGTCGTCTATGTGTCAGGTTTATTGATTTTTATGGGAGCTTCCGCACTGTGCGGAATGGCCAGCAACATGACGGAACTGATTATTTTCCGCGGACTTCAGGGAATCGGCGGCGGTGTCATGATGCCGATGGCTATGATCGTCATCGGGGATTTGTTCACAGGAAAACAGCGTGCCAAGTTCCAAGGGCTTTTCGGGGCGATTTACGGGCTTGCTTCCGTGATCGGCCCGCAAATCGGGGGCTGGATTGTTGACTCATTAAATTGGAAATGGGTTTTCTATATCAACCTGCCTGTCGGAATTTTAGCCGTGATCTTTATCGCAAGAGGACTTCAAGGCAGAAAACAGACTGGGCCGATTAACTTTGACATCGCCGGCATTTTCACAATGATCGTCGGAATCGTCAGCCTCCTCCTCGCGCTCAGCTTCGGAGGAAAGGATTACGCATGGGGCTCTTGGCAGATTCTCGGTCTCTTTGCGCTTGCGCTTGCCGGGATTGTCGGATTCATTTTCGCTGAAATCAAAGCAAAGGAGCCGATTCTGCCGATGTACCTGTTTAAAAACAGAACGTTTACCGTACTGAATCTGATCGGCTTTTTCATGAGTATCGGCATGTTCGGCGCCGTTACGTTCGTTCCTTTCTTTATGCAGGGAATTATCGGAGTCAGCGCCACCGCGTCCGGCACGATTATGACGCCGATGATGGTATCTATGATTATCACAAGTATTATCGGAGGCCAGCTGGTTTATAAGATCGGTATTAAACCGCAAATCATGATCGGCATGCTGATCATGGCCGTCGGCTTCTTCTTATTAACGACATTGCAGCTGGATACAAGCAAGCTCGCGGCGACGTGCTATATGGCCGTGATCGGTCTGGGAATGGGGCTCGTCATGCCGCTTCTCACACTCGCTCTGCAAGAAACGTTTTCAAAAGAAGAGCTGGGTGTTGTGACCTCTTCAAGCCAATTTTTCCGGATGATCGGGGGAACGTTCGGCATTACGGTGCTCGGCGCTGTCATGAATGCCAGATCAGGAAGCCTTTTAACCGACAGACTGGTGCCTTACTTAGACTCACTGCCGAAACAGGCAAGTGCTTTTGCCGCCCAGTTTAAAGGTATGATTGACAAGAATCCTGAAGGGCTGCTTCAATCCTTGTTCAGTCAGGAATCGATTAAGCAGATCCCGGCCGCATTTTCTTCCCATATCGTGCCGGTTTTGAAAACGTCACTGATGGATTCGCTTCACAGCGTGTTTTTCACAGGCCTGGCCTTTATCGCTGCCGGATTGATCCTCACGCTGTTTGTTAAATCAATTAAACTGACAAACAAAAAGACAGGCAAACAAGAAGAAAAGGCGAAAGCCGTTTAACAAAGAAAAATCCCGCGGATGCCGCGGGATTTTTTTATATCATCTGGGAATGACCAGTCTTCCGCCTCATTGGAATTGGGGGAAAAATTCAAAAAAATAATGATGAAACCCTTTAATAAACCTTAAACATTTCATAGTTATCTTTATAGTACGACATAATAAAGTCACGAAAATTTCTTATCGAAGAAGATAACAGCTTATGTCTTAACCAAGATAAGCCGACTGGATATGAAGCAGAGTGATCAGTCACTTTTATAAAATTCAGCCCCAATGTTCTGCAAACTGAAATAGGAAGCAACGCAACACCTTGATCCAGCTTTATAATCTCGACCAGTAAATGAGAATCTGCCTCAAATGCAATATTTGGGGTGAAACCGGCTTTCTCACAAAGCGAGGCTGTAAAACCGCTGTACTCTTCATTATTAGCAAGGGTAATAAATGGTTCATCGGCGGCAAGACGTAAAGAAATTTCTGTTTTACCCGTAAATCGGTGGTTTGAGGGCAAAGCCAGAACAATATCTTCATTTACCAGCACACAACTCTCTATCTCTTCATCTTGAATCGGATGACCTGTTATTCCTAAATCAATGTCCCCTTTTTTTAAACTTGTTATGATCTCGCTTTTAACTCCGATTGCTTGGAGAATTTTTGATTGAGGGGAGCGGTTGATATATTCACTCATCAGTCCTGCAAGGAATCTTGGATTGGAAATAGATATTCTGATGGTGTCAGACATTTGATGTTCCTCCAATTGAATTTCCGTTTGTGCATTTTCAATCTCAGTAAAAATCCTGTTTACATGTTTTAAAAGAATTTTCCCTGCTGAACTCAGCTTAATATTTCTGCCTTTTCTCTCAAACAAGGTTGTTCCCAGTTCATTCTCAAGTCTTTTTATAGTGAGACTTAAAGAAGGCTGGGCAATCTTTAATTGTTCTGCTGCTTTAGAAATATGTTCAGTATAGGCAACTGTCTGAAAGTATTTTAGCTGCAGCAATTCCATCTGTCTGCACCCCTCTCATTTATTTCAATAAATATATATATACCTTATTATGTATTAGATTAAATGTAAATGCGGATGTAAGATAATAGCATAGTTAAAGAAAAGGAAAGGGTGTCATTCAATGAAAATTGATGTGAAAGATATAGCAAAAAATTTAAATACGCCACTAACGGCTCCTGCTTATCCTATCCCAACCTATAAATTTGTTAACCGGGAATATCTTAATATTATTTACCGAACGGATGAAAAAGCTTTACGTGCGGCAGTGCCGGAACCTCTTGAAATTACTGAACCTTTAGTGAAATTCGAAGTGATGTGGATGCCCGATGTTTCCGGACTTGGTGCCTATACAGAGGCGGGACAAGTCATCCCTGTCAGCTTTAATGGTGAAGAAGGGGATTATGTACATTCTATGTATGTAGACAATTTCCCGGCTATTGCAAGCGGACGGGAACTTACTGCATATCCAAAGAAATTGGGTGCCCCTAAGCTGTATATAGACTCTGATACTCTTGTTGGCACATTAGATTATGGCAGTCTTCGTGTGGCAGCTGCGACTATGGGATATAAACATTTCGAAATGGACAATGAAAAAGCGAAAAGGGAAATTTGCCGACCTAATTTTATGGTGAAGATTGCTACTGATTACAATGGTGATTTAAGGGTTTGTGATTTGGTGAGAACGCAAATAACGAATATAGAAGTTAAAGGTGCCTGGACTGGACCGGCGCGGCTTCAATTATTTGAACATGCTCTGGCACCGCTTGCAGATTTGCCTGTACTAGAAGTTGTTTCAGCATCTCATATTATTACGGATTTAACCTTAAATGCAGCACAGCCGGTTTATAACTACTTAGAGGAAAAATAAGGAGACGTTTACAATGAGAATTGCAGTTTTAGGAGCAGGTTCTTTAGGAACCATTGTTGGAGCATATCTGTCTGCTGGCGGAATGGATGTCGAATTGATTGATTCATACAAAGAACATGTAGATACTTTAAATCAAATAGGTGCTAAAGTAGTTGGTACAACGGAATTTCAAGCAAAGGTGAAAGCCATTACCCCTGAAAACAAGTCAGGCAAGTATGATTTCATATTACTTCTGACGAAACAATTATATAATGACTCCATTCTTAAGGAGTTACTGCCTTTTTTAAAGGATGACAGTGTAGTATGTTCCTTGCAAAACGGTATACCTGAACAGAAAGTCGCTTCGATCGTTGGTGATGAACGTGTTATTGCAGGTTCTGTTGAATTTGGTGCTACGTTTATTGAACCGGGCGTATCCAGACTTACAACTGAGTATACTCAATTTAAAGAGTACGCTTTTCAAATTGGAGAATTACATGGTGAAACAACAGAAAGAATCCAGCGTATTAAATCGGTTTTAGACCTTATCGGCGGAACACATATTTCCGATAATTTAGTTGGAACGAAGTGGTCAAAATTACTTATCAATAATGCATTCAGTGGTTTATCAGCAGCATTAAACGGAGAATACGGAGACATTCTTGACCATGAAATCGGCATTGTTAGTGCAGTTCATATCGCAGATGAGACGATTAAGGTTGGACACGCCAATGGTGTCAAATTTGCGAAAATGGGCGGCCTTGATATAGAATCTTTGGAATTAAGAAGCGAAAATGATATTCCTGAACGTATCCAAACATTTAGGGCAGCCATGGAACCATCTAGGCTGCTAAGAGCAAGTATGCTTCAGGATCTTGAGAAAAAACGCAAAACTGAAATTGATTATATTAATGGAGTTATTCCCAAAATGGCAGAAGGTACTGGCATTTCAACACCTTTTCATGATTTGGTTGTAGCACAAGTCAAATGTGCCGAGGAATCTCAAACAGTGCCCAATTTTGATACAAATATAAAAGCATTTGAAGAGTTATTACGTATCCGAAAGGAAATGTGATATATAGGAAAGAGAGAAAGGGATTGCTGCGGCGGTCCTTTTTTCTTGGTTCAGCAAGCGGAAGAAATATACGTTAACAAACGGGTGCGTTAGTTACATTAAAGTTCTTCGCTATGAATTGAACGGCGCCTTTCCTTTTCAGAAAAAAAGCTTCCGGCACCTCTCTTTGATGCCGAAAGCTTTTTTATTGTTTTTTTCTGTGTGCTTCATTGAGCTGTTTAATGTGCTGTATCGCAGCTTTGATGCCCTCTTTGGCGTCCGGGTAGGATTGATTCCAATGTTTGACGAGCGGAGGCATGCTTTTTGCGATATGTGTATACAAAATCCACTGCCTGACTTCTTCCTTTACATCCGGGTTTGTTTCACCAAGCAATAGTTCCGTGTATTTTTCAAGCAGGCCGTCCAGCTGCTGCTGAAGTTTCTCTTCCATACCGTTCCCTTCCCTTTTTCATGATTATGACAATCGGGCGGTGAGGGCCGCTTCCTGCACGATACATCTGCCGCGTCCGTGCGGAATGCAAAGCGGCGTGCCGAACAGCGGGTCTTGCGTTACCTGGCAGTTCATCGCAAAGACCTGCTGTACAAGCTCGCAAGTGATGACTTCTTCGGGACGGCCCTCTGCGTAAATCTGTTTATCCTTAATGGCGACCAGATAATGGGCATAACGGCATGCCAGATTGAGGTCGTGCAGCACCATGACGATTGTGCGTTTTTCTTTTTCATTTAATTCAAACAGCAAATCAAGAATTTCAATTTGATGCGTCATGTCGAGATAGGTTGTCGGCTCGTCAAGCAGAATGATATCCGTATCCTGAGCGAGTGTCATCGCAATCCATGCGCGCTGGCGCTGTCCGCCTGACAAGGAATCCACCGGACGGTCGGCCATTTCCTCAAGCTTCGTCGCTTTAAGCGCGTTTGCCACTGCGTCTTCGTCCTCTTTGGACCATTGCTTCAGCCAGCTTTGATAAGGGTATCTTCCCTGCTTCACAAGCTGATGCACCGTCAGGCCTTCGGGAGCTGACGGACTCTGCGGCAAAATAGCGAGCTCTCTTGCCACTTCCTTCGTCGGAAGCTTAGCGATGGCTTTTCCTTCTAAAAGCACAGAACCGCCCCTCGGTTTCATCAGCCGGGCCAATGAACGTAAAAGCGTCGATTTTCCGCAGCCGTTGCTTCCGATCAATACAGTTATTTCGCCTTTTGGAATCGCGACATCCAATTCGTCAATGATAACAGTTTCTCCGTACCCTAAGCTCAGCGTCTCTGTAGAAATTGCACTCATACCGCTAACCGCTCCTTTTTTGAGTTTCCCAACACTATGTATATAAACAAATTGCCTAAACATTCAACGTGAGATCATGATTATATTGTAACAGAAATTAATGACTCTGAATATCATTATCAATTAGTTTTGGGCAAAAAAGCAGCGGACGGCGGTTATTTTTTTATTTCTGTCATTTCTCCGTCGTTCTTTTTCAGTTTCAGATAAAAATGGTCATAGCGGCTGTCTAAATTAAAAGCCGAGAGCACCTGCCGGACGACCTCGCTTTCCTGCATCCGGCTGTTTACGGCAAGTTCTCCGAGGATCATCTTCATTTCATCAAGCGCTTCCTCGCCCTCTCTGTGAACCCCTGAGAGCTTGTCCCGGATGTCCGCCTTTTCATGACCGCTTTTTCTTTCATACAAACCTTCATAGCGGTTATGCTCTCCGGCTCCGTAGCTGACGCGAAGGGAAAAGCTGCTGTAAGGAACCGGCTTCGCGGATGACACGGGTGTGCTGTCTTGTTCCGCTTCCCGTTTTTCTTCATTCAATCGGCAGCCGGCAATCAGCATCAGCGTAAGACATAAAACGCCCGCCGTCCTGAACCATTTCATGCGATTCACTCCCATTCCATTCCGATCGTTTTTAGGTATTTCCAAGGGAGGCGGCTGTCATTCATTAAACAAAAAAGAACCGGAGCGGTAACACTCCGGCCGGTTCATCTCCAGATTATCATTCAGTCAGCTCTAAAAATTCCTGCACATCCTGTACAGCAAGGCGGACCGCGTCTTCCCAAAACGACCGTTCCGTCAGATCCGCTCCAAGGTGCTTCATCGCCAAATCCTCAACAGTCATCGAAGCCGTGTCACACAAAAGCGCGATATATTTTTCTTCAAAATCCGCTTTTTCCCGAAGAGCTCTTGCATATATTCCAAGCGAAAATAAGTAACCGAACGTATACGGAAAGTTGTAAAACGGCACTCCCGTAATATGAAAATGCAGTTTTGACGCCCAGAAATGAGGGTGGTATTCCCCTAATGAATCGCAAAACGCTTCTTTCTGCGCCGCTTCCATCAGTTCATTCAGTTTCTCAGCCGGAACGACGCCCTGCTTGCGCTCTTCATAAAAACGCGTTTCAAATAAAAATCTCGCATGAATATTCATAAACATAGCTACGCTTCTTTGAATTTTATCCTCAAGCAAGAACAGCTTTTCATCCTTTGTTTCCGCTTGTTTCAAAGCGGCGTCGGCGACGATCATTTCCGCAAAGGTCGAGGCTGTTTCAGCGACATTCATAGCGTAGGCTCTGTTCAGCTGCCGCACTTGAAGCATGGCCTCCTGATGGAACGCGTGACCGAGCTCATGCGCCAGCGTCGATACATTCGAAGCGCTTCCGGAAAACGTCATAAAAATCCGGGATTCCCCGCTGTCGGGAAAGCTGGTGCAGAAACCGCCGACCCGTTTGCCGCTGCGGTCTTCCGCTTCTATCCACCGATCGCGGAACGCTTTTTCCGCAAATGCGGACAGCTTTTTGCCAAACGTCGAAAATTGGCTGACGATCAGATTGGCCGCTTCATCAAATGTGTATTCTTTCGGAGCCTCGCCGATCGGCGCGTCCACATCATACCAGTTCAGCCGCTCAAGCCCTAAAAGAGATGCCTTTCGATTCAGGTATTCGGCAAGAGGTTTTTTATGATCTGTAATGACCTGCCACATGACATCCAGCGTTTCTTTTTTCATCCGGTTGATCGCAAGCGGCTCTTCCAAAGCGCTTTTCCAGCCCCGCGCTTTATAGATTTCCGTGCGGAAGCCGGCCAGATGGTTCAGCGTGCTGCCGAAAAGCTCCTCTTCTCCTTTCCAGGCTTCATTAAGCTCTTTGAACACTTGCCGTCTGATGCGGCGGTCCGGGTGCGCCATCATATTTTCCGCTTGGCCGACCGACAGCTCTTTATCCTCAAACGGAATCTTCATTCTGCCGACAGCCGCATTATACAGGTCGCCCCATGCGTGATAGCCGTCAACGGCCAGGCCTTCAATCAGCCTTTCTTCTGAAGCGCTGAGCTTCTCTTTGACCCGGTCTCTTCTCTCATTTAAAACATATGTGAGATCCTGAAGTTCCGGTTTTTGCAGCAGCTCCTCCCAGACCCGCTCGTCAATCCGGGCAAGTGTATCGTCAAGGGTGACCAGAGCGGATTTAAAATCACTGCTCAGCTGATTAATCCGCGCCCTCCATTCATTCGCTTTCTGATCTTGAGTGTTCTGAGCCTGAAGACAGCCGACGAACGCTCCCGCCTGCCTGATCATGATCGCTGACCGTTCAAACCTATCAATCAGATTGATCAGGTCCCGGCTTTCATCCGCATGCGCCGGAACTGTAAACGCTTCAACCGCATGTTGAAAAGCGCTTAGATGCTTTTTGAGCTCTTGTATGTATTGCTGAAACTCTTCCGACCGGCTCCCGCCCTCAAAAATCGAGTTTAAATCCCATGTTTCCTTCAATCCCTCTAATGCCATCTTTTCTTTACCCCTTTCTATCCGAAGCTGACTCCATTATAAAACAATTCTGACATATTTCCGAACGATTTCTCCTTCTTTCCGCGAGATGTTATACACTATGAGATAAGAACAAACGGGGAGGATTATAAGATGAACAGAAAAATTGCCATTGTAACCGGCGCGACGAGCGGATTCGGGCTGCTGACAGCGCTGAAGCTCGCCCGGTCTTATCACGTCATCGCAACAGCCAGACAGCCGGAGAAAGCTGAAATACTGAAAGAGGCCGCCGCTCAAGCGGGTGCATCCGAACATGTTACGGTCGTCTCTTTAGATGTGACAAATGAGCAGTCGGTGTCTGACTTCGGGAACACCATCAGCGGTTTCGGACCGATTGACCTGCTCGTCAATAACGCCGGCACTGCGTACGGGGGGTTTATTGACGATGTGCTGATGGAACATTACAGACAGCAGTATGAAACGAATGTATTCGGTCTGATTCACGTCACAAAAACCGTGCTGCCTTATATGCGGAAACATGGCGGGGCGAAAATCTTCAATATCAGCAGTATCAGCGGACTGACCGGTTTCCCGGCTCTATCTCCGTATGTCTCTTCCAAATTCGCGGTTGAAGGATTTACAGAGTGTCTGCGCCTCGAACTGCTGCCTTTAGGAATTGATGCCGCTTTAATAGAACCGGGCTCCTATAAAACGTCTATTTGGGAGACGTCTCTCTCCAATCATCTTACGGCACCCGCCAAAGATTCGCCCTATTACCGCTATTATCAGCAAATCGAAGCTTACTTCAAAGCCAACGCATCCAAAAGCGGCGATCCTGATGACGTAGCGGAGCTGATTTATCAATTGGCACAAAGGAAACGGCTGAAGAAACTGCGGTATCCGATCGGCAGGGGCGTTAAGCTGGCATTGGCTTTCCGCTCACTCTTCTCGTGGTCCGCCTGGGAATCTGTTGTGAAGAAAAAGCTGTTCACTTAAACCTAAATTATAATTATTATAATTTAGTATTGATTTTTATTTGATACGTGGTATAATTAAATTAACAGATCACAGGGAGGACGATGAATATGAATACACAAAACGCGAAAAAAACTGAAACTCTTGTTGAGAAATCAATGAACACACAATTATCAAACTGGTTTATCCTTTACTCTAAACTGCACCGCTTCCATTGGTATGTAAAAGGCCCTCACTTCTTTACGCTTCATGAAAAATTTGAAGAACTGTATAACGAAGCGGCGGAAACGGCGGATGCTATCGCAGAGCGTCTTCTGGCCATCGGCGGACAGCCTGCGGCGACTTTACACACTTACCTTGAACAAGCTTCCATTACGGATGAAGGCCAGGAAAAAACGGCTTCTGAAATGGTGGAATCACTGGTTCAAGACTATAAACAAATCAGCCGCGAATCAAAATTTGTCATCGGCATCGCCGAGGAACAAAATGACCCGTCAACTGCCGACCTGTTTGTCGGATTAGTTGAAGAAGCGGACAAGCATGTGTGGATGCTGTCAGCCTACTTGGGAGAATGACGAAAAAAGCTGAACCTCAGTTGAAGGTTCAGCTTTTTTTATGCGTTCAGCTTGCGCTTTCGGTTTGTTTCGTTAATGTGACGTTCAGCGTCTTTTTGCTTCCGCTTCTGAGAACTTGAACAGTCGTCTTATCGCCGATTTTCAGCTGGTTATATAAGATCTGTCTGATATCGGCGCTGCTGCCGACATCTTTGCCGTTCAATTGTACAATGACGTCATTTGATTTGATGCCCGCTTTCGCAGCCGGTGAGCCGGATTGCACCTCTTTTACGTAAACACCCTTAGACAGCTGGTCGCCGAACAGTCCGAGCGTGTTTTCCTGATAGGTTTCCGGCACTTGCGACATATCAATCATCTGCACACCTAAAAACGGGCGCTCGACTTTTCCTTTTGCAAGCAGCTGGTCGACTATCGGTTCTACATCATTGCTCGGAATGGCAAAGCCGAGTGACTCCACGCCGCTTTCACTGACTTTCATGCTGTTGATCCCGATAACCTGGCCGCTTGAGTTGATTAACGGGCCGCCGCTGTTTCCGGGGTTAATCGCCGCATCCGTCTGAATCACGTTCATTTCCACCGTGCCTTGGGATGTATCGGCGTCTACCGTTCTGTTCAGCCCGCTGATGACACCTTGTGTGACGGTGCCGGAAAACTGCTGGCCGAGCGGGTTGCCGATGGCAATTACTTTATCGGCAATGCGGAGCTTGGAGGAATCTCCGAAGCTGGCCGCTTTTTTGACATTGGACGAGCTGATTTCCAATACAGCCAAGTCACTGATGGCATCCTTTCCGACAAGCTTTGCCGTTTCGGTTTTCCCATTGTAAAGAGTGACCGACAGTTTGTTCGCACCTTCTACGACATGATTGTTTGTAATGATGTACGCTTTTTCGCCGTCTTTTTTGAAGATGACGCCGGACCCCGTGCCGCTTTCCGTTTCAGAGCTTGAACCGCCGTCAAGTCCGAACTGGCTGCTTTGCGAAGCTTGGTAGTTGGACACTCCCACAATCGCAGGCTCCAAATCTTCTACCATATCCGCTACGCTTGAGGTATTTTTCAAAGGCGTTGACGTAAAATTCGAAGACTGAACTTGTTTCGTATCAGAAACGGCTTCTGTCTTATGCTGCTCACTCGGCAGGTTCGGCACAATGCCAAGCACGAGGCCTCCGCCGATAATACCGCCTAAAATCGGGCTCAGCCAAGCGGCTCTCCGTTTTTTTTCTTTTTTCACGGCAGCCGTTTTTTCAAATTCCGCGCCGGCGGCCGTCTCGTTTTCCGCTTCTTTCGAGACGGGCCCTTCGAGCAGCTCCGGCTCCTGATGGCTGATCCGCTGCTGTTCATTTCTGTTTTGTTCCGTATGTGAAAGATCTGACTGATCGCGGCTTCTGCCGTCATCTCGATGATCATTCATATTCACGCACACTCCTTCAGCATGTTTTCATTCTATCGATTACATATTCATCGCATGTACAAGTTCTATTGTCCCAATAATAAGGAGAAAAGCAAAGCTCCAAAACAAAATGTGTTTAAACATGTTATCTTCCCCGCTTTTTTTCTTCCTTTCTTCCCTTATACACATCATAAACAAACATTGTGGGATAAAAATGAAAAGAATATGTGAAATTATGAAAATGCGGCTTGAGTGTGTTAAAACTAGTATAATGACGTTGAAAGGATGTGAAATGCCTTGTCATACACCATTTATCTAGTTGAAGATGAGGATAACCTGAATGAACTGCTCACAAAATATTTAGAGAATGAAGGCTGGAACATTACATCTTTCACAAAAGGCGAAGATGCCAGAAAGCAGATACAGCCGTCTCCCCACTTGTGGATTCTCGACATCATGCTTCCGGATACGGACGGCTATACATTGATAAAAGAAATAAAAGAAAAAGATCCCGATGTGCCCGTCATTTTCATTTCCGCGCGGGATGCCGATATTGACAGAGTCCTCGGGTTAGAGCTTGGAAGCAATGATTATATCGCCAAGCCTTTTTTGCCGAGAGAGCTCATTATACGGGTTCAGAAGTTGCTGGAGCTCGTGTATAAAGAACAGCCCGCCGCAAAGAAAACCGGCATCACCGTTTCTTCCTACAATGTGATCGAAGATGCCCGAGAGGTTTATGATGAAACCGGCAGCCTGGTCAATTTGACGTCTAAGGAATTTGATCTGCTGCTTTTATTTCTTCACCATAAAGGACACCCCTTTTCCAGGGAAGATATTCTGCTGAAAATATGGGGCCATGATTATTTCGGCACTGACCGGGTGGTCGATGATCTTGTGCGGAGGCTGCGGAAAAAAATGCCGGAGTTAAAGGTTGAAACCATTTACGGATTCGGCTACAGGATGATGACGTCATGAAAAATAAGCCGCTTGCTTTTCAAATATGGGTGGTCATCTCAGGCATCCTCTTAGCCATTTCGATTCTGCTGCTCGTGCTGTTCTCAAATACGCTGCGTAATTTTTTCACGGATGAAACGTATACGACCATTGAAAATGAACAGCATGTACTGACGGAGTACCGGCTGCCCGGATCGATCGAGCGGGGATATTACAGCGAGGATGCGACCGCTCCGACGACTTTCCGATCCGTTCAGCACGTTCTTCTGCCGGAACGGGAGGAATCGGCCAGTGACAAAGACTTGAACTACTTTTCTTCTTCCTTTATCCATAAAGTGTACAAGCTCGCGGGCCGCCAGCACAGCGTCACGAAACGATACAGCGCGGACATCAGCGGTGAAAAAGTATTTTTCGTCATTAAAAAAGGCCTCACCATTAACGGCCAGGATGCGATGATGCTGTCTTACGCCCTTGATTCCTATCGTGATGATCTGGCATTCACCCTGTTCAAGCAGCTGCTCTTTATCATTGCCGGCGTGATTTTGTTAAGCTGGATTCCGGCGATTTGGCTTGCCAAATATCTCTCGCGCCCGCTCGTTTCCTTAGAGAAGCATGTCAAACGGATTTCAAAACAGGATTGGGATGATCCGGTCATCGTCGACAGGAAAGACGAAATCGGAAAATTAGGCCATACCATTGAAGACATGCGGAGCAAGCTGGTGCAAAAGGATGAAACGGAAAGAACGCTCCTGCAAAATATCTCTCATGATTTAAAAACGCCTGTCATGGTGATAAGGGGCTATACTCAATCAATAAAGGACGGGATTTTTCCTAAGGGGGATCTGGAAACCACAATTGATGTCATTGAAGGCGAAGCAGAAAAACTTGAGAAGAAAATTAAGGATTTATTATATTTAACGAAGCTTGATTATTTAATGAAGCAGCGGGTGCACCATGAGACATTTGACATTGTGAAGGTCACGGAAGAAGTCATTGAACGGCTCAAATGGGCCCGGAAGGAATTATCGTGGACCGTTGAAACAGAAGATGCATTAATGATGCCCGGTGATCCGGAACAATGGAGCAAACTTCTTGAAAACATTCTCGAAAATCAAATCCGCTATGCAGAAACGGCGATTCACATTCGGATCAGCCAAAATCAGCAGCAGATTGTCATGACGGTTAAAAATGACGGGCCTCCGATTGAGGATGAGATGCTATCCAGCTTGTACGAGCCTTTTAATAAAGGGAAGAAAGGCGAGTTCGGCATAGGACTCAGCATCGTAAAACGGATTTTAACCCTGCATAAAGCATCAATTTCAATTGAAAATGGCCAATCGGGTGTAATCTACCGAATTATCATACCAAAGTAGACTGTAATGTTTCATTGCAGTCTTTTTTTATGTGAAGGAGTAGCCGTTAAAATCTCTGTAGTTTGTTTTCAGCGGTTTTTGGCATTGATGAACCCATTTCTTTTCACAAATTGTCTTTTTCGGATATTTCACCTTTTCGACTTTAATTCCTCTGTTTCGCAAGCGGCTGATCATTTCATCTAATTCTTTCATTTTCAGATTCACCCTTTCGCCAGAACTTTGACCATTCGGTCAGCTCACTTTATAATATAAATAAAACAAAACAAAAAAACAAGTTACAATCAGGTTAAATTTACGGAATATCAATATGACCATATAGTCATACATAAGAAGCACAAGCCAGCCTCCTGGCTCCGAAAGGGTGGAACCATTGAAGGAAAAAGAAAAGCTGATCATTGAAGCAGCAATTAAACTGTTTGCCCGAAAAGGGTACAAATCTACATCGGTTCAGGAAATCGCCGATGAATGCAAAATCTCAAAAGGCGCTTTTTATCTATACTTTCCTTCCAAAGAAGCACTGCTTCTATCCATGCTGAATTACTACTATGATAAAACGTTTACCCGAATCACGACGATCCAAACGGAGGGTGACAGTCCGAGAGCCGCTTATCAAAAACAGCTTGCGGTGTTTTACGAATCGATTCTCGCCCATCAGGATTTTATTACCATGCAGATGAAAGACGGTTCACTTCCTTATACCGAAGAAGCGGCGCAGTGCGGAAAGAGAATCCGCCGGTCGATCCTGCAGTTTCATATCGACAGTCTTCTTGCTATTTACGGAGAAAAAGCTGAACCATACACAGCCGAGCTTTGTTTTTTAATAGAAGGAATCAGTCAGATGTATCTTGAATATCTCATTCTGACCGGCCGGTCCGTACAGCCTTCGCTTTTGGCAAATACCGTGATTCACAGAATTGATGACATCGTAAACGGAATGGCGGACAGACATGATGAAGCGTTTATTTCTCTTGATGAGGCAAGCTCACTGTTTGGGCCCCTTCATAACGGGCAGCCCGATCCTTTAAGCCAATCGATCTTGCAGACCCTCCGCACGCGCATCGGCACGATGGACAAGGCGCAAGCATCCGAATTCACCGAGAGCTTGGATATTCTGGAAGCGGAAATGAAGAAAAAGTCGCCGAAACCGGCAATCATCAAAGGAATGATTTTGAATTTGAAGGAATCCGACCTGCTGGCTGAAGATGCAGAACAGCTCAGATTTTTACTGAAACAGCAGTTTATTTAGAAGAACGGCCGCAATGACTGCAGCCGTTCTTTCTTTTTATGCTTTCGGGTGCACCATATCTTCCGGACGCACCATTTCATTAAATTGTTCTTCTGTCAGAAGGTTCAGCTGTAATGCCGCTTCTTTCAGCGTCAGGCCTTCTTTGTGGGCAAGCTTGGCGATTTTCGCGGCGTTTTCATAACCGATGTGCGGGTTAAGCGCCGTAACAAGCATTAATGAGTTAGAGAGATTTTCCTGAATCGTCTCTTGGTTCGGCTCAATACCGACAGCGCATTTGTCATGGAAGGAATTCATTCCGTCACTGAGCAGCTGCACGGTCTGCAGGAAGTTATAAATAATAACCGGTTTGAAGACATTCAGCTCGAAGTTTCCTTGGCTGGCCGCAAATCCGATTGTCGCGTCATTTCCCATCACTTGCGCGGCGATCATTGTCAGCGCCTCACTTTGCGTCGGGTTGACTTTGCCCGGCATGATAGAGCTTCCCGGCTCATTTTCAGGAATGACGATTTCGCCGATTCCGCAGCGCGGGCCGCTGGCCAGCCATCTGACATCGTTGGCAATCTTCATCAGGTCGGCAGCCAATGCTTTTAACGCGCCGTGAACGTAAGTGATTTCATCATGGCTTGTGAGCGCATGGAATTTGTTAGGCGAACTCTTGAATGTCTGCCCCGTTACTTTTGTGATTTCTTCCGCGACGAATTCACCGAACTGCGGATGGGCGTTGATTCCCGTGCCGACTGCCGTGCCTCCGATGGCAAGCGCGCGGATTTTTTCCGTTGACTCAAGAATCATTTCTTTCGATCGGTCAAGCATGTATACCCAGCCGCTGATTTCCTGTCCGAGCGTCAGCGGAGTGGCGTCCTGCAAATGCGTGCGTCCGATTTTCACAATATCCTGATAAGCTTTCGCTTTTTCATCAAGCGTCGCGCGCAGCTGATCAAGCGCCGGAACGAGCTGCTCATATACAGCAAGAACCGCCGCAACGTGCATCGCCGTCGGGAATGTATCGTTTGAGCTTTGGCTGCGGTTAACGTCATCATTCGGATGAATCTTCAGCTCGGAATTTTTTTCTTTCAATAAAGCAGTCGCGCGGTTGGCCACCACTTCATTCATGTTCATGTTGCTTTGCGTGCCGCTTCCCGTCTGCCAGACAACGAGCGGAAAGTTATCGTCGTATTTGCCGTTTAAAACATCGTCACATACAGCGGCAATCGCCTGTGCTTTTTCAGACTCTAAGTTGCCGAGGCGTTCGTTGGCGATCGCTGTGCTTCTTTTCAATATTGCAAACGCCTTCACAACACGCTGAGGCATTTTCTCTGAACCGATTTTGAAGTTCTCTTTGCTGCGCTGTGTCTGAGCGCCCCAAAATTTATCTGCCGGAACTTTAACTTCTCCCATGGTGTCTTTTTCAATTCTGTAGTCCATTTATGTATCCCTCCATAACAGTTGCTTCACCCTGAGTATTATTCGCCAGTAACAGATGAAACCCTTTTTATTTTTCGGCCTTGGCCGTTTTTAATTTCAGCTCAAGATAGACGCGCGAATCCTTTGAGTATTTATACTTCGGATTTGTTTTACGGTATTCTTTCGACGTGTAAGCCACTTCGTAATGCGCTTCAAATGATTTGATGAGCTGTTCAATTTCTTCGGCATTTCCTGCCAGTCTGACTTGTGCCACATCTCTCCTCCGCTTTCATAAAAAAACTTGTACCATTAAATACTTTATCATAGTATATCATTTTTTTAACAGGAAAAGATAACCTCAATTAAGGATTGGAAGGCGGGTGACTGTCGATGACGCAATCGGAATTCAAGGAATACATACACGTTAATCTGGCACTGGTGCTTCCCCACGTAGAGCAGAATGATGACCTGGTTCAAAATAAAAAGATGCTTCCGAACGGGCTTGTTTTTTATTATATGTATCTGAGTGAAATGAACGACGAAGACAAAATAAAAGAGGCGATGGAAACACTGCTTCGGGAGGAAGACACTCTGACGCTGGATACGGTGGCGAAACGTCTTGATAAGATCGACGCCCGTCCCGTCTTTACGTCGAAGGAAGCCGTCATCTCCATTCTGCGGGGAAAATGCGCCGTGTTTATTAACGGACTTGACAGCGTATACATTTTGTCCACGGGAAAAAGAGAAAAAAGAAGCGTGAATGAACCCACATCCGAAAAGGTCGTAAGAGGTCCGAAAGTCGCCTTCATAGAAGATTCTGATACAAACGTCGCCATGATCAGGCAGCGCACGAACCATCCGAAGCTGAAAACGAAAAAGGTTCCGATCGGAGAAAACAAGTTAAAATACGCTACTGTCATGTACATAGATGATGAGGCGGACCCGTCTGTCGTCAGCGATGTTGTAAAGCGCCTCAGCGAAGTGAAGATGGACGACATCCAGGATTCCGGAACGCTTGAGGAGCTTATTGAGGATAATAAGTATTCGCCCTTTCCGCAAATACAAAATACGGAACGGCCTGATAAAGTCTCTTCCGCCTTGTTCAACGGCCGCGTCGCCATCCTTGTCGACAACTCGCCGTTTGCGCTGGTGGTTCCGGCTTCTTTAGGAATTTTAATGCAGTCTCCCGATGATTATTATGAACGGTGGATTTCCGCCTCGCTCATCCGGGCGCTGCGGTTTACGTCTATTTTTATTACGCTGTTTTTTTCGTCCATTTATATCGCCCTCGTTTCGTTTCACCAAGGGCTGCTGCCGACGTCGCTTGCAGTCACCATCGCGGCGAACAGAGAAAACGTTCCCTTCCCGCCTATCATTGAAGCGATGGTAATGGAAATTACGATAGAGCTGCTGAGAGAAGCGGGCTTGAGGCTTCCCAGCCCGCTCGGCCAGACGATCGGATTGGTGGGCGGAGTTGTCATCGGCCAAGCGGCCGTTGAAGCGAATATTGTCAGCTCCATCATGGTCATCGTGGTCAGCATTGTCGCGCTCGCTTCATTTACGGTGCCGCAGTACGGGATGGGTCTGTCGTTCCGTGTGCTCCGTTTCATTTCGATGTTTACCGCGGCAGCTTTCGGGCTGTACGGCATGATTTTATTTATGCTGGCGATCTACACTCATTTATCGAGACAGCGAAGCTTCGGTTCTCCGTATTTCTCGCCGAATGGATTTTTCAGCTTAAAAAACGCAAACGACTCTATTCTCCGTCTCCCTATTAAAAATCAACCAAAAGAGGCGAAAAACGTAAATGAGCCAGAAAACAACTCACAATAAGCTTACAAGCTATCAAGGGACAGCGTTGATTTCAAACACGATGCTCGGCGCGGGACTCCTCACCATGCCGCGGGCGCTGTCATCAAGGGCAAATTCTCCGGACGGCTGGATCGCGTTATGTCTGGAAGGCGTCATCTTTATCTTTTTGATTTATCTCAATACGCTCATTATGAAAAAGCATCAGTACGGATCATTATTTGATTATATGAATGAAGGACTCGGCAAATGGGCGGGAAATATCGTCAATCTTATGATCTGTCTCTATTTTATAGGAGTCGCCAGCTTCGAAGCCCGGGCGATGGCGGAAATGGTCAAGTTTTTTTTATTGGAAAGAACGCCCGTGCCGGTCACGCTGTTTATCTTTATCGCCTGTTCCGTTTATTTAATTATCGGCGGCATGAGCGATATCGGCAGGCTCTTTCCTTTCTATTTAACGATTACGATCATTATTTTGCTGGTGGTGTTTTCTTTCAGCTTTAAAATATTTGATCTGGACAACCTGCGGCCGGTGCTCGGGCAGGGGTTTTCTCCCGTTATGGCTTCCTTGACCGTCGTTTCTGTTTCCTTCTTGGGAATTGAGATTATGCTGTTTCTCCCCGAGTACCTCAAAAATAAAAAGCACACATTCCGCGTATCGGCCATGGGCTTTGGCATCCCGATTATTTTATACATCATTACCTACGTACTCGTCGTCGGCGCCTTAACCACCCAAGATGTCAAAACAATGATCTGGCCTACGATCGCGCTCTTTCAATCATTTGAAATCAAAGGGCTTTTTATTGAAAGGTTCGAGTCCTTTTTGCTTGTTGTCTGGATCATCCAATTTTTCGCCACCTATGTCTCGTACGGGTATTTCGCGACATCAGCTCTTAATAAAATTTTCGGGCTGAAGCAGAAAAAAGGGATCATCTTCGTAGGGATCGCGACATTCTTCGGATCATTGATGCCAAAAGACGGCAACAAGCTGTTGATGTTCAGTGATATTCTCGGCTATATCTTCTTGGTTTTCTTTTTGCTGCCTTTACTGATGTTTGGAGTCGTCGCTGTGAAAAGGAAGGTGAAAAAAGCGCAATGAAGAAATACATCGTAATCATGCTTTGCACATTGCTTTTGGCCGGGTGCTGGGACAGCCGCAATATAGAAGACTTGAGCCTCGTTATCGGGGTCGGGCTCGATAAACCCGAGGAAGAAAATGTGGAAGTGACACAGCAGATTCTGATCCCGCAAAAAGCAAGTTCCCAGCAGTCGTCGTCAGGCGATACGACAAAAGTAACGTCCACTCCCGGGGAAACCGTCCATCAAGCATTAAGAACGGCATCGTTAAAAAATCACCCCGCATTCTCCCAGCACTTGCGTATCATGCTGTTTTCCGAAGTGCTGTTAAAGGATAACATTCCGCTTGACGCATTGATGAACCAATTTATCAGAGACAACGGTACGAGAAGAAGCTGCAATGTGATGACGGTGCCGGATAAAACGAAAGATATTTTCAAAATCAGTGACCAGGGAGAACCTGCGTCAAATACGATCTATGACTTAACGGAGAATAATTCGGTCACCATCCGGATGATGGAGCCCGTGACATTGGGGGAAATATCCGAGAAAATCGCCAAAGGCGAGACCTTTGCCCTTCCTCAAGTGCGCCAAGTGGGCAGCAGACTGGAAATCTGGGGCGCTACCATTATTAAAAATAAATTCTGGTATGCGAATTTAACGCCTTTACAAGTCCAGAATATGAACCTGTTCACAGGCACAGTAAAGGGGGGCGTCACGTTTGCAAAGCATGACAATCATTATTTATCCTTCGAAGTATTTTCCAGCAAATATAATGTGAAAACACAATATAAACACGGAAAATTCAAGTTTATCGTCACCCGGTTTGTTGAAGGCCGTCTGTCTGAGGATTGGAATCCGAAAGAAGATTCCTTCAAGGAGTCCTATATAAATGAAATCAAAAACGCGGTAAAACACAGCATTCATTCAGATGTCATGGCATTCATTGATTACATGCAGCATGAGTTGAAAGTGGATATTACCGGGTTAGGCGATCAAGTCCGGATTCATTATCCCGATAAATGGAAAAAGATATCCTCTGACTGGGACCATCACTTCAGTGAATCGGATATTGAATACAAAGTCAAAGTCGCCATCAGGGATTTCGGAACAAAGGGAATGTCCCAATGACCCTGTCTTCGGGAGAGTGTGCTGGCGCCGCTCTCCTTTTCTTATGTCACGAGATGATTGCGGTGGGCATATACGGCTGCCTGCGTGCGGTCACTGACATCAAGCTTTGACAATATATTCGTAATGTGGGTTTTTACCGTTTTAATCGTAATGAACAGCTCTTCACCAATCTCTTTATTCGTCTTGCCTTCCGCGACGAGACAGAGGATTTCCAGTTCTCTTTTTGTCAGCGTTTCATGCGGAAGCTGATTCTCTGAATGGCGCAGCCTTGACAGCACTTTTCCCGCCACCTTCGATTCAAGCTTCGGTTCGCCCTTGGCAGCCGCTCTGATGGCTTCGGCTATTTCTGCCGCCTTGGACGTTTTCAGCAAATAGCTGAGCGCTCCCGCTTCGATCACCGGATACACTTTGTCGTCATCAATAAAGCTCGTCAGCACGATGATTTTCGGGTCATTGAGTTTCGCGCAGATCTGTTTTGTCGCTTCGATGCCGTCCATGCCGTCCATGACAAGGTCCATTAAAATCACATCCGGCAAAAGCTCTGCGGCCAGATCGACGCCCTGCTGCCCGTCTGATGCTTCACCGGCGACTTCAATGTCCGGCTGTGCTTCTAAAAATGCGGCCAGACCCATCCTGACCATTTCATGATCATCAATCAGTAACACTCGAATCACTGTCGTTCTCTCCTTTTGTTTTCTGATAAATCGGGACTTTCACGTCGATCTGCGTGCCTTTTCCCTTTACGGAGATAATTTCCGCTATGCCGCCGATTTCACTCGCTCTTTCCTTGATGGAATGCAGGCCGTATGAGGATGCTTTCACTTGATCCATCGTAAAACCCGCCCCATTATCAATGACTTTAAGCTGCAGCTTTTGATGTTTCGCGCCGAGCCTGACGGTGACCTTGGTCGCCTTTGAATGTCTGAAAACGTTGGAAAGCGCCTCCTGCACGATGCGGAACAGATGGTCTTCAACGCCTTTTGACACACCCGTATCGCTGATGTCCCACTCAATATCCAGCGGCTGCTTCGCTTTGAACTCTTTTAACAGCTCAATCAGCCCTTCTTTTAAGCCTTTTCCTTCTAAAGTGACGGGCCGCAAATGCAATAGCAGCGCTCTCATCTCGTTTTGCGCTTCCCCCGCCATATGTTCAACCATGCGAATCCGTTTGACGATTTTGTCATCCGCATCTTTCACCTGCTCTAAAACGGCGGATGTCATCATAGAAATGGCAAAGAGCTGCTGGCTGACGGCATCGTGCAGATCGCGCGCCAGCCGCTGGCGTTCTTCAGTGATGACCGATTTTTTCATTTGATCCTGCCATTCCGCCCGTTCGTTGGAGAGCTTTTGCAGCGATGTGACCTGGAGCTCGACCCGCTTGGCCATTTCGTTGAGCTGGTCTGCCGCCAGACCGATTTCATCATCACCGAGCGGCGGCACCCGATAAGCAAAATTGCCGTTTTCAAATTTCAAAACCGCTTCAATCAGTGTATCCATTCTTGTTTTCAGGCGGCCGCCGTATACATAACCGGAAATCAATCCCGCCGAAAGAGACGCCAAAAGCAGGATGACCACAAACGGAATACCGAACCAGCCGGAAGATAACAGCAGCATTGGGTCAAGCCCGTAATACAGCAGCATCAGCGTAATAAACACCGTGCAAAGGAGCAGACTGAGTCCCGCGGTCATCCGCATGGCGCGCCACTGAATATTGGCGAGTAATTTTTTCCTCATAAATACTTCACATCCACATCGCCGATGAATAACGAAATTGAAATTTTAATCCGCCGCGGCGAGTCGCCGTACTCAGACGATACTTTATACAGATTCGGGCTCATGCCGCTTTTCTTAGAGCCGAGCAGGTTCATATCGCCGATAAAAGCCGATGAACTGACGGACACTTCGATATCCGGCGGGACGTACACATCGACATTGCCGATGACACCGCTGATGGTCATCGTGCTTTCTCCTTCGGGAATCATCGCTTTTGACAAATCAATTTTCACATCGCCGATGAATCCGGAAACATTTAAATCATTCAGCTCAAACGGGTCCTTCATCATCCGCAGCTCGCCGATAAAAAAGCTGCGGAGGTCCGGCTGTCTGCTTTCCGTCTGGGCGGAAGGCTTTGGCTGCTCTTCTTTTTCAAGATTGATTTTCTTCTCTTTATGTTCATACACGCGCTTTCCTTTCAGGAGCCTGTAGCCCGCGTAGATGAGAAAGGCGGCGAAGGCATAGCCGAACAGGTTAAAGGTGGCGCTGAACAGGTTTCTAAAAAATAAAAAAGCGGCGAAGATATACAGGACGGAGCCGAGCCAGCCGCGGGAATATTTATTAAAAATATAACCTGTGATCAGAAAAAAGAGCGGCCAAAACAAGAAGTCGCCGATGCCGATAATACGCAAAAACATGCTGACGCCTAATAAGGCGATGATAAGTCCGAGAATCTGTTTTTTTGCCATCAGCTGCTTGCCCCTCCTTTCCTTGACTATTGCAGTGCAATATTGCCGCTCGTCACCTTTATATCAATCGGCCTGGCGCCGCTGCCTTTCATGCCGGTAAATGCCCCGCCTTCCTTCCTCGTTTTCTCAAAGGAATAAGACGGCTGAATCCTTCCGCTTGCCGTCTCGGCGTTCACCGTAAAACTTCCGTCTTTCGGCATGCTGATCGCTGCGCTGCCGCTCGCAAGCCTGACGGATACGGGAGCATCCGCCGTCTCAAGCGAGGCGTCGACACTGCCGGAAGCGACCCGCACGTCAAGGGCCCCCGCCACATGTTGAAGCCCGACATGTCCCGAGGATAAGCGGACATCCCCCGTTTTTGCCGCAAGGCCTGCTGCTGTGAGATTGCCCGACAGCCCCTTCGCTTCAAACACCTCCGTCTTCACGTGCTTCAGCGACATGTTCCCGCTTACAGAACGGACGCCGAGGTGGGCAAGAGACAGCCCCTTGTTTCCGTCGACGGCAATGCTGCCGCTTGATGTATGGACGGTGATGTCCCGATGATAATCATACGGAATGCGGACAATCAGCAGAGGGCGCTGAAAGAGATTCAGAAATTGGAACCCTTTCTCCTTCGCTTTAAGATTGAGGATCTTTCCCCTGTTTTGGACAAACATTTTCCCCGCCGGTCCCGTCATGTTTGCCGCGATATCATTCCGCGCTTCCGCGATGATTTTCACATCCGTCTGTTCCGATGAAACCGACAGGCTGTTGACGGCACGCGGCGGTATGCTTGCCGATTCCGCTTCTGTTTCGTAAAGCGGAAAAAAACGCCCGGCAAACACTTCTTTCACCAAAAACAGACAGCAGATCAGAACGGACGCCGCCATCAGTCCTTTGGCAATCTTACGCTTCATTACGTTCCATCCTTTTTCATTCATTTTATTATAAAGGAAAAGCCGGAGAATTGATACGTGCGTATAGGGAAGAGGCGTAAACGCGCCGATCTTCCCTTGTGCACATTATTCATGAGCCGCTTTTTGACGCTCTGTTTTTTCCAGAGAAAGCGAGCGCATTTTTTCAATCTCAGCTTCCACCTCATCTGAATATTGGGAGCGGCTGTATTCTGTGTTCGCCTCAGCTGAAGTGCCGTATTTGACGCGGACTTCCATTTCTTCAATGCGGCTTTCCATTCGAAGGAACTCTCTGTAGGCGCTTTCGCTGTCAATTTTGTCGAAAGAAGCGTTCATATGTTCCTTCGCATTTGCCGCGTTCGCGCGGGCGATGAGCGCCTGTTTTTTATCCTTTACGTCGCGGAGGCGCGTTTCTAAAGTTTCCAGCTGCTCTTTCAGCTCTGCCAGCTGTGTTTTCGCCTGCTCATACGCTTTTTCATGTTCGGCCGCTTTTCCCTCAAGGTATTTCATTTCAGTCAGCGCCTTTTTCGCTAGCTCCTCTTCCCCGGCGTCAAAAGCAAGCTGAGCCTGGTTTTTCCGTTTTGCCGCCGTTTCGGAGGCGTCTTCCTGTTTTTTCTTAAACTGATGAACGATCGTGTGCTGTTTGACAATCGTTTGTTTCGCCTTGGCGATGTCACTTTCCATATCACGCACATATTGATTCAGCATGACTTTCGGATTTTCTAATTTATCAAGCCCTTCGTTAACAGATGCGACGAACATATTTCTTATTCTTTTTAAGACCATTTTGTCTTCCTCCTTATTTTTTCTTCAGAAATTCTTCCCATTCAGAGTCAAATCCGGATTGATAGCCCGGTGATGCCGCTTCCGGTTCATACTGGCGGGAAGTGGTGTCTGAGCCGCCCTGCTTCATCATCTTCCACCCGAAATACACCATGGCGCCGGCCAGTCCGATCGCAACGATAAATGGAAGAGAACCGACGAGAATCATAGCTCCGATGACGCCCGCGATGATACCCGATACCGCCCGGCCTTTTGAAAAACGTTTGATTCCCCAGTAAAGCATCAGCCCTCCGATCGCCAGCGGGATGATAAATGCGAAATGGCCTCCTCCGAAAA
Source organism: Bacillus sp. EKM208B (assembly GCF_011800725.1). Taxonomy (NCBI): domain Bacteria; kingdom Bacillati; phylum Bacillota; class Bacilli; order Caryophanales; family Bacillaceae; genus Bacillus; species Bacillus sp. EKM208B. The sequence continues at coordinate 224,227 of NZ_JAANHO010000006.1, read as the reverse complement.
AGACAGAAAGTCCGAACACAATCAGCAGAAAGCCGCCTGCCGTTTTACCATTTATATTCATGCAGATCCTCCTTTCGTTTTCCTTGTCTTTACTATAAACAAATCCCGCGGCCGGCAAAACGAGTCAGAGATTGATTTTCATATCAGACCGGGGTCGTATAAGCCCCCGGACCTTCGCATAAAAAAACGCCGCTGCACCGGACGGCGCAGGGCGTTTTACGAAAAATCTATATTCTGATGCTCGCTTCTTTTTCCCTGATGAGATCTGAGCGTTCGGCTTTGGCCAGCTTCGTAAAGAACAATATTCCGAGACCGGACAGGACTTCAACGAGACCGCCGGCGGCAATGACTTTTCCGGGACCGAAGGCGTTAGCCGCATATCCGCAAAGAACCGCGCCGAGCGGAATGGATATGTTTGAAATCATATGGATGACAGCATAGACTTGCGGCTGGTCATCGTGGTCCACAGACGTCTGAATAATCGTATATTCCGGCACATTAATCGCGCTGACGGCAGATCCGAACGCAAACGCGGCGAGGAAGACGAGCGGCAGAAAAGTGTTGAGGCCGGTAATGAAAAATGCCGCTCCTTCTATGATTCCCGCTGACACAAACAGGAGACCGTATTTGTTCACCTTCACCTTAGCCAAAATAAAACCCATTAAAAAGGCTCCGCCCGTTCCTGTCGCTTTCAAAAGCGAGTAGATGATCGGCGGCATGTTTAAATCTTCGGCGACATAAACGGCAGAGAGCGCCTCCCACGGAGCGGCCGCAAAATTCATGAAGATACAATAGATGGCGAGCGGGTATAAAATCTGGTGTTTCCTGACAAGAACGAAACCCCGTTTGAGCCTTCCGAAATACGTCCCGCGCTGTCTGACGGCGACGGTATCCTGTTTGGCATGCCGGACTTGGTATGACATAAAGAGTACGAGAAAACCTGATAGAAGATAGAATATAAGAGCGATAAACAAAGAATAAGCGGGACTGATAAATGTTAAGAACACCCCGCTCAGCGTAATGGCGGCAAGCCTGACGATCTGGCCTGATGACTGGATGACCGCATTCGCTTTCTGCAGGCTGTTTTCTCTGACAATATTGGGGATTAGCGAGATGGATGCAGGATTATAAGCGGCTCCCGTGGCTGAATGCACAATCATGAGAAGCATGACAAACCATAAAGGAGAAAAACCGTTAAAATAACAGATCGGAATAATCAGCACAACCGCCGCGCGCGTGAGGTCGGAGAAATACATCCAGAATTTCAGCGTATGCTGCTTCATAAAAGGCCCGGTAATCGGCGCCAGCATCGCCTCCGGAAGGAACGTGACCGCAATGAGCAGGGACGTGCCGATCGCGCCTTCCCCGTCAAAAATCAAAAACCATAGAATGGAATTAAAGGCAAAACCGTCGCCTGACAATTTAACCAGCCTTGAGATAAACAGAAGGGTGAAATTTTTATTCCAGATGCTCTCGCTCTTATTATATGTATCCATCTATCAAATCCCCCATTATTTTACAATGTTTCTTATAATATCTCATTTTTTAATTTTTCAGTCAATAATTCATAAGATACATTTTCCTCCTGTCAATAAAGGTTCAATTGATGGATATCTCTATAAAAAAACAGCCGGCTTGCTGCTGCCGGCTGAACAAAACGTTATTCATCATCACGGAATACCGCGGCGCTTCTTTCATACTCTATATCCTGAACGCCCTGTCTTGCGTTAATCGCTCTTGCCGCCGCGAAAAAATAATCAGACAGGCGGTTCAAGTAACGCATCACCGTATCGTTTATCTCTTCTGTTTTGCCCAGTTTCACGACGAGACGCTCAGCCCGTCTCGTGACGGTCCGCGCGATGTGAAGCTGAGCAGCCGCCTTATGCCCGCCCGGAAGAATAAATTTCTCAAGCGGGGGCGCTTCAGCCGTGTAACGGTCTATGCAGTCTTCCAATGCGGAAATAGATGTCTCTCTTAATGTATAGCTTCTATGTTCAGTGACCGTCGCCAAGTCGCCGCCGCAGTCAAACAGCTCATGCTGAATGTTTCGGAGTTCGGCTTTCACATCACCGCAATTCTCACAATCATCAAGCTCCGCAAGCGCAAGCCCGATAAAGCTGTTCAGCTCATCAATCGTCCCGTAGCTTTCAACCCGCAGATTGTCTTTATCCGTTCTGCCGCCGATCAGGCTTGTCTGTCCTTTATCGCCGGTTTTCGTATACAGCTTCATCGTTGTATTCCTCCTTCTTCCGCCGCTTTTACACATGCCGCGGTTCCTCTTCTGACGGCTCTTTCCGCTTGAGGGACGTCCATCGCCTCTCCTGTCTGCAAGGCACAAATGACAATGTCGCCTTTTGCCTGTCTGCCGGAAAGAGCCTGCATTCTCGCTTCTGCCGCTGCCGTTAACAGCCGTACAAATCCCTGTTCTGATAAACGTCCGCTGATCAGCACCCAAACGGTATGCTGCGCAGTCACGGCAATTGTGACCGAATCAAACGTACGGCAGATCAAACCAGCGGCCGCTGAGCCGGAAAGCCGGCGGCTCCACGAAAATCCCGGGCCGTCAGATGCGGTTGTCAACATTCTGAACGGCCGTTCTGTATGAAGCGTTACGGTATTTCCGCTTTTGTTTATCAGAGAGGCGAACGGAACGTTGACAGGCTCTCTTTCCTCCCGCGCTTCCGGCATGAAAGCGATCAGCGGTTTCGGCGACGATTGCTGGGCAACAGCGCTGACAGTGATACCGTAAATGTCTTCAATCGTCTCTTTTTTCAAAGCCTGATCCGGCGTCTGCTTCGGAAAAGCGCGTCCGTCTTTCATCATCAGGAGCTGATCACAATATTGGCCTGCGGCGTTTAGGTCGTGAAAAATACTGATGACCGTCAGGCCTCTTTCTCTCGTCAGCCGCTTCACCGTATCAAGCAGGTCTTTCTGATAATTGAGATCAAGAAAGGTCGTCGGCTCATCCAGACACAGTACCTCCGGCTGCTGAGCCAGCGCCTGCGCCAGATAGACGCGCTGCCGCTCCCCGCCGCTCAGATTGCGGACGGATTGCTGCGCATATCGGTCGATGCCCGTCATTTCCATCGCTTCCCGGACAATGTCTTCATCATGTTGATCCATCTGTCTGAAGAGTCCTTTTTGATACGGGTATCTGCCGAAGGACACTGTTTCCTTAACGGTAAATGTAAAAGCTTGCTCCGTATGCTGCGGCAAAACGGCCATGATTTTCGCAAGCTCCCGCGGCTTGTATCCGCCGACGGGCCTGCCTGCGACGAGCGCCTCGCCTTTTGACGGAGAGAGCATTCCCGTCAGCAATTTCATCAGCGTTGTTTTTCCCGCGCCGTTCGGACCGAGTATGCCGACAAATTCACCTTTTTCGGCGGTAAAGCTGACATCTTCTACAATCATCCGGCCTCCGTACCCGCCGGACAGGCTGCTCACCCTGATCATAAGCGTTTCCCTCCATGATGCTGGCGAAGCAGAATCAAGGCAAATACAGGCGCTCCCGCCAAAGCCGTCATAATGCCGATCGGCAATTCGACAGGCTCAATGACGGTGCGGGAAAACAAATCCGCCAAAATGAGAAACCCGGCCCCCGTCAATGCTGACAGCGGCAGTAAATGGCGATGATCCGTTCCCCATAAGAGCCGTGTCACGTGGGGAATGACAAGGCCGACAAATCCGATCGTCCCCGAGACGGCAACCGCTCCTCCCGTCAGCAGAGATCCGGCGGCGATCATCAGCAGTTTTCTTTTTCCCGTACTGACGCCTAACAGCCTTGCCTTTTCTTCTCCATAAGTCATAATGTTTAATTCTTTGCCATTGATAAGCAGAAGCGCCGTCCCGGCCAGAAAAAAAGGCAGAAACAGCGCGACATAGCCCCAGCCCCTCATTGACACGCTTCCTAACAGCCAGCGGACAATCGGGAGCAGATCATTGCCCGTTAAAGCGATCACAAGCGAAATGAGAGCTCCGAGAAAAGAATTCATGATGATGCCTGTCAAAATGAGTGTCGAAACCGACATCGACGCATGAACGAGGCGGCTGAAAAACAGAACCGCCGCCATGACCGCAATGGCTGCGGCGATGCTGACAACCGGTAGTGTGAACCGGCCGATGACGGGTATCTGAATGCCGAAAAACAAGGTGATAACGGCTCCCGCCGAGGCTCCCGAAGATACCCCGAGTGTATAAGGGTCGGCGAGCGGATTTTTCAGAAGTCCCTGAAACGCCGCTCCCGCAATGGATAACGCGGCTCCGACAAGGGCAGCCAGAACGACTCTCGGCAGGCGGATATTCATCATAATATTTACATTCATAGGGTCAGCCGAGGATGTCCGGCCGATCCCGATCCAAAAAACGTCGGATAAAGGAATATGCAGACTGCCGATTGAAATGCCGAGTGCCGTACAAACGGCTAAAAACAGCAGGCTGACCGTGTAGGCCAGCGGGCGGTTACTTTTTAAACGTTTCAGGATAAACGCTTTCTGCAAGCTTCTCGACCCCTTTGACAAGGCGCGGGCCTGAGCGTGTGACAAGGTCAGGATCAACAGAATAGACATTGTGGTGTTTGACCGCATTGACGGCACCCCAGCCGGCGCGTTTTTCCACTTCAGCGGCCTTTACGCCGTCTGTCGTAATGATGACGTCCGGATTCATTTTGACAATCGCTTCATCCGTCAATTGCACCCAGCCGGTCTGGCTGCCGGCGGCGTTTTTCGCATGTATATCTTCAAGCATTTCGTTCATAAACGTGCCTTTCCCCGTCGTGTAGCCGTCAGGAGACACTTCGACGAATACTTTCTTTTCGTCTTTTTCAGAAATGGCCGCCGCTTTCTTTTCTATGCCGGAAAGGTCGGATTTCATCGATTTGATCAGCTTATCCGCCTGCTTTTCTTTGCCGGCCGCTTTTCCGATCATGCTGATTGATTTGTACACGTCTTGGAACGATTGCGCATCATTGACCGTTAAGACGGTGATGCCCGCATCTTTCAGTTGCTTCATCGCATCGGCGGAAGCGGACATAGAGGACGCGTGGGCAAGCACGAGATCCGGCTTCAGCGCGATGACTTTTTCAGCGTTCACATTCATATCTCCGACTTTCGGTTTTTTTACCGCTTCTTTCGGATATGTATCATTTGTCGTGACGCCTGCGACCTTATCTCCCAGTCCGAGCGCGTATGTAATTTCCGTATTGCTCGGCATGAGGGAAACGATTTTTTCCGGTGCCTGCTTTATGGTTACTTTTTCGTTCGCGGCATCCTTAATGGTTACCGGGAATGCTTCGGTTGAGACGGCTTTTTGTTTGGCCGCGCTTCCTTCTTCCTGTGCGCCGGAACAGCCGGCGATCACAAAGGCGGTGACCAAGAGCGCCGCCCAGACGGCAGTGATCTTCTTCATTCTTTTAACTCCCCCTGATTATGGTAAACGGTTGTCTCTTTGACATTCGTATCCTTTTTTCGCAGTAATTATACTATAAGTCTTTAAGGCTTGTATATCCGGCCTTTTTGCATGAAAGCAAATTGTTCGTACACACTAAAATTCATCATGTATACTGTTACACAATGGTGTAAAAAGGAGGATTATCATGGAATTACAGCTTGAACGAAAGCTCGTGTTGATTACAGGATCAACTTCAGGCATCGGAAAAGCCGCGGCAAAAAGCTTTTTAGCCGAAGGCACCGAGGTGATTATAAACGGAAGAAAAAAAGAAACTGTGGAACGGACGGTTGAGGAGCTTTCCGCTTACGGAACGGTCCACGGCATCGCTGCGGATTTATCGCGTCAGGATGAGGCGGATGACTTGATCAAGCGCGCCGGCGGAATCGGGGAAGTCGATATTCTCGTCAATAATCTCGGCTTTTTTGAAGTAAAGGACTTCGCTGAGGTGTCTGATGACGAATGGACTCGGTATTTTGAAGTGAATGTTATGAGCGCCGTGCGCCTGTGCCGGCGTTTTCTGCCGCAAATGCTCGAAAGAAACAGCGGACGGATTCTGAACATCTCCAGTGAAGCCGGAGTCAAACCGCTTGCGCAAATGATTCCGTATTCAATGACGAAAACGGCGTTAATCAGCTTGTCCCGGGGAATGGCTGAAATGACGAAAGGCACAAATGTCACGGTCAACTCCGTGCTGCCGGGACCGACATGGACCGAAGGCGTCGCTTCTTACATGGAAGGAGCCGCAAAGGCTGCCGGAGAAGACACGGACAGCTTCGTCCGGAATTATTTTAAAGTGAATGAACCGACATCATTGATTCAGCGCTATGCAACCCCGGAAGAAGTCGCCAATACGATTGTATTTCTCGCTTCATCAGCGGCTTCTGCCATTAACGGCACCGCACAGCGGGTTGAAGGCGGCATCATCCGCTCCATTTAACACAAAAAAGCCCGGCACAATGGGAACTTCCCCATATGCCAGGGCTTTTTTTTACATCATGCCTGCAAACGGAACCGGCTCCCAGCCGCCCGTCTCAAGCTCTGCTGAAAACAGGCCGCCCGCATGCGGCTGCTCAAGTCTTTCGGCTTCCGTCAATTTTTCCGTCGCGGTCGTAATGTATAACGTGTTCAAGTCTCTGCCTCCGAACGCGCAGCAGGTGACGTATTTCGCCGGAACTTCGATAGATGCAATTTCCTTATGCAAAAACGGGTCAATCCGGACGGCACGGCCGCCTCCGAACAGAGCCACCCACAGCATTCCGTCACGGTCAATGGTCATTCCGTCGGGAGATCCTTGCGACTCCGGAAAGCGGTAGACCGTTTTCGGATCTGATACGGCTCCGGTTTCAGGATCATATGAATAACAGACGATTTCCTGCGTCGGAGTATCGATATAGTACATCAGGTTTCGGTCCCGATCCCAATCCAAACCGTTCGAGGTGGAGACCTGGTCTTTTATTTTGGCAAGGCTGCCGTCCGTATTCAGACGGTACAGCGAAGCCTCCTCTTCTTTGCCTTCCATGCTCGTCGTTCCTGCCCATAATCTGCCGGACGGGTCGCATTTTGCGTCATTGAAACGGATATCTTCCCGCATGTCTCTAGGCTGCTTCATCTTCGTCAATGTATCTTCCCGAAGATTGTACAGGTAAAAACCGTCTTTCATCGTCATCACCAGCTCTTCCTTTGAATACAAGGCCAGGGCCGTGACAAATGATTTGAATTTAACGGAACGGTTGATTCCGTCAGCCGGAGTGAAGATATGGAGCTGGCTGCCCAGTATATCCACCCAGTACAGGCATTGCTTGTCCTTGTCCCATAAAGGGCCTTCTCCGATTACTGCTCTCGTATCTGCTCGTAATGCTGCTTCCATGTGTGAACACCTCTTTTGCTTGTCAGTCTTCTATTGTTATTCCCGACAAAGCGGCGTCCAAACTCAATCTTTTTTAAAAAGAATCGTAATCACCGTTCCGGCGCTGATTCTGCTGTTGACATGGATGGTTCCGTTATGAAGGTGTACCAGCTCCTTGGCAATGGCGAGCCCGAGTCCCGTTCCTTCTGACGGACCTTTCGTATTCGTTCCCCGGTAATAACGGTTAAACAGCTGGTGAATCGTTTCGTCGTCCATTCCTCTTCCGTTATCTTTCACCTTCAGAATGAGCTGTTCGGCTGATTCCTCAAGCACGACCCGAATGGCGGTCCCTTTCTTATTATGCTTAACCGCGTTTGCCAGCAGATTCTCCAGAACACGGCGGAACCACGCTTCATCAATGGCGAAAAGAATGTCTTCCTTTTTGGTTTCAAAGGCGATGTCATAGCCTTCCGAGAACGTATTTTTCGTGAAATCGTTCGTGACGTTTCTGATAAACGGCACGACGTTGATCAGCCGCCGTTCGATCGGGAGGGCCGCGTTTTTGAGGCGGTATGTTAAGTTTAAGTCCTCAATCAGCTTGGACATATATTCTGATTTTTCCCGGACGATCTGCCCCATTTCTTTGACTTCTTCCGGGGTCCAGTCGTATTGCTTCGATTCAAGCATCATGCTGTAGCCGTAAATCGTGCTCAGCGGGGTTTTTAAGTCATGGCTCAGCCCGGCGATCCATTCTTCCCTTGTCGCCTGGATTTTTTCTCTGTTTTTCTTATCCCGCTTCAGCGTGTCGGTCAGCTGATCCATCGATTCGAAAATCTCGGCGAAAAAGCGGAACGGCTGCTTTGTTTTGCCTTTTTTGTTTTTGCTGACCGGCTGTCCTTTGCGGTTCTTTGGCTCTTCAAGCCGGCCCTTTGATAAATTGACGAGCCATTTGATGGTATGAAACAGCGGCCAGCCGAAACGGAAAGAGTACCAGATGGTCAGGATGCAGATCATAAATACCAGGATTCCGATCAAGAGGAAGAGGGTTTTCAACACATTTCTCAAAAATGATTTGTTAAACTCGTGATCGGGGATGTACACGGGGTTCGGCACCGACGCGACCATCCATTTCGTTTTATCGAGTCTTTTAAAAGAAATTTCCCGTTTGTAATTCCACGGCTTGGAACTGTATTTCAGCAATTCAAGCTCATTGACGGTGTTCCGTTCTTTTTTCGTGCTGTTGATATCCCCGAGCAGTCTGCCGCTGTCTTCGAGAAGGTAGACCGCCCCTTTTTCCCGTTTAATATAATCAATCGTGCTTTTTTTATATTGAGAAAGGGAAGCGAGGGATGGCTCCTGTGATTCGATGTAAGTGAGAAGCTGCTCACTGGCGGATTTCCAGCCGAACAGAATCAAATAGGTCTCATCATTTATCGTGACCGTCCAGTAATTCAGCTTGTAGTTGTCAAAATTCCGGTACTGATAAATGGATAAGAGGTCTTTTCTGCTGTAATGGCTCGGGACGTCTTTCGGCACTCTGTACGCATAGTCCGTTTTTTCATTGTCATTAATGATCTGCAGCCAGCCCTTCTGCTTTCTGACCGACATCTTTAAAAACTCATCGACATCCCATGTGCCGTCTTCATTTTTATCAAGCCATGCTTCAAACGAGTCCGCCGTCGCTTTGGTCAGTCCCGCATTGGCTTCCGCTTCGCTGAAACGCCAATCCAAATAGAAGAAAGAAGCGACGGCCAAAACGGACATCAGCAGGATGACAAGCAGCAGCTGTCCGAAAAAGTGGAGCAGAAATTTTCCGCGCATTCTCATGAGCGGGTTCCTTTTTCTCCTTGATCGGGAATAAACCGATAACCGAGGCCGCGCACCGTTACAATATAGGACGGATTGCTGGGGTCTTTTTCAATCTTTTCTCTGAGCTTGCGGATATGCACCATGACGGTGTTGTTGTCGCCGTAAGACGGATATCCCCATACTTTTTCATAGATCTGATCTTTTGAGAGCACCACATCAGGGTGTTCACAGAAATATTGAAGCAGCTGCAGAAGCTGTGCGGAGCAGCTGACGGGCTCGCCCCCGACGATCAGCTCGGCGTTTTGCGGTGAATAGGAAAAATGGCTGTATGAATACGTCTTTACCGCCGTTTTCTCTTCGCGCTTATAGGTTCTCTTTAACGTCGCCCTGATCCGCGCCGCCAATTCGAGCGGATTAAACGGCTTTGTTATATAATCGTCAGCTCCCAATGCAAATCCTGACAGCTTATCCGCATCAGAAGAACGGGCAGTCAGAAAAAAGATCGGAGCGTCGGTATAGTTCCGGATTTCGGTGCATGCTTCAAAACCGGACATGCCTTCCATCATCACATCCAGCACGAGCAGATCCGCGGTTTCATGTTTAACAAACTCGATCGCTTCCTCAGCGCTTCCGGCTGTCTTAATGTTGTGATAGCCTTCTTTGACGAGAACGCGTTTGACCATATCAACGATCGCCTTCTCATCGTCTACAATTAAAATTGACGCATTTTCCACTTGGACGTTCCTTTCTCTTTGTTTTTTTCATCATATCATTATATGGATAAGATTTGGTACTTTTTTAGTGCGGAGGTCTTGCGGGGAAACAGAAAAGAAAAACGAGACCGGACATCTCTTCTCGTTTTTCTCACGTTGTCAGAGCGGAATATCCATCATTCCGCCGCTTTTGTCAGGAGCTTTCATTTATAAGATGAAGAATAAATTCCCAAAAACCCGGCACGTCCTGGCATAACAGCATGTCCGCTTTTTCAACTATTTTAATCTTCAATTCTTGTTCAAGATCTTCTCTTTCCTGGTATGATGTATTGCTCAGTTTTTTTTTTATCATTGGCGAAAAACGCGAAATCAAAAGTTCCATTTCGTCGGTATCTGTGTTCTCTTTGTTGAAGTCAAATGGCCCGTTCACTGCTTATTTTCCCCCTTTTTTTTGCTTGTCCAGCTGCTTTCTGAGATTGTCGAGCCCCTTTTTATGAATATTAGAAATGTTCTGCCGTGATTCACCCAGCGACTCGGCAATCTCCTTCATCGTCGCTCCGTGAAGATAAATATTCGTCAGCACGCTTTTTTGCTTATCGGTTAACGTCTGAAGCGCTTCGTATAAATCACGGTTTTGGACATGCTGGCTCAAATCCCCCTGCTTCCGCAGAAACTCTTCATACGCGTCTTTTCCCATTTCATAGGGAAGCGCTTCACCTCCCTCCGGCTGATCCACCGTCAGCGGATAGCGCTTCTGATTTTTACGGATGCGCTTGTCAAAATCGATTGAGAAAATCCGGATCATAGAGTTCATATATTTGATGATCCGGATTTCCTTATAAAACTGTTTAAAATGGTCGTCCAGTGATTTTGCATCCTTCTCGTCTGAATGTTCCAGCACATTTTTAAATTTCTCGTAATGCTTTGGGTCACTTAAAAAATGTTTAACGATCGGATGTTTCATAATTTCCTTGCATTTTGACCGTAAAAGAACTTGATAGTCCATAAAACCGCCCCCTATTTAAATTAAATGAAAGAAAGCAAAAAAAAGTAAACTACTCCTTTCCGACTAAGATTCCGTATTCCTTATGTCCCGGTTTTGCCGGAACAAAAAAAAGACCCTCAACCGGGATATCAGGTTTACAGGAGCCGCTCTTTCTTTCACTTATATACATGACTGCAGGTCAAGTCAGGAGGTGGCTGATAATGGATCAGGTTTTTATAGAAGAAACGGTCAGACAGATCGGCAATCTCGGCTTTCCGGCTCTGATTGCCATGTATCTTCTCACACGGTTTGAGAAGAAGTTTGACGCCCTGATCGAACTGATGACGGAACTGAAAGATCAGAAAATGAAAAATTAATTTTCACTCGAAGTTGACTTTTCATCGGAACGCATCACTTAACAAAGCAGAAGGGAAAACGAAAGGCCTTTCACATTCTCTTTCTGAAAAAACAAAGCTTGAGAGGAGACGATTTACATGTCAAAAGAAAACAACTGCAATATCCCGCAGCCGATCAGAGGAGACAAAGGGGCGACCGTCACGATTCCGCGCAACCTTGAAAGAGACCGCCAAAATCCGGATATGCTGACGCCGCCGGAAACGGATCACGGCACAGTGGATAATATGAAATTCTCTTTCTCAGATGTGCACAACCGGCTGGAAAAGGGCGGATACGCGCGTGAGGTGACCGTTCGCGAGCTGCCGATTTCTGAAAATCTGGCATCTGTCAACATGCGTTTAAAACCGGGCGCCATCCGTGAGCTGCACTGGCATAAAGAAGCGGAATGGGCATATATGCTGACGGGCAAAGCGCGGGTCACGATTGTTGATGAACAGGGACGCAGTTTTATCGATGACGTGAAGGAAGGAGATCTGTGGTACTTCCCGTCAGGCCTGCCGCACTCCATTCAGGCGCTGAAAGAAGGCTGTGAATTCCTCTTGGTTTTTGATGACGGTTCCTTCTCAGAAAACAGCACATTCCAAGTGACTGACTGGCTTGCCCACACACCGCTTGATGTCATCGCCAACAACTTCGGGGTTTCAGAAAAAGACCTCGCCGGCCTGCCCGGGAAAGAAAAATATATCTTTGAAGAGCCGGTTCCCGGGAAGCTGAAAGATGACATCGTGGAAGGCCCGAACGGTGAAGTGCCATATCCGTTCACTTACCGCCTGCTGGATGAAGGCCCGACTGCTGAGACGGATGGCGGCAAAGTATATATCGCGGATTCCACAAACTTCAAAGTGTCCAAAACGATCGCTTCAGCGCTTGTCGTGGTCGAACCGGGCGCAATGAGAGAGCTGCACTGGCATCCGAACACGCATGAATGGCAGTATTATATTTCCGGTAAAGGGCGGATGACGGTTTTTGCATCGGACGGCCATGCAAGAACATTTAACTATCAGGCCGGGGATGTCGGTTACGTTCCGTTCGCAATGGGCCACTATGTGGAGAATTTGGGAGATGAGCCGCTCGTCTTCCTGGAAATCTTCAAGGATGACCACTATGCCGATGTGTCCCTGAACCAATGGCTTGCCATGCTTCCCGAGAAATTCGTCCAGCAGCATCTGGATCTGGGCAAAGACTTTACGGATATTCTTTCAAAAGAGAAACACCCTGTCGTCAAAAAGAAATGCTGAAGAAGATACACACCGACTTGCAGAGTTCCGTCTCTGCAAGTCTCCTCTGTGTGAAAAGGAGCTGAACAGATGATCAATCAAAACGGGACGAAAATGTTATTTCTTCAGGTGCTCCGGTATGCCCTGGCAGCCGCTGCCGTATTATTCGGGTATTTTATCGTGATGATGGCTGTATTTTCATTAGCCGGGACGAGCTACGGATCGATGGCGTACGTCCTGCTTTTTTCCGTGCTTTTTATTCTTCTCGGTTTATGTTTTGAACCGCTTGAGCGGCTGATGATACATAGCTTTACCTTTTTTGGGACGGGCAGGCTGCCTTTTCTCCTTTTAGCCAGCACCGTTCAGCTGCTGTTCCTCTGGATGACCGCGTATACGACGGATAAACTGATTGAAAAGATTTGGCTGTCAACGACGGAGGAGCTGATTGTGGCGGGAGTTTTTTTCGTTTTGGATAAATGCGTCTCCGGACAAAAGCAGCCCCGGGCGCAATAAAAAAAACGCAGGCCGGAATGGCTCTGCGTTTTTTTTCATCATACCGTTGCGTTTTCATGCCGGATTAAATCGTAGGTTAAGCAGACCGGTTTGTTCGTGCGCGGATCTTTTACAATCTGTGCGTCAATCTGAAAAACGTCTTCCAATATGCCGGGAGTCATGACTTCCTCCGCCGTTCCTTCCTTGATGACGCGCCCTTTTTTCAGGGCGATCATGTAATGGGAAAAACGGGCGGCATGGTTCAGATCATGAATGACCATTAAAATGGTGCGGCCCTGCTCCTTGTTTAATTTGTCCAGCAGCTGCAAAATTTCAAGCTGATGGGAGAGATCTAAATAAGTGGTCGGTTCATCAAGAAGCAGCAGCTCCGTTTCTTGAGCGAGCGCCATGGCGATCCACACACGCTGCCGCTGTCCCCCGGAAAGCGCTTCGATCGGCCGGTCGTAAAATTCGGCCATCCCCGTCTCTTCAAGCGCCCATTTGATCATGTCACGGTCTTTATCACTCAAACGGCCCATTCCGGACTGATGCGGAAACCTGCCGTAAGAAACAAGTTCGTACACCGTCAGCCCGCTCGGCGCTTCAGGCGTCTGCGGAAGAATTGCCATTTCCTTGGCGATGTCCTTCGTGGATTTTTGCATGATCGCCTGTCCGTTTAAATAGACGGCGCCGGATTTCGGTTTCATGATTCTTGACATCGTTTTGAGAACCGTCGATTTTCCGCAGCCGTTCGGACCGATCAGCGTTGTAATTTTTCCTTTCGGGATGGCGATATCCAATTCTTTCGCTATCAAACGGTCACCATAACCGACAGTAAGCTGTTCCGCCGATAATGAGTTCATCGCGGCAGCCTCCTTCCTCTATTTCGTTTTCATCAGTAAATATACAAAATACGGCGCTCCGAGCACGGAAATCACCAGGCCGACGGGAATTTCGGACGGTGCAAGCACATTTCTCGCCAGCGTATCGGCAAGCAGAAATAAAAATGCTCCGATTAAAGCCGAAACCGGGATAAGCGTCTGGTGGCGCGGCCCGGTAAGCCTTCTGGCCAAATGCGGTGCAATGAGTCCGAGAAAAGCGATTCCGCCGGCTGCCGCAACACATGACGCGGTCAGGGCAACGGCGGACATCAGCAGAACGCGCCGCTCCTTTTCAACCCGGGTGCCAAGCCCCGCCGCCAGCTGATCACCGAGCTGAAGCACATTTAAATACCTGGCTTTATAGAGGCTGAACGGTAAAAGAACCAGCAGCCACGGCAAAATGGACAGCACCATTTTCCAATTGGCGTTCCAAATCGAACCGGAAATCCATACAAGCGCCTGCATGAAATCCCGCGGGTCCATTTTCAGCTGAAAAATCAAGAGAAGCGCATTAAACCCCGCATTGACGCCGATCCCGACCAAAACGAGCCGGACAGGTGAAACGCCTTTTTTCCAAGCCAGAACATAGATGAGCAGCGCAGCCAGAAAAGCCCCCGCCAAAGCGCTCACCGGAAGCAGCCATGTACCGGCCATGCTTAAATCAACAGCTGATCCTTGGAAAAAGAAGATAAACAGAACGACCGCCAAAGACGCTCCGGCGTTAATACCGAGAATGCCCGGCTCCGCCAAGTCATTTTGAGACACGCTTTGAAAAATCGCGCCTGAAACCGCGATTCCGGCGCCGACCAGCAATGACAGCACCATGCGCGGCAGTCTGAATTCAAATAAAACGAGCTGATCCCGGGCATCCCCCTGTCCGAAAAAGACACGCAGCGTATCAAGAGGCGCAATCCGGATCACCCCCATGTTTAAACTGATAAAAAAGACGATGCATATGAGCAAAAACGTAACGGCCATGACCGCCAGCGGTTTTTTCGATTTTACATTCATTACAGCCCTCTCCTTTCCCTGCGCGCCAAATAAAAGAAAAAGGGAACGCCGATAAGGGCGGTTAAAGCGCCGACCGGTGTTTCAAACGGCGCATTGACGAGTCTTGCGGCAATATCACTGAAGACTAACAGAACGGCGCCGAATACCGCCGAACAGGGAATGATCCACCTGTAATCTACCCCGACTAAAAACCGGGTGATATGCGGAATCACCAAGCCGATAAAAGAAATGGCTCCGGCGACTGAGACTGAAGCCCCCGTCAAGAGGACAACGACAAACATTCCGATTACTTTCACAAGCGATGTGTACTGCCCGAGCCCTTTGGCCAGTTCCTCACCCAAGCTCAGCACCGTCACTGAGCGCGCAATCAGAAATGCCAGCAAAAGCCCGATAACCCCGACCGCCAAAAGCAGCTGCACGCCTTCCCATTTCACGGAAGCAACTCCTCCGGCATACCAGAACTTCACATCCTGGGCGACATCAAAACGGATCGCAATCGCGCTTGAAAGCCCCGTTAAGAAATAGCCGACTGCCGTACCGGCCAGCGCGAGCTTCACCGGTGTCAGACCGCCTTTTGAAAACAGGCCGATGCCAAACACAATAAGCGCTCCGATTCCCGCTCCCGCAAAGGACCACAAAACAAGTCCCGCCGCAGACAGACCCGGAAAAAAAGCAAATGCCAATGCGATCGCAAATCCTGACCCCGACGTCACGCCCATAATGGAAGGCTCAGCAAGCGGGTTCCGCGTCAGCCCCTGCATAATCGCCCCGGACACAGCTAAAAAAGCCCCGACGAGCGCGGCGGCGGCAGTTCTCGGCAGCCTCAGATCGCGTATGATTTGATGAGATGTATTTTGCGGCTGAAAGTGAAAGAGAGCATCCCACACCGTCCGCAGATGAATATCGGCAGCTCCGATGGAAACAGACAGAGCCGCGCCGATCAATAAAACCGCAATACCGGCACACAGCAGCACAGCAGCCCGGAATGAACGCGCCGTCCACTGGATTTCACTCCCTGATGCCCCTTGAGCCGTCATTGTCTGTTTCTTTTTCAATAGACCCAACACTCGTTCTTCCTTTCTCAAAACAAGAATGGTAATGATAATGATTATCAATGACTTGTTTCAGTATAGCACTTTTATCTTCTCTTTTAATAGACCTAATTTCATATAAAAAAAGAAAGTTTTTCTTAAAAAAGAGCGTGCTTCTCTATGAAAGCAGTGATATAATCACACTGATAATGATTCTCTTTATCACTAATTTTTATGAAAGAAGGAATGTCAGATGTTCCATACATACAAGAAAATCGGCGCAGCGCTGATTGCCGTGCTGCTCATCGCCGCTTTGGCCGCATGCGGCAATTCTTCAGACACGAAAGGTTCTTCTGAAAAAGAAGAAACCATCACGTATAAAGCCGAAAACGGCAATATTAAAATTCCGAAGCACCCGAAACGGGTCGTCGTCATGGCTGACGGCTACTACGGCGACTTTAAACAGCTCGGCATCAATGTTGTCGGCGCGCCGCAAAACGTATTTAAAAACCCTTATTACAAAGGGAAAACAAAGGGTGTGACAAACATCGGCGACGGCACGTCCGTTGAAAAAATCATTGACTTAAAGCCGGATTTAATCGTTGTCTGGACGACACAAGGCGCCGACATTGAAAAACTGGAAAAAATCGCGCCGACAATCGCCATTAAATATGACAAGCTCAGCAACATTGATCAATTCAAAGAGTTTGCGAAAATGACAGGCACTGAAGATAAAGCAGACAAATGGCTGGCTGAATGGGATAAGAAAACCGCTGCCGCTAAAACAAAGGTTCAAAAAGCGGTCGGCTCAAAAACCATCTCCATCATGCAGACAAACGGAAAAGACATCTATGTATTCGGTAAAGACTTCGGCCGCGGCGGAAGCATCATTTATGACAAACTCGGGCTGAAGGCCACAAAACTGACGCAGGAAAAAGCCATTAATCAAGGGCCGGGCTACGCCAGCATTTCACTCGAGAAACTGCCTGACTTCGCGGGAGACTACATCTTTATGGGGCCATGGCAGGCCGGCGGTGACGACAAAGGCGTGCTTGACAGCTCAATCTGGAAGAACCTCGATGCCGTCAAACAAAACCATGTCTACCGCATTGATCCGATCGGCTTCTATTTCTCAGACCCGATCTCACTTGAAGGCCAGCTCGACTACATCACAAAAAGCTTAACGAAGTAACCCCGAAGCCGCTGTCACAGCGGCTTTTTATTACGCTTGAAACTTGACAAAAAAATTTATTTATGCTATAATTTACATTTTTGGATTAACATGTATAATAAGATTCTCCCGGCCGGAGATTGATGTAAATAACGGAGGATCTTTATATGAAAGAAAACAAGGCGAGTATGACTTCCCTGCTGTCCGCTTTCGGAAGGGCGTACCACAGTAAATACGACACCCCGGTGATATTTGATGATTTTTTGGCACAAGATCTGATTTCTGAAAAAGAGCATTCGGACATCCGCGATCATCTGATTCAAGGTATATCATTTTTCAGCAAAGACATGGCCCAGAGGCTTCAAGGCCAACCGGATGACATCTTAAAATGGGTGACTCAAGTCCAGCTGTCTCCTACACCGTTAGCCCGTGCCGCATATTGTGAAGAAGTGCTTTTCAATGAAGTGAAGCTCGGGGCCAAACAGTATGTCATCCTTGGCGCGGGGCTGGATACTTTTTGTTTCAGGCATCCTGAGGTGACAAACGCCTTAGACATATTTGAAATCGATCATCCCGCTTCACAGGAAGACAAAATAAACAGATTGAAACATCTGAACCTCGGCATTTCCCATCATCTTCATTTTGTACCGATGGACTTCGCCGCTTCGCTTTCTTTCAGCCGTCTGTATCAGGAAGGTTTTTCACGCCAAAAAACCTTTTTCAGCCTGCTCGGTGTGTCATACTATCTTACGAAAAAGCATCTCGCCCGCCTGCTCACACAATTATTTGCCGAAGTCCCGCCGGGAAGCTCTATCGTGTTTGATTATGCAGATGAGTCGCTCTTTGAAGAAAGAGGACTGTCAAACAGAGTGGAAAACATGGTGAAAATGGCTGCAGCAAGCGGAGAACCGATGTTATCGTGTTTCAGTTATAAAGAAATCGAAAAAATATTAGAATCATCAGGTCTGCTTATTTATGAACATTTATCTCCGGCGGACGTCAATGACCGTTTTTTCAGCGGACGCACTGACCATTTAACCGCATTCGAGACCATTCATTATATACACGCCGTCAAAAAGTAACCCGCTGCCGCAAATAAAAAAGACATCTCACAGACGTGAGATGTCTTTTTGTCATACCGATTGTCTGTTGTTTGCAAATTTCTTTGAGACGAAAGGATATAACAGCAAACCGACGAAAAACAGCCCGATACCGAGAATAAAGGTCGTTAAATCGGCCGTTCCGGTAATAATGACGTAAAAAGAATAAATGCAGGCAAGGATGGCGATGATACCGTCTCTTACTCTTGAACCCTTTATCTCGTCATACGTTTCACCCGTAAAAATGAGCTTCAGGCTGTAAAACGCTGATACGAGATACGGAATCAGATAAGCGAGCGTCGCCGCCGTCGTTAAAAACGTAAACGCGTCACTGATCGTCCGGGAAATAACTGAAAAGATAAAGATCTGTGACATCACGTTCGTTACGATTAACGACACAACCGGGCTTCCCTGTTTATTCGTTTTTGCAAAAGCAGCCGGAAAGTCTCCGGATTTCGCCGCTTGATACGGAACTTCAGAGCCGAGAAGAATCCAGCCGAGCATCGTTCCGAACAGACACAAAATCGCCAGAATCGCCATGATGACGCTTCCCGCATTGCCGACGATCGCGTACAATACGTCAACAAACGGTTTTTCCGAGCCGACAAGCTTACCATGCGGAAGCACGCCCATCGTAATCAATGTCACGATGATATAGATGCCAAGCGCGATCAATAATCCGGTAATGGTGGCGCGTTTCACGTCGCGCTGCGAACGGGCGCGTCCGGATAAGATGACTGCAGATTCAATTCCGACGAACGCCCATAATGTTGAAATCGCCGCATTGTGGATCTGCCCGCCGATTCCCTCAACTGTGTGAGGACCTGTTTGAACCGGAAAATAAAAATGATCGAAAAACGACGTTTGAAACACAAACAAACCTGCAATGATAAAGAAGATAAATCCTAATACTTTTGAAAACGTCGTGACAAAATTTAATTTACTCGCACCGTTAATGCTGGTGACGAGAATCGTGTGAGTGCCCCATAATAAAACCGTACATACGGCAAACGTCAGCAGCTGGCCGAGCGTAACCGCCTGACCGCCGATCGAAAACATTTCACGCTTATCCGTTAAAATCGGGAAAAATGATGTTAAATATCCGGCAAGGCTCGTGATGATCGCCACGTTGCTGATCCAGCTCGCCACCCAGTAGCCCCATACCATCGTGAAGCCCGCTGCATTCCCTTTTTTCCGATCACTGAACAGCGCACGCGCATAGCTTTGCGGCCCCGCCGTCAGCTCAGGCTTGCGGATGGATAAGTGGCCGAAGACCAGCGCGATCATTAACACACCGGCTCCCGTTAAAAGCCATGCCGATGTAGCGCCGAACGGGCTCGCGATTTTTGCGAGCGTACTCGGAAGCGAAAAGATGCCCGAGCCTACCATATTTCCTACGACAAACGCCGTTAATAACCAAAAACCCCATTTTTTCGTCTGTTCCATTCCTGTACCTCCTGGTTGTTCATTCGTACGGACCAGACCCCGAGACCATATTTACACGCAAAAAAAAGCCTGAACAAAAGTCCATGCTTAAAGAAACACACACACCCTTGATCTCCGGATAGCCCTCCGCGAAAAAGCACGCGGCAGTCCTGCACTTATTCAGATACAGTCCCAGCATAAAGAAGGATCGGCTTTCTTTACACTTCGGCGCTGATGCCTTTAACACATGTTTTGCGGCCCCTATCAGCCTGGCATGTGCGACTCATCATCAAGCGCAACCTCTACCTCACCGAGAAAGAGTGAGGATTTTTATCATTCAATTCTACTCAGAGGTTATCAGAGATAAAAAGATCTGTCAAAGGGAAAAATTAGATGGAAAACGGATAGAGCGTTCGCCCTACCCGTCTTATATGGTCAGCGGTTGTTTTTTTTCTTTTGAACAGCTTCTTGAAGCGGATCGTCTTTCAGAGCTGCACCGGCGTCGTCAAGCGCGCCTTGAATGACGTTTTTGTTTTTATCGCTGTTTTTTCCTTTTTCTTTGTTAAAGAAAGCCATCTGTATCACCTCTTTATCAAGTATAGGTACACCTATAATGTGTCTTTTTCCGCGGCAGAATATGCGGAATCCGCGTCTCCTTCCTTTTGGCGGAACAGGTAAAGTTTGTTGATCAAACATGCATTCTCTTGATATATTTGTAATTCAGGGGATTTTGGCAAAAATAAAAAGGAGAAGCGAAAAATGACAGGAAAAACACACATCATGGGAGGCATCGCTTCTTGTTCCGCAATTGCGTATTATTACGGGTATGATCCGGTCCTTATGACCTCAGCGGGTGCCCTCGGGGCGCTGATTCCCGACATATGCCATACGAAAAGCAAAATCGGCAGGACGCTGCCCGTTCTGTCCAAAGTCGTAAGCACGGTGTTCGGGCACAGAACGTTTACACACAGCCTGCTGTTTATGCTTATTATGTTTTTCATTACGGCCTCGTATATTCCGAATCCGAGCATTTCCGCCGGACTGATGATCGGAATGGCAAGCCATCTTGTACTTGACGCATGGACTGTCAACGGCATTAAACTGCTGTTTCCGTCCGCCATCCGCTTCCGTCTTCCCCTTTATATGAGAACGGGGAGCTTTTCGGAGCAGCTTGTGCTGGCCGGCTTAACAATTGTATCCTGCTATTATTTATACGAACTGGTTCACGGCCGCATCTCATAAACAAAAAGCATCTTTCGCTTTTAGGGTGAGGAGTCATACATATGAAGAAAACCTTTTTCAGCAATCATCGGTTTTTATGCCTGTCCATCCTGTTCATGTGGATGAAAACCTATGCCGTTTATAAGCTCGGTTTTGATCTGCAGAACAATTCGGTTCTTGAGGAATGTCTGCTTCTCATTAATCCGCTGAGCTTCATTGTGCCGCTGTTCGGCATCGCCCTGCTGCTGACGGAAAAAAAACAGCGGATCTTTCTGCTTTCGGCGAATGTGATGCTGACGGGGATTTTAATCGCAAATACGGTGTTTTACGGGTTTTATATTGATTTTATCACCATACCGGTTTTGTTTCAGGCGAGCAATATGGGCGATATGGGGAGCAGCGTCCAAGAGCTGTTTCACCCGCTTTATATCGCTTTATTTTTGGATATTGCGGTTTTGTTTTACCTTGGTAAAAGACATAAAGCCGGTAAAGGAAAAGCCAGCACCCGTACCGTTAAAGCGTATGCGTGGGCATCAGCCGGCCTCATGCTGTGCAACCTTGCGCTGTCTGAGGCCGAGCAGCCGAAGCTGTTCAAGCACCCTTTTGATCGTGAAGCGCTCGTAAAAGGAATCGGCCTGTTCCACTTTCATTTGTATGACACCATTTCGCAGACGCTGAATGCAGGGGCAAAAGCGTTTGCCGACGAAGACAGCCTTGCCGCGGTCGCGAATTACACTCAAGCCGACTACAGCAGGCCGTCCGAATCAAAGTTCGGGCTCGCAAAAGGGCGCAATGTGATTTTTGTTACGCTCGAATCAACACAGCGTTTTGTAATGGATGAGCGGGTCAACGGGCGGGAGATTACCCCGTTTTTAAATAAACTGCGGAAAAAAAGTTATGACTTCACTCATTTTTATCAGCAGACTGAACAGGGAAAAACCTCAGATTCAGAATTCATTACTGCAAATTCGCTGTATCCGTCTTCAAGCGGCGCCGTTTTTTTTACAAAAAGCGGCCACCGGTTCAATACGATGTACCATATGTTAAAAGACCGTCAATACTATTCAGCCGTTCTGCATGCCAATCATAAGGCCTTTTGGAACCGGGATGAGATGTACGGGACATTCGGAATCGACCGTTTTTTCGACGCGGATGAATTTAAGGTGACACAGGAAAATTCAACAGGCTGGGGCCTGAAGGATAAGGAATTTCTCGAACAGTCAGCGGAAAAATTAAAGAAGCTTCCGCAGCCGTTTTACGCGAGCCTGCTGACTTTGACCAACCATTTTCCTTTTGAAATTGATAAACAGGATCAGCTCATTGAAGAACCGGACACAAGCAGCGATTTATTAAACCGCTATGTGACGACGGTCCGCTATGAAGATGAGGCCCTGAAACACTTTTTCAAGAAGCTGAAAAAAGAAGGACTGTATGACAACGCGATGATCGTCCTGATGGGAGATCATTACGGTATATCCGAAGCCCATAATCAAGGACTTGCCGAATTCTTAGGGAAAGAGGAAATCACTCCGTTTGATACGGTTCAGCTTCAGCGCGTGCCGTTTATCATTCATATTCCCGGGGTGACCGACCGTGCGCCGGAAACGATTGCTTCCGCCGCGGGACAGGTTGATGTAAGACCGACGCTGCTTCACCTGCTCGGCATTGAAACGAAAGGCAGCATTCAGTTCGGCAATGATCTGTTTTCCGGAGAGCGGACCCCGTTTGCGGTGCTGAGAAACGGCAGCTTTATCACGGATGATCATATTTATACGAAAAATACGTGTTACAGCCGTAAAACGGGTGAACCGCTTTCTGACATGAGCGCGTGCAGCGATGAGAAAGAAAAAGCGGAACAAGAGCTGATGCTTTCCGATAAAATATTAAACGGCGACCTGCTGCGGTTTTACAAGCAATAAAAAAATCCCTCCGTTATATGGAGGGATTTTTCATGTTTCATATATGAGCCGTCCGGTCATTTTCGTATCATATCCGGATAATTGAGAAAGCTGAGACTTGAATTCCTCAGAATTGAGGATGTCCTGCACGCTTTGAACAAGCTCCCGGTTTTGTTTTAAGACGACCACATCGTACTGTTCACTGATCACCGGGATAAAGTCCGTGCCTGCCATATGCGCCGCATGCTGCGACCCGACTCCGATATCCGCCTTTCCGCTTGATACTTGTGAAGCCGCTGACAGATGATCCGTGACAATGTCATGGTAGCCGGCGACATCAGACGGCGTAATACCGAAAGATCTGAGCTGTTCATCCAGCAGCACCCTCGCGCCTGATCCTTTTTCGCGATTGACGATACGGACATCCTTTCGGCTCAAGTCCTGAAAGCCCTGAATGTTCAGCGGATTGCCCTTTTTCACATATAATCCGGCCTGCCGCAGCACGACATGAAAAAGCGCAAACGGCTCCCCTGAAAGAATGCGCTTCACGTACGGGATGTTATACTGCCCCGTCTCCCCATCGTATAAATGCAGACTGACGATGTCACAAGCCCCGCGGTACATCTCGATCAGGCTGTTCAAACTGCCGCTGTACTTGCGGAGCAGGGCCGCCTGTATTGTTTGTTCCAGCTGTTTGCTGAGGAGGTCCATCGACACATCCTGCCCGCTGATGATAACGGACTGCCTTTTTTCCGGCTCCCGCCCGCGGGACGGGTCAGCAGCTTCTGATACGGATGGCTTTTTTGACATTCTCATGTTTGTTTTATATTGTTTTAAGTCCTCTTCATCGACCCTCATCTGTCTTCCGACCCTGTACGCCGGAATGAGTCCTTTTTTTATCAAATCATATACTGTCAGTTTTGAGACCTTCAAAAGGCCCGCAACTTCTTCTATTGTATAGGAAGTGGCTTCTGTCATATTATCACGCTCCATTTTTATTATAACTGTTCAGATATTGAAAAAAAACCGCACCATTACGTACAATTGCGTTATAATTAGTTTGATCTAATGATATTTAGCTATAAGGGGTGCACAATGTTGAAAAAGAAAGCGACACTACTCACAACTGCGGCTATGGCCGTTTTCCTCGCAACTGCGGGCTGCTCATCCGGACAATCGTCCAAAGGCGGACAAAACGAAAAAGTCACGCTGACCGTTTCTGCGGCAGCCAGCGCTCAGGATGCACTTGAAGAAATCCAGACCAACTACGAAAAATCACATTCAAACGTAACCATTCAAGATAACTTCGGATCATCAGGCACATTGCAGAAACAAATTTCACAAGGCGCGGGAGCTGATTTATTCTTCTCGGCAGCCGAAGATAAATTCGAAAAGCTCGTTCATGACGGAGATATCGATAAAAAGGACAGCACGGATCTTTTGAAAAATGATCTCGTCATGATCGTGCCTGAGAAAAACAGCGCACACCTGACACATCTGAATGACCTGAAAAAAGACAGCGCGGAAAAAATCGCGCTCGGCACGCCTGAATCCGTTCCGGCCGGACAATACGCCAAACAGTCATTGACGGCATTATCCATGTGGGACAAGGTAAAAGATAAAGTCGTCTATGCAAAAGACGTTCGCCAGGTGCTTTCTTATGTTGAAACCGGAAATGTCGATGCCGGGCTTGTCTATAAAACAGACGCGCTGATTTCGAAAAAGGTGAAAATCACCGATGAAGCGCCGGCGAAAACGCACGATCCGATCGTGTATCCGCTCGGCATCGTCAAGGATACAAAGCACCCTAAAGAAGCAGAGGCGTTTTATCAGTATCTGCAGTCTGATGAAGCGATGAAAGTGTTTAAGAAATATGGATTTACTGCCAAGTAACATTACGGCTTCGGAGTTTTTCACTCCCGTCGTACTGTCGTTTGAGGTGGCTTTGGCATCGGGCATCGCCGTCATCATTCTCGGGACGCTTGCCGGCGCCTGGATGGCGAAAGCGCGATTTCCCGGAAAAACGGCTGTGGAGACCCTGTTTATGCTCCCGCTCGTTCTTCCGCCTACCGTTGTCGGCTTCATTCTCATTATCATTTTCGGAAAACACAGCTTTTTCGGCCGGGCGATTGAGCGGATTTTTCACCAGCCCGTCATTTTCACGTGGTCGGCCGCGGTGATCGCTTCGGCCATTGTTGCCTTCCCGCTTATGTATCAGTCCGCTAAAACGGGCTTCGCCGCGGTTGATGCCGACATCGAGGGTGCGGCGAAAGTAGACGGAGCCGGCAGGTGGCAGGTGTTCACCCGTATTTCCGTCCCGCTTGCCTTTCCCTCCCTCTTGACCGGAAGCATTCTCAGTATTGCAAGGGCGCTAGGTGAATTCGGGGCGACTTTAATGTTTGCGGGAAATATTCCCGGCGTCACCCAAACACTGCCGACAGCGATTTACGTCGCGATGGACTCCGGCAATGAAACACTCGCCTGGGTGTGGGTGATCTGTATTGTGATCATTTCTTTTCTGATGCTGTTTTTCATCCAATTGAAAAAACCCGCTTGACCGATCCGCCTTCCGCGCACCTTTCGCCGGAAGGCTTTTTGATTTAAAATCGGATGGTATATAATGAAACAAAAAACACACAAAGGGTGCGGCCATGAAGATTAATGTCATTATCGCGGATGATAATTCTTTCATCAGAGAAGGAATGAAAATCATTTTGCATACATATGAGGAATTTACTGTATCGGCAACGTTGGAAAATGGCCTGGAGGCGGCAGAGTATTGTAAACACAATCCCGTCGATATCGCCTTGTTGGACGTCCGCATGCCGGTGATGAACGGCGTCGAAGCCGCAAAACGGATCGCGGAGGAAACGGATACGAAGCCGATGATCCTGACGACATTTGACGACGATGAGTATATTTTAGAAGCGATTAAAAACGGCGCGAAAGGATATTTATTAAAAAATACCGAACCGGAACGGATACGCGATGCGATCAAAAGCGTTTTCAACGGGCACAGCATTCTTCAGGACACCGTGCTGGATAAAATAAAAGACAGCCTTTTCCGGCCGGCCGAAGCCGCGCATCAGATTGATGAAAGCCAGTTTACTGAAAGAGAGCTCAGCATCATGTCGCTTATTGCGAAAGGACTGTCGAACAGGGAAATTTCAAAACAACTTTTCATTTCTGAAGGGACGACGGCCAATTATATTTCATCTATTTTAGGGAAAACAGGGCTTGAGCACAGAACGCAGATCGCCATTTTTTATATCACCGGGAAGGTGGATGACGGGCGTTGAACGGTATGGATTTTTGGATGCTGATGAGCAGACTGATCGCCATTTTTTATACGGCTTTTTTGTTCGTATCGGCAGACCGCCCTTACACGCCGTACGCCGTCTTGTTTCTGCTGCTTTATCTGTCTTTGGGCATTGCGGTCTGCATGATCAGGCCGCCCGCTTGGAGGCGCGGGATCACCCTCATGGCGCTTGCATTGACTGCTTGGCTTTCCGCCTTAGGCCATCCGGCGTTTCTGTTTCTTTTGCCGCCCGCCATTTTTGCCGTTCTTGCCGAATATCCGGTTCACCGCTATGTGTTCTGCCTGCTCGTGTTTTTGCCGTTTTTATTTATCCCGTACGGCGACCTTCCGACTTATATCGTCATGACCTTGTTCTGCTTGGCGATATTCGTTTTGGCCGCCCGGTCCAGCGACCGGCTGAAAAAATATGAAGAGCAGTCAGACAGCATGCGCTCAAGCATTGAAAAACTGACGAAACAGCTGCACAGCAGCACAGAATATATCAAACAATCGGAGTATACCGGCAAACTCGAAGAAAGAAACAGATTGTCCCAAGCCATCCATGACAAAATCGGCCATTCCATGACAGGCGCGCTCATTCAGATGGAAGCGGCGAAGCGGATGCTCGGCTCCCATCCGGACAAAGCGGCTGAACTGCTCCAAAACGCCATTACCATTTCCAAAGAAGGCATAGAGGATATCCGCATAACGCTGAAAAATATGAAACCGCCCGCTGAACAAATGGGCATTCACAGATTAAGAACGTTTATTGATGAATTTTCGGCCAAAAACGGCATGCCGGTTCCGTTTACGCATCAAGGCGATTTGGACAGGCTGACGCAAATGCATTGGAGAGTCATTCAGGAAAACGTAACCGAAGCCTTGACCAATGCAATGAAATACGCCGATGCCACGCAGATTTTCATTGATATCCATGTGCTGAACAAAGCCGTGAAAGCGGAAGTGAAAGATAACGGAAACGGCGCCGTCCGCTTTAAAAAAGGCCTCGGCATGCTCGGTATGGAAGAACGGGCGGCCGTCCTGCACGGAACCGTTATTTTTGACGGCACGGCCGGTTTTTCCGTCACGACATTGCTTCCGGTTGAATAAGTGAATATTTTCATGTGAAAAATATGAAGATTCTCATGTCAAAGGAATGAACAGCTGCACTAACGGCCGTTCATTCTTTTTTTTATAATAAGAGCATCATAAGACATAGAGGTGGAAACATGAACATTTTGGAGCTCAAACAGCTGAGTAAGAAATTCGGTGATTATGCCGCCGTTGACCAGATGTCGCTTGCCGTAAAAGAAGGTGAGATTTTCGGGTTTCTCGGCGCAAACGGAGCCGGAAAAAGCACGACGATCAATATGATCTCAGGTCTTTTAAAACCTTCAGGCGGAGACATTCTGTTTCTCGGAAAAGATATTTTCAAATATAGCAAAGCAACGAAAATGAATATCGGCATCGTCCCTCAGGACCTCGCGATTTACGAAGAATTAAACGCCTATGAAAATGTGAAGTTCTTCGCCGGGCTGTACGGCCTGAGAGGGGCGGCTCTGAGAGAACGGGTCGAGGAAGCCCTGACATTCGTGGGCTTGAGCGATAAACACAAATATTTGCCGAAGCATTTTTCCGGCGGAATGAAGCGCAGGCTCAATATCGCCTGCGCCCTTGCCCACCGGCCGAAACTGATCATCATGGATGAACCGACGGTCGGCATTGATCCGCAATCAAGAAATTATATTCTGCAATCAGTGAAAAAGCTCAATGAAATGGGCTGCACGATCATTTACACGAGCCACTACATGGAGGAAGTGGAAGAAATATGCACGCGCATCGCCATCATCGACCACGGAAAAGTCATCGCAGAAGGCACAAAAGAACAGCTGACTTCCATCATTACCGACACGAAGGACGTCGTGATTGAGCTGTCATCCGGAAACGGCATCAGCCTCGGCGATATTCAGGAGCTGCCCGGCGTCAGAGTCGCCGCACTGGAAGAAAACAGCGTGAAAATCAGCTCTGACACAGGGGTGAACAATTTAAACCGCCTGATCCGGTACTTCATGGACAAAGGAATTGAAATCCGCTCCTTGCAGGAACAGGCCCCTGACTTAGAAACGGTATTTCTCACGCTGACAGGCAGAAGCCTGCGCGACTGACCCCATTGAAAGGAGGATTGCAAATGAATATTCTGCACATCGCCGTGAAAGAAATCAAAATCAGTTTCCGCGACAGACGGACTTTTATTTTCATGCTTGCTTTTCCGATCGTCTTCATGCTGATTTTTACTGCGGCATTATCAAACGCCTTTGATTCAGAGGTGACGGTCGGAAACATCAAGGTCGTATATACGGACCAGTCAAACGGCCCTCTTTCTCATTATTTTACTGAGTTTATGAAAGCCGCCAAAAAAGAGCATGTCTATTTTCAAAAAGCGGACACGGAGGCAAAAGGCAAAAACGAGGTTCGAGAAAATCAGGCGGATGCTTTCGTCACTGTAAAAAACACCGGTTTTCAAGTCTATACAAATGACCGGAGCGGCATAAACGGCACGATCGTCCAAGGCATGCTGACCGCTTTTACCAATCAATACAAAGCAGGCGCCGCCGCTTACAAGGCGCATAAGGCGCCTTCCGCCGGACAAATCAAAAGCGATTATATGAAGCAGACGTCTTTACACAAAGCGAAAGAACCGAAAGCGAAAGATTTTTACGCGATATCCATGACGACGATGATCGGGCTGTACGCCTCGATTTTTGCAAGCACCTTATTCCGCGGGGAAAGAATACGGCACACCGCGGATCGCCTGATCGCCGCTCCGCTCCGGAAAAGCGATATCTTTCTCGGAAAGATGCTCGGCATTTTGGCTGTGAATGTTCTGACGATTCTTGCCGTTGTCGCCTTCAGCAAATTTATCTTAAAAGCGAATTGGGGCAGCCACATGGGCCTTGTGCTTCTGATTCTCGTTTCTGAAATTCTTTTGGCCGTCAGCTTCGGGCTCAGCCTGAGCTATTTGACCAGAAAACCCGAAAGCGCCAGATTAATCACCGTCATCATCGTTCAGGTGATGTCCATTATCGGCGGCGCCTATTACAAATATGAAGGCGGAGGAATTTCCGTCCTGTCGCCCTTATCATGGATCAATAAGGCGATTAACAACATCATTTACGCAAATGATGTATCAGCGGCATGGCCTGCACTCGGTTTAAATACAGCATTGGCGGCACTCTTTTTGCTGATCGCCGCATTTACGTTTCAAAGACGGGAGGGATTGTAATATGAAAAACTTCTGGTGGCTGTTTGCACACACTCTCAAAGGGATTACAAAAAGCAAAAAACAGCTTATTCTTTATATCGGGGCTCCGCTGATCGGCGTCTTCCTCTCTTTCATGACCAATGCCAACGGCGGAGCCGAAACGCTCAATATCGGCATTCTCAATCAGGACGGCGGAGAAGTGGCACAGGATACGGTCACGTTTTTAAAAGGACTGGATCATGTGAAGATTTCGGAGGAAACGGCTGCGTCCGCCACATCCAAGATCGCTTCAGGAAAAATGGAGGCGCTCATTACGTTTGAAAAAGGCTTCTCCCAAAGCGTAAAAGACGGGAAACCGGCTCACATCGGCATGACCTCGCTGAAAGGCGCCCAGGTCACCGGATATGTCAGCTCTTATTTGTACAATTATATGAACAGCGCCGCCTCAATCGGCAAATCTTCCGGCGGGGACGCAAAGGCCTTTCAGGCGATGTACGCCGATTTCAAGCATTCTCCGATTCAAACGGAGTCCGCTGTTTTACAAGATACATCGAACCATAAAGAAATGACTTACTCAGTCATCGGGTATCTCATTATCATTATGCTCTATTCCGCCGGCAACCTGACGGAACTGATGATTAAAGAGCGGGAAAACAGGACGTACTACAGGCTTCTGTCAACGCCGATCACATCAAAGCAGTATGTACTGGCAAACGCGGCGGTGAATATCATTATCATGGCCGTCCAAATTCTATTCGCCGTTCTCTTTATGGGCGCCGCTTTTCATATTCATCCGTCATTCCCGCTGTGGCAGCTGTTCGTCCTGATGATGCTGTTTGCATTAAGCGCGATCGGAATCGCCTTTATTGCCGTCGGTTTTTCCAACAGCAGCGCTTCAACATCGGCGCTTTTGAATTTGATCGTCGTGCCGACATGCTTGCTCACCGGCTGCTTCTTTCCGAGCAATATTATGCCGAAAACGGTGCAGACAATCGCCGAATTTCTGCCTCAGCGCTGGGTGCTCGATACGGTCGATCAATTGCAGCACGGCCGCACGCTCCAAAGCCTGGTGCTGAACATCATCATTTTGGGAGCCTTCGCCGCCGCCCTGTTATTAATAGCCGCATACAGGTTCAGCGTAAAACGTCAGACACAGACATTCATGTAAAGAAAAACAGCCCCGTAAAGGGCTGTTTTTTCTTAGAACAGAAGCTCGTCCGGATTCGGGCCGACACGCTCGTCTTTGTTCAATGCGCTGATCTTTTCCATTTCTTCCTGTGACAGTTCGAAATCAAAAATATCGGCATTTTCTATGATGCGGTGCTCTTTAATGGATTTCGGAATGGTAACGACTTCGTTCTGAAGATCCCAGCGCAAAATCACTTGAGCAACCGATTTGTTATGTTTTTCCGCAATTTGTGACAGCACTTCGTTATCGAGGAGCTGTCCCTGCATCAATGGAGACCATGCTTCCACTTGAATGCCCTGCGCTTTGCAGAAATCTCTTACTTCTTTTTGAGTCAGGCGCGGGTGGAATTCAATCTGGTTGACCATCGGCTTGATTTCAGCATCTTTCAGCAGCTCTTCTAAATGATGCACTTGGAAGTTGCTGACGCCGATGGCGCGGATTTTGCCGTCTTTGTACAGCTTTTCAAGAGCGCGCCATGTGTCTTTATATTTATCCTTGCCCGGCCAGTGAATCAGGTAAAGGTCGAGGTAATCGAGGCCGAGGCGCTCAAGGCTTTTCTCAAACGCGTCAAGTGTCGTTTCGTATCCTTGATCTTCATTCCACACTTTTGACGTGATGAACAGCTCTTCTCTGGCAACGCCCGCAGCTCTGATGCCTTCGCCGACACCCTCTTCATTTTTATAAATAGCCGCCGTATCAATGCTGCGGTAGCCGTTTCTGATTGCCGCTTCGACGGAGTCCGCCGCTACGCTTCCGTTTTCCACCTTGAAGACGCCAAGGCCGAACCACGGCATTTCAACGCCATTATGAAGCTTTACAGTATCTTTTAAGCTTTTTGCCACGTTGAACCATCCTTTCTAGTCATTATGTAAACGGTTATTATTATCTCACATTTCCGCCGTAAGAAACCAATTATACGCTCATCGTTATCACAAAAACCATCTTTAGTGCCCAAGCACCACTGCCGTTATTATTTTCCTATTTTTCAAAAATTCCGGTTAACCGGGTAACTGTCCGGGTAAATCGCTACTGTAGCCACCACACAATTGAAGGAGGAAATCATATGAAACGTATGCGTATCCCGATGTCCGTTGCCCTTGGCGCCGCTTTGTCTCTGACTCCTCTGTCCTTTGTATCCGCAAAAGAAACCCCGGTCCCTCAAAACATGGCACAGCAATCATCAGATGTCTCAGCAAAAGATGTCGGATTAAACATTGACGTTGACCTGCTCGGCATCGGCAATTCGATTGCTGACGCGATTAAGTCGGCGCAAAACCGTGACGGCTTCGTCAAAAACTTAATGGAATCTTCATTCTACGCTTCCGGACAAAAATATAACGTCATGGTGTTTAATTTAAGCCAGGAATATGAAGATCATTTTAACGGCGTTCAGTTTTACGGTTCCGCCGTTTATGACGGCATCACGTACGGCATTTGGGTGTTTGAAGACGGAAGCTTCACCAATAAAGGTGATGGCGGCTGGATCAACTGGGCCTTCAGAGGCTGGTTTGACCGCGACGGCGATCACGTCGAATTCCATCGTCCGTAATCAAAAAAGTCCGGCGAACAGATGCCGGACTTTTTTTATTCACCTCCGTCAAGCATGGCCGCTTCCACATCATTGATGTATTGGCGAAGCTCATGTGACATATCGCGGGAAATTTCCCGCTCTTCGAATAATGTTTGGATTTCGTTGCGGATGGCCTGCACGGCCCGCAGTTTGATTTCGAGTTTTTGATTTTCAAAACGGCGGCTCGGACTCTGTTCGTGATACGAGTGCCCCAGCCTGAAAATCAAGTGATTGTAAAAGGAAATGACGGCAAGCGTCACATCTTTATTTTCTTCAGTCATGTGTTTTTTCAGGCTTTCAATGGCCGCTTTTGCCGTTTTAACCCTCGTGGTGCGGATGAGGCCTTCTTCATTTAAAATCGACATTTCCGGCTTTTTTTGTTCACCGAAAAAGATCCAGTACATCAGGCGTTTCAGCTTTTTCTTAGATAAGCCGACTTTAAACGGATTCGTATACAGCACTTCCAGTTCATCAAACCGTTCCTGAAGGCTGTCAGCCGTTTCTTCCGGTATGTCGCCCCGCTCAATCAGCCGCAGCAATTCTTCCTGTTCAGCCTGTATCCCTTGGGCGCGGACTTTCCGCTCATCTTTTTTCGTGCGGTTTTTGACGGTGAACTGCTGAAACCTGAGATTTTTCATTTTCTCATTGTATTCGGCAATGACCGCAAAAGAAGCCGTTTTGTTTGTCTCATTCATATTTTCTTTAATGGCGGTTAAGGCAGCTTTTATCAGCTTCCGTCTCGCTGTCAGCAATTTGACTTTCTTCTCTTTCACATTGTCTTCCGGCTTATCTGTCAAAATCGGCAGTACGATTGTTGCCAGCACCAATGTGCACATAATAACGCCCGCGGCTAAAAAGAGAATCAAATTCCGTTCAGGAAACGGCGAGCCGTCAGAGAGCACGTAAGGAATGGAAAAGGAACCCGCAAGCGTAACCGCTCCCCTGACGCCTGAAACCGAAATCAGCAGGGTCGAGCGCAGGCCGGGTTTATAAATGCTCTGATCCTTGTTAAAAAACCACTTGCCATTCCAAAAAAACAGCACCCACAAAAACCTGAGAATCATTAACGTCAGCGTAATGACGATAATATACCCGATGACCATCATATTGTTAAACGCGGTATCATTAAAGATGACGGAAACCACATCCGGTATTTGCGCACCTAAAATAACGAAAACAAGACCGTTCAGAATGAACAAAATAATATTCCACGTACTTGAAGAGACGATTTGCAGTTTGACCATCGTTGATTCAAGACGGTCCTGCTCCACCGCATGCGTGATGCCGCCGGCCACAACCGCTAAAATGCCGGAAACGCCGATTTCTTCAGCCGCGAGATAGATGACGAACGGCGTCAGAATTTGAATCAGCATATGCATCGTGACATCCTGCATGCCGAGGCGGCGCAAAAACAGCCGGAAACGGATAATCAAAAAAGAAATGACGACACCGCTGAGTAAACCTCCGGCTGAAATCAGAACGAAACTGAAGGCGGCCTGCGCCAGCGAAAATGCGCCCGTCACGGCTGCCGCAATCGCAAATTTAAAAGCGACCAGGCCGGATGCGTCATTCATCAGTCCTTCTCCTTCAAGGAGACGCAGAATGCCTTTTGGCATCTTCACTCGCCCTGACAGCGCGCTGACCGCGACAACGTCAGTCGGTGACAGTATCGCCGCCAGCCCGAACGCGGCAGCCAGCGGAATGCTCGGAATCATCCAATGAATCGTGTAACCGCCGACAATCACCGTGGCAAACACAAGCCCGAGCGCAAGCAGCAAAATCGGCGCTCTTAAATTCCAAAGTTCCGCACGCGGCGTCCGTTTTCCATCGTTAAAAAGCAGCGGAGCGATAAACAAAACAAAAAACAATTCAGTATTCAGTTCAAAATGAAGCCCCTGCGGAAATGACGCCGCAATGATACCGAGCGCCACCTGAATCAGAGGCACCGGGATAAAGGGGACAAACCGATTTACGATATTTGAGATCGCGATGATGGTTAAAAGTACGAGTACGACTAAAAATATGTCCAAAGCATGACCTCCTTCATCTGCTGCATCATATCATTATTGCCTGTTCTCTGCCTTTGCCAAAGGCCGGAGCCGATGATCGGACAGATTCAATATATTTTCCGCACGCAACCATTCTTCTTTTATTTTACCCGTTTTTATTTAAAATTTCTCATAACGTGCTCACGGCGAACTTTTTTTGCCTTCAGCTACATTTTTTCCGGAAAAAGAAAAATCCTGTTTTCTCTGAAAACAGGATTTTTCGCAAGCTGCGTCATCTGTTTCATGACGCGGTCCAGCGCTTATGCTGCTTAGTAAAGGATAGAGAACGCACCGTCAGTGTGTCTCTATCCTTGGTTTTAAGTGCTCATCTTATTCGTGAAAATTCGTGCCGTCTGTCGTCGCTTTAATGATGCCCGCGCGGATGACGAAATCGCCGAAGTGTTCGCCTTCCTCACGCTCTTTCGCGTAGCGCGGGAGAATAGTGCGAAGCTCACTCAGGATTTCCTCTTCACCGATATTTTCCCGGTACATTTTGCTCAAACGGCTGCCGTCAAACGCCGCTCCTAAATACATATTATATTTTCCGGGCGCCTTTCCGATAAATCCGATTTCGCCAAGCGCATGGCGGGCGCAGCCATTCGGGCACCCGGTCATACGGATGGTGATTTCTTCATCCCGCAGCCCGTTTTCGTCAACAATGGCTTCAATTTTATCAATCAGCTTCGGCAGATACCGCTCGGCTTCGGCCATGGCGAGCCCGCATGTCGGAAGCGCGACGCAAGCCATTGAACTGCGGCGGAGGGCGGAATGCTGCCGGCCGTCTGTCAGACCGTATTGTTCGATTAATGCGCTGATTTGTTTCTTTTTCTGGCTCGAGACATTGCCGATAATCAGGTTTTGATTAGAGGTGAGACGGAAATCTCCCGTATGGACTTTGGCGATTTCACGCAATCCCGTCATCAGCTTATAATTCTCATAGTCCGTGACGCGGCCGCCTTCGATAAACATCGTAAAGTGCCATTTACCTTTTACGCCCTTCACCCATCCGTAACGGTCGCCGTTATGGTCAAAATGATAAGGTTTCGCTTCATCCAGCTGCCAGCCGAGGCGGTTTTCCAGCTCGGCTTTTACGTTTTCCAGCCCGAGACGGTCAACGGTGTACTTGAATCTGGCATTCTTTCTGACGGAACGGTTTCCGTAATCGCGCTGAATCGTAATGGTTTTTTCCGCTACATCATACAGCTGCTCCGGTTTGCAGAAGCCGATGACTTTTGAAAGCTGCGGATAAGTGGCCGTATCGCCGTGCGTCATTCCCATACCGCCGCCGATTGCCACGTTGAATCCGATAAGACGGCCTTCCTCCACGATGGCAATGAAGCCGAGATCTTGAGAAAAGACATCGATATCATTGGACGGAGGCACGGCGATTCCGATTTTGAATTTCCGCGGCAGGTACAGCGGCCCGTACATCGGTTCCGTTTCCGTGTCAGGAGTGCCCGCCACACGTTCCTCATCAAGCCAGATTTCATGATAGGCTCTCGTGCGCGGAAGAAGGTCATCGCTCAATTTCTTCGACCATTCGTATACTTCCGCATGAATTTCAGACTGGTGCGGATTTGAAGCGCACATGACGTTTCGGTTGACATCTCCGCAGGCCGCAATGGTATCAAGCAGCGCCGCATTGATTTTCTGAATCGTTTTTTTCATGTTCCATTTTAAAATTCCGTGCATTTGGAACGTTTCACGCGTTGTCAGCTTCAATGTATTGTTTCCGTATTTTTGCGCCAGTTCATCCATGACAAGCCATTGTTCCGGAGTTGAAACGCCGCCTGGCATCCGAACGCGCAGCATGAACTGATAAGCCGGTTCAAGCTTTTGTTTTTGACGTTCATTACGGAGATCGCGGTCATCCTGCAAGTAGCTTCCGTGATGCTTCATCAGCCGGTTGTCTTCGTCCGGGATGCCGGCTGAAATCCGGTCGAGCATGACTTCTTTCAATGTGCCGCGCAAATAATCGCTTTTTTCTTTAATTTCCTCAACATCACTTGGAGGGCCTTCCGGCGCTTTTAAAATGTTGTTCACCATGCTGAATAAGCTCCTTTCAAACCAAAATCAATATACGTCACGCTGATAGCGTTTTTTCTGCTGCATGTCTGCCAGGAAGCTTTCCGCTTTTTCACGGCTCATGCCGCCTTCTTCCTGAATGATATCGAGAAGCGCCTGGTGCACGTCATGCGCCATATGCTGTTCATCACCGCAGATGTATACGGCGGCTCCCTGCTGCAGCCATTCATACAGCTCTTTGCTTTGTTCTTTCATGCGGTGCTGCACATATACCTTTTCCTCCGAATCCCGAGAAAAAGCGACGTCCATTTTTGTGAGAACACCGTTTTGCAGCCATTTTTGCCATTCCGTCTGGTACAGAAAATCAGTGACAAAGTGCTGATCCCCGAAGAACAGCCATGTTTTCCCTTCAGCTCCGGTTTCTTCACGCTCCTGCATAAAGGAACGGAACGGCGCGATGCCTGTCCCCGGCCCGACCATAATGACCGGTGTACCCGGATTTTCCGGCAGCTTGAAGTTTTGGTTGTGCTGAATGTAAATCGGAAGCGTATCTCCCGGCTGAAGTCTTTCCGCACAAAGAATGCTGCAGACGCCTTTTCGTTCTCTGCCGTGCGCGTCATATCTGACCGCTCCGATTGTCAGATGCACCTCTTCCGGATTCGCTTCTAAACTGCTTGCGATCGAATAGAGCCGGGCCGGCATTTTACGCAGGATGGAAAGAAAGTCTTCCGCGGAAGCTTCCCACGGACCGAAATCCCGGACGAGATCAAGCAGATCACGGCCGTTGATGTATGCTTTCAACTGCTCTTCGTTTCCTTCGGCCAGAAGTTCACTCAGCTTTTGGTCAGCCGTAAACTGTGCGGCCTTTTGCAGGAACGGTTTTGTTAAGACGGTTATTTCAAAATGAGAAGTAAGCGCATCTTTCAGCGGGAGGCGCTCTCCTTGTTTATTCACCGCCACTTCCTGTTTCGGGTCCCATTTCAGCTCATTGATCAGCTCATCCACGAGCGCCGGATCATTTTCCGGATAGATGCCGAGGCTGTCTCCGGGCTGATACGCGAGGCCCGATCCTTCAAGCGAAAGCTCGAGATGGCGTGTTTCTTTATTCGAACCGCGTCCGTTCAGATTGATGTTCTCAAGAACCTCCGCCCGAAACGGATTCGTTCTAGAATAAACGGATTCACCGAGAGCCGGCGTCTCGGCAGGCGCTTCGGCTGTTTGATTTCCCGCTCCTTCATTCAAACCGCCGATGACCGCGTCAAGCCATTCCGAAAACGGCTCATCATAATCAAGATCGCAATCAACCCGCGGCGCAAGCTGGGTGCCGCCGAGCTCTTGAAGACGCTCGTCAAACTCTTTGCCGGTCTGGCAGAAAAATTCATACGAGCTGTCCCCGAGCGCCAAAACGGAATAACGGAGCGCTTCAAGCTTCGGCGCGCGTCTGCCGTGAAGAAATTCATGAAAGGCCAGCGCGTTATCCGGCGGATCGCCTTCTCCGTGCGTGCTCACCACGATCAGTAAATTGTTTACTTTTTTCAGATTATTCGGCTTAAAATCGTTCATCGACGCGACGGTGACCTGGAATCCCCGTTCCTCAAGCGTCTTTACCGTCTGTTTCGCAAGACCTTCCGCATTTCCCGTTTGCGATCCGTATAATACGGTCACTTCTCTTGAGACTGCCGGGCTTTCTGCTGGAGCCGGAGCAGCGGGTGCGGCTGTTTCACCGGATTCGGACCGGGCCGCAGCCAAATAACCGCTCAGCCAGATTTTCTGTGATTCTGTCAAGGTCGGCAGAAGGCGGTTAAGGAGCTCTGCCTGCTCCTGATTAAACGGACTGTTCATGACCTGAAGTTGCAACGATATCCACCTCACAAGGAATTAAACGTAACGTACGTTATTTCTATAGGAATTGTCAAAATAATATTCTAATTGAAACTTTACCGAAAGTTTGTATGTAAGTAAAATATATAATCATGATGACAATGATTAAGATTACTAATGATAAAAAGCCCTTTGCACTTGGCAAAGGGCTTACACGAATAAGCCGGCGGGCACTTCTTTTATAAAAGGAGAGGGTTCTCCCGGAGACAATACGGTCAGATGATGCATCGCCCGCGTACAGGCCGTATATAACAGCTTACGGTCATGTTCGCTTTTGTACTGGGCAGCAGAGGCGTCAGCGGCAATGACGGCGTCAAACTCAATGCCTTTTGCCAAATACACGGGAATGACGCATACCCCTTTTTGAAAAGGCTGGTTTTCTTTATTGATCAAGCGGACATCGCTACCGTCGCTGACCGCCTGAAACACTTTTTTGGCTTCCGCGGCCGTTTTGCAGATGACGGCGACCGTCTCCCAGCCTTTTTGTCTGAGCTCCCGGATTGTATCCGCCAATTGTTCCCGCCGCGCATTTTCTGTATCCGTCCGCAAAACACGAGGTTTTTCCCCGTTCCGGTTAAAAGGCTCAATATCATCGCCGTCAGCCAGCAGCGCTTTCGTAAATTCAACAATCTGCCGCGTCGATCTGTAAGTCCGCTTCAGGCTGACATACTTTTCTGCACCATTGCGAAAGCAGCCGGCGAGGGAAGAAGGGCCCGTAATGGTGTGGGCATAAATCGACTGGCTGACATCACCGAGCACCGTCATCTTTGCCGCTGGGAAGATGCTTTGAATATACGTGAGCTGAAATGGGGAATAATCCTGCGCTTCATCAATGAAGACGTGCTTCATTTGTGTGTTTTTTCTTTTTCCTTCTAACAGATCCTGCAAATACAGATACGGAGCGGCATCTTCATACGGAAGTGACCGTTCTGCAAATGCGTTTCTGGTCAAAGCGCCGATGCTCTCCCAATGATCGGGCTTTTCAGCAGCTCCCCAGTCTGAAAACAGCCGGAGATACATCCGTTTTATATCGAGAAAGCCGAGCCGTCTGACGGCCTGCTTAATCGGTTTAAAAGCTTTGCCGACAATAATGGCGCCAAGCAGCCGCTGTTCGCGCTGATGGTCGTCAAATGCAGGTTCATCATCTGCCGCCTGCTTCTTGAGTGTTTGATAAACCTCAGCATAGTCTTCCTTATCAAGCAGCTCGCTCTCCTGCAAGACCCATTCCTTCTTACGCTCCTTTTTTTCGAGAGCGCTGATTTCCGCGAGAAGCCATTCCGCCGTCAGCTCCGCTCTGTTCGGAATCGGCAGCTGCTGATCAAGCGAATAAAAATAGTCTTCAATCCGCTCTTTTGAAATCAGGATGTCTCCCCGGAAGCTGATCTGTTTACACATCAGGCCCGAGCCGGAAAGCGAGCCGGCATAGCGGTCAATCATGGCCTGGAAAGCTGATGACGCTTTGTAAGCAATGGCTGCGATCCTTACGGAAAGTGCGTCCTGGTTTTGTTCAGTCAGGCAATATTCAAGCTGCTCGTACGGGCTTTCACAATCAAACTTTCGTCCGAGCCGGCGGATGATATATTCCTGAAAGGTGGCCTGCTCCATATTCTCTTCTCCCAATTCCGGCAATACGGCGGACACATAACTGTTGAACAAAATGTTCGGGGAAAACAATACAATCTGACGGGCATCAAGCACCCCGCGCCCGCGGTACAGCAAGTAAGCGGCCCGCTGAAGCGCCGCGGATGTTTTCCCGCTTCCGGCGGCTCCCTGAACAATGAGATATTTGCTTTTTTCATCCCGGATGATTTCGTTCTGTTCTTTTTGGATGGTTGACACGATGTTTTTCATATGCTGTCCGGAATGGCCGCTCAGCACCTCTTGCAGCATTTCGTCACCAATCGTCATATCCGTGTTAAACATCGCTTTAAGCGTCCCGTTTTTAATGATAAACTGCCGCTTCAGTGTGATGTCTCCCTCTATCGTTTCTTCCGGAACTTCATAACGGGCTTTTCCCGGGGAATATTGATAGTAAAGAGATGAGATGGGCGCGCGCCAATCATAAATGAGAAATTGCTCGTTGTTTTCATCCATCAAAGAAGTCAGCCCGATATAAATCCGCTCGGAAGAGGATTCCCCTTTTTCCGTAAAATCGACACGGCCGAAGTAAGGAGAGGTTTTCAGCTTTTGGATTTTTTGAAGCTGCCGGTATTGAAGCCGATGCGTCCGTTCACGTTCTGAAAGCATTTCCGCCTGCTGTTTAATGCTTGAAAATGTCTCAGCCGCTTCGTGGGCATCATCCATATTCACGGTGACATCATCCCAAAACGTTTTTCTCAAGCCCACAATATCCTGCTTCAATCCGCCCGATGAGGCTTCAAGATGAGTTTGTTTCTGTTCCAGTTCCTTCATAACAAAATTGATTCTTTCCTGCTCTTCTTTCCACTCTTTATCACGTTTTGCCATCAGCGGCACCTCCGACATCAAGCTGACAAATCCGGCTTTCATCATACAAACATATATGCAACATATTATTCAGCATTATGGTCAAATACCCTTTTTCTTATCATATCGGGCGTCTTTTTTTATCAGAAGCCGTTATGAAAAAAAACCGATTTCGTTTGTGAAATCGGTTTTTTACTGATCTATATGATAGGAACGATTCGGCAGGCGCCACCTGAACACATAACTGCAGATGCGGCATGCCACAAGCACAAGAAACAGCACATACAAACCGGCGGCATCCCCGGCCCAGCCGAGGCCCACGATTAACCCTCCGAGCGCGGCCCAGACCGCATAAATTTCCGCCTTGAGCACAAGCGGCTTCCTGCCCGCGAGCAGATCCCGTATGATGCCGCCCCCGCTGCCGGTCAGGACCGCTGCCGCAATCACCGCACTGAGCGGATGGCCCATTTTCACGGCATATAAAGCGCCTTGGATGGCAAACGCCGAAAGCCCGATGGCATCGGATAGGTTGCCCCATTTACTCCAATGCCTTAACAGCAGCTTCGGAAACAAAAAGACAATCGTAACTGATGCGAGAGCGATTTGAAAAAACGCGCCTTGCTCCCACAAGGCGGAGACCGGAACACCGATCAGCAGATTTCGGATGGCTCCTCCGCCGAACGCCGTTACAATCCCCAAAATATACACGCCTAAAATATCATACTCCTCTTCCATCGCAACAATCGCTCCGCTGACCGCAAACGCAATGATGCCGATTACACTAAGCAGCTCCCAGGCCATTCCATATGCTCCTTTTTATTTGTTAAATTTTCTGACGACCATTAGATTTTATAATCGCTTTCTCTTAAAATCAACCTTATTTTTGAAAGATTCTGATTCCTAATCCGGGACAACCTCACCCGCAACGGCTGAGAGCGAGAGTATTTTCCTATTTTATACTTTAATGGAAGGTTTATTAGAAGTTTCATTGAATACTTTCTCTAACAAAAAGGGGGTTATGAGATGAAAATCAGTTCACTTGTTTTTCCTGTTTTATTGGCCGCCGGATTAATTCCCGGCCTGCCGTCAGCCGAAAGCCATACACATTCGCACACTCATGCGGAGCCGGCGAAAACGGTGTATACGGACCCGCTTCCGAAAGCCGATCATTTTAAAGATCTGAAGGGCCCGGTCCAAGTTGAACAGACGGTTGACACAAAAATTCTGGATGAAAACGGCAAGCAGGTCGGCACGAAACGATTTAATGCCAATGTCAGTCAGGATAAAGCCTCAACTAAAGCCGGTACGGGCAGCCAGAAGGTCAGAGTGCTGGCGGTGGCGGACGCTGAATACCGCGCCAAATACAGCGACTGGCAAACGCGAATCGTCCAGATCGTGGAGCAGGCGGATGTCGCTTTTAACCGTGATCACAACATTGATTTCGTCGTACAGGCCGTGCAGGCTTGGAATTCTTCCGGCTCAAACAGTTCTCAGATTTTATCGAATCTCCAAGGCAGCTTCAGAAATCAAAATTATCATTTTGTCGTCGGTTTTACCGCAAAATCAAGTTTTGACGCCGGCGGTATCGCGTATGTATATAACGGCAAACCGAGCGGCCCTGCTTTCAGCGTGAACCTTGATCAAGGAACGGCCAACACGGCGAAAGCGGCACAGCACGAGTTTTCCCATAACTTCGGACTTCAGCATGACGCCCAAGGCAGCGGCATCCGCTGCGTCATGAATTATGATTATGCCTATGCCGTGGATATTTGGGACAGCTCCCATAACAGACAGATTGAGACAAACAAAGCTTGGTACAAATAATAGAAAAAGAGCCGCTCCTATGGAGCAGGCTCTTTATTTTGCCGTGCGTTCCGTTTTGACAAAACACATGCAGATAATAATGAGAATAAATGCCGTCAATGCCAGGAAAGGAATGGTAATGAAACCGAACCAGTTAATATATTCAGATGAGCAAGGCACGCCGTAGACACACGGCTTGATGCCGCTGAAACCGGGCACCTTCTGCTCAAGGTAATGCATGATCGATATAAACGCGCCGATGACGGCCATCGGCAGCACATATTTTTTCACGCGCGTGTCACCCTGGAAGGTGGCGATTCCTAAAATCAGGACAAGCGGGTACATGAGAATTCTTTGATACCAGCACAGCTCGCACGGTATGAATTTTCTGATCTCGCTGAAATAAAGGCTGACGAGCATGGCAGCAAGAGCTATCACCCAAGAAGCATATAAAAATACGATTCTATTTTTCATTTTTCAGCTCTTTCTTAATCGTTTTTGAAATCTCATCATATTTAGAGAAGTCATTAATCACCTTGTCATTTACATAAATCGTCGGTGTCGCCGTAATGTTTAATTTATCATTCAGGTCAGTGTCAGCTTTCAGCTCTTTTGCAAAGGTTTCTTTATCAAGGTTTTCCTTCAGCTTGTCAGGATCAACCTTTTTCGCGGTGCTTTTGACCGTTTTTTCAAGCAATGCAGGCGTGACCCATTCCTGTTCGCTTGACGGCTGCTGTTCAAACAGCTTTTCATGGAAAGCCCAGAATGATGCCGGGTCTTCTTTCCACACCTCTTCTGAAGCAAGAGCCGCCAGACGCGAGCCGCTTCCGTGGTACATGACGTTCACAAATGAAAATTTCACGTCGCCTTTATCGATAAAATCTTTTTTGATTTTCGGAAAGATATCGCTGTTAAATACTTTGCATGACGGACATTTGTAATCTCCGAATTCAACTACCGTAACAGGCGCGCTGTCTTTGCCGAGCACGGGCTGTCCTTTAATGGAAGGCTGTTCGGCGACTGTTTCGCCCGCTTTTTCCGTTTGGTTGTTAATAATTACGATGGCCGCAAATAAAACGACAACGATTAACGTCAGTATCACCGCAAATTTCGCAGACGATTGTTTCTTTTTCACTCAGACACCTCATTGTTTTTAAAATAAAAAAGAAGCGGATGCCGGATGGCCCGCTTCTCTATTTTACCAAGACAACCTTGTTTAAGAAAACCCTGAAAAACGAATTATCTTTGACAATTATTCCGCTTTCACTCTCATGACGCGCATCGAGTTGGCAACGGCGATCAGCGTGACGCCTACATCTGAAAAGACCGCTTCCCACATGGTGGCAAATCCGAATGCGCCAAGCAGGAGAAAAATGATTTTTACGCCTAAAGCAAATCCGATGTTCTGCCAGACGATCCGGCGTGTGCGGCGTGCAATCCGGATCGCTTCGGATGCTTTTGACGGCTGGTCTGTCATCAGGACGACATCGGCCGCTTCGACGGCGGC
This sequence comes from Bacillus sp. EKM208B, assembly GCF_011800725.1. NCBI lineage: Bacteria > Bacillati > Bacillota > Bacilli > Caryophanales > Bacillaceae > Bacillus > Bacillus sp. EKM208B. The sequence goes on along the minus strand of NZ_JAANHO010000006.1, from coordinate 180,537 downwards.
ATCAGAGCCGAGAGCCCCCATGGCAGCTCCGATGTCAGCTCTGGCAAGCACAGGCGTATCATTAATCCCGTCGCCGACAAACATCAGTTTTTCATTCGGTGCAAGCGCCGCTTCAAGTTCTTCGACGCGGTCTACCTTGTCACCCGGCAAAAGCTCTGTGTACACGTCATCAATACCGAGCTCTCGGCCGACAGCTTCTCCGGTCTGCTTTGAATCACCCGTCAGCATCACTGTCCGCTTCACGCCGAGCGCTTTTAAATTGGCAATGGCCTGTTTGGCGTCCTCTTTGATTTCGTCGGCGATCACGATCGCCCCCGCATACCGCTGATCAACGGCGACATAGACGACGGTTCCGTTATTTTCAGCTGTGCCGGAAGCGATTTGTTCTTTTGCCATCAGTTTTTGATTTCCGGCCAAAATCGTTGATCCGCCGGTTTTCACCCGAATGCCGTGTCCGGGTATTTCTTCATATTCTTCAATCTCCTCAGCCGCGAGCGGTTGATTGTAAGCTTCACGGATGGAAGAAGCAATCGGATGATTGGAATGGACTTCCGCAAGCGCGGCCGCATGAAGCAGGCTGTCTTTCGTAAATCCCGCCGCCGGCTTGATATCAGTAACGGCGAAATTGCCTTTCGTTAAGGTTCCCGTTTTATCAAACACGGCGTATGCCACCTGATTGAGCGCTTCTAAATAGTTGCTGCCTTTCACGAGCACCCCTGCTTTAGACGCAGCCCCGATACCGCCGAAAAACCCGAGCGGAATGGAGACGACGAGTGCGCACGGACAAGAAATCACAAGGAAAATCAGCGCGCGGTACACCCAGTCGGATAGCGCGGCTGAAGGCACGAGAAGCGGCGGTAAAAAGGCGAGAAGCACCGCAACAATGACAACGGCCGGTGTATAATACTTGGCAAACTTCGTAATAAAGTTTTCCGTTTTCGCTTTACGTCCGGCCGCATTTTCGACCAGATCCAATATTTTTGACACGGCAGAGTCTTCATATCCTTTAGAGGTTTCAATATGAAGCACGCCGTTCTGATTCATAAATCCGGCCATCACATCTTGCCCCGGCTCCGCTTTTCTCGGCACGGATTCGCCCGTTAAAGCGGATGTATCAACCATCGAAGAACCGCTCAGCACCTTTCCGTCCAGCGGAATCCGTTCTCCGGGATTCACGACGATGACCTGTCCGACTTTGACGTCCTGCGGCGGAACGGCAGTCATGCCGTTTTCCGTTTTCACATTGGCGTACTCAGGACGGATGTCCAATAACGCGCTGATCGATTTTCTGGATCGGCTGACGGCCGCTCCCTGAAACAATTCACCGATTTGGTAAAACAGCATGACCGCGACGCCTTCCGGATACTGATGAATCACAAATGCGCCGATCGTGGCAAGCGCCATCAGAAAATGCTCATCAAATACCTGGCCGCGGACAATGTTTTTTCCCGCTCTGGCTACGATATCGCCGCCGATGATCAAATATGAAGCAAAAAAGAGCAGAAACTCAAGGACGGCGCCCGTGTGCGCGAAGTAAGCGATGACGGCCAAAACGGCTCCCGCTGCCAGCCTCACTAACATCAGGTGCAGCTTTTTGCGGTATTCATCCTCGCCGGGTTTATCTTCATGTTTCGCACGGACGGTCACATGAGGATCAATGGACTTTACTTTTTTCGCGACTTCGTCTTTCATCCATTGCTCGTTTTTGCCGCCGGCTGAGACCGTGATGGTGCTTGCCGCAAAATTGACAGCACAGCCGTCTATGCCGTCAATGGCTTTTACGCCGTTTTCTATTTTTTTTGCACAGTTGCTGCAATCAAGTCCGTCTAAAACAAATTCACCTTTGGCTGCTTTCATTTTCGACTCACCCTACTTTCCGTAATAGGATTCCCATAACATCAATACAGCTAAACGAATTTATATATATGAACATATACTCATATATGTGTTTTCTCTATTATATGCAGGCTTTGAATAAAGTGTCAATAAAAAAGACAAAACAGGCATCAGCCCATTTTGTCTTTTTTCACCTTCTGTAAACGCAAAGCATTAAGCACGACCGATACTGAGCTGAACGCCATGGCAGCGCCTGCCACCCACGGGGCCAGAAAGCCGGATGCCGCAATCGGAATGCCGATGCTGTTGTATCCCAATGCCCAGCCTAAATTCTGCTTGATGTTTCTCATGGTCAGCCTGCTCATGCCGATGGCGTCGGCAATGCCGTTCAGGTCACCGCGGATCAGCGTAATATCCGCCGCTTCCATTGCGATATCTGTGCCGGTGCCGATGGCCATTCCGATATCGGCCACAGCCAGCGCCGGAGCATCATTGATGCCGTCACCGACCATCGCCACGCGCCGGCCTTCTTTTTGCAGCCGGGAAATTTCCGCCGCCTTTTGTTCGGGAAGCACTTCGGCGATCACGCTGCCGATGCCCGCGGCTTTTGCAATGGCTTCTGCGGTCTTTTTGTTGTCACCGGTCATCATGATGACGTCAAGCCCCATATCATTCAGGCGTTTCACCGCGGCCGGAGATGTTTCTTTGATTGTATCGGCGACTGCGATAAGCCCCGCCGCTTTGCCGTCTGCCGCAATAAGCATCACCGTTTTTCCTTCCGCCTCCAAGCGGGCCATTTGCGGAAGCAGCGCCTCATGTTCAATGTGTTCTGATTCCATCAGCCGTCTTGATCCGGCTAGAATCGTTCTGCCGTCAGCCTCTGCATAGATTCCGGAACCGATCCGGGCTTGGAACCGGGTGATTTTCGGGATGGCAATCCCCCGTTTTTCGGCTCCTGACACGATGGCTTCTCCAAGCGGGTGCTCTGATCCCGTTTCGGCGGCCGCCGCCAGCCGCAGGAGTTCCTCTTCGTTCATTCCCGCTGCCGGCACGGCGTCTGTCAGAACAGGTCTGCCGTTTGTCACCGTTCCTGTTTTATCCAGTACGATTGTCGTCAGACGCTGTGTTTTTTCTAAATGCTCTCCGCCTTTAAAAAGAATGCCGAATTCAGCTGCGCGGCCCGAGCCCGCCATAATGCTCGTCGGTGTGGCGAGCCCGAGTGCGCACGGACAGGCAATGACAAGCACGGCGATGAATTTGCCGATCGCTTCAGAAAACTGTCCCGGCGCGGCCCATACATACCAAATGAGAAAAGTCAGCACGGCCAGCCCCAGCACAATCGGGACGAAAATGCCTGAAATGTGATCCGCGAGCCGCTGAATGGGGGCTTTTGATCCTTGGGCTTCTTCCACGATTTTAATAATGTGTGCAAGCGCGGTATCTTTCCCGACATTCACCGCTCTGATTTTGAGAAAGCCGTTTGCATTGATCGTCGCACCGGTGACACTGCTTTCGGGAGACTTATCGACAGGCATGCTCTCTCCCGTAATCATCGATTCATCAATTGCGGAATGGCCTTCAATCACTTCGCCATCGACAGGGACGCGTTCTCCCGGTTTCACGTATACGATGTCCCCCGTCCGGACCTCATCAATCGGAATCACCTGTACTTTGCCGTCCCGCTCAACCGCCGCCGTCTTCGCCTGAAGCTTCATTAACTTTTTAATCGCTTCTGATGAGCGGCCTTTCGCTTTCATCTCTAAAAGCTTTCCAAGCAAAATCAAAGTCAGCAAAATGGCGCTCGTTTCATAATAAAGCCCCTCAACATGTCCGTCTCGTCCGAGAGACGCAATCGTCATGTACAGGCTGTATGCGTAAGCGGCCGTCGTTCCGAGCGCAACGAGAACATCCATATTGGCGCTTTTGTTTCTCAGCGCCTTGTACGCCCCCATATAAAAAGGCCAGCCGATGACGAGCTGCACCGGGGTGGCAAGCGCGAATTGCAGCCACGGATTCATCAGGATATCCGGCATCCAGATAAAAGAAGTAAAAGAAAAATGGCTGACCATCGACCATAGAAGCGGAAAGGAGAGAACGGCAGAAAATATCAGCCTGATCAGCTGTTTTCGCTGCTCTTTCTCCTTTTGGGATAATCCGCCGTCTCCATCAACCGCTTTCTTCTCGTCTAATCTGTAGCCGAGTTTTGCCACGGTCTCTTTCAGCTCTTTCGGTGTCACCTCTTTCGGATTGTATTCAACGGTGACTGTTTCCAGTGCGAAATTCACCGGTGCGCTGTCAACTCCCCCTATTTTGTTCAGGCGCTTTTCAATCCGGTTGGCGCAAGCGGCGCACGTCATGCCTTCAATCTGAAACTCAGCTTTTTCCGTCACGACGTGATAGCCGAGTTTTTCAATTTTTTCTTTTATGGCGCTTGCTTCGATTTTGTCAGGGTGATAGGAAATGTTTGAAGTCTCAAGCGCAAGATTGACGGAAGCGTCATTGACGCCGTCCATCCGTTTCAGCCCTTTTTCAATTCTTGAAGCGCAGGCGGCGCATGTCATGCCCCCCACTTGAATGGTCATTTCTTTCGGTTCACTCAATGTCCTCATCTCTCTTCATAAACCCCAGGGGGGTATAATTATGATAAAAGAAAACCGCGCCCGTTTCCGCAGCGCGATAAATCCTATACGACGTCATAACCTTGATCTTCAATCGCGTCTTTTATATCTGATACGGAGACTTTGTTCTCATCAAACGTCACATCCACCTGTCCGGCTTCCAATTTCACCTGAACCGCCGTCACTCCGTTCAGTTCTCCTACTCCGGTCTCTACTGCTTTGACGCAGTGCTGACAGGACATGCCTTCGACTTGCAGTGTTTTTTGTTCCATGATGATTCCCTCCACGTCTTGTTTTTTCTTCTTCATGTTACCATACCCCTGTAGGGTATTTCAAAACATTTTATTTTACGATTTTGCGATTTTTTTCACAACGTCAAGCAGCTCGGCAATCGCCTGCTCCCCGTTTCCGCTCTCAATGGCGCCGGCTACGCAGTGATGGGCGTGATCTTCCAGCAGATGAAACGCGACTTTCTGCATGGCTGCCTGTACGGCTGAGATCTGCACAAGAATATCCACGCAGTATCGTTCGTTCTCCACCATATTCTGAATGCCCCTGACCTGGCCTTCAATCCGTTTCAGCCGGTTCAGGATCTGGTCTTTTTCTTTGGCGCTTTTATGATTTAACGATTGATGCTCGGTATGTTTGTCCATTTTCCACCTCGGTTTTTTTCTTCGTTATCTTCATTATACAGACTTGAAAATCCGGTGTAAAAAATTTTCAACACACAAGTTTTACCAGTACACCCGCGGGGTATATATTGTTATCACATATCAAGAGGGGGAAATTCATTGAAAACGATACAGGTTGGCATATTGGGATATGGTTTGTCGGGTAAAGTCTTTCATGCGCCGCTTTTGGACGTCCTTGATGATTATCAGATCAAAAAAGTCATGACGTCCAGAACGGAGGAGGTCAAACGTGATCTGCCGGGGGCTGAAGCCGTGCGCGCGATTGAAGACATTACCGGTGATCCTGACATTGACCTCGTCATCGTCACGACACCGAGCGGAATGCATTATGAATCAGCGATGAAATGTCTACTGGCGGGAAAACACACCGTCGTGGAAAAACCGATGACGGCGACTTCAGCAGAAGCGGAGGAACTGAGAAGAACGGCTGAAGATAAAGGCGTCTTACTGAGCGTGTACCACAACCGGCGGTGGGACAATGACTTTTTAACGATACAAAAGCTGATTCGGGACGGGGCGCTTCAAGACATTCATACATATCAAGTCAACTACGATCTATACAACCCGGTTGTACAGGAAAAATGGCGCGAAAAGAACGGACCCGCCACGGGAACGCTGTATGATCTCGGTTCACATATTATTGACCAGACACTTCTGCTTTTCGGAATGCCGGAATCCGTCACCGCACATGTGATGAAGCAGCGGGACAACAGCGAAACCGTTGATAATTTTCTGGCCGCGCTCCATTACGGCAAGCTTCAGGTCATCCTTCAATCCGGCTCCATGAATGCGGCAAGCGGCCCGCGCTATCAGATTCACGGACGGAATGCAAGCTTTATCAAATACGGAATGGATGGACAGGAAGATGCGCTTTCAGCGGGCAAAAAGCCGGTTGACGAGAGCTGGGGCGCCGATGATCCTGACAACTTCGGAGAGCTGACAACCGCAGCGGATGAAAAACGGCATACAGAAACAATCCCCTCTGAGAACGGCTCTTACCTTACGTACTACAAACTGCTGGCAGACAGCATCTTAAACGGAAAACCGCTTCCCGTTACGGCAAAAGAAGGCATCGATGTCATCCGTGTTATTGAAGCGGCGATGAAAAGCAGCGAACAAAAACGGACGATTGCCCTTTAATATGAAAAACCTCCCAGCCGTGTCAGCTGGGAGGTTTTTTTAAGATCAGAATGATTTTCCGGCTTCTTTCGCGCGGGCAATCGCATCTTCTTTAATTTGCTGTGCTTTATTCGGTTCAGCATTATGGCCTTCAACGATTAATCCGTCGAAAGAAGGAACGCCGAAGAAGTTCATCATGATGCCGATGTAACGGTGGCCCATTTCCATGTCAGCCGCCGGTCCTTCAGAGTAATAGCCTCCGCGCGCCTGAATGTGGAGCGCTTTTTTGTCTGTCAACAGACCGATCGGGCCTTGCTCTGTATATTTGAATGATTTTCCGGCTACAGCAACGGAATCAAGGTACGCTTTCATAACCGGCGGGAATGAGAAGTTCCAAAGCGGTGTGACGAATACGTATTTGTCAGCTGCCGCGAATTGATCGCTCAGCTCGTTCAGACGGCCGACTTTCGCCTTTTCGTTTTCAGAAAGCTCTTCAAAACCTGTGCCGGATTGAAGTTTTCCCCAGCCGCTGAATACATCCGCGTCGATATGAGGAATGTTCTCTTTGTAAAGGTCGATATGTACAACCTCATCATTCGGGTTTGATTCTTTATAAGAATCGATAAACGCTTTTCCTGTCGCCATGCTGTAAGATGTCTTTTCATCATGAGGATGAGCAGTGATATAAAGTACTTTTGCCATTATAAACAGCCCTTTCGTTTTCAGATTACACACACATTTATTATGAAATATGAATGTTTTTTTATACTGATCAGTTCTGTAATAATTATAGTTACAAAAAAATCATTTAGCAACAATAATATCTCGAAATCAGTATATTTTTTTGAAAAGGCTGTAATGACGGGAATGGCAAGCAGCAGAAAAAGCAGAAACCTCAGTTTCTGCTCAAAATCGGATTGGGTCTGCAGGCCGGAATATCCAATCCGAGATTCCCCCGCAGTGTATCGGCCGGATAGCTTTTTCGGTACAGCCCCTTTTCCTGAAGGATCGGTATGACTTGATCCACAAAGGCTTCAAGCATGCCGGGGATGTCAGAGTGAATGATAAACCCGTCCGCCGCTTCGCGCTGAAACCATGTTTCAATTAATGACGCCACACGTTCCGGTGTGCCGATAAAATGGGTTCGCGGAAACGCGGCTTCGCGCGCCACTTGACGCAGCGTAAGATTCCGGGCTTTCGCCTCTCTTTTGATACGGTCTGTCGTGCTTTGAAACGCGTTTTTCCCGACGTCGCCCAAATCAGGAAACGGCTCATCCAGCGGAAAACGGCTCAGATCATAATCGTCAAAGAATCTGGCCACATATTTAACAGCGTTCTCTATCGGAATCAGCTCGGCGAATTCTTGGTATTTCGCTTCCGCTTCTTCTTGTGAGCCGGCTATAATCGGACTGATTCCCGGAAAGATCCGCAGCTTGGAAGCGTCCCGGCCGTAATCCGCCGCCCGCTTCTTCACATCATCATAAAAAGCTTTCGTTTCCTCAAGTGAATTGGAGTGCGTAAAGACTGCATCTGCATTCCTCGCGGCAAACGACCGGCCGGTTTCTGAAGACCCCGCTTGGAAAACGACCGGCTCTCCCTGTTTGGACCGGCCGATATTCAGCGGGCCCTCCACTTGAAAATACTCGCCTTTGTGATACAGGCGATGCAGTTTGTCAGGGTCAAAAAACTGCCCGGTTTCTTTGTTGCGGACGAAGGCATCTTCTTCCCAGGAATTCCACAGGCCGCGCACCACGTCCACATGTTCCTGGGCGATGGCATAGCGCCGGCTGTGGTCGGGAAGGCTTTCTTTGCTGTGATTGCGCGCGGCTCCCGCCTGCGGAGAGGTGACGAGATTCCAGCCCGCCCGGCCGCCGCTGATATGGTCAAGAGACATCAGCTGTCTTGCGATGGTGAACGGCTCAGTGAACGATGTGGAAAATGTGCCGATTAAACCAAGATGGGTTGTAGAGGCGGCAAGCGCCGATAAAATAGTGATCGGCTCAAACCGATTTAAGAAATGCGGGATGGACTTTTCAGAAATGAACAAGCCGTCCGCAATAAAAGCAAAGCTGAACAGCCCTCTTTCAGCAGTTTGCGCTTTTTGTCTGTAAAACGCCGCATTCGTGCTTGCTGTCGGATCGGCGTCGGGATGACGCCAGCCGTCCGTTGTGCCGCCGACACCGTGAATCATGGCTCCGAATTGAATAAGATCCGTCCGGCTCATTTTCTCTCCCCCTTTTTCCCCTCGTAATCGGCAAGCGCCCGTTCTACATGTTCAATGCCGACTTGAGTAACGGCCTGATACACACGGCTGTCACCGCTGCCGATTTCAACGACGGGGACATGACGGATGCCGTACTTCGTCTGCAGCACGTCACGCATTTCATCCCGCTCTGTCACATCAATTGTTTCGTATGCAACGGCTTTTTCCCGCAAATATCCTTTCACTTCATCGCAATAGGAGCAGCCCTGTTTGCTCCAGACCACTACGTTTACTTCATGACTCATGTTCATCCCTCCTATAATTGTGGGGCCGGCTGCACCGCTTCGCTTAACAGCCGGTAAGACAATCGTTTTTCCTCAGCATTTTTGATAGGCGACAAAATCACAAAATCAGTAATGCTGTATTGAACCGATAATCGTCTCAGCTCGGCGGCTGTCTCTTCTTTTGTCCCGGCAATCACACCCGTCTTTTGTGTAATCAGCTTATACGGCTGCGTGACTTGTTCAAGAAACGCTTCCGCTTGTTCCCGGGAACCGACATTCACCTTTTTGCCGTCTTCGAGAATGATTTTGACCGACTCACGCGATACCACGTGTTTTTCAGCCTCTGCTTTTGTATGCGCGGTAAATACCATCGGCGCAAGGTGAAATTCCGCCTTCGACCCTTTCGGCAGATGCTCGTCAAAGGCATGGCGCGCTTTTTCTAACGCAGCCTCTTCACCGTTTATGAAATAGGCGAAAACGAAGGAAATGCCGAGTTTGGCCGCGGATATCGCGCTTTCCGCGCTGCCGCCGAGCAAAAAGAGGTCAGGCGCATACTCAGTATGCGGCGCCGGCCGCAATGACGCGTAGCGGTGCGAGTCCGGAAAATCATTTCGGATGAAATGAGTCAGCTCCTCAAGCTTTTCTTCAAATAAACGGGCGGGCTGGATAAGCTCCCGCTGCAGCGCATCGGTTGACAGCTGAAATCCGCCGGGCGCTTTGCCGACACCAAGCGCCACACGGCCGGGAGCAAGGGCGGACAGAACCCGGAACTGCTCCGCCACTTTATAGGGACTGTAATGCTGCAGCATCACCCCGCCGGATGCGAGACGGATTTTTTTCGTGCTTGCGGCAAGATACCCCAGAACAATTTCCGGAGCTGATCCCGCTATCTCTTCATTGTTATGATGCTCCGCCGCCCAGAAACGGTCATATCCGTATTGTTCGGCCTCCTGAGCCAATTTCACCGTTTGCCGCAAGGCTTCTTCTGCGGTTTGGTTTTCCGCGGTGACACTTTGGTCTAAAATGCTTAAACGAATCATACGACAGGCTCCTTTATGCGCTCTTTTATGTCATAACCGTAATCAGGCAGCACGCGGCGGAGGAACTTCTTCGTTCTTTCTTTTTTCGTCTTGTAAAAGACTTCCTCAGGCGTTCCTTGTTCCACGATTGCTCCTTCATCCATAAACACAATTTGGTCGGACACTCTTCTGGCAAACTCCATTTCATGTGTGACAATAATCATGGTGGCGCCGGTCCGCACAATGTTAAGCATCACCTCGAGCACCTCGCCGACAAGCTCCGGATCGAGGGCTGCGGTCGGTTCATCAAACAGCATGACATCAGGATGAATGGCAAGCGCCCGGGCAATCCCGACCCGCTGCTTTTGTCCTCCCGACAGTTGATTCGGATAAGCGTGCAATTTATCCTGAAGCCCCACCTTGGCCAGTTCCCGCTCGGCAATGGCGTATGCATCTGGTTTTTTCATTTTCCTTGCGACCGTCAGGCCTTCCATGACATTTTGAATTGCCGTTTTATGCGAAAACAAATGATATTGCTGAAAAACCATCGCCGTCTGCTTCCTCAGTCTGAGAATGTCTTTTTTGGCAGGCTTTTTGCAGTTAATGACTTCACCGTGCAGCGAAATGGCGCCCTCATCCGGCCGCTCAAGTAAATTAAGGCAGCGCAGAAAAGTGGTTTTCCCGGAACCGCTCGGGCCGATGATGGTCACGACTTCTCCTTTCCGGACACTTAAATTGATCCCCTTTAACACGTGATGACTGCCAAAATGTTTTTGAATGTTTCGGATTTCGATCATAATGCGCCTCCTTGATATCTGGCCGCCCTTTTTTCCGCCAGACTGTTTACAGCTTCGAGAATCAGCGTTAATCCCCAATAAATCACGGCCGCCCCGATAAATGCTTCCAGAAACGCATAGTTATCGGATGCCGCAATCGTCGCCGTTCCTGTAATTTCAGGCACTGCAACAATTGCCGCGATGGAAGTGGTATGCAAAAAGCCGATGCCTATATTGGTGAAGTTCGGCAGCGATATCATGAACGCCTGCGGCAGAACCACGCGCCGAATCATCTGTCCCCGCGTCAGGCCGATTGAATATGCCGCCTCCGCCTGCCCTGTATCGACGGCCATGATCCCGGATCGGAGAATTTCCGTCATATAAGCGCCTGCCGTTAATGACAGTGCCATGATGACAAACACGGCGACCGGAATCTGATTGGCCGACCAGCCGAGATGAAACGCGCGGCTGAATTGATCGGCAATCAGCGGAACCCCTAAATAAATCAGCATAATATGGAGAATCGCCGGGGTGCTGCGGAAAAAAGACACGTAAAACGATGAGCAGGCCAGCAGCCATTTGATGCGGAATATACGCACCGTGATATTGCCGAGAGCTATGAAAAATCCGGCAATAATCGGAATGACCGTCATCGCCAATGTAAGCGGAACGGTTTTCATCATTTGTTTTATCGCAGTGCCGATAAATGGAATGTCCAGCTCCACTGTTCTCCCTCCTTTTCAGCCGTGCGCGCTCATGTCAAAAACCGTCACAAGGCGCGTCTCATCTTTCTTGATTCGTTTTTCGGCCCATCTGAAGACACGTTCAAATAAAAGGGCGGCCGCATAATACAGAACAGAAAGCGATATATACACTTCTAAAGAATGATTGCTCGATGTAATCAAGGTCTGTCCTCTGCCCGACATATCCATCACCCCGATCGAAAAAGCGAGTGATGTATCTTTTAAGAAACCGATCACCATATTTCCGATGTTGGGAAAGGCCTGCACGAGCGCCTGCGGCAGAATGATGCGCCGGAATGTCTGCCCCCCGTTCAGCCCGATGCTGAACGCCGCCTCCGCCTGCCCGCGGTCGACGCTGTTCACACCTCCCCTGATGATTTCGGCCGCTCTTGCCGCGCTGCTCAGCGCATACGTGGCGATGGCCGCATACAAAGGGTCCATTTTGGAGGTATCAATTCCGGCGAGCGCCGTGAGCGCCGGAATGCCGTAAAATACAATGAACAGCTGCACCATGATGGGCGTTCCTCTGAAAAAAGAGATATACAGCTTCGCAAACTGATTCAAGACGGGAATGCGATAGATGCGGGGCAGCGCCAAAAGCAGCCCCAATAGAAAGCCGAACAGCAAAGACACCGCCAATATATACAGCGTGACGGGCAAATACCCGAGCAATGTCGGCACAAAGGACGCGATCATACTGATATCAAACGCTTTTTCCATTGCCGATCCCTCTCTTTTTCACTTAATATTGCTCCTTTGAATAATCCGCGCCGAGCCACTTTTCACTCAGCTTTTTAAGCGTGCCGTCATCAATGATTTCCTGCAGGGCTTTATCAATGTCATCGCTCAGCGTTTGTTCATTTTTGTTAAACATAAAGAACACTTTGGCATTTGACAGCACCCCGCCGACCGTTTTTTCTTTGATCGCGCTCGTTTTGTTTTGGAAATCGACGGCAAACGGCGTAGAAATCGTCGCATCGGCGCGGCCGGATTTCAGCTGATTGGCCGCATCGTTTGAACCTTGGCCGGCATAAGCGATTTCAAACGGACTGCCGTGTTTTTCATTCCATTTTTTCAGCACAAGCGCGCCGTTTGACGTCGGACTCGTAATGACCCGCTTCCCTTTCAAGTCATCAATGCCGTGAATGTTCCCGTTTTCTTGAAGCACCGTGATTTTCAGCGGGAAGTTGTTATACGCGACTTGATTGAACAGAAATTTTTTCTCCCGTTCGGCGCTTTTCTCCATTTGATGGGCTACGATATCGACTTTATGCTGGCCGAGGCTGACAAGCAGGTTGGAGAAATCCATCGTTTTAAAAGTGAAACGATAGTCCGGCAGGCGCCTGTCAAGCTCTTTCACCAGCTCAACGTCGTAGCCCGTCAATTTGCCTTTATCATCAATAAAGCAAATATTCGGAAATTGGGTTCCCGTGCCGACCGTGATGTTCTTCACGTTTTTCTGATTGCCTGATGCCGCCTCCCCGCCCGCGCCGCAGGCTGATAACGCCGCCGTTGCGGCAATTGTTAATGACATGACCGCCAATCTTATTTTCATGTGATCGCCCCGTTTTCTGCTTCAGTTATTTCGTGAAACTTGATTTTGAATAATCCGCGCCGAGCCATTTTTCACTCAGCCTTTTCAATGTGCCGTCCTTCTCAAGCTTTTGAATCGCCCGATCCGTATCGTCCGCCAGGGTTTGGCTGTTTTTATTGAACATAAAATACACCTCGGTATCCAGCAGCACATCACCGACCGTTTTTTGTTTGAACGCGTGCGTCTTATTTTGAAAATCGACGGCAAACGGCGTGGATACGGTGGCGTCAGCGCGTCCCGTCTCAATTTGGTTTGCTGTATCATTGCTGCCCTGCCCGGCGTATTTCAAATGTATCGGGCTGCCGTGGGTTTTGTTGTATGCCGTCATATAGTCCGCCGCGTTTGACGTCGCGCCGACGATGACGGTTTTCCCTTTTAAATCCCGGAGCGTGTGTATCGCGTCATTATCCGCCTTCACCGTGATGTACATCGGCGAGTAGTTATACGGGATCTTGTGATACAAAAAGCGTTTCTCCCGTTCCTTATTTTTCGCCATATTGTGCGCGATCACGTCAATTTTCCGGTTTCCGAGACTTGTGAGCAGATTCGAAAAATCCATCGTCTTAAAGACAAATTTGTATTGCGGCAGCTGTTTATCAATGGCTTTCATCACTTCAATGTCATAGCCGGTCAGCTCGCCTTTTTCATCCATAAAAGCAATGTTCGGAAAATCAGTTCCCGTGCCGACAATGACGGTCTGCACGCCGCTCCCCGCTTTTGTGCTTTCTCCTTGCCCGCACCCGGCCAGCACGCCGAGCAGCAGAAGCAGACAGCCGGCTCTGATCCGTTTTTTTATCATTGCGCCCAGCTCGGTGTGCCTAACAGCGACGCGTCAAACCGCTCCGGTATGAGCACCTTTCTCATCATGACTCCGATGTCTCCGTCTTTCTCCTGCTCAAAATACACTTCATACCCCCTCCGTCTGTACATATCTACAAGCCAGGGATGCTTGCGCGCCGAAGTGCCGAGCGTGATGGCCGGGGCCTTCAGCGTATCCCGCAGCACGTGTTCTTCCACATAAGTCAAAAGTTTGCTGCCGATGCCCTGCCCCTTCAGCTCAGGAAGCGTCGCAAACCACCAGACAAACGGATATTTTGACGGAGGCGTGTCACTCTCCCACGGAAAACGGATCGTAATTGTTGAAAGAAGCCGTCCGTCCCGTTCGAGCACGACGGCTGAATGATTTTCAATATTTTCTGTTACCATATCGATGTCGGCCCGCGCCGACGGCCAGTCAATCTCCAAATTGCGGATCGGCTGAAACGCGCTGTACAGCAGCTCTAAAAACTCCGGCGCATCCTTTTTCTCAGCCAATCGAAATATGTCTTCACTCATTCCGGTCACTCTCCCCGCAAAAATATATAATTCCAATTTGTTTACTAAGCTTTGATTGTTTATACTATAAAACAAACTGATTTATTTGACTAATCAAAAAAAGTAAAGGAAAGGTTCAAGAAAATTAATGAACAGCCGGGAGGGGATTTCGTTGGAATTACGCACCATTAAAACGTTTCATACCATCGTACAGTCAGGCAGCTTTTATAAGGCCGCCGAAATTCTGAACTACTCACAGCCGACGATTTCAATGCGGATTAAACAGCTGGAACAAGATGTAGGCGCGCAGCTGTTTGAACGGGGAAAGAAGCTGAAACTGACAAGGGCGGGGCGGCTGTTTCATGAGCGGGCCGGGCAGCTTCTCGCGCAATACGAGGTGCTTGACCATACTTTGGCCGACATCAGACAGGGCCAGGCCGGCCTTATTCAGATCGGCATATCCGAACCGACGGCAAGCCTGATCTTCCCTGCCGTACTGCGGGGTTTCTTACATGATTATCCTGACATGTCGGTCAATGTCAGCGTGGATGATGCCAATACATGCAGCCGCAAACTGCTGGAGGGCGCCATTGATTTTGCCGTATGCGGCGAGCCGGAGCTGATTCTGGAAAATTATTTCGATCCGTTTTTCCATGACTCGCTCAATGTCATCGTGTCAGACAGACATCCCCTTGCCGACAAAGCAAGCGTCAATCTCGAGGATTTAGAAAATGAATGCCTGATTTTCACGCCCGCCAATTGCCCGATCCGGATTCAAATTGAACAGCACCTGCAGCGTGCCATCGGGAGCCGCTATCGAAAAATGGAGCTGACCAGCAGCATGGCTCATCAATACTATGTCAGGGAAAATATCGGCGTCTCAATCTTTACGGCGACGGCGCACTCAGAACCGATCGAGGGCACGAAGGTCATTCCGATCAATAACTTAACAATTTCACCACCGGTCGGGCTGTTGACAAACCAAAAAGAAGAGCATTTTGACTGCGCCACAAAAGATTTAATCAGCAGGATCATCGGCCGGTTTCAGCGTGATCCGCATTAAAAAAACCCCCGCTTTACGGGGGTTTTTTTACGTTCATCTTATATAATGCTCCGCACCAAGCCGCCGTCGATCCGCAATGCAGATCCGTTAATGGCAGACGACAGCGGGCTGCTTAAAAAGGCGACAAAGTGGGCGATTTCTTCCGGACGGATCAATCGCTGAATGATCGACGTCGGACGATTTTCCTTCATAAATCGTCTCTCCGCCTCCACCGCGGTTAGGTTTTCACCGGGATAAAGCGACTCGAGCATTGTTTCGACGCCCTCTGTTTTCGTGGAGCCGGGCATGACCGTATTCACCGTCACATTCGTCCCTTCCGTGAGCTCGGCCAGACTGCGTGACAGCGACAGCTGCGTCGTTTTCGTAGCGCTGTAATGGGCCATTTCCTGAGAAGGCATGACGGCCGCTTCACTCGCGATAAAAATCACCCGCCCTTCCTTCCGTTCAATCATCCGCTTTGCATACCGGCGTGTCAGCCTCACGCCGCTCATGATATTCACCTCGAAAAACCGGAGCCACTCTTCGTCAGGAATATCAAAGTATTCCGCAGGTTCAAAGATTCCTAAATTGTTGACGAGAATATCCACATCCGGATACTGCTGAAAAATCGCGCCGCACCCTTCCGCCGTGCCTAAATCAAATGCGGCCGGATAGAGACGGGCATCCGGCGTCTGTTTCTCTAGTTCCCGGATCGTTTCGTTCACCTTTTCTTCACGGCGGCCGTTAATGATCACGGCCGCACCTTCTGCAATCAGCGAAGCCGCAATCGCCTTCCCGATGCCTGACGTAGATCCTGTCACAAGCGCCGTCTTCCCTTTCAACTGCAAATCCATCATCCATTCCTCCCTATCGCAAGTCTCTTCTTATATATGGACAGAAATCGAAAGCCTGAAACCTTCCGTCCCTATTATCGGATAGAAAAATAGATGAGGGGAAGTACGCACTTTTTAGTGCCTGTCCGTTGTCCCGGCTGACGGCTGATCGATTTGAATGAAAAATTCACCATCTAATTCTGCCTGAGCCTTTTTTAATATCCTTAATACATCATCAGCATCCGAACCCAATGCCTTTTGACTGGCCTCAAAATTCTTCCACACCAAAGTCAGCGGATATTCTATCCAGCCTGTCAGACAATCCCATAAGGCATTCAAATTTTCACCATAATAGTCCGGGAAATCTAATTGATCTTTTAAGATTCGGTGTAATGCTTCTGTGCTTGTAACATCTTTTTCGTCTATGATGACGATTTCCATTCACTTTCACTCCTTGATTTCGGCATGAAAAAACCGCAGTGCGTCATGTGACGGCACTGCGGTTCCTCTGTTATGTATGGAGACGGTGGGAGTCGAACCCACGTCCAGAAACATCGATTACTTAAGCGTCTACGAGCGTAGCCTGCATATTTCGTGTTTCACTCGTCTTCGTGCCTGCGGGCGGGCCTTCCGAGAGCTAGTCTGTCAGTCTCTTCTTACGTTCTCAGACGGGAACGCAAGCGTAGCCTACTTGGATGTGCTCTTCACGGACACATAGGCAATGTCAGGAAGAGCTCGCTGCGTTTATTAGGCAGCTAGTGCTAAGTTTTGGTTAAAACTTTTAGTTTTGCCAGTTATATTTAGGTGCGTGTTAACGAGATCGCCTCTCGGCTCGCAGCTCAAGCTCGATCCATCCCTGTCGAATCCGTAACGTCCCCTTGTTAAGGGTATACGGGAGATCTATCAAGCTCTTGCTCAACTGGCTGTACTGTTATTATACCATGATCACAGGCAAATTCAATTGGGAATGTCTTCAATAAACAGCCTGTGAATCTGATGTGTGAACAGTATAGCACAGGGCATATCATCACATCAAGGCTCATGCATCAGAAGCCTTTTTGTCTGTCTCTGAACGCTCTTTCGATTTCTCTTTTGGCGTCTTTTCGTTTTAAATCTTCGCGTTTATCGTATGTTTTCTTCCCTTTTCCGAGGCCGATTAACACTTTGGCAAAGCCGTTTTTCAAATACAGCTTCAGCGGCACGAGGGAATAGCCTTTCTCTTTCGTCAGGCCGATCAGCTTATTGATTTCTTTCCGGTGCATCAAAAGCTTTCTCGTCCGGAGCGGGTCATGGTTATAGCGGTTTCCCTGCTCGTACGGGCTGATGTGCATGTTGTGGAGGAACACTTCGCCGCGTTCAATTTTCGCAAAGGAATCCTTCATGTTTACGCGGCCGGCGCGGATGGACTTAATCTCCGTTCCCTGCAGCACGATGCCTGTTTCATAGGTTTCTTCTATAAAGTAATCATGGTTTGCTTTTTTGTTTTGCGATAATACTTTGCCTGATCCTTTTGGCATGCCTTATCCTCCTCTCTCCGCAAAAACCGTTCATGTGTGCGATACGCTTTATTTTAGCAAATGGAGCGTTCCGCGACAATGAAAATGCGGCTTGCGAAAGAAAGCAAACAGAGCATTTTGCCCCATTTGCTTTTCGCATTTACTTCTTCTTTTTGCGTTTTTGTTTCGGCGCGTTTTGGAAACCGCGTTTTTTCTTTTTCTTCTTCGGTTTTGTAAACCATTCCCCTTTTTCCTCCGATTTCGGCGGTGAAGCCGGGGTATTGCTGTTTAACACGCGTTTCCGCGCCGGTCTGCCTCGTTTTCTGCGGTCGCCTGTTGTTTCTCTCGGACGGCGGGTGCCTTTCATGCCGACAATTTCAAAGTCGATGTTTCTCTCATCTTTATTGACGTCGACGACTTTGACCGTGATTTCGTCTCCGATGCGGTAAACGTTGCCCGTGCGTTCACCGATCATGGCGAAATGCTGCTCGTCAAAACGGTAATAATCATCCGTCATAAAGCTGACGTGCACAAGCCCTTCAATCGTATTCGGCAGCTCGACAAACATTCCGAAATTCGTGACGGAACTGATCATGCCGTCAAACTCCTCGCCGATTTTATCAAGCATATATTCCGCTTTTTTCAGATCGTCCGTTTCCCGCTCGGCGTCAACGGCGCGCCGTTCCATCGTTGACGTATGGTCAGCAATTTCCGGAAGGCGTTCGGCCCACTTTTCTTGAGTCGCTTCGTCCGATTGTCCGTTGATCAAATACGTTCTGATCAGCCTGTGAACGATTAAGTCAGGATAACGGCGGATCGGCGATGTGAAGTGCGTATAAAATTCAGTCGCCAGCCCGAAATGGCCCAGGCTTTGCGGGTCGTATTTCGCCTGCTTCATGGAACGGAGCATGACGGTTGAAATCACCGTTTCTTCCGGACGGTCCCGTACTTCATCAAGAATGCTTTGCAGCGCGCGCGGGTGAATGTCTCCGGCTTTCCCTTTGACGATATAACCGAATGTCGTGACGAACTCCAGAAACTTTTGCAGTTTTTCGGCGTTCGGCTCTTCGTGAATCCGGTAAATAAACGGCACGTTCATCCAATGGAAGTGCTCGGCCACCGTTTCGTTTGCGACAAGCATGAATTCTTCGATCAGCTTTTCCGCTACTGAGCGCTCTCTGATGACGACGTCTTTTACGGCGCCTTCCTTATCGACGAGCACCTTCGCCTCTTTGAAATCAAAATCCACGGCGCCGCGGTCCATCCGTTTCGCCCGGAGAATTTCCGCCAGACGTTCCATGTCTTTAAACATCGGGACGAGCGGCTCATATCTTTCTTTCAGCTCGGCGTCGTCTTCTGTGAGGATCCGGTTGACATCTGAATAGGTCATTCTTTCCGTCGTTTTAATGACGCTTTGGAAGATCTCGTGCTCTGTTACCTGCCCCTGCTGGTTGATTGTCATTTCGCAGGAAAGCGTCAGCCGGTCGACCTTCGGATTTAAAGAACAGATTCCGTTAGACAGTCTGTGCGGAATCATCGGAATGACCCGGTCAACCAAGTACACGCTTGTCCCTCTTTCCAGCGCTTCTTTGTCAATCGGGGAATTCTCCGTGACGTAATGGCTGACGTCGGCAATATGAACGCCGAGCTTGTAGCTGCCGTTATCAAGCTTTGTCACGGTGACGGCGTCATCCAGATCCTTCGCATCCGCGCCGTCAATGGTGACAATGACCTGATCGCGGAGATCACGGCGGTCTTTGATGTCTTTTTCATCGATGGTATCGGGCGTGCTTGTTGCCTGCTCCATCACTTCAGCCGGAAAGTCCCCCGGCAGGCCGTGCTTATGGATAATTGATAAAATATCGATCCCCGGATCATTTTTATGGCCGAGTATTTCAACGATTTCTCCTTCGGCGTTCATTCTGCCTTCAGGGTAGCTTGTCAGTTTGACGACGACTTTATGGCCTTCCGCAGCGCCGTTATTGGCATGTTTCGGAATAAAAATATCACTCGTGATTTTCTTATCATCCGGGATGACAAAGCCGAAGCTTTTCGTTTCTGTGTATGTGCCCACGACGCGGTCGATGCTTCTTTCCAGGATGCGGATGACCGTGCCTTCCTGTCTCGATCCGCTTGACTGGGAATTGAGCCGCACCATAACGATATCGCCGTTCATGGCCGTATTCAGCTCATTCGGCGGAATAAACACGTCGCTTAAAGAGGTATCCTCCGGCAATAGAAACGCGAATCCCTTTGCATGCGCGGAAATTTTTCCTTTTACTAAATTCATTTTTTCCGGAAGCCCGTAGCGGTTGCTTCTGGTGCGGACGATCTGTCCCGTCTCCTCGAGCGCCACCAGCGCTTTTACCAGCTCTTTAAATTCATCTGCTTCCGTGATGTTCAGCATCTCCTCGAGTTCCTGAACGGTAAGGGGCTTGTACGCCTCTTCCTTCATAAACGCGAGAAGACGGTCCATAAACGCTTCTTTTTCCATTATTCGACCTCCTGTTTGTTACCAATCGAGTTTCTCTAAAAATTCGTACACATCCTGATGAACGAGGTCCCGTTCTTTATCGAGCGTGATGACATGGCCTGATTCTTCATACCATTTCAGCTGTTTGTCGTCCGTTTCCACCTCGTTGTAAATGATGTTCGCACTTTCTGTATTGATCATATGGTCATGCCGTGCCTGAACCACAAATGTCGGGGAATAGATCATGTCGACGTTTTTGCGCACATCGGCAATCAGCTCTTGAAGCGATTTGAGCGTATTCATCGGTGTTTTTTCAAACTCCTTCATTTCCTTTTCAATCTGCTCCGGCTGTTTTCCTTCGAATTTTTTATAATTGCGCGCGTAGGAAAGAACTCCTTCGTACATAACCTCTTCACTTTTAATGTGCATCGGCGCACACATAGGAACAATTCCCTTTATGGGTACAGTGTAACCCAATTTCAATGAAAAAACCCCGCCAAGCGACAGTCCGCAGGCCGCAATGTTTTCATAGCCTTCAGACCGTAAATATCCATAACCGTCCATGACGTCTTTCCACCAATCTTCAGGCCCCGTATGTACCAGCTCTTCCGGCGGAACGCCGTGCCCTTTATATTGAGGCGCGTGACAAGTGTAGCCGCGCTCATTCAAGTAGCGGCCGAGCATTCTGACGTCTGCCGTATTTCCCGTAAATCCGTGCAGCAGAAGCACCGCTTTGTCTCCGCCTTTAAATGTAAATGGTTTTGGTGTCACAATTTTCATGCTCATAACCCCTTTTTTGCACATTCAATTTAGTTTTCCACAGTTTTGCGAGAAACAAACGCCGTCTCTCAACAAGAAAAAGGCCTGATATTAAATCAGACCTTATACAAACATTGCCTTATACGATATACGCCAGCGAAATCGTCAACACGAAAAACAAGACTGCCAGCACAACGGTTGTGCGGTGAAGAATCAGATCAAGGCCCCTTGCTTTCTGTTTTCCGAAAAGCTGCTCCGCCCCGCCTGAAATTGCACCCGATAAACCGGCGCTTTTGCTGGTTTGAAGCAATACGACAATAATAAGTGCAATACTGACGATAACCAATAAGGTAATCAATAATGTGTGCATCCCATACACCTCCAGACTGACTGGCCTACATTGCTTCTATTTTACATGAAAAACAAAGGCATGTCACGCCGTATCGGTGCACATCATGTCAGAAAAACGGAAATGCGTTTGAATCTTCCATCATCATTGACTTTTGTCAACAAAGTCGTAGTAAAAAAGATCTTCAAATTTCATGTCAAAGTAATAGAGCATTTTTCCGATGACCAGCTGTCCCGGCCTCCGCTCTCCATTCAGTACACGGCTCAGTGTGGCGGGAGATATTCCGATCTCCAGGGCGAGCTGGTTTAACGAGTAGTCATTATTGACCATATACTGCAGCACATAATCTCTTCTGATCTGTATCTTTTCGACCACTTTCTTCACCTTCCGTTCTGTCAAATACTTTCTTTCTTATACATAAGATACGGCTTTTGTTAACTTTTGTCAATACTTTTCCAGCCTGGCTATTCCCTTTAGTCAATAAACATACTAGAATATAAATAGACCGCGGGAGGGGGAGAGACTGTGGAAAGCTTCGGGAAACAATTGCGGACATTGCGGGAAAAAAGGCATCTGACAGTGAACCAGCTGGCAACGTATTCAGGCGTCAGCGCCGCGGGAATCTCGCGGATTGAAAACGGCAAACGCGGGGTGCCGAAACCTGCAACCATTAAAAAGCTTGCAGATGCGTTAAAAATCCCGTATGAGGAACTGATGCAGACGGCGGGATACATAGAGACCGTCCAGGAAACGAGAGCCCCGTACGACACGGGCTGCACCTTGCTGGAAAAAGCCGAAACGTATGAGCTGCATGATTTATCCCTATTGGAGCGGGAGAACTGGCGGCACCTGTCGAAAGAAGACTTGGTTCTGCTTGATAAATACTTTGCGTTCTTATCGGCGGAAGCCAAAAAAAGAACAAACGAAGACTCATGACTTTGCACATGTGAGGCGATCTTATTGAACACATTCGGAAAGCAATTAAGAGAGCTGCGCCGCGCCCGGAAGCTTACCGTCAATCAGCTTGCCGTCTATTCCGGTGTCAGCTCGGCGACCATTTCCAGAATTGAAAACGGGCACCGCGGCATTCCTAAACCCGCGACCATCAGAAAATTGGCGGACACATTAAAAATTCCGTACGAGGAGTTAATGGCGCGGGCCGGACACATCAAGGCATTTCAGGAGGAAATCCGCGAAACATCCGAAAGCTATCAATCCATCTGCGCCATCTATCAGACCGCCGTTGACAGAGGCGCGGAGCATCTGCCGCTGTTTGACAGCAAAAAGTGGCAGCACTTCACAAAAGAAGATATTGAAAGCGTCAGCAAATACTTTGATTTTATCGCGGCTGAAGCGAAAAAGCGCTCCCCGGATTCCTCATCCTCTTTTTGATTCCCTCCCAACTTAACGAGCGCCAGACATACGTTCCCTCCGATTTTGCGGTATAATAGCAGAAGACGAGGTGAAAAAGCATGAACCAATCAGAAATGTGCCCCAGATTCGAAAAAGCGGTCGACATCCTAAGTAAACGCTGGGTGGCTCTAATCGTCTTTCAGTTATTGAACGGACAGCAGCGATTTAGCGAAATTGAAGCGGCGCTTCCGAATTTAAGCGGAAGAGTCTTGTCAGAACGTCTGAAAGAACTTGAAACAGAAGGTGTCATCAAACGGGATGTTATCCCCGAAACGCCTGTCCGCATTGAGTATTCATTAACGGAAAAAGGCTGCGCATTAGCCCCTATTTTAGAGGAAATTTCCAAGTGGTCTTCACAATGGATTGATCCTTCCTGATAAACTCTTTTCCGCATAAGCGGCTGATCTCTCAAACGGGCAGCCGTTTTTATTTTTGCCTTTCTCAAAGAAACATGGAAACAGAAAAAAACAAGCCCTCATACGTGCAGGGCTTGTTTTTGTCTGACGCCTTCCAGCGGAATTCGAATCTCCGCCCGGGCTCCTCCAGACTCCTGATTTTCAAGTATTAATTCGCCGTGGTGAAGATGTACGACATGATGGGCGAATGTAAGCCCCATGCCGTGATGCCCCGCCGAATGTCTGCTTTTATCCTCCGTGTAAAAAAGCTGTGTCGCTCTTTTCAGCGCTTCCGTCGAGAACCCGCTTCCGCTGTCGGATACGGCAAGATGGAGGGCGGAATCGGTGCACAGGACGTCCACACGGATTTCTCCTCCTTCCGGCGTAT
Source organism: Bacillus sp. EKM208B (assembly GCF_011800725.1). Lineage (NCBI taxonomy): Bacteria > Bacillati > Bacillota > Bacilli > Caryophanales > Bacillaceae > Bacillus > Bacillus sp. EKM208B. Next base: position 157,191 of record NZ_JAANHO010000006.1, on the reverse strand, counting down.
AGTCGACGGCATTTGCCGCGATATTCATGACCGCCCTGTGGAGCAGCTCATGATCGATCGGCGCTTCTTTTCGGTCACTTCCCCGTTCGCTGAGGACGAGATCAATCTGCTTCGGCCCCGCAAGCGCTGCCGCGTCACGATATATGTTTTGAATCCACTCTTTGAGGTCGGTATATTCCACATGAACGGCAACTGCCTCCTCCGCTTTAGAAAGCTGGATCAGCTGTCCGACATAATGCTCGATTTTGTTTCCGGCATCCAGAATATACTGCGCATATTCCGCCTGCTCCTCATCAGGCTCTGTTAACTGAAGCAGCTCGGCATTTCCTTTAATGATCGTTGCCGGAATTTTAATATCATGCGCAAGCGCGCCGATCTGTTCTTTCTTTATCCGCTCCGCCTCCCACTGCGCCGCCAGAGATGCCTGAAGCGCGTCTTTCATTTTCAGCAGAGAGTCAATGACATCGTCAAATTCTTTTATACGCGACCTTTTTGGATTGATATTTAAATTCTGTTTTTGAATGCTTGCCGTAATGGAGCTGAGTGTGCTGAAATGCCGTCTCAGCTGATTGGCGAAACGCGTCGTCACGATAAAAACGGTCAAAAGAAGCAAAGTGATCAGAATCGTAAGACCCGTCCATTCATAATTCGGCAGATAGCGCCTTAACAGCGGCGACTGAAATTCCGACCTGAGTGAATATTGGAGAACGCCGTATTCATCTTTCCGATTTATCACCATGAATCCTTTTTGAGCATAATTAAAATACGGCTGATGCTGAATCTTTTTTCTGGCGTTGGCCGCATCTTGTTCCGTCATCGTTCCTTTTGTCATCCGCTTTGTTTTTTTATCAAAAACGGCGTATGTCATACCTGCGGGGATCATGTCTTCTGTTATCTTTTCCGCTGATTTCAGGCGGGGTTTGATCTGTTCCGCCTCATGCTCGCTGTAGTTTGCGGGCAGGATCGCTCCGGCATTCATGGCAATGGCATTTAAGGCGACACATAATGCCGCCACCCCCATCGTGCTCAGACACAGCGTGATGGTAAATTTGACAAGCTCTTTGCGGATGCTGGATTTTCCTTTTGCTATTCCCATTTGTATCCGACACCCCACACCGTTTTGATCGGATCAGCCCCGTGTTCTTTACATTTTTTCCGGATGGTTCTGATAAACTCCGTAATGGTTGAATAGAGCGCATCGCCGTCCAAGCCGTACACTTCCTCGTAAATCTGCTCCCGTGAGAATGTTCTGTTTTTATGCTGTGCCAGAAATTCAACGATTTTATATTCGTTTTTCGTAAGAGGCAGTTTCCGGTCATCCATCCACACTTCTTTATTGTCAAAATCAAACATGAAGCCTGATATCAGCCGTTTCGTCTGATGCTTCTCACGCCGTTCCCTTCTGACATGCGCGTTTACCCTTGCCATCAATTCCTGTACGCCGAACGGCTTTGTGATGTAATCATCAGCGCCTGTCATGAGGCCTTTCACAATGGATTCTTCGTCAGACTTTGCCGTTAAAAACAGGATCGGGCTGTCCACCAGCGGCCGAATCCGCCGGCAGAGTTCAATCCCGTCCGTTCCGGGCATCATGACATCGAGAAGAATCAAATCATAGCCTTGAAAAAAATCCAATGACTGATCCTCCGCTTTTTCCAGAATCGTTACTGTATGCTGATCACGCTGTAAAATATTTCTGATCAGAACGAGAATATCTTTTTCATCATCAATTGCTAAAATGTTTGCCACCGGCTGAATCGCTCCTTGCCTTTATTCATATGAACGCCGCCCTTCCCATCTTCTGCACCAAAAGAGGCCGGCCAGACATAATATCACTATAGAAAAATATAACATTATTTCTCCGAATCTCATATCGTATCTTACATAAGGGAGGAACTCTTTTTTGACTTTGTCAAAATGCAGCAGTCCTGCAAGGCCTGAAAGCCGCACGCTCCATCCCCACGGGAAAAAACGCCAGATGATATCGCCAAGTCCCGTATTCATGAGCGCCGCCATTAATAATCCCGCACCCCCTAAAAGTCCGGACGGTCCCATGCCGTACTTTACGCCGACAAAAAAAGACATCATATAAAGCGGAATACTGCCGGCAATCAGCCACGCCCCTCCTTTTAAAAACGTAAGATAGGGGAGATCATTGATGTGAAGAACAAATTTCATCCCCGCCAAATAAAGACAGATGACAAGACCTATCGATAACACATTCAACAGCAGCAATAGAAGCAGCTTGCCCGCAAAACTGACGATTTTCGAATACGGAACCGCCAGCATCATCTGAAAATGGCCCGCCTGTTCCTCGACGGAGGCAGACATGCCGCAGACAATACTGATGATGAAAGGGTATAAAACGGCAATCGCGCTGAAGAAGACGCTGTACAGCACATAAGGCTCCTGAATCCTTCCATACATCATATATAACAGGAAAAATCCCGCGCATACGGCCGGCGCCGCAACATGCATCCATATGAGCGGCGTGCGCTTCATTTTTAATACATCGGCCCACATATATCGTAAAAGCACGGTCATGACCGGTTTCCCCCTTTTGAAAAAGACACTGCGGAAACAAAACTTATCGCGATAAAAGAAAGAATAGAAAGAATAATAGCCGGAATGATCACGTTTCCGTTTAATAAGCCGCTGTCTGCGGGAAGCGGAATTCCGTTCGGATGGATCCCAAGAATCGGTGACATCACCCGGACTGACCAGCTCCATGGGCTCAGCCACCACAATGAACCGGACGCCGGCACAATACCCAAAACAAAAGCGGCGATCATATTCACGAGAATGACTGCCGTAAATCCGAACTGTCTGGCAATCCATAAGCAGAACGGAATTTCCCAAAGCGTCGTCAGCCATAAAAGGGAGCCTGCTTCAACGCCTTTCAGCTGCAGCGCAGCAATTCCCGGAAATACAAGGCCAAGTAAAAACATGATGATGAAAAAAACGATTTGCGACAGGAGTGAATACAGCGCGATCAAGCTTATTTTTGAGAGCCATATGCTTTTTAAATCTGCCGGCAATGAGTACACCGCGCGGTCATTCGCAGATTTTTTCTCTTTTTTAACAGATAAACCGCACATTAGAGCAATCATGAGCGGCATGAAAATAACCGCCCACCAATTGAACGTGCCCGTCATAAAATAAGCCGTATTCAGCAGAAAAGAAAAAGCCGTGTTCAGAAGCGGAATCAGAATGATGAGCTTTCTGATAAATGTTCTTTTAGATGTAAGATGTTCCGCCTGCATGTACTGAATCATTTTCCTGTCCCCGCTTTCTCCCGTGTTGATTTGACTACCTCCAGAAACAACTGCTCCAGATCATCTTCCCGGCTGATTTCTCCCTGATATCCTAAAACGCCGTCACTGATGATCCCGATATGGTCTGCGATCTGCTCGACTTCTGATAACAGATGGCTTGATAAAATAACCGTCATGCCCTGTCCGGGGAGGGAGCGGATAAATTCCCGCAAATCCTGAATTCCCATCGGGTCCAATCCGTTTGTCGGCTCATCAAGAATTAAGAGCGACGGACGGCTTAATAATGCTAACGCAATGCCGAGACGCTGTTTCATTCCCATGGAAAATTGTCCGGCGCGCTTTTTTCCGGTTCCCGTTAATCCCGTGATTTCCAGCACTTCCGCAATTCTTGAATCAGGCAGTCCGAGCATCACGCAGCGGACTTTCAGATTTTCAGCGGCTGTCAGGTTGCTGTAAAGCGGCGGCGCTTCAATCAGGGAACCGATGCTTTTCAAGTCTTCGCGCTTCCATGTATGTCCGTCGAACAGAACCTCGCCGGATGTTTGCTGCAGCATGCCGGTCAATATTTTAAGTGTCGTTGATTTTCCCGCGCCGTTCGGACCGAGCAGGCCGTATATGCTGTTGCGCTTTACTGATAGAGACACATCAGCCACTGCCTGTTGTCTGCCGAATGATTTTTGCAGCTGTCTCGTTTCTATGATGTTGCTCATTTGATTTACCCCTTTGCTTTGTTATTTGATAAGTAAGACTTTACAGCGCAGTTATCAAAATTTAATCAAGAAATCAAAAAAAGCATCCTTCCCGCGGAAGAATGCTTTTTTTCATGAGGCTGAGCGTACGATCAGCTTTCTTTTTTGTTTTTTCACCGGGCTGAGGGCTCGTTCCAGCCACGCCATCAGCAGGTCTGCGGCCACCGCCATCAGCGCGGTCGGGATGGCGCCCGCCAGAATAATGGCGGTTCCGTTTGTCGCGTTCGACCCTCTGACGATCATATCGCCGAGGCCGCCAGCCCCGACGAAGGTGCCGATCGCCGTGATGCCTATGGCAATGACGAGCGCCGTTCGGAGACCCGCCATAATGACGGAAAGCGCAAGCGGCAGCTCCACCATACGAAGGATTTGGTATTTCGTCATGCCCATCGCTTTTCCCGACTCGAGATAAGCGTGCTCGATATTGATAATGCCCGTGTGCGTATTTCTGAGAATCGGCAGCAGGGAATACAAAAACAAAGCCGTGATGACCGTATTGGCGCCGAGTCCCATGACAAGCATCAGGACGGCGAGCATCGCCAGCGCCGGAACGGTTTGAATCACATTCGCCACAGCAAACACCCAGCCGGAGAGACGCCCTTGCCTTGCTGTCACAATTCCGGCCGGAATGGCGAAAACGGCGGCGAAAACGACGCCGTACGCCGACATGAGAAAGTGCCGCCAGCACTCATACAGAACATAGCTGCCGTTTTGAGCGTAATACGTAAACAGCTCCTTCATCGTGTCCATCCGCACATCTCCTTTCCGTTATTCAAAGTAATGATGTTTTTCTAAATATTCCTTGGCCACGACGGACGGCTCTTTTAATCGGCCGTCAACTTCGTAATTCATTTTCTGCATCATCTTTGTATCAATCGCGCCGATCATTTTATTGATCACGCCCTCCAGTTCGGGATGCTCTTTTAATACTTGATCCGGAACGACGGGTGAACAGTCATACGGAGGAAAGAACCGCTTATCATCCTTCAGCGTTTTCAGTCCGTAAGCGATGATTCTTCCGTCGGTGGAATAAGCGAGCGCGATATCCATCTTTCTGCTTTTCAGCGCGTCGTAAACGAGGCCGATCTGCATCGGATACGTGCCTTCAAATGACATTCCGTATGTGTTCATAAAATCCTGATATCCGTTGCCTCTCAGCTTCATCCAGTAGTTATCTACGCCGAATTTCAGATGAGACGCTTCTTTTTTGACATCGGATACCGATTCTAAATGGTACTTGCGGGCAAGCTGTCCGGAAACGGTAAAGACGTATGTATTATCAAAGCCGTAAGAATCAAACCATTTCATGTCATATCTGTTTTGAAATTCACGCTGAACGAGCCGCAGCGCTTTGTCCGGGTCTTTTTCCGGCTCCATGCGAAGCGTCCCGGTCAGCGCGTCACCTGTATAGCGCGTAGCGGCGATATCAATATCACCGTTGATCAAGGATTGCTGCTGTACGGCGTTGGAACCGAGATTTTTAATAACGGATGTTTTCAACCCGCTGTGATGTTCGATCATCTGTCCGAGCATGCTCGCGATAATTTCTGATTCGGTCATGCTTTGCGCGCCGATTTTAATGGTATCCTCCGATGCGGCGCTCAATCCCGGGAGCGAGCATCCGCCAAGGAGCAGCATGCCGATACAGGCGATTGCGAGCAGCCGTTTTTTGCATCTATTCCCCATGAGAGACCTCCTCCTTATGAAGCATCCTTTATGCTCTTCAGCCCGTCAGGCGTGACTTTCCGTTCTGTCATCCCCAGCATGTAATCGACGGCGGCCGCCAGCACTGTGACCGGAACGGCGCCTGCGATAATATACTCCGGCTGATAAAGGTTCAAGCCGATAAAAATGTAATCTCCCAGCCCGCCTCCGCCGATAAAGGAGGCGAGCGTCGCCCAGCCGATTAAATAAATCGAAGACGTTCTGATGCCCGCCATGATGACCGGAGCGGCAAGCGGGAGCTCTACAAGCCTGATCTGCTCCCATGCCGTCATGCCGATTCCTTTTCCCGATTCCAGAAGATGCCGATTGACGCCGAGAATCCCCGTATACGTGTTTCTGAGAATCGGCAGCATGGAATAGAAAAACAGCGCCGCAACGGCCGGGACCTTTCCTACGCCTAAAAGCGGAATAAAAAACGCAAGAATGGCAAGGCTCGGCAAGGTTTGAATGATGTTGACGATGCCGATGACGGCGCCGGCTCCTCTTTTCATCCTCGTCAGCAGGACGCCGAGCGGAACGGCGGCGAGAATGCCCGCCATGACGGCGATTAATGAGATGTACAGATGCTCCCATGTTTTATAAAGCATCTCTCCTCCATTTGCCTGTAAAAATTGCACGGTCTGATTCATATCAATTGAAGCCTCCTCATGACATCACCGCGAGCTGATTCTCTTCTCCCCAGATGGAGTCATAGACGATGTCAACGAGGCTTGCCCTTGTCACGATTCCCGTTAATCGGCCGGCTTCATCAAGGACCGGCACAAATTTCATGCCTCTTTTTAAAATTTTATGGACGGCGTCGCGGAGCAGAGTGCCGCTTCTGACCGTGTACAGATCCCGCTCAAGCACTTCCGCGACGGTTACCGCCTGTCTTCGTTTGCGGTCAATCATCTCCACATCGACATAACCTTGGAGAACGTTCTTTTCATCAATGACAAGCAGCGAATCCACCCGCTCGGCACGCATCAGCTGAATGGCGGCTGACAGTGTTTTCTCAGGTGTTACCGTCACGGGATCGGGATTCATGATCTGCTCCACCCGTTCAATATCAGGGCTGGATGATTGGATCAGCCGTTCCTTGCCGATAAACTCCTCAACAAATTCATTCGCCGGAAATCTGAGAATCTCATCAGGCGTTCCGGCCTGGACGATTTCTCCCGCTTTCAGAATGACGATTCTGTCCGCAAGCTTGATGGCTTCATCCATATCATGGGTAACAAATACGATGGTTTTATGTAAGGTTTTTTGCAGTTTTTTAAATTCTTCCTGAAGGGAATCTCTCGTAATCGGGTCAAGCGCCCCGAACGGTTCATCCATTAAGATGAGCGGCGGCTCTGCGGCAAGTGCCCGTAATACACCTATTCGCTGCTGCTGTCCTCCGCTCAGTTCATGAGGGTAACGGTCTAAATATTCAGGCCCCATATCAACGAGCTTTAAAAGCTCCCGCGCCCGTTCCTTCCGTTTTTCGGCAGGATGCTTTAAAAGCTTCGGAACGAGCGTAATGTTCTGCTGAATGGTCATATGCGGAAACAGCCCGATCTGCTGGATGACATAGCCGATGCTTCTTCTGAGTTCCACCGGGTCTTGTTCCATAATGTTTCGGCCTTCTATCAGGATTCTGCCTTCTGTCGGTTCAATTAAGCGGTTGATCATTTTCATCGTCGTCGTTTTGCCGCAGCCGCTCGGTCCGATAAAACAAATAAATTCGCCTTTGGCGATATTCAGGTTGATGCTGTTGACGGCTTTTTTCCCGCCTTTATACATTTTCGAGACATTTTCTAATGTCAGCAAACACTCACACCTCCATGATTAAGTTTATTCAATTCGTTAAATTCAAATTTAACTTTTCAGACAATTGAACGTTTCCCATTATAAATTAAACTTTGTAAATTAAAAAGTTTACAATTTGTCCATATTATATATAAAGGTTGTGTAAGCACTGATTAACCCGTATTGACCGGCAAAGTTCTTCTTATTGCTCCGGATTACTGCCAAATTCTCTCGGAAGAGCATTTCCGCCGGTTTAAAAATGTGGTATATTGACATCGGAATTGCTGACTGAAAGGATTGAAACTGTTGGAGAAAGATCCGTTACACGTAATCGAACAAGCTGAAGATCATTTGATAGAACGAATCGCTGAAAATATGCATACATTCGGAATGCCCGCGACGGTGGGGCGCATTTTAGGCATTATTTATATGAACCGCAAGCCGATGACCTTAACTGAATTATCAGAAGCGACCGGCATGAGCAAAACGAGAATGAGCCAGGCGGTCCGTGAAATGCTTGACGTCAATCTGGCGGAAAAAGTGTTTGAAAAAGGCGTCCGCAAAGATTTATACGAGGTCGAGCAGGATTATTACCAAACCTTTATTACGCTGTTTACGGCCACATGGAGCAAGGTCGTCAGCAAAAATAAAATGATGCATAAAAAGCTGAACCGCGAACTGACAGCCGTCCTTGAAAACGGCGTGCCGGAAGAAGCTGAGGAAAAAATCAACGAACTGCTGAAAGAATTAAAGGATTGGCTTGATTACTACAACTGGATCAGCCGCCTGATCGAGTTTTTTGAAAGCGAAGAAATTTTCAAGCATGTTCCGAAGCCATAAGAAAAAAACGCCCTGACCCGCAAGGCGTTTTTTTCATGCCGCATTCGGCGCTTTGGTTCGTTTTTTCTTTCTCACCGGACTCAGCGCCCTCTCCAGCCATGCCATCACAAGATCTGCGATAACGGCCATCAGCGCTGTCGGAATGGCGCCGGCCAAAATAATCGCGGTTCCGTTCGTGGCGTTTGAGCCCCTGACAATGATGTCACCGAGTCCGCCCGCGCCGACAAACGTACCGATTGCCGTAATGCCGATCGCGATGACGAGCGCCGTCCGCAGCCCCGCCATGATGACGGAAAGCGCAAGCGGCAGCTCCACCATGCGGAGCACCTGAAATTTGGTCATGCCCATCGCTTTTCCCGATTCAAGATAAGCGTGTTCAATGCTGGCGATTCCCGTGTACGTATTCCGGATGATCGGAAGAAGCGAATATAAAAACAGCGACAATATCACCGTATTGGCGCCGAGCCCCATGACGAGCATCAGCACCGCAAGCATCGCAAGCGCCGGCACGGTCTGAATCACGTTTGTCACCGCGAATACCCAGCCGCTTAATGTTCTGTGCCTGGCAATGAAGATGCCGAGCGGAACCCCGACGATCGCCGCAAATAAAACGCCGTATACCGACATGAGAAAATGGCGGTAAAACTCCTGAAGCACATAGGCGCCGTTTTGAGAATAATAAGTGCCGAGCTGCTGCAGCACTTCCATTTGCCCCACCTCATTTCTTATTCAAAATAATGATGTTTCTCCAAAAATTCTTTAGCGACGACGGACGGTTCTTTCAGCTTGCCGTCCACCTCGTAATTCAATCCCTGCATCGTTTCCGTATCAATTTTGCCGATCAGTTTATTCACAATGCCCTTCAGTTCAGGATGCTGCTTCAGCACGCTGTCGGGAATGACCGGCGAACAGTCATACGGCGGGAAAAACTGCTTGTCGTCTTTTAAAATTTTCAGATCGTACGCTTTAATCCGTCCGTCCGTTGAATAGGCGAGGACGGCATCCATTTTCCCGTTTTTCACGGCATCGTATACAAGTCCGATCTGCATCGGATAGGTTGTGCCGAATTCAAAGCCGTACGTGTCGGTAAAGCCTTTATAGCCGTCACCTTTTCTTTTCAGCCACGCATTGTCTACACCGAGCTTAAATTGATCCGCATGCTTCTTAATATCGGACACTTTGTCTAAATGGTCTTTTTCTGCAAGCTCTTTCGTGACGGTAAAAGCGTATGTGTTCTCAAATCCGTAAGAATCAAACCATTTGTAATGGAAGCGTTTCTCAAATTCCTTCTGGACGATGGCTAATGCTTTTTTCGGGTCTTTTTCCGCTTCCATGCCGAGGGTGCTCGTTAAATCCGTTCCCGAGTAGCGCGTCGCGGCGATATCGATTTCACCGCCGAGCATCGCCTGCTGCTGGACATAGTTCGATCCGAGGTTTTTAATTAATGCCGTATTCAAGTCTGTATTGTGTTCAATCATCTGTGCGATCATATTGGCGATAATTTCTGATTCCGTCATGCTTTGCGCCCCGATTTTGATCGTATCATCGGAAGCCCCGCTCAGGCCGGGAAGGGAACAGCCGCCTAGAAGCAGAGCAGCCGACAGCGCCAGTGCGCACATCCATCTCTTTTGATTTCTTTTCAAAACAGCCAACTCCTTATGATACTTCCTTCAGTCCTTTCAGCCCTTTCGGCGTCACCTTCCGTTCCGTCGCCGCCAGCAGATAATCAATGATAATGGCTAAAATGGTGACGGGCACGGCGCCGCCGATAATATATTCAGGCTGATAGAGATTCAGGCCGATAAAAATATAGTCTCCGAGCCCGCCGCCCCCGATAAAGGAAGCAAGCGTCGCCCAGCCGATCAGATAAATGGTGGATGTGCGGATGCCCGCCATGATCACCGGAACCGCAAGCGGCAGTTCCACAAGCCTGATCTGCTCCCAGACCGTCATCCCGATGCCTTTTCCCGATTCCAGCAGATTTTTATTTACGCCTTGAATGCCTGTATACGTGTTCCGGAGAATCGGCAGCACCGAATAGAAAAACAGCGCGACGATCGCGGGCACCTTCCCCACGCCTAACAGCGGGATAAAAAACGCCAGTATCGCGAGACTCGGCAAGGTCTGCACAATGTTGACGGCGCCGATGACGGCGCCTGCGCCCTTTTTCATTCTCGTCAGCGCCACTCCGAGCGGAACGGCGACGACAATGCCTAATATGACGGCGATGATCGAAATGTATAAATGCTCCCACGTTTTATATAACAGTTCTCCGCCGTTCGTCTGCAAAAACTTGATCATTTCATTCATTGTAAGCGTTCCTCCCCTTGTCAGCCTGTCACCAGCTGGTCTTCCTCGCCCCAGATTGAATCGTAAACGATGTCGACAAGGCTCGCTCTCGTGACAATTCCGACTAAATGCCTTTGTTCATCAACGACGGGTACATATTTCATTCCGCGCTTTAAAATTTTGCGTACGGTATCACGCAGCAGTGTCCCCTGCTCGACCGTATACAGATCAGAGCGGAGCACGTCGCCGACGAGGCTCGCTTTTTTCCGGTTCTGATCAATGATTTCGACATCCACATATCCTTGCAGCACATTCAGGTCATCAACGACAAGCAGGGAATCGACACGGTGTTCCCGCATCACCTGTATCGCCTGCGAAAGCGTTTTGTCCGCCGTAACGGTGACAGGCTTTTTGTTCATCATCTGCTCGACGCGTTCAATGTCCGGTCTTGATTGCAATAACCGTTCTTTGCCGATAAATTCTTCGACAAACTCATTAGCCGGATTCCGGAGGATGTCATCAGGAGTGCCGGCCTGAACGATCTCTCCCGCTTTTAAAATGACGATCCGGTCAGCCAGCTTAATAGCTTCATCCATATCGTGTGTTACAAACACAATCGTTTTATTCAATGTTCTTTGCAGTTTTTTGAATTCTTCTTGAAGGGAATCCCGCGTAATCGGATCAAGCGCTCCGAACGGTTCATCCATAAGAATAAGAGGCGGTTCCGCTGCAAGGGCGCGCAGCACGCCGATTCTCTGCTGCTGTCCGCCGCTCAGCTCGTGAGGATAGCGGTCTAAATATTCCGGGCCCATATCGACGAGCTTCAAAAGCTCCCGTGCCCGTTCCTTCCGCTTTTGTTCCGGCCATTTCAGCAGTTTCGGCACGAGGGAAATGTTCTGCTGAATGGTCATATGAGGGAAAAGTCCGATCTGCTGAATGACGTAGCCGATTTTCCGTCTCAGCTCCACCGGGTCCTGCTCCATAATGTTTTCGCCATCGATAAAAATCTTTCCGGATGACGGCTCAATCAGTCTGTTAATCATTTTCATCGTCGTCGTTTTTCCGCAGCCGCTCGGCCCGATAAAACAAATAAACTCGCCTTTTTCGATATTTAAATCAATGCTGTTGACAGCTTTTTTTCCGCCTTTATAGACTTTCGATACATTTTCTAATCTCAGCAATCCGTGCACCTCCGAAGGGTTCCGTTATTTTTCTGAAAAGTATAATCTTTATTATAAGATGAAATTTGTAAAATAAAAAGTTTACAATGTGTTGAAATTATATACAATATACGTATTTTTTCATGTTATCCCGCTGACAATGCGGATGTTCTTACAATCGCTCCCGATAGCTCGCATATCCTGCCGCATCATCTTTTTCATCAACTGTAAAAAATATGATATATTGTCAGCATGAAAAGCCAGTGAAGGGATGATCAGCCGTGGAAAAAAACGCTCTTGATATCATCGGGCATGCTGAAGAGCATCTCATTGAGAGAATCGCCGAGAATATGCATACATTCGGAATGCCGGCCACACTTGGACGTGTGCTCGGTATTATTTATATGAACCGCAAGCCGATGACGTTAAATGAGCTGTCAGAGGCGACCGGGATGAGCAAAACGAGGATGAGCCAGGTGGTCCGCGAAATGACCGATGCCAATCTGGCTGAAAAAGTGTTTGAAAAAGGCGTTCGGAAAGACCTTTACGACGTCGAGCGTGATTATTACCAGACGTTTATCTCCCTGTTTACGGCAAATTGGACAAAGGCGGTCAGCAAAAACAAAATGCTCTATAAAAAGCTGAACCGCGAGCTGACTGAGCTTCTGGAATCGGAAAATCTCAGTCCCGATATTGAAGAAAAAGCCCGCCAGCTTTTGGATGAACTGACGGATTGGCTCCATTATTATGACTGGCTGAGCCGTTTGATAGAATTTTTTGAGAGTGAAGAAGTGTTTCAGCATGTGCCGAAAATAGAAAAAAGCAGCACCCGAAGATAACCGGGCGCTGCTTTTTTTTAAGTCAGGAAACCAATATCGGGAACATGCCTTTCAGACCGGCGCCGATCATGCCGATCGCCACCACCGCCAAAATCAGCCCCATCAGTCGGGTAATGACGTTCATTTCGGTTTTCCCGAGCTTATTGCTGATGAAAGAAGAATAGTGAAAGAAGATGAACGTCATCGCGATGACGGCCGCAATGCCGATCAGCACGCTGATGTAATGGAAGATGCCGCCATGGCCGGCCGACAGACTCATCACCGTCGCGATCGTACCGGGTCCGGCGATAATCGGAATCGACAAAGGCGTCACGGATATATCAGCTTTCTCCTTGCTCTCCCCTTTCTCTTCATGATGGAGAGACTGTACATGAGATTTCTTCGCGTTCAGAAGATTATAAGCGATGCCGAAAATAAAAATGCCGCCCGCGATACGTAAGGCATGAATGTTAATGTCAAACAGTTTAAAGATCAGATGGCCGAAGATTAAAAAAGCCGCCAAGATGATAAACGACAGAACGGAAGCCTTGCGCGCGATCGCTGTCCGTTCTTTCTCCGAGTACCCTTCCGTCAGTGAAAGAAAAATCGGCACGTTTCCGATGGGATTGGAGACTGCAAACAGTGAAATGAAGACATGAATGATGAATGAAAACATGCGTACCTCCTTATGGCTTGCCGTTATTGAGTTATGTTTTGTTCACCGCTGTTTCTTATGCATGGTTTTTACCCCGGGGTCTGCTTTTTATAACCTCAGCCGGACGATCCGGAAACAGAAAAAAACCGTCCTTACAAGGACGGTTTTTTCTGTTTGCTATCTCCATAAGCCTTTTCCGAATTTCAACAGCCGATAAAGCATTTTCAATTTTTTTAGCATGCGTTAATTTCCTCTTCACTCTGAATCAATGCGCCGAGAGACATGATATCTATCAGCTCCATTAAAATTCTACCATAATGGGTACTTTTTCTCTATTATCAATTCATAGAGAAAGTGATTTGTATATCTTTAGAAAACTCCGTTACATCCGCCCTATTTTCTTTTATAATGTAAATATTGAACAAAATCCCTATATTACTTGTAAAAGGAGTTTTAGAATGTATTGTTCTCAATGCGGCCATCATACTGATGGCGGAAAGTTTTGTGAAAAGTGCGGTGCGCCCCAGCCCGGGCAGGGAGGCGCAGGCCAAACGCAGGGCCAGGCCGCTCAGGCCGGCGCCGCCGCTAAGCAGGCTTCAAAGCAATTTGCCTTATTCGTGCTTGATGTGTTAAAGCGACCGTATCAAACATGTAAAACGACAGGCGGCGAACAGCTTGTCAGCAGCATCATCAACATAGTGCTTTTCTGCCTGGTGACGCCGATTATGTTTTATATTCTTCTATCAGACGGCTTTCGTGACGTCAGTTTTACCGCGGTTGTGATCAAACCGGCGCTTACCTTTGCATTATGCGTTTTCTGCCTGTATCTCTTGATTTTTATCGCTTTGAAGGCCGGCGGCGCGCAGGTGTCATTTAAAGATTCGCTGTCCAGATTCGGAGCATTTTTGATTCCGTTTACAGCTATTTTGCTTCTTGCCCTCATTTTTATGCTGCTTCATACAACCGTCTGCTTTACCATTCTGGCTGTCGGTCTTTTAGGAGCGGCGTTTGCCGTGCCTCCGCTCATGCTGGCGAGCTATCAGCATCAGCTCACGGCTAAGGCCGATATCATTTATTCTGTTATCGTCATCTATTTGATCATTTGTGTAACGTTTCAATTCACGATCAAGCATTATATAAAAGAACTCATGAATTATTTCTTCTTTTAAAAACGGAAACCCCCGCCGCCTGATTGGCGCGGGGGTTTTTTATTGAATGGATGTTAAATAAATTCTTCCGTCTTTAACAACGCCGCCATACGTCCAATTGTATGTTCTGAGCTTCGGACTGCCGCCGGCTTTCGTAATATAAAACTCCTCGTACGTATGAATCGTCAGATGAGAGCCTTTCTGTGAAAAGCTTTTGACATTCACTTCATTAAATACTTCGGTCGTCCCCTCGCTGTGCAGTTTTTTGACCAGTTTCTGCTGATCAGCATACAAAGGGCTCCCCTCTTCTAAATTGCCCGCCATGATGGCAAAATTGTTAAGGCTGACGGCGCTTGATTGATTTGTCAGGTAATCAGTCATAAACGATGTGACTTGCTCGTTTGTCACGCTGCCTGAAGCTGTATTTCCTTTGGATGATGCCCATGCGGATGTATAGGTATTCGGCTGGTCATTTTTTATTTTTTTTACATTTGTCCCGGAAGAATCTGAGGCAGGATCAGCTTTTTCGAAAACCCATTTTTTATGTTTTGTATCATATGAGAGTACATAGTGAAAACTCGGCTCAGCCTCTTCCATATCAGGCTTCGTATTCCCGTCGAAATAAGCAGACTCATGAAGCTCTTTACCCGTAACAGTTACTTGCCAGCGGCCGTTCTCTTGAGAAATCGCAAATGAATCCAGATCAAAGCTTGTCTCTTTATACTGATCCTTCAAAAAGGTGCCGGAACTCTTCATGCCGGATACCGCTTCTTTCGTCTGCTCTTTCCAGGCGGAACCAGCCTCGGTCATCTGATCAGTATTTCCGTCTGCCATCGCTTTTGTATACTGCTTCGTTGTTTTGACAATCGTGTCCATGATTGTTTGTTGTGTATCTTGATCCGGGATAAGCGTTAAGTCCACATCAGTACTGTTGATCGGAACATCGGCAGTTTTCATTTTCCCCCAAGGAAAATCAGCCTCCACGGCGGCTGTCATGGAACCGTCAGTTAAGAGCGGACCGTATGTAACGGATGTAAACGGATCTTTATGGACGGACTTGCCGTTTATCAGCAGATCGCCTTTCACGCTTTTGAAGCTGTCTGCCGGAGTGAACGTCACATCCTCGGCGTCTAACGGCAGGTCAAACTCAACATTCCGGCTGCCGGCCGCCTCTGCCTCTTGCTTTTTGACAACGTCAACCGTCTCATTTTTAAGCTTGGCTTCCGCCGTGTAGACACCGGGTGCATACGGGCCGAAGATTTGGGTTTCATCGGCTTTTTTGACCGTACCTGTTTTCTCGCTGTTGATATAAAGATCGGCGCCTTTATAATTGCTTGTGACGCGGAAATAAACCGGATCGACTTTCAGTTCGTAATGGTCAAACAAAAGAAGGGTTTTTCCCTCTTTTTTGACGTATACCGCATCTTTTTCTGATGAATTGCCGCGAAGCGATGCCAGCAGTTCATCGTGTTTCTTTGCGTATGCAAGGAGCGGTTTGACATTGGTCTCATTCAGCTTCAGTTTTTTGTCTGAAGGAGTGAGCAGGGCTGCGAGCTTTTTCGTGTCCCCGTCATGAACCGCCTGTTCGAATTGATCTGTGAGCCTTTTTTCAGATGTCAGCCAGGCTCCGGTTTTATATGCGGCAATCAATAAGATCAGCGCTGCGGCAATGCCTCCCCATAGGAAGAGCGTTTTTTTAGGGATCGGCTTTCTCGGCTGTGATGCGGATTCAGCCGCCTGCCGCTCCAGCCGGCTTCCTTTCCCGATCGGTTTTCCGCATTCTTTACAGAAATGCGCCTCTTCGTTGTTCTGCTGGCCGCAATACTTACAAAAAAACATGACTTTCCTCCTATTCAATCTGCAAAACTTGTATAACTTTTCCTATGTTTCATATTTTATAATAAAGTAGAATGATTTTGGAGTTATTTTGAAAAATAGCTGTCGATCATAACGGAGGAGGAGAAACGGACATGCAAAAACTGAGCATCCGAAAAGCCGCGGAGCCGGATGAAGCGCTGTATGAACTATTGCTGCTGGCCGATCCGTCGAAAGAGATTGTCGATGATTATCTTGTAAGAGGAGAATGCTATACGGCTTGGACGTCAGACGAGCTTGCAGGGGTCTTCGTCCTTTTGAAAACAAGACCAAAAACAGTAGAAATCGTCAATATTGCGGTGAAAGAATCAATGCACAACAATGGCATCGGCAGAAAGCTCATAGAAGAGGCCGTGAATAAGGCAAAACAAATGGGAGCGGCGACTATTGAAATTGGAACGGGCAACTCCAGTATAGGCCAGCTTGCCCTTTACCAAAAATGCGGCTTCAGACTTCAAGCCATCGACCATGATTTTTTCATCAGGCATTATGAAGAGGAGATTTTCGAAAACGGGATACAGTGCCGGGATATGATACGGCTTTATTTGGACCTTTAATAAAAGAACTGCCAATGATGCGATTAAACCCCGTTTTCGAGACAGGGATAAAAACACTTTTAAACAGCCAATTGCCGCTCGTCTATCAATGATTGGCTGTTTAGTTCGTTTGAATACGAATATTGTTATTATAAATGTAATCGTTGACAGTGCATTCTACGATGACGGGCGTGGTTTTGTTTTAACAGCTTTTCTGACACTATGCAACACGCAGCTCTCAGGCAAAATTGGCAGCTGATCAAGTGTGTGTCCTGTTTATCTCCAATCGTAAAAGCATTCACTTCTCCATTGTATACTTCCAATATCGCGAACAGATACAATTATTCTGACTATAAGGAAAATTCGGGAAGTCTGTTACTATTTTTTCAAGAGGGAGATCAGGCTGAAAGTTCCATATTATCAGTTGCGGCATAAATATGCTCATTTTTCTTGCATCCTTAATCCGGTACTGCTACTGATTTTTCTGAATGATACGCTGAAACGTTTTATGGTTAACACGCATTTCCTTTTTTATTAGGGAAGTGATGATCCAATAGCCCTATCGATACCCATGCTTTCGGCATAATGCGCCAATGTGTTTTTCCAAATGCCCTTTGCACTGATTCTTCTTCACATTTTTCTTTCAGAGACAATAAGACGCTCGTGAGATACCTAAAAGATCACAGATATCTGCAAAACCTTCTACAAGTCCGACTGAAGTTTGGCTTTTAACTTCCTTTCTAATTCGTTGTACTCTTTTAACACTTCATTCGGCTGTCGCAAATAACGATTCTCTGCCTGCAGTCTCTGGTTCGGAAGTAAACCCCAGACCATTTCCGTAAGTATATTGCTTTTCAACAGGCTGTTCGAATGTATATCCCCAGCTTTATGCTATCTAATCCAAGTCTGCACGTCCGTGTATTCTTAATATTTAATTTCTGCATCATCTCTTTCATCGGCACGCCTGCCAATCTCATGTCTACACCTTCTGTTTGACTTCAACCGGATCACTTACTCTTATTCCATAGAAAAAACACCTCCAAGTCTAATACCGGATAACAGTCATCCGTTTTCAAACTTGAAAGTGTTTTTTTTTGGCTCATCTTATAGGTCAGTCCCTTTGTTTTTTCTAAAGACATAAAGTTGCAATCTTTTGTTGGTAGGAACATCAAGTAATAGATTAAAACTTAATAATCCATAAAACTCTTATGTTCTTTATACCATTCTAATTTTAAATTCATTAAAATAATTTTAAAGTTTAACACAAATTTCTCAGTTGCTGCCCAAAGGAATAAAATCTCCTCATTGATCTTGATGTTTAAGATATAATTATACTTATTTATTATTATTTTTGTATCTAGCATAAAAATAAAGGTCAATTAACGATCCAATCAATATTCCTATGGAAAGACCATACGGTAAAATATCAAAAACAACTCCTAAAAAAAGACCTAAACAAAAACCTATTACTAGAAATACCGCTCCATCTCCTTTATAGTTTTTCAAATCAAACAACTCCTTAATAGTGATTATGATGAATATGTTTTTTGTTTTTTCGTTTGTGAACGATATAGATTACTATATACCCCTTCTAAAGCAATCAGTTCTTCATGTTTACCAACCTCCACCACTTCACCTTTATCTAGGACAATTATAAAATCCGAATCCATAATTGTTGACAATCTATGCGCGATAACCACTCTTGTGCATCCCATTTCACTTAAATATTTAGAAATCAATGTTTCATTCACCAAATCTAATGAACTTGTAGCCTCATCTAAAATTAAAATTTTAGGGTCATTTAAAAGTGCTCTGGCTAGTACAATCCTTTGTCGCTGGCCACCTGATAAATTCATACCCATTTCTGAAATAGGTGTATTATATTTCATTGGCATACTTTCAATTTCTTTATCTATTTGTGCTGCTTTCGCTACTTTTCTCACTTTTTCTATACTAATATTTTTATTATTCAATGTGATATTTTTCAGTATAGAACTATTAAACAAGGTAATATCCTGGGGTACAATTCCCATTTGTTTGTATAACTGTTTTCTATCTAATTTTTCAAGAGGGATACTATCAAAACAAATTTGTCCTTCAGTCGGATCATAAAGCCCCATTATTAACTTACTAAGTGTACTTTTACCAGAACCAGATGAACCTACTATAGCAATTTTCTGCCCTTCTCTTATTTCCAAAGAAATATTCTTAAGCACCTTTGGAGAATGTTTAGTATAAGAAAAAGAGACGTTTTCAAGCTTTACATTTCCTCTTAATTTAAGGTTTACTGCATTTTCAATATTTTTTTCACATTCAGTCTCTGTAATATCTTTAACTCTTTCTAAGTAAGAAGTAGCTAAGATAAACTGAGTATAAGTACCAAATAAAGCAGTTGTTAATCCAAAAAAAGTAACAGATAAAGAATGATATGCGATAACCTCTCCCATTGTAAATTTATTATCAAAAAATAATAGCAGTTCTAATATTAAAATAACCAAGGGAGCAATTGTTTGAAAAACCTGAGTTACTGTATTAACTACATTTTGTAAAATGGATCTTTTTTTGAATCGCTTTATTACTTCATTAAAACTGTTATTCCAAGTTGAGAAAATTTCATTTTCCATTCCCGAAATTTTAATGGCTGCGATAGAAAAAATAGACTCGATTTGAATGGCTTGAGATTTACTTTGCTCAGCTACTTCATCATCGATGGCCTGCGCGACAGCAGGTCTAGTCAAAAACATGAATATAGTGTTAATTGCAAATATTAATATTGTTATCAAGGTTAATGGTATAGATTTAAAGAACATATACGCTAAAATAAAAACTACCGCTCCTAAATCAATTAGGCCAGAAATTAGTTGAGTTGATAAAAGCTCTCTGAATCCATTCATGCTATTTAACCTAAATAACAAGTCACCAGGTGATCTAAGATCAAAGAATTTAAAAGGAAGTTTTAGAAGATGAGCAAATGTATCAACAACAAGATTTTTACTAAGGAATATATTGAGGCTTATCATTTTGAGCCCTCTAAACAAAACAAACATTCCATACAATATTGATATTAAAAATGTTATCCAAACAATATTACTTATTGAATTTAAATTATTATACTCAATACTTGTATCTATAAGCTTCTGTACCAAAATAGGTACATACAACGTCAATAAATAACTTATTAGAGATAAAAATACTATAATAGAAAATAACAATTTATAGTTTGTAATATTTTTTAATACACCAAACCATACATTCTTATCTTTTCGTTTATTGGGAGTGAAACTTTCTGAAGGAACTGCATATAAAATATAGGACGAGAAACCTTTCTTAAACTCTTCTTCTGTTAATTTTCTTCGTCCATTAGCCGGATCTATAATATAATAATAATTTTCCTTTATTTTTTCAACGACTATAAAATGTTCATTATTCCAATATGCAATAAAAGGAACATTAATTTTTTTTAACCCTAGAATAGTGGATTTATATATATCCGCCTTAAATCCTTTATGAACTAATAAGTTTTTTAACTGCTTAATAGTAAGTCCGTCTCTTCCAGCCTCCAAAAATGACCTTAACTCAAAAAGAGTTTCGTTACTGTTATAAAAACGGATCAACATAGCACAACAGCAAAGTCCACATTCAGTTTGTTGCAATTGTTTTACAATAGGTACTCTCTTTTTTTTCTTCACTATCATTCATTGTAACTCCTTACTTCCATTGCTAACAATGAAGGATTGACAGGATTGTGTAACCTTAATAAGCTGTAGCCTACGCCTCCAAGTCCCAGCATAAATGTATTTAAATCAAAATGATCCTGTAAACCTGGAATAAAACCTTTATTTCTAATATAATTAATTGCATTTTGAGCTTCTTTAAATGCTACTTCCTGAAGATCAATATCATTGAGAAGTTCACTTAATTTCAATAATATATCTATATTACCAAAAATACCATGACATAAGCTATGATCAGTTGTTTTTTTAAATCCATCGGAAAGGAGCTTGCTTATAGCGCAATTTAAATCTTTATCAACTTCTTTATCAACTTCTTTATCAACTTCTTTATCAACTACGTTCTCTTTGTTCTTTAACAGATTTTTTAAAAAAGCTCTTGATAGAGCTATACCTCCCGCACCATGACACCAATATACTGGATCAGAGTTCCCCTCTCCTTCTCTTAAATCCTTCCAATTAGAGGTATTCAAATCAAAAAACTTATTTTCTCTTTTCAATAACTCTTTTCCTAAAGTTGTGTATTTTTCGTCTTTAGTAATGTGACCCAGATAACAAAGAGCCCACGTAAAACCAGAATATCCATGTGAAAGTCCTGTTAGATAATTATATTTACCATTCTTTTCTAAGCATTGATATAAAGTATTACCTAGTTTACAACACACGGAGTTTAAAATATCTAATTTAGTTTCCTTATATAGGTTTAATAAAAAAACAATAAGACTAGATACTCCCCCTACAATATCCAATGGTATATCTCCTGAAATATTCATTTCATTTATTTTATTAATATATTTTTTAAATTTTTCATAGTATTTATAATCATTTGTATAAGTGTATAGGTGGTAATATATATAGGCTAAGGAACCTATCCCTGTAAATAATGATAACCGGCCATCCATCTTATCATCACTCAAAAAAAGTTCTTCAATACCTCTCATTCCTGCAAAGGCTAAATCAAAGTACTCTTTATTACCAGTTTCTTTTCCAAGTAAAGCTAAGAATAATATTACTCCTCCACCTTCATATAAGTTAAAGTTCAATGGACCCAATTTTACTTTATTATTCTCAGATATTATAGGTGTTACCCAAGTACATTTGCTTCTATCATTATTCCATATTGCTGTTTCTAAAAATAAGTCTCCTATTTCTGTTGCGCACTCTAAATAATTTTTATTATTATTTCCAAATAATTTAGGACGATATTTCTTATTGTGTTTGTTTGTTCTTTTCCAACTGTCTTTTATAGTTGTAGTAAGTGACATTCGAATATAATATTGCTGTTTTTTTAAACTTGTTTTACTTATACTTTTAATTTTGTTTAATACAACATCAAGTAAACACTCTCTAAAAAAATTTACTATACTTGTACTTTTATTACAAATCAAATCCAAAGAATTATACATTGTTGAAAAATACGGAACATCATTACACATTAAAGATTCCAACTCATTTAAATTCTTCTTGCTAAATTTATCTGTTACTCCTTCCGCAATATTTATTTTTTTAAATAATTCCTTTCTTTCCTCAAAACTAGATAAATAATTTGGATGAGTGGAAGCTTCTAAAAACCTTGCATATATACTGGTAGCTCTTAAAACTTGCCTTACTTCCAGGTTGCTGCTTCCTACTGTTTTTACCAAATCATAAAAACCACTTTTATTTTCTAAAACAAAATTATAACAATCTGTAAAACCTTTTAATATTTCTTCAATATAATCTTTAGGGTCTGCGGCTTTCCCATTATATGCAGCTCTGTTTTGAGTACTGTTCATTATTACTGATTTTTTAGTTAACTGAATTTCATCAGTTCCTTCGAAATCTATAATATACGATTTCCATATTTCTGATGTTTGATTTTCATCATTTGATATTCCGCCAAGGTCAAAATCAAATATAGAAGTTTGTAAATTTAATGGGAGAAGCATAGTGCCAAGAACTGAGTAATTAATATCCTCATGAAAATTATCAATTAAATTATTATTTCTTGGTTTATACATAGAATTATTTTTTATCAGAGTCTCCAAGTCAATAACAACAGGATATTCGCCATGTGCAATTAAGTTTTCATGATGCAAATCATCGCATCCTATAATGTGAAAAATAGATAAACTTACACCTACTCTATAAAAATAGAAGTTCAGTTTTTCGGAAGTCTCACATTCTTTATAATCAATAAACTCTTGATAGCCATAGTCTTTATAATTAAGCGTTCTAATTTTATAAATTTTTTTTAGAATTTTATCTGAATTATTAACATAGTCAACTATACTATTAAATAAGATATCAGGAGATAAACTATGCGGCTTATATACAATTTTCCCTTGGTTTGTTTCAATTATTAAGACATTTTTCCCTCCATTATGAGTGTCTCCGCTGCTAAAATAAATATTGGAGACTTCATCAAATTCAATTTTTAGTTCTCTATAAATGTCTTGACGATTTTTTCTTAAATTCTCTAGAACTTCTTTCAAGTACAAGATTTTATTTGATATTCTACTAGAAATTAAATAGGTTAAAACAGGATACTTATTCAAAATTCCAGCCACATATTCACTCTTAAAAATTAAATTATTATAATTCTTATAGCGTAACCTTGAATCTTTTCCTTCTAATAAACCATTTTCTTTTCTTTCATTAATATCAACGATTAAAGTTCTTATACATAACTGAATTAATTCCTGGCTAAAAGCCTCTAACGCACTACTTATAATTTTATGTTTGTTAAGTTTTAAATTATTTTCCTTACTTGCGTTTTCTAAAGTATTAACTAATTTTTGTTGATAAAAATCTAAAAAGAATGTATAAAAGTTGCCAAAGTAATCTTTGTTTTTTATTCTTAATTTTTCTACTTCGTTTGTCGGCGAACTGAAATTAATTACAGCATCTCTGATGAAATTATTGTTTTCATAGCTAATATCCATTTATAACCTCTCCAAAAGATTTAATAGAGAATTGTTTGTTAAAACAATTCTCTATTAACACATTATGTTTATTTGTTACACTGTTTTGTACACGCTGATGTTGGACATGATGCTGCACTTAAAGTAACTGTAAAAGTCGTTCCAGTGAGTCCAATAGTTGCAGTTAAAACGACTGTTGCTGGAGTAGCTCCTCCAGTAGCATTATCACCATTAGCTAACGATATAAGTTCGTCTTCTTCAATAAAACCTGAAACCTTTTTGACCATATCTTTCTTCATAATTCTCTCACCTCCTTTCAAGTATGACTTTGAATAAGAGTATTAAAGCTTATTCTAACCATAAAAAATTGGGAACAATTTCCGGAGCATAATTTTTGATCATTGAGTAACCTATTCCTGATAATCCGATCATTAAACTATATGATCTAGTACAGACTAAGTCTCTCTTTCTCCATTTCTTGGTCAAAACATTTTCAAATAGGTCTTGATAAGTTCTTAAACATCTATTCTTCAAATTAATATTGTTAGTTAAATCAGAAGCATAATTCAATATAGAAAGCACACCTAAATCTCCATGACAATATGTAGGGTTATTGCCAATGCCATTACGAATAGAAGAATCTATTGCAGTCGATATTTCTTTTTCAATGTACTCGTCTTCAAAACCATTATCTTTTAAAATCAATTTACTTAAAAGTATACCTGGAGCTCCGTGACACCATCCATTAGCTAACTTATCTTTATTTTCTGTGGTATACCAATTATTGTGGTCTTCAGAGTACAATCTCCTTTCAAATCTTAAGGCCCTTTGAATGACTTCCAATAATTTTTCATCATTTGTTAACTTAAAATATTTATATAAGTATGCGATAAAACCAGAATTACCATGGGAAAACCCTGAATATGCTGCTGAAAATTTCCCTGGCCACGATATTTGCTCCTCAAAATTTTTTGCTACACTTAATATATGTTCACAATGAGTATGTGAAATCTTTAAAATTTCCTTTTTGTTATTCTCTTCAGTAATATCTGGTATTATGGAAAGCATAACTGCTAAACTACCTAAAGACCCTCCTATTAAATCGTATACTTTATCGAATTTACCTAACTTCGATAAAACACCGATGTTTTCAAGCGAGGTCTTCCTTAATTCTGAATCTCCAAATAAATTAGATAACTTATTTAATGTATAAAAATATCCTGATATACCTTGAAATGCACCTATTAAATATGGGTGATCTTCTTTTATTTCAGAGATAAACTTCTGTATTGGTCTCATAGTTTCGATAGCTGCTTGCTTAAAATCCTTTCTGTTGAGGATTTCGCCCAAGTACCCTAAAAATAGAGCAATCCCTGAATTACCATTATATATATCGAATCCCAATACATTTGCATTCCAAATGTCTTCCTCAATACCCTCAAGACTAGGACCTATCCACATTCTATCTTTTTGTTTTTTATTTATACCACATACACTGTTTTCAACTATAAATTCGCCTATCTGGGTTGCTTCATCTATCCAATTTTCTGACTTAATTTTATTTAAGCTTGCAGCTTTAGAGAATTTTATATCAGTAACTTCTTTCAATCTTTTTTCATTACTAATGTAAGACATTTCAATAAAATCAATCTGTCTTTTCAAATCTTCTTTCGAAAGATTGAAAATCTTTTGCTTTACTGTTTTTATTGGAGGTTCTTCCAGAATGCTGTGAATTCTTTTCCCTCTAGAATCTATTAAATGTTCATGTTCAATAGAGGATCTAAAAAATGGAACGTCCCCAGTTAATAAATCTTTATATTCTGAGTTCAATATATCTTTATACTCTTGTATATAATCAATGCCGATTCTATGTAAAATAATCTTACGTCTATAGGTATCTCTCATAAAATCTGGATGACTTGAGATTCTTAAAAGCTGAGTGTATAAGTAAGTGGGTCTGAAGATAAACCTGCTATTTGTTTCTTTAAAAGTTTGAGAAATTTTATCCCAGAATTCATCTTTATTTAACATCACCCAACTATATAAACTTGCAAAACCATCTTTAATTTGTCCCGTATAATTTTCTGAATATAAGTAAGACCCTGTTTTAATGGAAGGGTTGTTTAATTGAGGTTTAATGAAAGTATTTTTTCTTAAAATTTTAATCGTATCTGTTCCTGCATTTTCAATTACTAATGATTTATGAGGAGAGAGTTGTTCCTTATAGGCAGCTAATCCCCCTATATCTAGACTTATGTCTTTGTCTCCTACTCTCTTAGAAATTTTTGTAGGCAATAAACTTATTGACTGTACAGAGTTATCAACTAATTCAGTTGCTTTAACAACAGCTGACTTTTTATCAATTTGGTCAACCTTTAGTCTTGCATGAAATAATGATTCTAAGTCAACTAATACTGGGAAAGAACCATGGGCTATTAAATTTTCATGATGAAAATCTACTGCATTTAGAAGATACAGTAAACAAAGAAGATTACCTGAACGAGTATAGAAATCATTTGCTTCGTTTTTATTAAAACAACTTTTATAATCTATGTGCTCCATCCAACCTGAATCATTTACTGTATGTATTTGAACTCTTTTGAAATTTAAAATTCCCGGTATGTTTTTCTCGCCCAACCAATATAATACTTCCTGGAAACCTTGTTCAAGCGTTAAATCTCTGGGTTTATAAATTATTTTCTTGCCACTTTTAAAATATATTGTTGAAACAGATTTTCCTTTTTGATGAGTATCTCCTAGACCGGTGGTTATATTTGTTATTGCACCTAAATCGTTATCAGAGTTGAATTTAGAGTTTAATGAACTAATTTCTCGTTTTGTGTTTTTTATTATTTCCATTACATATGTGAAATAATCATCAATCGTTACACATAATAAACTTGTTAATACTTCATATTCTTTATAAACACTTTTTAAAAATGATTCATCATTTAAAGATACAACTAAAAAATGATTTAGTCTTTCTTCCGGGGTAGTCCCCTCTAAATTCCCCTCTAATCTTGCAATATTCACTTCCAAAACAAGAACCCTAAAAGCTTTTTCAAACATTAAATCC
This sequence comes from Bacillus sp. EKM208B, assembly GCF_011800725.1. Taxonomy (NCBI): domain Bacteria; kingdom Bacillati; phylum Bacillota; class Bacilli; order Caryophanales; family Bacillaceae; genus Bacillus; species Bacillus sp. EKM208B. Next base: position 130,641 of record NZ_JAANHO010000006.1, on the reverse strand, counting down.
ATTATATGTTTAATTACCTTTTTCACAAATTCATCCTCATTATCTACTGCATCTTCAATTCTTACTTTTACTAAGAATTCTTCAATTTTGCAGTTAAGAAAAGGAGAAAAAAAATGAAAAAATGGATTATGCTCTAAAAATTCTTCAGAATTTCTCACTAAAAAATCACTTTTTTTATGATCTAAGACTCTATCAATATCTATAATACTTTTATTTTGCTCAATATTAGTATCGTCTCTAATTAATGATTGAATCGTCTTACCAGATACATTTAAAAAAATCTTTTGCAATTCATCTTTATTGTTAACCTCAGGAAACATTTTCATCCAGTATTGGAGATTATATTTGTTAGTTTTCAAAGTTAATGATCCTACCTTAATATATTTTTTGCAAAATAGGCAGTTAATTACACTGCCTATTTTATACTTATTTCAGCAAGTACCTTGACATTCTTTAGTACCTGTACAAACTTTGCCTTTATTTCCAAGAACCTCACTTACTAAAATGCCCCCCAGGCTAGTAGTTGTTGTATTCCAGGTATTGAAAGCTCCTGAAACTTCATGTTCTTTAATTTCTTCAAGAACATCTCCACATGGGTCTATCAAATTTAAATCTTTTGTCACTTTCAATTCTGGTGTTTTTAATATCTTTGTCTTCTTCATACTATCTACCTCCTCATTTTTTACTGGATAAAATCTCTATTAACCTGTTCAATAATAATCTACCATATTTTCCTATAGTAAACAATGGGTTTTATGTAATTTTTTTATTTTATGAGATTCTCGGGGGGGTATTTTATACTTTATTTTAACAGGGCAGTTTTTTATAATACCAAAAAGAAGTCCTTTGTTTTTAGGAATGTAATTTTTAAAATGCTTTAGGAAAGAAATAAAACGGTTTTCACATTACTGCATCACAAATTTTAAAATAAAAAATATCGTAATCCTGCCTTTTGCAAGTAAAAGAACAACAGTTATGTTACACAGGAACTCTTATTTAAAGGAGAGAATACTTTCTTTTGGAGTTGTCATCAAAATTATTTAGATTAATAAGGAATTAAGTAACTATTATTTTGTTCTGAGAGGGCGTCAACACAATCAGCTACTACCTTAACTTTTATAAGTATTATATGCAGCTAAATTCCGGGCAGCTGTAGACCATTGTTTTTTATCTAGGGCACAGCTAATGACTATCCGTTCTGTATCTGAGATGGCTGAATTAAGGATATAAGTATCTGTGATCACAAGATTGTTTACTTCTCGTTTTAGGAATATTGAAAGGGTCAGACCATGCTTTGTCATTAACTAAATACTAGTTATACTCACAACCTTACATTAATTGAATGTTTTCATTAAATTTGAAGAAGTGTCCGAGTTGGTGAGTTTTATTGAGCGGATACCATGATCCAATGTATACAGTTGTTCAAACATGGTTTATTTTTCAATACTTCTCTCGGGGTCTAAGAGAGTTTTCTCCTGATGCAGTAACCAGATTCCTACTAGATACCGGGAGTTCCATATCATAAAATGCAAATGTTATCATTTCTTGTATGTTTTCTTGATTCCAAGCGTCTGCTATTCGCTAAACCGACAGTTACTCCGTAAAAAGTAATAACCATCCTCCTGTAAGCTTTAAAGCTTCACTGTCCTTTTTCAAGATCGGCTAGTGAAATTTTTAGCCTCAGATATTCGATCCGAGTAATATTAGTAGGTCTGTACTCTCGAACATCCATTCATCAAGGGAGATATCTGGTTTTATGCGCTAAGCTCGAGCGTAGTTATCATTTCTTTATTCACCCTATTGTCATGACTTTTAAAAGTGCGGCATCTTATTTGAAACTTTGCAAGTTCAGTTTGGTCTTAATTATCCATATTCCCAACCTAACATTGTAGGAAATGCGTAAAGATAAACTGATTTTGATCATTCAAACACTCCAACTCAAAAAAACCCTGACTGCTTTTGTCAGGGTAATAGAAATTCTAGAAATTCAGCTCTCCCACACTTAAAAGGGCTTGGCTGCAGATGCAGCCAAGCCCTTTTTATGCTTACTTATTCAAGTTATAGAAAGAGTTGATACCGTGGTATTGAGCAGTTTCAGCCAACTGATCTTCGATGCGAAGAAGCTGGTTGTATTTCGCAACACGGTCCGTACGGGACGGAGCACCTGTTTTGATTTGTCCTGCATTAGTTGCCACAGCGATATCAGCGATTGTGCTGTCTTCAGTTTCACCTGAACGGTGAGAGATAACGGCAGTGTAGCCCGCGCGTTTCGCCATTTCGATCGCATCGAATGTTTCAGTCAATGTACCGATTTGGTTTACTTTGATCAGGATAGAGTTGCCTACGCCGTTTTTGATACCTTCAGCAAGCTTTTTCGTGTTTGTAACGAAAAGGTCGTCACCGACAAGCTGAACTTTTTTGCCAAGACGCTCTGTAAGAAGTTTGTGGCCTTCCCAGTCGTTCTCGTCAAGTCCGTCTTCGATAGAGATGATTGGGTATTTAGAAACCATTTCTTCGTACCAGTCAACCATTTCAGCAGATGTTTTCACAACGCCTTCGCCAGACAGATGGTATTTGCCGTCTTCTTTGTTGTAGAACTCAGAAGATGCAGCATCCATAGCAAGCTTCACTTCTTCGCCAGGTTTGAAGCCGGCTTTTTCGATTGCTTCAACGATTGTTTGAAGCGCTTCTTCGTTAGAACCAAGGTTCGGAGCGAATCCGCCTTCGTCACCTACAGCTGTGTTCATTCCTTTAGCAGAAAGAACTGATTTCAGGCTGTGGAAGATTTGAGCGCCCATGCGAAGCGCTTCACGGAAGTTAGGCGCGCCTACAGGCATAATCATGAATTCTTGAATGTCTACGTTGTTGTCAGCATGCTCTCCGCCGTTTACGATGTTCATCATCGGTACAGGAAGCGTTTTTGAGTTGAATCCTCCAAGGTATTGGTAAAGAGGAATCTGTAAGAAATCAGCAGCTGCGCGCGCACAAGCCATAGATACGCCAAGGATTGCGTTCGCACCGAGTTTGCCTTTGTTTTCAGTTCCGTCAAGCTCGATTAAAAGCTGATCGATTGCGTTTTGTTCAGTTACGTCAAAGCCGAGAAGCTCTGGAGAAATGATTTCGTTTACGTTGTTAACAGCAGTTAACACGCCTTTTCCAAGGTAACGGTCTTTGTCGCCGTCACGAAGCTCAACCGCTTCGTATTCACCTGTAGAAGCTCCGCTTGGCACTAATGCGCGGCCGAAAGCTCCTGTTTCTGTATATACTTCAACTTCAACTGTTGGGTTGCCGCGGGAGTCGAGGACTTCGCGTGCATAAACATCAACAATGTATGGCATGAGTTTGTCTCTCCTTTTGATTTACGCTTATTTTTGAATTAAAGATGTTCCTGTCATTTCTTTCGGTTTTTCAACACCGAGAAGGTCTAATAACGTTGGTGCGAGGTCGCCTAGGATTCCGCCTTCGCGCAGCGTCACGCCTTCTTTCGTCACAATGACTGGGACTGGGTTTGTCGTATGGGCAGTGTGCGGTTCGCCTGTTTCTGTAATCAGAATGTCCGCATTACCGTGATCAGCGGTAATGATGGCATGTCCGCCTTTAGCGATGATGGCGTCAACCACTTCGCCTAAGCATTCGTCCACTGCTTCAATTGCTTTAATCGTCGGTTCGACCATTCCGGAGTGGCCGACCATGTCAGGGTTTGCAAAGTTCAGGATGATCGCGTCGTGCTTGTCAGCCGCGATTTCTTTTACAAGAGCATCCTTCACTTCATACGCGCTCATTTCAGGCTTCAGGTCATATGTCGCGACCTTCGGCGAGTTAATGAGGATGCGCTCTTCGCCCGGGAATTCTTCTTCGCGGCCGCCGCTCATAAAGAACGTAACGTGCGGATACTTTTCAGTTTCTGCAATGCGAAGCTGTTTTAACCCGTGCTGTGCTAATACTTCACCCACCGTATTGTCAAGGTTTACCGGTTTAAAAGCCACATATCCGTCAACAGATTCACTGAAGTGAGTCAGGCAGACGAAATACAGGTTTTTCGGATGATTTTCACCGCGGTCGAAATCGCGGAAATCTTTGTTGGTAAACGTGTTTGAAATCTGGATAGCGCGGTCCGGTCTGAAATTATAGAAAATCACAGAATCGCCGTCATGAATTTTCGCAACGGGTTCACCGTTTTCTTTTGTGATGACGGACGGAATGACGAATTCATCATGAATGCCGTTCGCATAAGAATCATCGACTACATCCATCGCGCTGCGGTAAGACGGGCCTTCGCCGTAAGCCATTGCGCGGTACGCTTTTTCCACACGGTCCCAGCGTTTGTCGCGGTCCATGGAGTAGTAGCGTCCGGAAATGCTGGCGATTTCGCCGACACCGATTTCTTCGATCTGCTCATTCAGCTGCTGAATGTAAGTTTTCGCTGTTTGCGGACCTACATCGCGGCCGTCGAGGAAACCGTGAATATACACCTTCGTCAGTCCTTCACTTTTCGCAAGCTTCAGCAGCGCGAATAAATGATTGATATGACTGTGTACGCCTCCGTCAGAAAGAAGGCCGAACAGGTGCAGCGCTTTGTCGTTGTCTTTCGCGTTTTTGATGGCGTCAAGGAACGTTTGATTGCGTTCGAATTCGCCTTCGCGGATGGCAACGTTCACGCGTGTTAAGCTTTGGTACACAATACGTCCTGCGCCGATATTCAAATGACCGACTTCAGAGTTCCCCATCTGTCCTTCAGGCAGTCCGACTGCTTCGCCTGATGCCGTCAGCGTCTGATGAGGGTATTGGTTCCAATAACGGTCGAAATTCGGTTTTTTCGCTTGTGCGACTGCGTTTCCGACTGTTTCATTGCGTAATCCGAACCCATCAAGAATGATGAGTGCAGCTGGTTTTTTACTCATATTGACCTTCCTCCAATAATTGAACGAATGACTGCGGTTCAAGGCTTGCGCCGCCGACCAAAGCACCGTCAATATCGGACTCTGCCATATATTCTTTAATATTTGCAGGTTTTACGCTGCCGCCGTATTGAATGCGGAGCTTGTCAGCAGTTTCCTGGCTGAAGCTTTCAGCAACGACTTTACGGATATGCGCGCAGACGTCGTTAGCATCTTTCGCTGTAGAAGATTTGCCTGTTCCGATTGCCCAGATTGGCTCATACGCAATAACGGAAGCGGCAACTTGCTCTTCAGAAAGACCCGCAAGACCTTTTTTCACTTGATCGGCAACAAGATCATTTGTTTTTCCGGCTTCGCGCTCTTCAAGCGTTTCACCTACGCAAATGATCGGCACAATGCCGTGTTTGAAAGCGGCATGCGCTTTTTTGTTAACTGTTTCATCAGTTTCAGCGAACATTTCACGGCGCTCAGAGTGGCCGATGACGCAGTAATCCACGCCAAGGTCTTTCAGAGCGACCGGGCTGATTTCACCTGTGAACGCACCGTTTTCTTCAAAATGCATGTTTTGGGCGCCGACTTTCAGGTCAGTTCCTTTAACAGCAGAAGTCAGCTTTTCTAAGAAAAGAGCTGGTGCGCAAACAACGGCTTCCGCTTTGTCTGCTGCTGGAATGGAAGATTTCACTTCTTCAACGAAGCTGACAGCTTCGCCGAGTGTTTTGTTCATTTTCCAGTTACCGGCTATAATTGGTTTTCTCATCTGTTCCACTTCCTTATAGCAGTTTTTATTTATCGTTCAGCGCAGCTACACCCGGAAGCTCTTTGCCTTCCATGAATTCAAGGGATGCGCCGCCGCCTGTTGAGATATGGCTCATTTTGTCAGCAAGGCCGAATTTTTCAACGGCTGCCGCAGAGTCTCCTCCGCCGATGACAGAGTATGTATCGTTTGCCTCTGCCAATGCTTCAGCCACTGCTTTTGTGCCTTGAGCGAACAAGTCGATTTCGAATACGCCCATCGGTCCGTTCCATACGACAAGTTTGCTGTTTTTGATAACTTCAGCATACGTTTCGCGGGTTTTCGTTCCGATGTCGATCGCTTCTAAATCACTTGGAATCTCAGAGATCGGCACGATTTGAACGTTTGCATCGTTAGAGAAATCATCAGCAACGAGCACGTCTTCCGGCATATAGAATGTAACGCCTTTTTCTTTCGCGCGGTCCATGAATGATTTTGCAAGTTCGATTTTATCTTCTTCAAGCAAAGATTTACCGACTTCATAGCCAAGCGCTTTTACGAATGTGTAAGCAAGACCTCCGCCGATGATCAGGTTGTCCACTTTATCAAGCAGACTTTCGATTACGCCGATTTTGTCTTTTACTTTCGCGCCGCCGATGATTGCCGTAAACGGGCGCTCAGGATTTGTCACGGCTTTGCCGAGAACGTCAAGCTCTTTTTCCATCAAGAATCCTGCAACCGCCGGCAGATGCTCGGCAATTCCGGCTGTAGATGCGTGAGCACGGTGGGCAGCACCGAATGCGTCATTGACATATACATCCGCAAGCTCAGCAAATGCTTTAGCAAGCTCAGGATCGTTTTTCTCTTCACCAGGGTAGAAACGTACGTTTTCCAATACAAGAACGTCTCCGTCCTTCATATCAGAAATTTGTGCTTTTACAGCATCGCCGTAAGCTTCATCCGCTTTTTTCACTTCTTTTCCGAGCAGTTCGCCTAAGCGTGCAGCGACAGGAGTTAAACGAAGCTCCTCAACCACTTCGCCTTTCGGGCGGCCTAAGTGGCTCGCAAGAAGGACTTTCGCGCCTTGGTCTGCAAGGTGTTTGATTGTTGGAAGCGCAGCTCGGATACGAGTATCGTCTGTTACTTCCCCGTCTTTCATTGGAACGTTAAAGTCAACGCGGCAGAATACGACTTTGCCTTTTACGTCGATGTCTTTTACTGTTTTTTTATTCATGCCTTAGGAGATCCTCCTTCAAAATGGTTTGCATAGCACGAAAAACGTGAAACGTGAAACCGCCTCATGATGCTTCCGCCGCGGGGCAGATTGCAGCTTCCGGGCACGGGGCAGATCGTCTTCTGAGCCAGGGCAGGCGGCTAAGAAAACGAAAGTGCCGCGGAAACTTCAAAACGCGGACGTTCTGCAGCAATCCGGCGCTTTCTGAAAGCCGGTTCTCATGGAAAAAGGGAAAGGGAGTCCGTCCCCTTCCCTTGTCCGCTTTCATTATAGCGTTTCTGTCCGAAAGAACCAAGTCCGGCCCTTTCCGGGAGCTATGAATTAAAGACCTTGTTTTGCGATGTAAGCTGCAAGGTCAACAACGCGGTTAGAGTAGCCGCTTTCGTTATCGTACCAAGAGATTACTTTTACCATGCTGCCTTCCATAACCATTGTAGAAAGAGCATCGATTGTAGAAGAGTTAGCATTGCCGTTGTAGTCTCCGGATACTAATGGCTCTTCGCTGTAGCCAAGGATTCCTTTAAGATCGCCTTCAGCCGCTTCTTTAAGAGCTGCGTTTACGTCTTCAGCCGTTACGTCTTTGTTCAGTTCAGCAACTAGGTCAACAAGAGAAACGTTTGGAGTCGGCACACGCATAGCTCCGCCGTTCAGTTTGCCTTTCAGTTCAGGAAGAACGAGGGAAACTGCTTTAGCAGCGCCAGTTGATGTAGGAATGATGTTTTCAGCTGCTGCACGCGCACGACGGTAGTCTTTGTGCGGAAGATCAAGAATTTGCTGATCGTTTGTGTAAGAGTGAACAGTTGTCATCATACCGCGTTTGATGCCGAATTTGTCGTTAAGTACTTTTGCAAACGGCGCAAGGCAGTTTGTTGTGCAAGATGCGTTAGAGATAACATGGTGGTTAGCCGCATCGTATTTGTCTTCGTTAACACCCATAACGATTGTGATATCTTCTTCGTTAGCAGGTGCAGAGATGATAACTTTTTTCGCGCCTGCTTCTAAGTGTTTCGCAGCGTCTGCGCGTTTTGTGAAGAAACCAGTAGATTCAACTACGATTTCAACGCCTTGTTTGCCCCAGCTGAGTTTCGCAGGATCGCGCTCAGCAGAAACTTCGATTGTTTTGCCGTTAACAACAAGGTTGCTGCCGTCAACTTTAACTTCTGCATCTAATTTTCCGTGTACGGAATCATATTGTAAAAGATGAGCAAGCATGTTAGCGTCTGTTAAATCGTTAACCGCTACTACCTCAACTTCAGGATTGTTTAATGCTGCGCGGAATACGTTACGTCCAATACGACCAAAACCGTTAATACCGACTTTTACTGCCATGATTATTTCCTCCTTTAAATAAGTGAGAGATATTTATATTGAGGGACTGTTATCCCTTAATAACTTCTTTGCGGCTCCTTCGTCCGTGACGAGAACCGTGTTTCGCTGCTTTTTAAAATAAGCTTCGATTGCTTCTGCTTTTGATGATCCGCCCGCTACCGCGATAATGTCGGGAATGGCATCGAGGTCATCAAGCTGCATTCCGACTGAATGCACCTTGTGAACGACTTCTCCGTCCGCATTAAAGTAGTAGCCGAATGCCTCTGTCACCGCATGATTGTCATCTATTTTCTTCAAATCTTCCAAAGGCGTGTTTCTTCGCTCCGCCATTGTTCTAGCTTCGCCGATTCCGTGAACGAGCATACTCGCTGATTTAATCGTGTGAAGCACCTCTTTTACGGAAGGCTCTTCAATAATAGATGAGTAGGCGCCTTGTGACAGCTGCCCGGGAACGAACAAAAGCCGGTAAGTGCCTGAAGCCTTTTCCGCCATATGCGCGCATATGGTGTTCGCCTGGTTTTTCACATCTTCGCCTAAACCGCCTCTTGCGGGCACAAACAGGAGCTCGCGGTTTTTTGAATCCGGCGTCATCATATCGGCGACGGCTTCAATTGTCGTACCGCCGGTTACAGCGACGATATTTTTGCCTGAAAATCTCTTTTTCATACATGCAACGGCCGCTCTCCCTAATTCTTTTTTGACCCAAGGAGATTGGTCGCTGTCTCCGGAAACGATAATGGCGTCTTTCAGATTAAGCCGCTCTTTTAATGTCTTTTCCAAAAGCGTCAATCCTAAAACATCCTTCATCGTATCTTCCAGAATCGAAAGCAGTGAGTAGCCCTCTTCCGTCATTGTCATGCCGTTTGTTTTAATATCGATGAGATTCTGTTCTTTCAAAAACTGAACCTCGCTTCTGAGAACGCGCTCGGTCAATCCGAGACTGGCTGCAAGACTTCTGCGGCCGATCGGTTCGGTAAGCCTGATATACTGCAAGATTTCAAATCTTTTCTGCATCACAAGCAAAAGATCAGGCAATAATTTTTTTTGAGCTTGTATTAACTGGTTCATGACTCAAACGTTCCTTCCTATTCATACTGGACAGAAAATGTCCCGCTATGACAAAAAACGTCCCATCATAGCCAAAAAAAATTATGTCTGCTTTCTTTAATTATTTTAACAGGATGACATTGTTAATTCAACTGTTAAAGGTCAATTCGTCGACATTCTTCGCAGGATTTCCCAGTATCTCCTTGATACAGTCATTATATACAGAAACGGAATGAAGGTGACAGACAAAAGCCCGCCGGAGCGGACTTTTGTCGTAAAACGCTTTCATTTTATCCAGAGTTTTTCTATTTCTTCTAATGATTTATTTTTCGTCTCAGGGCAGATCGTCACGACAAACAAGAAACAGAGAATATTAATGACGGCGAATATCCAGAAGGTGTACGCGAGCCCTAACCCGCTGATCATCATCGGCACGAACTGGCCGATCGCCCAGTTGGCCCCCCATAAGAATATCGTCGCGATACCGGCGGCGCGTGCGCGGAGGTGGTTCGGAAAGATTTCCGAAATCATGATCCACGTAATCGGCCCGACTGATACGCAGAAAGCGGCGACGAATCCCAATATGATGACGACTAAAGCCGGACCGCTCGCCAGCTTAAAATAAAAGGATGCCCCGATTAAGATCATGAACAGCGCCATAAAGGCTGATCCGACCCCCATCAGCTTTTTCCGGCCCACCTTATCGACTAAAAGAACCGCGATAATGGTGAAAATCACTTCAACGACACCGACGATGCATGTCGTGATAAACCCCGCATTCTGTCCGAAGCCCATCATTTTGAAAATTTCCGGCCCGTAATACGTAATTGCGTTCATGCCGATGACCTGATTGAATAAAGCCAGCAGAATCCCGATCACAAGCGCTTTTCTCAGCCCCGGTTTAAACAGCTGAGACAATGACCCCATTTTTTCTAATTGTAAAGACGTTTCGATTTGTTTGATTTCTTCTTTCGCGGTCTGCTCGCCGTTAATGCGCGTCAGCACGGCGAGGGCTTCATTCCGGCGCCCCGCTTTCGCAAGCCAGCGCGGGCTTTCAGGCACGATAAGCAGCACGATAAAAAAGATGACGGACGGAATCATGCCGTAAGCGAGCATCCAGCGCCAGCCGGTGTGCACTCCCCATTCATACGAGCCGGACTGCTGAACGGCGAGGTTAATAAAATAAGTGCCGGAGATCCCTAATATCGTAAACAGCTGATACAGTGAAGACAGACTGCCGCGTATGGCCGGCGGAGCGGCTTCGGTAATATACGTGACAGAAAGCGAGGAGCCCATGCCGATTCCCAGACCGCCGATGACTCTGGCGATCACTAAGGAAGACACACTTTGAGAAAGTGCAGAGACAACCGCTGACACCGCAAACAACAGCGCCGCTGCCATCAAAATCTTTCTCCGTCCGAAACGGTCACTCAAAAATCCGGAAATCCCGACGCCGAAAACACCGCCGATCATTATGCTTGAAATCACGAGCCCTTCCATAAAAGGACTTAAGCGGTACAAATCTTTCAGGAAACCGATGGCGCCGGAAATCACCGCCGTGTCATAACCGTACAAAAGCCCTCCCAGTCCGGCCGCGCATGAGATGAGAATGACAAACCACTTGGAATGCTGCCGAGTGACAGGTACATTTGAGCCAATTGGTGCCGGGTGATTCTTCATGAATTTTACCCTCCCGCGAATAATAGAATAAAAACGCTTACAAATCTGAGTGCGACGCTTGATGTTGCTTTGTTTTCTTCAGAACCGCCGCATTTGTACGTACTTATAAAGAATTTTATCTAAAAATAAGGAAAATTAGTACGTACAAATAAAGAATAAGCAGTTTTTCATAATCTGTCAATTATTTTTACAGCTTGATGAAAGGGCTTACTATGTTATACTGGAATTTGTCCGTATACATTTTGGAGGAATTGATATGCTACCGAAATATGCTCAAGTAAAAGAAGAAATTTGTTCATGGCTGAATCAAGGAAAAATACAGCCGGACGAAAAGCTGCCTACGGAAAATGAGCTGATGCAGCAGTTCGGCGTCAGCCGCCATACCATCAGAAAGGCGATCGGAGATTTGGTCTCGCAGGGGCTGCTGTACAGCGTTCAGGGCGGAGGCACCTTTGTCGCTTCACGCACGGCGAAATCAGCCATGCATTCAAACAAAACGATCGGCGTCATTACAACGTACATATCAGACTATATTTTTCCGAGCATCATCAGGGGAATTGAATCTTATTTAAGCGAACAGGGCTATTCCATGCTGCTGACGAGCACCAACAACAATACAGAAAGTGAACGGCGCGGCCTTGAAAACCTGCTGTCCAAAAATATAGACGGGCTGATTGTCGAGCCTACGAAAAGCGCGCTGCAGACGCCCAACATCGGCTACTATCTCAATCTGGAGAAAAACGGCATTCCGTTTGCCATGATTAACGCCTCTTATGCGGAGCTGGCCGCACCAAGCTTTTCCGTCAATGATGTCAAAGGCGGCATGATGGCTTGCGAATACGTCATGTCCCTCGGCCACACGCACATTATGGGAATCTTTAAAGCGGATGACACGCAGGGCGTCAAACGGATGAACGGCTATCTTCAGGCGCATCGGGAGCGCGGGATTTTCCCGTCTCCGGACATGATCGTGACTTACACGACTGAGGAAAAAGAAACCGTGCTTCTCCAAAAAATTAAGCATACCCTTGAGCAAAACAGCGGGTCACATCCGACGGCCATTCTTTGCTACAATGACGAAATTGCGCTGAAGACGATTAATCTTCTCAGGGAATTCGGGTTAAAGGTGCCTGATGACGTGTCGGTCATGGGCTATGACGATTCACATTTCGCCCAGATTTCCGAGGTGAAGCTCACCTCTGTCAAGCATCCGAAATCCATTATGGGGAAAGCGGCGGCAAAATACGTCATCGACTGCTTAGAACATAAAAAACCGAAGAAGGATGACGTCGTGTATGAACCGGAACTCGTCATCCGGAATTCAGTCAAGCGGATCGGCGAATAAAAAAGGGCAGATACAACAGTATCTGCCCATCAGTCATTAAATTGAAAACTAAGCTGAAAATCATGAGGCGGAAGAACATCATCTATATTTTCTTTATTAAAATGCTTTAAAATATAATAAAATGACGAATCTGAAATATATAGTCTTTTATCATAGTATGTAAAAACCTTTGGAAAGATATCCTTTTTGGATTGCAATTCATCGAAGTGATTAAGTACAGAGGTCAGCGCACCATGATTTATTGACTTTTTCTCATGGATTCGGTGAATATTCTCATACAAGTACTGGAAAGAAAAACCTCTCCTCGCTATATCTAGATCAGATGTTAACACAATTTTCATTATATAATAGTATAACTTCAGCTTCGCTTTTCTTTCTCCATCTGCAATGTCTTGAATATTTCTCAGATATTCCTCACTTACTCTTTTATAATACAAAGCATTACATTCCTTAGCTAATTCAAGACTGTCAAGAACAATGTAATTCTGACTTCTCTTTCTTATCCCACTTTCACGACAATAGTCAAAAAGAAGTTGTTGATATACCGCAACTATTTGGCTGGATGCCTCTATAAAATAATTTGTTACATCTTCACTAATGTCTATGTTCAGCTCTTTACAGCCTCTACTCTTTATATTCATTAAATCTCTAGTAGACCATTTAGTAGCATCAATATAATCAATCCTTTGAGATAATTCTCCATTGAATTTTTCAAAATAGCCATTTATAATTTTCGTCCCGATTATAATGAATCTTAAGCCGCTTTGATAAAACATTTTCAGGTCAAAAGCCAACAGATATTGATCGACTAAATTTAAATAATGAAAGTCATCCAGTACGATAAACTGAATACCTTTTTCCTTCAGTGATTCAGCCACTCTGACACTTACGGTCTTGGGAAGATCCATTTTCCCTGATTCACTTAATAACTCTTTTTCAGATGAATCTCCGGTCACTTTCGCTTTTAAAAATTGAAATAGGTTCGCCTCTACTTGACTATCAATTTTTGAGCACTTTTCAATACTTTTGGAGAAGTTATCAGATATCTCCACACCAGATTTGTATAAAATTTGTGTGTAAATATCAGCTAAATCAACTCCCTTCGTACAGTCTATCACTATAGTGTTTTCAGCTTTGGTTACATATTTTTTTCTTAATAATGTTTTTCCGACTTTTGTTTCACCATATATTACGATGTGATGATCCGTAAGTTCAATTTTATCTTGGTAATCCTCATCAATTTGTTGTCTATCAACATAACTTTTTAAAACATTCCGCGATATACCAAAAACATCTTTCAAAGAAACATCCAAATTTTTATTCACTCCCTATATTTTAAGAAAATTTTTCTAATAAATAATATCATAATAGTATGAAATTTCATATTATTACACAAAAACAGGCAGCACACTATATATTATGTGCTGCCTGTTTTTCATCTTTTTAATTCGGCGATGATTTCAAATGATCTCATTCTGTCGGCATGCTCAAAGCTTTCTGAATTCACCATGATTTCATCCGCCTGTGTTGTCCGGATGAAGCTTTCCAGCTTCTCCTTCACACGCTCCGGTCCGCCGACGATCGTTGAACTGAGCTGTTCATTGACCATCGCTTTTTCATACGGCGACCAGATTTGATCCATGTCTTCAACAGGAGGCTTCAGCTGGTTCGGCGTGCCGCGGACGAGGTCTAAAAATCTTTGATAATGCGATGTTGCCAGATGCTCCGCCTTTTCATCCGTATCGGCGGCAATGACGGTGACGCCGACCATCGCGTACGGTTTATCCAGTACATCTGACGGACGGAAGGAGCTGCGGTACAGCTCAAGGGCGGGCACGGTGTTTTTCGGTGAAAAGTGAGCCGCAAAGGCGAACGGAAGCCCGAGCTCTCCCGCAAGACGCGCGCTGAAGCCGCTTGAGCCCAGAAGCCAGATCGGCACGTCCAGCCCTTCGCCCGGAATGGCGCGGACTAGATTGCGCACATTGCCTGACGGTTTGAAGTAATTTCTCAATTCTTCAAGCTGCTCCGGGAAATCCTCCCCGCTGTTTATGTTTCTTCTTAAGGCCCTCGCCGTTAATTGGTCGGTACCCGGCGCACGCCCGAGTCCGAGGTCAATCCGCCCTGGATATAACGTTTCAAGGGTTCCGAATTGCTCCGCGATTATAAGTGACGAATGATTCGGCAGCATAATACCCCCAGAACCGACGCGGATTTTTTTCGTGCCGCCGGCGATGTGGCCGATCAGCACCGCCGTTGCCGAGCTGGCAACGCCTTCTATATTATGATGCTCCGCAAGCCAATAGCGGTTATAGCCCCACTCCTCGGCGCGGCGCGCTAAATCCATGCTGTTGCGGAACGATTCAGCAACCGTTCCTCCCTGTACGACCGGCGATAAATTCAATACGGAAAACGCAGTATCTTTCAATGTATGTTCAGCCATCGTTTTCTCCTTTGCGGTTTAGTGTAAGCAGATCTTAAACAAGGTCTCTCCACACACCTTACCACAGCTTTTCCCGTGAGTTAAACAATTTGATTCGATGATCTTCGAACAATCAGTCAGCGGCGGTTTTCTTACGGATGAACAGCTCCTCGGCGACATCAATAAAAAGCTTGGCGGCAAGTGATGCGTCTTTCATGGAAGGAACCGCCAGCTGCACCTCCCTGAATACATCCGGCGTAAACTCTTTAATCACCACTTCTTCCGGGAGGGGATTGCCGGCCATGGACATATCGGATAAGATTGCCATGCCCAACCCCTCCCGCACCATATTGATGGACGTGCTGACATTAAACACGGTAAAGGCCGCGCAAAGTTCGGCACCGGCTTGTTTAAACAGGCCTGCAAAAGGTGACGTGTAACCGCCTTCGCAAACCACCATCGGTTCACCGTCCAGATCTTTTATCGTTACGGTTGAGCGTGCGGCGAGAGGATGATCTTTATGCATAACCGCTGCCATTTTGTCTTTTTTCAGCAGAAAGGAATCCATATCCTCTGTCGGGAACAGCAGAATGCCCGCGTCAATCATCCGGGATTGCAGCCATTCTTTTACTTCGTCCGCCGTTCCTTCATGAAGCACCAGTTCAAGCTTCGGATACCGTTTTTTAAACACGCTGATCAGCTTTGGAATGAAATAAGCGGAAGCGGCCGGAAATGTGCCGATGTGAATCGTTCCCTGTTCAAGACCTCTTTCCGCGGCCGCCAGCTGCTCGGCTTTTTCTATGCCTTTGAGCACCTCTCTGATATGGACGAGAATTTTTCCGCCCGTGTCCGTGAGCCTTACGCCGTTGCGGCGCTCGCGGATGATCAGCTTGATGCCGAGCTCTGACTCAAGCGCAGAGATGGCATGGCTGACGGCGGGCTGCGTCATATTCAGCGCCTGCCCCGCTTTTGTAAAGCTTCCCGTTTCAGCGATTTGAACAAAAACCCGCAGTTGTGTAATCGTCATAACGTTTTACTTATGCTCCTTATAAAAAAGATTCATTTTATTTATCTTACTGATTACCGTATCATATGATGGAATTGTTCTACAAGGAGTGAACGACGTGAAACAGCTTTCGAAAATACAGACGGCTCTTATGCTGGCGTTTCTAGTCACGGTATGGGGAATTAACTGGCCGCTGACAAAGGCCGCGCTTGCCTATTCGCCGCCTCTTCTGTTTGCCGGAATCCGCACGCTGATCGGCGGACTTCTATTATTAATGGTGGCGCTGCCCCGTTTTAAAAAGCTGCGTTTTAAAGAAACGTGGCCGATCTATCTTATTTCTGCCATTTTAAATATTACTTTATTTTACGGCCTGCAAACGGTCGGCTTGAATTACCTGCCTGCCGGCCTATTTTCAGCCATCGTGTTTTTCCAGCCGGTGTTAATGGGCGTTTTTTCTTGGCTGTGGCTCGGGGAATCGATGTATCCTTTAAAAATAGCCGGTCTTATTCTGGGCTTTGCCGGTGTCGCCGTCATCAGCGCAGCCGGTTTCGGAGGCCATATTTCCATCGCCGGCATTCTTTTGGCCTTAGGCTCTGCGGTCAGCTGGGCGCTCGGCACGGTATATGTGAAAAGAACGGGCGGACGCGCGGATTCTATCTGGATGGTCGCTCTTCAGCTTCTGATCGGCGGCGTGCTGCTTGTCAGCTCCGGCCATTTTTCAGAAAGCTTTTCAGCGATTCAATGGAAAGCTCCGTTCATTCTGAGCCTTCTGTTCATTTCAGTTTTTGTTATCGCGCTCGGCTGGCTCGCCTTTTTTACGCTTGTCGGTTCAGGGGAAGCAAGCAAGGTTGCCTCTTACACCTTCCTGATCCCGCTCATATCCATTGTCGTCAGCTCGATATTCCTGCATGAGCCGCTTACCGTCAGCCTTTTAGCCGGACTGCTTCTGATCGTCACAAGCATTTGTTTTGTGAATATAACACCGAAAAAACTGAAAACACCTGCTCTGGCCGCAGAAAAAAAGGCCGTTCATTAAAAAAACTCTTGCCGCGGGGCAAGAGTTTTTTTATTTATTGACGTCTCCCTTTCACAAGATACGCAGCCGTAATGAGCAGATAGATGGCCGCAGTGATGCATGTGATGACGATGGATGTCGTCGCAATTACGCCGATCAGGATGGCCAAAAGCGCAAGCACCGCGAACCATGTCGTGTACGGGAACCATTTGACGTAATAAGCCGGCTGTTCTGTTGAATGTTTTCTTGATTTCAAATGGGCGAATCCGATAATCAGCCAGATGAACAGCACGGTATAGCCGAGTGAACCCATCAAATAATTAAACGTCCGGCTTCCTGCGAATAAAGAAATCAGGACGCCTACATATAAAAATGACGTACAAGTCAGAATCGCATAGACGGGAACCTTTTTCTTCGATAGTTTTGAAAAAATTTTCGGCACCCGGCCGTCAGAAGCCTGCGTAAACAAGACGCGGGATGATCCGTACAGTCCCGAGTTCATAGACGAGATAATCGCAAGAAGAATGACGGCATTCATAATATGGTCGGCACCCGGAATTCCGATCATCTTAAATACTATGACAAACGGGCTTTCGGGAACGCTGTTGACTTGATTCCAAGGAATCAGGCTGACGATGATGAAAAACGGCAGCAAGTAAAAAGCGACAATCCGCGTTAACGTGCTTCGGACAGCTTTCGGGATCACCTTTTCGGGGTTTTTTGTCTCCGCCAGCGTGACGCCGATGATTTCCGTTCCGCCGTATGAGTAGATCACGACGAGCATCGCCGTGATGACGCCCCCCGCTCCATGCGGGAAAAATCCTCCGTGATCCGTTAAATGAGACAGCCCCGGCGCCGTGTGATTGCCGAATGAGAAAAATAAAAGCAGAATACCGCATAAAATAAAGATGACAATCACTGTAATTTTAATAAGCGCGAGCCAGTACTCCGTCTCGGCAAACAGTTTCACAGAAAGCATGTTTACGACCGTCACCACGATGGAAATGATCAAAGCCAATATCCATATCGGACATTCCGGCAGCCAATATTGAATGAAAATGGCGGCTACGACCGCCTCCGCGGCAATATTGAGCACCCACATTTTCCAATAGATCCAGTCTAAAAAGTATGCAGCGTACGATCCGAGCGACTGCTGAACCAAATCACGGAACGTCCTTGCATGTTTGTTTCTGACTGCCATTTCGGCCAGCCCTTGCATAATAAACAGCAGAATGATTCCGCCGAGGAGGTAGGCCAACAGCACGGACGGCCCCGCCTCATCAATCGCCGTGCTGCTGCCTTTAAAGAGCCCGGCCCCGATCGCGCCTCCAAGCGCCATCATCATAATGTGTCTGGACGACATCGTCCGTTTTAACGTTTGCTTGTCCTTTTCCATCTATCACACGCCCTCTCGCAAAAAGTGTTCATCACATAAAAAAGCACGCCGCCTCTTTAGGAAAAGAGACGGCGTGCCTCAGGCAGCCGCGGTACCACTCTTGTTGATCCCGAAATATCCGGAATCCAGCTTAAAAACCTTTTAACGAAGGTCAGCCGTTAGGACATAGGGAATATTCCGACAATTCCGTTCCGCCCTGCCACTTCCGGGCGAGTTCAAAGAACAATCAGTCCGCGTTGCACCAACCCGCGGCTCTCTTTTTCTGACTGGATTCTTTTACTGCTCCCGTTCACAGTGTTTTATGTTAAATGAATCTCTTGAGTTTTTATTTTCTGAATATAGTATCATAATATACAGTCTTCTATTTTCAAAGTCAATACTAATTTTTGCCGCCTATTGTCCTACCCGGTGATTCGGAAATTTCAGCTGAAATCCGGACACAAGGCTTTGCTTTCCGGGCGCCGCGCTTTCCGCTTTCACCTTTGTGTTTGCGTATAAAAACAGCGCAAGCGCAATGCCGAATGATATGACGAGAATCCATACTTTTTTCATTCAGGTGCCTCCTCACTTTCTATCATCGGCGGCTTTTTCTCTTTTTTTATATACAAAATTGAAAAAACAATTTTAAAATTCTGTTTTCCTTATATTGAAACTTGCTTTATCATAAAAGTATGCGTTTACATTCAAGTAGGGAGGTTATAGCATGACCCCTGTGAATTCAAGCAGCATCGGGAAGATTCAGGCGGCCAGCAAAGGTTTGTCGCCAAAATTGAGAGCGATTGCAGACCATATCGTGAAGGAACCGAAAGACGTGGTTCACCTTTCCATCATTCAGCTGGCGGAAAAAACGAAAAGCTCTGAAGCGACGATTTTCAGGCTGTGCAAACGGCTCGGTTTTTCCGGCTATCAGGATTTAAAAATCGCGCTTGCTCAGGAGATCGTTCAGGAGCCGGTGCAGCACATTCATGAAGAAATGAGCCCCGACGACGATATCGAAGTCATCATCCAGAAAGTTTTCCGCACAAACATTTCCGGTCTGACCGATACCTTTCAATTATTAGATCCGGCCGACGTTGAAAAAGCGGTAGAAATGATCCACCGCGCAGACAGAATTGAATTTTACGGAAACGGCGGTTCCGGGCTGATCGCCACAGACGCGTATCATAAATTTATGCGTACGGGTATAAATTGCATCGCGCACACAGATTCTCACTTTCAGGCGATGTCAGCGGGTCTTCTCGGTCCCGAAAGCGCAGTCATCGGCATTTCTCATTCGGGAAGCAATAAGGACGTGCTTGACGCGGTGAAAATGGCCAAATCGCTCGGCGCTGGCACGATCGGCATTACAAGCTACCAAAAGTCGCCGCTCACCCAGATTTCCGACGTGGTGCTGTATACGTCAACAAGGGAGACGGCTTTCAGAACGGAAGCAATGTCCGCAAGGCTTGCCCAGCTGTCGGTCATTGATACACTGTATTTCGCCACGGCCCGGCTGCGGCAGGAGAAAACGCTCGCCAACTTGCAGCAAATCAGAAAAATGATCGCGCACAAACGTTTGTAATCGCTTTCTGAATATTTATTTTTCAAAAGAGAGAATGCCGATACAGCGGGAATTGAGGCAATTTTATGAAAAAAATTTTCTTCTTCATCGTTGATTTATAAAAAAATTATTCCTATAATTGACTTTGTAAGGGCATACATTATCAATCTATCTTATTATTCAATCAGATTAGGCGGGATATATTATGAAGGAAACCCAAGCTGTTATCGGTCTGGATATCGGCACAACCAGTACGAAAGCCGTTCTGTTCGGACCAAGAGGCAAAGTGTTAGCCAAGCATTCGGTTCACTATGATTTAATACAGCCAAAGCCGGCATGGGCCGAGCAGGATCCTGAGCACATTTTGGAAGCGGTTATCGGAAGCATCAGGGGCGCCGTCACAAAGGCCGGACTGAGTCCTGACAATCTGCTTGCAATCGGCATCAGCACCGCCATGCACTCATTGATAGCTGTCGATCAAAACGGCGGCCTGCTGACCAAAAGCATCATTTGGGCGGACAACCGCAGCGCCGAGCAATCAAAACGGATTTTAAAAGAGATGAACGGTTTTGATATTTATAAAAGAACGGGTACGCCGATTCACCCGATGTCTCCGCTTTCCAAAATTGTCTGGATGAAAGAACAGGACAAGGAGACATTCGCGAAAACCGCCAAATTCATCAGTATGAAAGAATATATTCTGCACGAGTTTTTCGGAACTTATGTCGTCGATTATTCGATCGCTTCGGCAACGGGGCTGTTCCGTTTAGATACGCTTTCCTGGGATGAAGAAGCGCTCCGGATTGCCGGAATCCGGGAAGATCAGCTGTCGGACATCGTGCCGACCACTCATCAGCTGCGCGGCCTTGCGCCGGAAATCGCTGCACGGATGGGCATTCATGCGGATACACCGTTTATTATCGGCGCAAATGACGGCGTGCTCGCCAACCTTGGAGTCGGCGCGATCAGCAAAGGCGAAGTGGCCGTTACGATCGGAACGAGCGGAGCCGTGCGTTCGGTGACGGATGCGCCGATTACGGATGAAAAAGCGCGGACATTCTGTTACGCGCTGACTGACAAGCATTGGGTCATCGGAGGCCCGACGAATAACGGAGGCATTATGCTGCGCTGGCTTCGAGACGAATTCGCTTCTCCGGAAGTCGAAACGGCGAAGCGGCTCGGCATTGATCCGTACGATTTAATGATTGATATCGCTGATAAAGTGCCCGCAGGCTCTGAGGGATTGCTGTTTCTGCCGTTTTTATCAGGGGAGCGCGCGCCGTTTTGGAATCCGAATGCCCGCGGAACGTTTTTCGGCATCAGCCTCCGCCATAAACGGGAGCATTTTATCAGAGCGGTGCTGGAAGGCGTCATCATGAGCGTCTTTTCAATCGGTGTCGCACTGAGAGATTTGGCGGGCCCCGCAAAAGACGTGCGGGCTTCGGGAGGATTTGCGAGATCACCGCTTTGGAGGCAGATTTTGTCCGATACGATGGGACGGGAAGTCCTCGTTCCGGAAAGTTACGAAGCCTCGGCGCTCGGAGCGGCCGTTCTCGCTTTGCACAGCCTTGGCGAAATGGAACGGATCGAGGATGTTCAGGACTGGATCAGAATTTCTCACCGTCATGAACCGAACGTCAAAAACAGCGAAACATATATTGAGCTGTTTTACTTATACGAGCGGCTGTATGACAAGCTCAAAGATGAATTTGACGTCATCAGTGAATTTCAGCTCAAACAAAGCCGTTAATTCTTCTTTGAAAGGGTGAAAAGGTCATGTTACTGTTTATTGTCATTGCCGCTATTATCGTTTTACTCTTATTGATTACGGTCGCTAAATTAAATCCGTTTATCAGTCTTTTGATTACATCCATCCTTGTCGGTTTCGCAACGGGCATGAATCTGCCGGACATTATCGCTTCGATGAAAACCGGGCTCGGCAATACGCTGTCGCTGCTTGCGATCGTGCTGGCCCTCGGTACGATGCTCGGAAAAATGATGGCTGAATCAGGCGGTGCGGAGCGTATCGCCCACACCCTGATCGGCCGCTTCGGCAAAAAGAAAGTGCATTGGGCGATGATGGCCGTCGCTTTTATCGTCGGCATCCCGGTCTTTTTCCAGGTCGGCTTCGTCCTGCTCGTGCCGCTTTTGTTTACGATTGCGATTGAAACCGGCGTTTCATTAGTGACGATCGGGATTCCGCTCCTTGCGGGACTTTCCGTCGTGCACGGATTGGTTCCGCCCCACCCGGCGGCGATGGCGGCTGTCGGCATTTATCACGCCAATGTCGGAAAAACGATTTTGTTTTCTTTAATCGTCGGCATTCCGACTGCCATCATCGCGGGGCCGCTTTACGGAAAATGGATTGGTAAGCGCATTCATAAACCCGTTCCCGAACTGTTGAAAAAACAATTTATTGAACGGAATGAAAAACGCAAGCTTCCGGGATTCGCAAATACATTGTTTACGATATTGGTACCGGTGATCCTGATGCTTATGGCAACGCTTGCCGAAATTGCGCTTCCGGAAAAAAGCGCGCTCTATGAAACTTTTAAATTTATCGGCGACCCTGTCACGGCGCTTTTGATCGCCACGGTGTACTCCTTTTTCAGCCTTGGTTTTTATCAGGGCTTTGACAGAGAAAGCATTTTAAAATTCAGCAATGACTGTCTCGGACCGATCGCTTCCATTCTGCTTGTGATCGGAGCCGGCGGCGCTTTTAACAACGTCCTGATTGATTCAGGCGTCGGCACGTATATTGCTGACATTGCGAAGCATTCAAGCTTCTCTCCCGTTCTTTTAAGCTGGACGATCGCAGCGGTCATCCGTGTCGCCACAGGTTCAGCGACTGTCGCCATGATGACGGCGGCCGGCATTGTTGCACCGATTGCATCTGTCATGCCGGGCGTCAGCAGTGAGCTTCTCGTTTTGGCAACGGGAGCGGGCTCTTTGATTCTGTCACATGTCAATGACTCCGGTTTCTGGCTCATTAAAGAGTATTTCGGAATGACAGTAAAAGAAACATTCCTGACATGGACGGCGATGGAAACGATTATTTCTGTCAGTGCGATCTGTTTTATCATGATTATTAACGCGTTTATATAAAAACAAACCCCGGCCGAAAACCGGGGTTTGCCTTTTTTATCGGTCATTCACAAGGATATAAGCGGCTTTAACGGGTCCGTGGACGCCGACAACCAAATCCATTTCGATATCGGCCGAGTTGCTCGGTCCAGTAATATAGTTGATGCAGGAAGGAACGGTGACGCCGTCTCTGATCTGCTGTTTCAGTATATCGCTGGCCTGTGTCATTCTCGGCACAATGGAAGATTTCGGGATGATTGCGATATAGGTGGTCGGAAGCAGGCTGACAGAACGGCCGGCATGCTCTGACGCATACAAAACGACGGTGGCTGATTCTGCAAGCGTAATCTCGCTGAATGTGATGCCCACATTCGCTTGTTCCGCTTTTTCAATATTTTTCGCTCCTTGTTCCGCGTCCCATTCCCAAACTGGAATCCCTTCATCCGGCCACTCTTCTGTCATAAGGGTCTGCAAGCCGTACGTTTCAAACCGGCTGTCCTTCGGAATGATGACAGGCCCTCCTTCAAAGCGGTTCACCTGCGTGCGCAAAGCGTCGTAAAGCCCGGCTGCATCCGTTTCGATCAGTTCGGTATGAATGTTGACGCAGTGGTCTTTCAGCATCGTGACAAGATCGTCTTCCGTACAGTCCGCATGCGTTTGATATTGAGGCTGATACTTCCATTCAGGCAGGGACACGCCTGATTTCCTGCGCTCTCTGCCCAGACTTTCGGCGATCCGGTTTAAAAAGGATTCCTGATGTGTAACCGTCCCTTTCATCATCATTCTTCCCCCTTTTGTTTTTCCCGGTCTTTAAACCAATCTCTGAATCTCGATTTATGCGGCGCCGGGAAATCCCGTATTGCCGTCCATTCTTTTAACGGCCCCGGCCCTTTTGATATTTTGTCATCTTCCGTAAACGGCGTCATGGCGGCAGGCGCCCATTTCGATCCCATTTTATAAAGGGACGGGGATGACGAGCCGAGCCCGAAGGCTTTCATCGCCAGTTTTTCGCTGATCGGCGCTTTGCCCTCTTTTTCCACGATGTTCTGCCGATGCTTGAGCAGCAGCTCGTGCAGCGGAATTTTAACGGGACATGCTTCCGTACAGGCCGCGCATAAGGAAGATGCGTACGGGAGCTCCTTGTATTCGTCATATCCGCCGAGAAGAGGCGATAAGACGGCGCCGATCGGACCCGAATAGATGGACCCGTACGAGTGTCCGCCGACATGCCGGTACACGGGACAGACGTTGATGCAGGCGGCGCAGCGGATACATTGCAGCACCGATTGGAATTCCGTGCCGAGTATGCGGGAACGCCCGTTGTCCACAACCACAAGGTGGAATTCCTCAGGCCCGTCAGCTTCTCCTTGCTGACGAGGTCCCGTCAGCGCCGTAATGTAACTTGTAAGCCGCTGGCCGACCGCGCTTCTCGTCAGCATGCTGACAAGCACTTCAAACTCAGAAAATGACGGAACGATCCGCTCCATTCCCATCACGGTGATCTGCGTCTTCGGCAGCGCGGACACAAGGCGGCCGTTTCCTTCGTTCGTCACGAGACTGACCGATCCGGTATCCGCGATTGCAAAGTTGCAGCCTGTAATGCCGACATCCGCTTCGAGAAATTTTTTCCGGAGAACGCTGCGCGCGTGCATGACGAGCTCTTCCGGTTTTTCCGTCTGTTTGTATTCGAGTCTCTCTTTAAACACGTCACGGATCTGCTCTTTGTTTTTGTGAAGAGCGGGAGCAACGATATGTGACGGCGGATCGTGGTCGTCAATCTGGAGAATGTATTCGCCGAGATCCGTTTCTGTGACTTCACAGCCCTCTTCCTCAAGCACTTCGTTCATATTGATTTCTTCTGTTACCATGGATTTGGATTTTACGATTTTTTTGGCGTTTTTCTGCCGGATGACATCGCGGATATAGGAGGACGCTTCTTCCGCCGTTTCGGCGAAAAAGACGTGTCCGCCTCTGTTGGCGACGTTTTCGGCGAGCTGTTCCAAATAGAAATCAAGATTGTCCAGCACATGCTGTCTGATTTCTTCCGCATGGGAACGCCAATCCTCCCAGTTTCCCAATTCTTCGGCCGCCTGAAGCCTTCTTGTCCTGAGCCGTTCCTGCGCTCCGGAGACGGCTCCTCTCATAAACTCATTATCTATTCCTTCTGATACCCGCTCTTTAAAAGCGGCGGTACCGATTTTCATCGCCATGATTTTCCCCCCTTGTTGTTTCCCGTGTTATCTGCTGTTCAGCACTTCGGCGATGTGCATGACTCTGACGTTTTTATCCTTACGGTCAAGACGCCCGCCGATATTCATCAGACAGCCGCAATCCGCCCCGATCAGCACCTCGGCCTCCGTGTCTTCCACGCAGGCGACCTTCTCATCCACCATTTGTTCAGAGATTTGCGCCATTTTCACAGAAAACGTTCCTCCGAATCCGCAGCATTGGTGCTTTCCGGGAAGCGCGGTCAGCTCGAGCCCCTTGACATGGCGCAAAAGCTTCATCGGCTCCTCCGACACGCCGAGCAGCCTCGTCATGTGGCACGATGTATGGACTGTCGCTTTTTTTTGCAGCACCGCCCCGACATCCTCCACCCCGAGAACGTTGACGATAAAATCTGTTAACTCATATGTTTTGTCCGCAAGCTGCTGCGCTTTTGCCGCCCACTTCGGATCGTCCTGAAACAGATGCGGATATTCACGGAACATCGTCGTACAGGAACCTGACGGACTGACAACGTACTCCGCTTCTTCAAACGCGGCAATCATCCGCTTCATCGCTTTTTTCGCATCCGTCACATACCCGCTGTTGTATGCGGGCTGCCCGCAGCAAATCTGCCCCTCGGGAAAATCCACCTCACACCCGAGCCGTTCCAGCACCTCAACCGTCGCCTTTCCGACATTGGTCTGGAACATATCCACAAGGCACGTGACAAATAATGAGACTTTCATGATGAACCCCTCTTTCATCCTCAATATGTGATCCGGTCATCTGATGACCTGTTTTTAGGAAAGCTCTATGAATATCCTACACTATTCTGAATATGGATTGGAAGGTTTTTCTGAAAAATCCTTTCGCCTGATGTGCTGAAGGGGACAAAAAAAGAGAAGCCCGAAAGCTCCTCATGCTGCTCTACACCCCGTTTTCCAGCAGACGTCCCAGTTTTTGCACACCCTCTTTTATCGCGGCTTTACCGGCATAACTGAACGACAGGCGAAGATATTCGGCACCGTCTTCCTGATGCAGAAAAAAATATTTACCGGGTACATAGGAAACGCCGTGAGAAAGAGCCCTCGCCAGCATTGCGGATGTATCCGCCCCAGGCGCTTTCACCCATACAAAGTAACCGCCTTCAGGCACGTGCCAGGATGCGGATTCCGGAAGATATCGCGCTGATGCGGCGAGCAAAACGTCACGTTTGCTTCGATATGCTTCCCGCAAGGCGGCGAGCCGTTCTTCCACATTCGTTTGTTCCAGATAGACGGCGGTCACCGCTTGGGAAAACGGGTGGCCTAAGTCTTTTTTTAACCATGACAATGCCGTGATGAATGCGGCGTCCCCTGCAATCCAGCCGATCCTCATACCCGGGGCGATGACTTTTGATAATGAACCGGCGTACAGCACCCGGCCGTTTTGATCCATAGCTTTCAAAGGCGGCGGAATATCAGTGAATCCGAGCTCACCGTATGCATCATCCTCCAAGATGAGAAAATCATACGCTTCGGCAAGTTGAAGCAGGCGGGTTCTCCGCTTCGCTGACATTACGGTTCCCGCAGGATTCTGAAAAGCGGGTATCGTGTAGAGAAGACGGGGAATCAGAAGCCCTTTTCGTTTTCTTTCCTCAAGCATGAACGCTAATGTTTCTGTTTGCAGGCCCTCTTGATCTGTCGGAATGCTCATGATATGCGGTGTGTAATTTTTAAAAATCTCGAGCGCTTCCATATAGACCGGAGCTTCAACGGCAGCGGCGGTTTGTTCATCGAGGAAAACCCGGGCTGCCAGATCTATCGCCTGACAGGCGCCTGACGTCACGAGCAGCTCATCGTCCCGACAGTGAATGCCGCGGGTGGCTAACCGTTCTTGAATCTGCTTTTTTAAAACGGCCGTCCTCGGGCTTCCCATATAATGCAGCGGCAGATCGCGCTCCTCATCCAGAAGGCGGGCGGCGGCTTCTTTCAGCTCCTTATCAGGAACGAGTGCGGGATCGGGATAGCCGGAATGCAGGGGGATGCACGCTTTCGGAACTGCCGGCATCCATTCCCCGGGAGGATCGTTTGTCAGAGCTTTCTTTACATGGTCAGAAAAAAAAGATTCGGCCTGCATGTGATGTTATCCCCTTTCACAAGTCAGCTTCTATACATTTTCTTCAAAATAAGCCCCCAGCACTTCTTCCACATTCGTCAGATGCGCCGTCATCGCCGCTTCCGCTTCATCCGCGTCTTTGGCGGCGACGGCGCTGTAAATGCGTTCATGCTCTTCATACAATCGCTGCACGCTCGTTCGTTTAGAAAACAGCCAAATTTTTCTCGTTTCTCTCATTGTTTCCAAAAGAAGCGCGGAGACATGATTCATGAGATGCTTGAGCAGCCCGTTTTGTGATGCTTCCGCCAGCGCCATGTGAAAGGAGAAATCCGCTTTTTCGCCCAATTCTTCGTCTCCGTCAATGCCTTTCATCTCCAGGAGAGCTTGGCGGATTTTTTGTAAATCGTCTTCGGTGCGTTTTTCAGCGGCCATGGCGGCGACGCCGAGTTCAAGCAGCTTTCTGACTTCGAGCAGCTGTTTGACGTCCTCTTTTTTCATCAAGAGGGCGGAAGAAAGCGGCTGGGAAACATGAGACGGCTCAAATTCTCTTATGTATGTGCCTTCTCCCTGCTTCATGTCGACGAGCCCCATCGCTTTCAAAGCCGACAGCGCTTCTCTGACCGCCGAGCGGCTGACCTGAAAACTCTCAGAAAGCGCCTGAACGGAATCAAGCTTTTCACCCGGCTTAAGCTCGCCCGCTTTTATCTTCTCCAGCAATGCGTCAGCGACTTCCTCGTAGATTTTTTTCGTTTTAATTTGTTTATATTTCAACGCGATCACCCCGTCACTTGTGAATCTTGATGTTTATCGTCTATTATACTTCTTTTTTCGCACCGCCGACAGGTTCAGACAATTTGTTCAAGAAAAGTATTGTACTTTCAAAACTTTCAAAATATAATGCTAATTAACCCGGTCATCAGATGACCTTATCATAAAAAGTAATCGCTTACATGACATAAGGAGGGGTTTTTTAGGGATGCAATGGACACAGGGGTACGCTCCTTTAGGGGGAAATTTGCTTTTATCGGCAGCTTGCGCGCTCGTGCCGATTATCTTCTTTTTTTGGGCGCTTGCGGTGAAACGGATGAAGGGGTACATCGCGGGGCTTTTCACGTTAGCCGTTTCACTTTTAATCGCTGTATTTGTTTACGGCATGCCGGCGGAAAAAGCGGTGATGTCCGCTTCTCAGGGAGCGGTGTACGGGCTGCTTCCGATCGGCTGGATTATCGTCACATCGGTCTTTCTGTATAAAATCACCGTGAAAACGGGACAGTTTGAGATTATCCGGAGTTCGGTGCTCTCAATTACAGATGATCGGCGTTTGCAGGCGCTGCTCATCGCCTTTTCATTCGGGGCGTTTTTAGAAGGCGCCGCCGGTTTCGGCGCTCCCGTCGCGATCTCGGCCGCTTTGCTCGTCGGACTTGGTTTTCAGCCGCTGTATGCGGCGGGGATTTGCCTGATTGCCAATACGGCGCCCGTTGCCTTCGGTGCGATCGGCATTCCGATTACCGCTGTCGAAGGTCCGACCGGGATACCGGCAATGGAAATTTCTCAAATGGTCGGCCGGCAGCTTCCGTTTTTATCCGTCTTTATTCCGCTTTACTTAATCATTTTGATGAGCGGGTTTAAAAAGGCTTTTGAGATATGGCCGGCCATTCTTGTTTCCGGCGTCTCCTTTGCGGCCGTGCAGTACGCAAGCTCGAATTTTTTAGGGCCTGAGCTGCCGGATGTGCTGTCGGCGCTTGTTTCCATGGCCGCGCTCGCTGTGTTTTTGAAATTTTGGAAACCGAAAACGGCCTTTCGTTTCGCGGCAGAACGGGAATCAGCAGCGGCCGCTGACCGGGCGCCGATCAAGTACGGGGGCGCCGCGGTGTTTAAAGCGTGGTCTCCTTTCCTTCTTCTGACGGCCATGATATCCGTCTGGGGGATTCCCGGCGTGAAGGCTGCCTTAACCGGTCATTACGAAGGAACGTCAATGTGGCTTTCCTGGCTGAATGCAGCCGGGCGTGCATTGACCTTCACGCCTCCCGTACCATTTGTAAATCAGCAGATTCTTCAGGCGGACGGCACGCCGATTGAAGCCGTGTACAAACTTGAGCTTTTCGGTTCAGCGGGAACGGCGATTCTGATTGCCGCCGTCATCTCCAAGTTCGCCCTCGGCATGTCGTGGAAGACATGGGGCGAAGCGTTTATAGAGACGGTGAAAGAGTTAACGCTTCCGGTCGTCACCATTGTTTCTGTTGTCGGCTTTGCTTATGTGACGAATGCTTCCGGCATGAGCACGACACTCGGTCTTGCGCTTGCCATGACGGGCGCGATGTTTACCTTTTTTTCGCCGGTGCTCGGCTGGCTCGGCGTATTTATTACCGGCTCTGATACGTCGGCCAACCTATTGTTCGGCGGATTACAAAAGGTGACGGCGCTCTCTGTTGGGATGGACCCGGTTCTCTCCGTCGCCGCCAATTCATCGGGCGGTGTCACCGGAAAAATGATTTCTCCGCAATCCATTGCGGTTGCCTGTGCCGCTGTCGGTCTGGCGGGCAAGGAAGCCGACCTTTTCCGCTTTACGATTAAGCACAGTCTGTTTTTGCTTCTGCTCGTCTGTCTCATTACATTTTTACAGCATCATCTGTTTTCATGGATGATCCCGTAACACGGAGAACCTCCCCGGGGTTTGGCTCGGGGAGGTTTCAGCTGTACCGTTTTCTCGCCGATGACGGCGGAATATTTAATTGGTCACGGTATTTGGCGACGGTGCGCCTTGAGATTCGGATGTCATATTGTTCATGCAGCAGATCGGCAAGCTTTTGGTCTGAAAAAGGTTTCTTTTTATCTTCTTTATGGACCAATTCCTCCAGATGCGCTTTTACGGCATAATTGGAGGCGCCGCCGTCCCCCGATGATTCAGCTTTCGCCGAGAAAAATGTTTTCATTTCATACAGTCCGTACGGCGTCTGAACGTACTTCCCTTTGATGGCCCGGCTGATCGTTGATTCGTGGAGCTCCAGCGTTTCCGCCACCTCTCTTAAGGTCAGCGGCTGCATTCCGCTTTTTCCTGTGAGAAAAAAGGATTCCTGCCGTTCAGTCAGGACGCCGATAATTCTCGTGATCGTTTGTTTTCTTTGCGACAAAGCCCGGTTCAGCCAGCGCCATTCCTGATATTTTGCCGACAGATAATTTTTCGTGTCACGGCACCCGGCAGCTGACAAGAGCGGCTGATAATGGGTATGAAGCTGGATGTCAGGAAACGAACGGCTGTTGAGCCGCGCTTGAATGATGCCGTTTTTCACTGTGATGAAAATATCCGGTTCCACGTAAAAACCCGGCTCCTCATGCGCATAACGGAGCCCCGGCCTCGGATCAAGGGCGCTGATCATGTCAGCGATGTCCTGAATGTCTTTAAGCGGAATGCCCGTTTTTGTTGTAAGCGCTTTCCAGTTCTTTCTTGCAAATAGCTCAAAATAGGCTTCGGCAATCCATTCCGCCTGTTCGTTCCGCTCAGGAAGACGGCGGAGCTGAAGAAGGATGCATTCCTGCAAAGACCGGGCGCCGATTCCCGCGGGCTCAAGGGATTGAAGCTTTTTCAGAACCGCTTCCGTCTCCTCTTGTGAAGCGGATACATGGTCGGCGGCAGCTGGTATGTCCTCTTTTAAATATCCGTTTGAGTCCAATGAATGTATCAGATAATTGAAAATCTTTTTCTCATCATCGGACAGCTTCATGTCTAAGGCTTGCTGTTTGAGCGAATCCTGCAGCGTTTTGCGGGTATGTCTGATCTGCTGGCTTCCGTCCCGTTCTTTCATCCTGTTTTTATTTGTTTTATGGTAAGATAGTGGCGGCGTGTCTGTTTCCTTTCGTTCAATCAGAGGGTTTTCCAGTGAGAGCTCATCAATATATCCGGCCAGTTCCGCGGAATTGTATCCGAGTAATGTGATAGCCTGTTTAAGCTCTTGCGTTAATTGAGGCTTTAACATTTGTGTTTGCTGAAGTTTGATATCCATCATGCTCACTCCCCTTTTTTCATTGTACATGATTGGTTTCATACCGTATATACTTATTAAAAGGAGTTGCTTTATAGATGTCAGAACTTTTTTCTGTTCCTTATTTTATTGAAAACTTTACACAGCACATTGAAATGAATCCGAATGAAGACCGAATTCATGCGATGAACAGCTATTACCGCTCCGTCGTCTCAACCCTTGTTCAGGATCAGCTGACGAAAAACTCGGTTGTGCTCAAAAGAATTCAGCATTTGGATGAGGCGTACAACAAAGTAAAACGCGGAGAAACAAAATAAACCTTCCGCTCATTCAAAGCGGAAGGTTTTCCTTCGTGCCGGCGGTTTCCCCGATCAGACGGACGTCCGGCGCTTCGTGCATCCAGGTGTAATAATAGTTGGCGTTTTTCCCGTATGAATTATCAATGACGGTATTCGGTTTCCCGAGAAGCGAGGACAGGATGTGGCCGTGAAGCCTTGACGTTTCCACCGATTCGTACCTGCTGAAAAACAGAACCGCTTTTTTCGTCAAGAAATCGGAATAGCGTTTCCAAAACCGCGCAATCGGCAGCGGGTTTCCCGCTTTTTTATTCAAAACATTCAGTGTTTGGAAAAAAGCGATTCCCCTGCGGTCGCTTGCTGACAGCACATCCTGCCAGTCGCAGCTTTTAACGGAAGGATTGTTTTGCAGCTTCGGATTGATTTCCCCATCCGTGCGGATAAAATGAAGCCTGCCGCGTGACGGAGCCGCTGACGCCGCGATCGGATACAGCTGATGGGCCATATCAGGCATAAGCCCGATATGATTCGCCGAAAAAAAGCGTTTCGCGGTCTCGTATGACACATGATCCCTCGTAAACAGGTGGAGATCCTTGTGCCCCGCAAAAAGCGCCGATGTCTTCCCAAGCCGTGTCTCATCCTGATAATAGATGGATTGCGGCAGGATGACGATCCTGTTTTCCGGGAAGGATTTGACGATTTTTTCCCTGAACGTCTGATAGTACTGATAGAGATCCCCGAAATTTCCGCCACCCTGACAGACGATGATCGTCTTTTTGTCCGCCCGGCGCCCGAATGGAAAATTGTCGGGATTCCAGCGCTGTTTCACGCAGATGCCGTGTGCTTTAAAAAACGCCTCCGTCCCTTTCATTATCAATAAATCCCCTACATTTCCGTAGAGGGGATAGTCGGCATATATGATGTCAGATTGCGGCGGTATAACGCTGAGCAGACCCGTCAGCGTCTCTTTTAATCGGCTCATAACATGGCGGCTGTCCATGTTTTCTCCCCTTTCGTTTCAAACAGTTGCGCAAGTGCGTCAATGACACGCTGCTGCTCCTCAGAAGACAGGTCAGACCCGGACGGCAGACAGATGCCCCGGCTGAAAAGGTTCTCAGAGACACGCTCATGTTCGCTGTGAGGATAAAAGACGGAAGATGAGAAAAGCGGCTGCGTATGCAGCGGTTTCCACAGCGGACGGGCCTCAATATTCTGTTCCGCAAGACAGGCGACGGCTTCTTCCGGCGTCACGCCGTTATCAAGCGTCAGAGCCGTCAGCCAGCGGTTTGAAACCGTTCCTTCAAGCTCCGGCATCATGCGGATGCCCGGATACGTTTCCAGCGCTTCCCGATACCTGTGAAAGATTTCTCTCCTCGCCCGGACGCGATCTTCAAGCACTTCCAGCTGCGATATCCCCACGCCCGCGAGAATGTTGCTGAGCCTGTAGTTATACCCGAGCTCGCTGTGCTGGTAATGAACGGCGGCATCTCTCGCCTGTGACGCAAGAAACCTCGCTTTTTCAATCGCGGCTTCATCGTCAGATACGAGCATGCCGCCTCCCGATGTTGTAATGATTTTGTTGCCGTTAAAGGAATAAATGCCGAAACGGCCGAACGTGCCGCTCTGCCTGCCTTTATATGTTGATCCTAAGGACTCGGCAGCGTCTTCAATCAGACAGACGCCGTATGCGTCACAAAGGCTCATTAATTCATCCATTTTCGCGCTTTGGCCGTAAAGATTGACGGCGATCACCGCTTTCGGGAGTCTGCCGCGCCGCTTTGCATCCCGCAGCGCCCGCTCAAGCGCATCGGGCGACATATTCCACGTCTCCCATTCCGAATCAATAAAAACGGGCTCAGCCTGCTCATACACAATCGGATTCGCCGTGGCGACAAACGTAAAGGAAGGACAAAATACAGCGTCTCCTTTTTTCACACCCGCAAGCCGCAGGGCAAGATGGATGGCCGCCGTTCCCGAGCTTACGGCCGCCGCGCTTTTCACTCCCGCATATTCCGCGAGCCGCGCTTCAAACGAATTGACGAGCGGACCGAGCGGGGCAATCCAATTGGATCGGAAGGCTTCTGCGATGTATTCCTGTTCTTTTCCGCTCATATGAGGCGGAGACAAATAAATCCGTTTGTTTGTTTGCATGAAATCATCCTTTTTCATTATGGATAGGGGAGATGACGCGGGCCGGAACGCCGACCGCCGTCACATGGCCGGGAATTCGGCTGATGACCGCAGCCCCCGCGCCGATAACGGACCAAGGGCCGATGTCAATCTGCGGTATGACGGACGCGCCGATTCCGATGTGCGTTCCTTCCCCGACTTTCACTCCGCCGGCAAGCGCCGCGCGCGGTGAAAGATGGACGTAATCTCCGATTGCATTGTCATGATCGGCAACCGCGCCCGTATTGATGATGCAATGGGCGCCGATGTCAGCGCCCGCCTGAATGACGGCGCCCGCCATCACAACCGTTCCGTGTCCGACGGAAGCCGTTTCACTGACGATCGCCCCGGGGTGAATGAGTGCGGCATAATCGTCATCTTCAAGCCCAAGCGTTTCAGCGAACTGCTTTCTGACGCCGTTGCGGCCGATGCATATCGTGAATACGGCCTCGGGGACGAGTTTCCGAAGCATGGGCACGTCTTTCGTCCGGCCCGTATATAAACCGTTCCGAACGGCAAAACCGCTGAATCCGTCATCCAATACGCCCGCAAGCTCCATATCGGAACGGGCCTGCACGATTTCCTTCACGACTTTTCCGTGTCCGCCGTTTCCGATCAGCACGATCTTTTTCACGATGACATATCTCCGCTGCCTGTGAAGCGCTTTGCCGTCACATGGCCGGCTTGATGTATGCCTTCTGACACGAGAACTTTTTTCACTGTTAAAAGCAGAATCTTTAAGTCGAGAAGAAATGTGCGGTTGTCGACGTACCACACGTCGAGCTTGAATTTTTCCTCCCATGAAATCGCGTTTCTCCCGTTAATCTGCGCCCAGCCCGTAATCCCCGGCTTCACCTCGTGGCGCCGCGCCTGCTCCGCCGTGTAAAGCGGCAGATAATCCATCAGCAAAGGGCGGGGGCCGACCAGACTGATATCTCCTTTGAGCACATTAAAAAGCTGGGGAAGCTCATCGATGCTCAGTTTTCTGATCAGCCTTCCCGTTTTGGTCAGGCGGAGATGATCCGGAAGCAGCACACCGTTTTCATCACGCGCATCCGTCATCGTCCTGAGTTTATACAACGTAAACGGACGCCCGTTATGCCCCGGTCTCGTCTGTTTGAACAATACCGGAGACCCGATGGCGCATCTGACGGCGGCCATGGCGAAGAGAAGGATGACGCTTGCGCCGCACAATAACAACACCGCGGCCGCTATATCAAATACACGTTTCGCCTTCAAATCTGAACAGCTCCTTTCACTTTTCGGCATTTCTGTAAAGCAAGCCGCCTTTCTTCTTTCGTACAAATGAAGAAAAAAGCGAATGCGGCATAGCTTATGCATACGGCAAGCCCCGTAGCGATCAGGCCGGCCCAGCTGTCAAGCGGTGAAAACAGCCGGATACCCCGGCAGACAGCCCAGGCAAATACGGCCGCCGCCAACGGGCCGAACATTCCTTTGTAAAACGCGGTTTTCTGAAAGCCCGTAATATGCGAAACATACAGCGGCGTGAAGACGGCATTTTTCAAAATGAGCGAGACTGCACCGGCGATGGTGATGCCGTACAGCCCGAGATGTGCCGGTCCGCTGAGAACCACGGCCAATATGACATTCAGTCCGCCTAAACATAAAGTAACGACGGCGGGCGTTTTTTGTTTATTAAAAGCCGTCCATACGTAAAAAAGCGGCATGACAGAGAGACTGACCGCCAAATACGCGGCGTGAATGTATAAAAGCGGCGCCGTCTGCACAAACGACGGGCCCAGCCAAATCGCCAGAAACGGTTCGGCGAGCCCTCCTAATAATGCGGCGGGAAGCGCGAGCAGAAGCCCGTTCAGCCGCACGGCCTTATTGGCGTAAGACAGGAGGCCTTCCATATCGCCTTTTGAATAGTAGGAAGTCAAAACCGGCGCAAACAGTGAAGCAAGCGTCCCGGCAAGACTTCTGAGCAGGAGCGGGAATTGAATAATCGCCGCATAGACACCCGCTTCAGACGGTCCCAGCACGAGATTGGCCGTCATGAGGTCAATCTGCAGAAACAGCAGCACGCCGATCTGGTTGACAGAACTCCAGGCACCGGCCGAAAACAGCACTTTGCTCGTCTGTAATGACAAGGTTTTACGGCTGAAAGAAAACCACGGAATCAATTTCTTAAAAAAGAAAAAAGTCAGCACGGCCGCACAGACGGCTCCCGCTAATGCCGAAAGCTGGATCTGCCAGATTTTCGGCGGCAGGCACGTAAACAGAGCGAGCACACACAGCACCCTGACCAGCATTTGCACGGCCTGAATGGAGCTTGTGATATAAAGCTTGTTGGCGAAAAACGGCCCCGTCGCGAACCCCGCCATAAAAAACGTCAGCATAAACAGCACGCTGCCGATCACGATAGAGAGCCTCACATCCGTTAAGAGCCCGGCCGGTACATTCATAATCTTGTCAATAAAAAAAGCCGTCCCGGCGAGCGGCACAGCGAGCAATAGAGATATCACGACAGACGCGGCTAAATAATTGCTTACATACGCATTGGCCTCGTCCTTGTTCCCCCTGTGGGCGGCAACGGAGAAAAACCTCACAACGACAGAGCTCAGCGCAACGGTAATTATAGAGAAATAGTTAATGATATTCTGTGTCAGATGGACAAACCCAAAAGCCTCCACACCTAATGTTTTCACAATAAAGGGAGTCATCCACACTGATAAAAACACCGATAGTAAAAACGCCGTCACATTGGCGCCGAAATTAATGGCAAATTTCATGCTCCTTCCGCACTGCCTTTCTCTTTCGATTTCCGTTCGAAAAACGCATGCAGAAGAAGAGGAAGGCGCATTTTGCACAGGCCGAGCACCACGCGCTCCCCCGCCAGCAGCTGTTTATGGCGGCACGGCGTCCTGCGCACCGCCGTTTTTACCATGTCATACGTTAAGATTCTGCCGATGTGCGCCGTAATCTGGTGTGACGGCTGCGGCGCGGCGCATGCGTTGGCGATCAGCATCGGAATCTGATGCTTGCACAAATATGTATCGATATCGCTCCGGCAGGCGTCCGTCAGCCCGTTTTCCTCATAAAAAGCCATTTTCGCTTTATATTGCTTTTGCAGTTCTTGATCTAAGTGGGGCTTAAACGGTGTTTCTGTAAGACTTTGCGGATTTTCCCGGTAGATATACAGCCCTTCGTCTATCACTTTGACACGCGCGGCTTGGCGGAACGCTGCCAAGTTAAACGGAGAGTCCTCGGCAAAACGGATATCTTCATGGAACAACAGCCCTTGCAATGCTTCTCGCCGGTATATATAGCGCCACACATACCAAATAAACCGATGTTCGTGCGCGCGTGTCAGCAATGCAGTCATTTCATCCGCTGTGAAGACGCGGCCCGCCGGAATGGACGGCGGCATATATGTTCTTTCTTTAGACGGCGTTTCCTTATAATAACCGCAGCCGGCGATATCCAGCCGGTTCTTCTCCGCTTCTTCATAAAGCCGCTCGAACATCGTTTCCGTCACATAGTCATCGCCGTCCGCAAAACCGATATAACGGCCGCGGGCGGCTTTTATTCCGGCATTGCGGGCCGAGCTGAGGCCGCCGTTTTCTTTATGAATCACCCGGATCCTCGTATCTTCTGCGGCGAATTGTTCGGCAATCCGGCCTGACTGATCCGGTGAACCGTCATTGACAAAAATGATTTCGATGTCTCTCAGCGTCTGTTTTGTTAAAGAAACCGCGCATTCTTTAATAAAAGGCTCTGTCTTATACATCGGCACGATCACGCTCACAAGCGGCGCGGTCATTGGGCATCACCGCTGATTTTCGAGCGCAGCCCGGCAAAATAAACACTTCGCAATGAACCGCCTTCCTCATGCTTGCCGCTGAGCAGCCGGTTTACGGCGGACGTTACGGCTTCAGGGTCGGGACGTTCAAGCAATGTCATGTTCGGTATGTTTTTCAGCCATTGATAGCCTTCCATTACCTTATGATCAAACGAACGAATGACGACACAAGGCGTTTTCGTCAGCGCACAAAAAATCATCCCGTGAAGTCTGTCAGTGACGACGGCCTCCGCGCCTTTCAGCGTATTCCAAAGCGTTTCCAGCTCCTTTTCGCGTGTATGGCGGCTGACCCTCCGGCCGACCGTCGTGGTAAAGGAATGCAGCTCTCCGTACTCTTTTGCCAAAGCTTCTTTTACCGTCGTTCTGTCCTCAGCCGTCAGCGCACTCTCCTTATCCTCCCGTAAACAGAGGTAGATCCCTTCCCTCGGGATGCGCCGCTCGCTTTTATCCAAATATAAGACCATGTCAGGCTGTTTGAGCACTGTTTTTCCGGGAAAATGACGCTTCATCCATTGATACGTCGTCTCATCTCTCGCCATTAACAAAAGGTCGGGATGCGCATTGTACACTTTTCGGGCGCGCTTCAGTTCCTTCCGTCCCTTTTTTGATTCAGAAAAGTGAGCCGTCGCCGGAAGCTGAACGATCCGATATTGCCGGAATGTTTTTATGATAAAGCGGCGCGTCCATTCCTCATACCGGTACAAATCCCCCATGTTCCCGCCGCCGATGATGAATACCATATCATCGGGGTGGCGCTTTTTGATCAGCGCCTTTGCCGATCTGTATATATCCTTCATATCCACTTCAATGATGTCAAAGTCGGGATACTCCCGTTCAAGAAACGTTTTGCTTGCGTAGGCGATGGCGTGATCACCGAGATTATCGTGGGACGGGAGCAGCGTCAGAATGATCTTTTTTCTTGCCGCTGAAAGCCCCGCCCCATCCGCTGCCGTTCCGAAATGAAATTGGGACGGGTATTTGACCTTAAGCAACAGCCATTCCGCGAGATTGATTTTTAAAGATTGTATCGACATGTCTTCACCCTCTGATTTTCATTTTGTACTCGATTGCCCGCTGATATGCGGCTGATGCCAGCGACACAAACGGAATCAGCTTCAGCTTCGCCAAAAGC
This sequence comes from Bacillus sp. EKM208B, assembly GCF_011800725.1. NCBI lineage: Bacteria > Bacillati > Bacillota > Bacilli > Caryophanales > Bacillaceae > Bacillus > Bacillus sp. EKM208B. The sequence goes on along the minus strand of NZ_JAANHO010000006.1, from coordinate 92,210 downwards.
AGAAGGCATGAGCGTTTGGCGTCAAACGGCGCCGTTCCGGTTTTGGAAAGGCTCAGGCGGAACACGGGATCAGCGCATATCCGGCTGATATTCTTCCATTTCTCAGAAAACCGGCCGCCGTTATTCCGCTTCCATTCATTCAGCAGGCAGACTGTTCCGTGCTGAACGATGAAAAAATCCAGCTCCTGCCGGTATTCCTGTAAGCAGCCGTTTTCACGCAAAAAAGCCTCGTTCAGCCGATAGAGAACGAGACCTGAGTCAAACAGCTTTTTCTGATAGCTTTGCACAATGGAAGTCAAGTGAATCCGATAATGATAGAGCGGCTGATCCACGTACGAGACCGCACCTGCGAAAACATGCGCCCTGAGGCTGAAGTACTGATCCTCCACGTGCTCCAGCTCATCACGAAGCGGAAAGCGCAGCTGATGATGCTCGATCATCGTTCTTTTGTACAGCTTGTTCCATGAAAAACCGCTGACTCTTCCTTCAAATAAATCTTTCAGGTACCGTTGTTTCGGGCGGCCCGCGTACGCTGAAGCGATCGTTGAAACGGCGGTTTTCCCCGTATCCGCAAATTCGGCCGCATACTCGCAAATCACGAGATCAGCCTGATCAGCCTTCGCTTTTTCATACATGCTGAGGCAATAATCAGGCTCAACCCAGTCGTCCGCATCAATAAAAGCGATAAATTCGCCGCGCGCCGCCTCAATGCCCTTGTTGCGGACCGCGCCGAGCCCCCGGTTTTGCTGATGAATGACCCTGATTCTCTCATCCCGCTTCTGATAGGTTTCAAGAATCGCCGGGCTTTGATCCGTTGACCCGTCATTAACGGCCACGATTTCGATATTGGCGAGCGACTGATTGAGCAATGAATCTAAGCATCTTTCTAAATAAGTTTCCGTATTATACACAGCAATTAATAAACTGACCGCGGGTGTTTCCATATAAACCTCCAGTGTCCATTACCGGGAAAAAATCGTTCTGTACGGAAGCACAGACGAATCGACCGGCATAAGCAAGTAACTGTAAAGAAAATAACAGACAATAATGGCGATATAAATCAGCGCATTTGATTTTTCATCAAAAATCCTCACAAAATAAGGGATCAAGATCATTTGATACAGGCCGAAATATATATTAAACCGGGCAAAAATAACATCCTTTGTCGCCAAAAGACCGAAGAGCAGGCCGAGCAGACAGAAATTCACGATGACATCAATGTCAGGCCAGAGCTTCCGCAGCCGCTCCCGATAGCAGAAAGCCAAAAACAGCGGCAGAAGCAGCACCGCGATTTTTACGACGTTCATCCCGTTCGTATTGGTCATCAGCCATTTCTCATAATGGCCGTACGAGCTGTTTTCCAGCACGACGACAAACAGCGAAATGAACTTCTGATACAGAAACGTCATAAGAAGAAACAATGCCGACAGTCCGAAAATCGCGGGCGACCAGGCTCTTTTTCTGACGAGAAAATAAACCGGAATCATAATCAGCGCTGAGGAATGAAAAAGCGAACACAGCAGCACGATTGACATATAACGCTTCCAGCTTCCGCTGATCACGTAGCGGACGGCCCAAAACAAAACGGCCGCCACCATATACTGCCTGATCCCGTTAAAGGAAGCATAATAGTGATACGTGCCCAAAAACAAAAACACACTCAGCTCAAACGGACGGCCGAACTCAACGAGCCCCTTTAAAATAAAGCTGCACGTCACGACCGCCACGGTGAAATACATGATTTGCGGATCTTTCGTGATAAAATTCATGAGCCAGATGAGAGCCGTAAACCCCGGATCAACGGCTGCTTTTTTCGCTCCGAACCCGAAGATCTCCCAAATGCTGCCGTAATTTCCCGCCAGCTTGTACATCAGCGCGTACGTCTGAAAATCCGTCCCGACTCTGTAGCGCAAACCGGAGACCAATACGAGCGATAGCAGCGGAACGATCATGACGAGCTGATTCGGCCGGTATCCGGTCGAAAGCGATTGATCACGCCCGCCGCACATTTTCGCGAACCATGACCAAATATACACAATTCCCATATTGACTACGTATACAATCATTCGTTACTGTTCCTTTTTCCAATTCATATTGTAAAGCTTCATAACAGCCCCCGCATTTTCTCCCGCGTCATATCCCTGCCGTCTGAGGGTTTCTTTAATGCGCGCCCCGTCAGGCTTTGTCGCCTCTGCTGCCCGTAAAACCACGGATGCCCATTGTCGGGGCGGTTCTTTAAGGCTGAGCCTTTTGACCAGCCCGAGCCCGGCATCGGCTTCTTCCGTTATGCCGTCTGATATCACGCACGGCACCCCGGAGGCCTGCGCTTCAACGAGCGTGACAGGCAGCCCTTCATAAAGAGACGGCATGACAAATACATCCAGCGTTTTCAGCAGGGCATGAACGCGTTCTTCTATGCCGATAAAACGCACATCATCATCAAGCCCCAGCTTCGCCGCCAGATTTTCCATGTCGGTGCGAAGCGGACCGTCTCCGGCGAGAATCAGCTGTAAACCGATGCCCCGCTCTTTCATATCAGCGGCCAGCCGGAGCAGAAATTCGTGGTTTTTTTCTTCTGTAAAGCGGCCGATATGGCCGATCACCAAACGGCCGTCTGCAATGCCCCGCTTCCTTTTTTCAGCTTCTGTGTCCGCGCACCCGCCGGCAAATAAGTCGAGATCAATGCCGTTCGGCAAAAGATGCACGTCTTTTTCTTTCCCGAATAAGAAACGGCCCGCGTCTTTTCCGCAGGCGCACAGTGCCGTGGCGTTTGCCGTAATCAGCCGTCTGAAAACAAACAGCTGCATCCCGGCAAGCCGCGACGCCCGCCCCCGCCACGACGTACTGTGCGAATGGCAGATCCGCACCGGGACGCCGGCTAAACGAGCGGCAAGCGCGATGAATCCAGACTGAAAATCGGTATGGGCGTGCACGGCGGCAAACGGGCCTTTTTCCTGAATCACCCGCTTGACCTGTTTTACAAATGTAATCGGGTTTGTGCTGCCGATGCTCGGCACATAAAAAAGCCGTCCGCCGAGAGCGAGAATTTCCTCATCATAAGCGCACGGATCGTTCCTATGGGTTAAAAAATCAAACTGCACCTTCGTTCTGTCCATCTTCCGGTACAAATTCATCATCATCGTTTCTGCGCCGCCCCTGTTCATCCCGCTGAAGACGTGCAGCACCCGCATCGGTTTGTCAGTCATGTTCGGCAAGCCCTTCTTTTTGGCGGATGTCCCTGTTTTTATGATAACGGTTCATGACCGCGGGCGGCGTAATGGCGCGAATGAGCGGTTTTGCGATATACGCGTAATGGGAAAGCGGCAGCTTCAGCCGTCTGCACGCCTGAAAAACGAGCACCGCATTATCAATGGAATACGTAAACGATCTCCTTTTAAACGCATCACTGTCTTCTCTTACTTTATACAGCGTTTCTTGGAGATTGTACCCCCGGAAACCCGCTTCAAAAAAGCGCAGCCACAAATCGATATCCTCCATCCGCCGCGTCCGCCTGACTGACCGGTAGCCGCCAAGCGCTTTGTACGCTTCAGCCCGCATCATAATGGTGCCGTGGCAGAACGGTGTGCCTTTCGCCATAATTCCCGGTTTCGGCACGGGCGGCAAAAGCCGGGCGCCCCTTACACCGAATTCGTCAAATACGAGCATGCCCGTGCCTACGACTTGATAGTGGGCGTGCTTGTTTAAGAAAGCGGCCTGTTTTTCCAGTCTCCTCGGGTTGGAGATGTCATCACCGTCCTGCCTGGCGATATAATCCCCCGTTGCGTATGTCAGACAGCGGTTAAGCGAAGCGGCAAGCCGTTGATTTGTCTTATTTTGAATCAGCGTAATCCGGTCGCCGTAATGATCCGCGTAACGGCGCGCAATCTGATACGTTCCGTCAGTTGACGCGTCATCACACATGATCAGTTCCCAATTCTTATACGATTGGCTCAGGATGGATTCAATACTCTCCGCTAAAGTCTCTTCGCAATTATAAATTCCCATGATGACGGAAATTTTCGGTTGTGCTCCTGCATTCATACGCTTTTCTCCTTTTTATCCATATAACCGGCGTAAATGTTCGCCATTTCCTTTACCGTACGTGTTTCTGAAAAACATTCCGCCGTCCTGCGCCCTTCTTGTCCCATTGCTTTTCGCAGCCCCGGGGAGCGGTACAGCTTTTCAATCCGATCGGCAAACGCCGCGCTGTCCCCGGCCGGCACGAGAAAACCGTTCACGCCGTCTTCGATGATCTCGCGGTGCCCCCTGTTGTCCGCGGCAACGGCGGGCTTTTCGGCAGCCATTCCTTCAAGCAGATTCATGCCGAGTCCTTCGCGGATGCTTGAGGCGACAGACAGATCAGCAAGCTGAATCAGTTCATGAATATCGCGGCAAAAACCGTAAAACCGCACCATGTCGGATACACCGAGTGATTCAGCCTTTTTTCTGTACGGCTCTTCCATCGCGCCTTCTCCGGCAAATACGAGTTTCAGCTCCGGGATGCGGTTCTTCAGCAGTGCCGCAGTCTCAATGAGAAGTCCCTGGTTTTTATTGCCGTTTAATTCAGCGGGGTATACGAGAATAAATTCCCCGGCGCCGAAGCCGTGTTTTTCTCTCAGACGTTCACTCTCTTCCCGGCTCACAGGGCGAAACCTGTCTGTATTCACCCCGATGCCGTGTATTTTTTTCGCGCTGCAATCTGTTTTTTTCATTTGCTTGGCCCGTTCGTAATCCTCTTCATTAATCGTAATCAGACAATCCGTATAAGAAGAAAGAAATTTTTCGATCGGGTAATAAAGAAGCCAGTTTTTCAGAGGCGCTCCGTCGCAGAAGTGAAAGCCGTGCGCGGTGTACAGCACCTTTGTCCCTTTTTGGCGCGCTTGTCTCGCCGCAAGGCGTGCAAGCACGCCGCCGACCGGCGTATGACAGTGAATCATGTCGTAGCCGTTGTCCTGAATGAGCCGTTTCAGACGCCTGTAAACAGAAAGATTTTCGGGATGAAACGGCGAGCGCCGGATCGGAATGGAAAACTTTTCATCAACGAACGGAAGATTCATATTGCCGCCTGCCGCGACGTGCACCTCCCAGCCCATATCCTGAAACCATTGAAAATACGGAAGATGAAAGGCTTTAAAATGATAATCGACTGTGGCGCAGAATAATACTTTTTTCGTCATCTTTCTGTCCTCCCATCACACGCCTGCGGCCGCTTCTTCATGTACTGATTCGATCGCCTCAAACAGCCTTTTTCTCAGCTCTTCTTCAGGCAGACGGCTGAATTCCTCCATAAAACGGATGAGCACGGCCCAATTCCCGTCCACCGCTTTCCCGATATGGATTTTCGGAAAAATCTGCTCCGTATGTACTTCATTATGATTCAGCAATTCTTCATACATCTTTTCTCCCGGACGGATGCCGGAGAATTCGATGGGAATCTGTTCTGTCGTATAGCCTGATAAATGAATCAGGTTTTTGGCCAGATCGACGATTTTGACGGGTTCTCCCATATCCAGAACGAAAATCTGCCGCCCTTTTGCAAGCGCCCCCGCCTGAATGACGAGTCTTGACGCTTCGGGGATCGTCATAAAATATCTTGTCATCGCCGGATGCGTGACGGTGACGGGTCCGCCTTTTTCAATCTGCTTTTTGAAAATCGGAATGACGCTGCCGCGGCTTCCGAGCACATTTCCGAAACGGACGGCGGCGAATTTGGTGCGGCTGATCTTTCCGAGGTTCATGATGACCATTTCCGCAAACCGTTTCGTCGCGCCCATGACATTGGCCGGATTGACCGCTTTGTCAGAAGAAATCAGCACGAATGTTTCCGTTCCGCACATGTCGGCGGCTTCGGCGACATTTTTCGTGCCGATGATGTTGTTTTTAACGGCTTCTTCCGGATTATGTTCCATTAACGGCACATGTTTATGGGCAGCCGCATGATAGACGACGTGCGGCTCGTATTTTTTCATCAAAGTAAAGATTTTATCTCTGTCCTGAATATCGGCGATCTCCGCGTGAAAGAGCACCTCTTTGCCGAAGCGTGCGGACAGCTCGGTATGTACGGAATGAATGCTGTTCTCCCCGTGGCCGAGAAGGACGATTTCCCGCGGAAGAAACGCGCTGATCTGGCGGCAGATCTCAGAACCGATTGAGCCGCCGGCGCCCGTGACCAGAATCGTTTTTCCCTTGATGCTGTCAGAAATTTTGCTCGTATCAAGGGTGACCGGCTTTCTGCCGAGCAGATCTTCGGCTTTTACATCCCTGATGTGTCCGGCAGCCTGCGTTCCGAGCAGGATCTCATCAAATTGCGGCATGATTTTAATATGGGCGCCCGTCTGCACACATTCTTTGTATAACGTCTGAAGCTCATGGGTGCAAAGAGACGGAATGGCGATGATAATATGGTGAATTCTCAGCCTCTGCACCGCCGGCATAATGCTTTCTTTTCCGCCGATGACGGGCAGGCCCATGATTTCGAGCTTATGCTTCGTCTGATCATCATCAATAAAAGCTACAGGCATGATTCCGAGATCGTTTTTCTGGGTAAGCTGACGGACGAGCAGCGTCCCCCCCGCACCTGCGCCGATGATCAGCGCCCTGGAAGAGTCATTTTGCTTCCTGCCGATCGTTTCTTTCAGCACCCGTGAAATCATCCGGCTTCCTCCGATGAACAATAGCTGAACCATCCAGCTGACGGCCAACAGCCGGAACAAAATCGTGTGGAACACCCCGTATTGGACGGCCGCCGTTACGGCTGCTGACAGCGTGATCCCCTTCATCAAGGCAAGCAGCTCGCCTATTCCCGTGTACGTCCATACCTGCTTATACTGGTGAAACATAAAAGCGCATACATGATGGCTGATCAGCATGCTCACGGCAGTCAGCAGCAACGCTCCGGAGTCATAAAAGTGATAAGAATCCTCAAAAAATTGATATCCTATAACAACGGAAAGTAAAACGAGATACGTATCCAATGCAAAAATCATTGAAAGTCTTCTCCGGTAAGTCAATCTTTCCCCTCCTCATTTATCGGTTTAGCTGATACGGTTTTCGTAAAAAAACAGACATAACAGCTAAGCCGATAACAATGCATCATCTTAAGATAAATTGGGCATTTAACCCGTCCTCACACCCCGCCACCGACGACCAGCATCTAAGGCAGCGAAAAACGCCGCCCACAGCAGAGCCGAGTGCCTCCGTTGATAAAGGTAAGGAGACATCACCTGCACCGCTCAATACGAGTAGTGCTCCGTTTTTTTGATTTTCTTTTTATTCAGCAGCGCCCCCAAAAGCTTTGCCTTTGACTGCTGGAGCGCGTCTCTCGCCTTTTGGACGGTATCCATTTTCGTTTTTCCGCTCAAGACGACGAGAACGCTTCCATCTGTCTGGTTCGCTAAAATCTGTCCGTCCGCCACCGCCAAAAGCGGAGGTGAATCGAAAATAACCAGACTGTACCGGCTGTACATCTCCTGAATCAGCTCTCCCATCGCCTTTGAAGATAAAAGCTCAGCCGGATTCGGCGGCGTCGGCCCGCTCGTTATGACGTAAAGGTTATCAATCAGCGTTTTTTGCACCGTTTCGCCGAGGGAAGCGTTTCCGACTAACACATTCGTAAGGCCTTGTACATTTTCAAGCTGATAGGTCTCGTGTATCGTCGGTTTTCGTAAATCCGCATCGACGAGCAGCACCTTTTTTTCCTGCTGCGCAAATACCGCGGCAAGGTTGGCGGCGCTGAATGATTTTCCTTCTCCCGGAACGGAAGAAGTGACGAGAATAGAGCGCAAATGGGTCTGAACAGAGGAGAACTCAATATTTGTCCGAATGGTGCGGTATTGTTCAGCCACCAATGATTTGTGATGTAAAACGGATATTTGAGCCAGTCCCCTTCTTGATTTCTTTTTTCTGAATCCCAAACGCCTCACTCCCCGAAATATTTTTCATCAGACCGTGTCTGCTGATTTTTGATGTCATACACAACCCCTAAAACAGGCAAGTCTGTTTTTTCGCTGAGCTGCCGCTCGCTTTTAACGGTTTCATCAAGAAAATGGAGAAAAAACGCAAGCGTCACACCCGCCATGAGAGCCGCACCGAACGCCATCATGATATTCCGGATGCGCGAAGGCTTGACCATCGGGCTTTCCGATGCTTTTGCCTCAGACAAAACAATGACGCCTTTTATATTCATCCTGTCACGGACTTCTTTTTTAAATGTCTTCATCAGCGTGTTCGCTATAGCGGCGGCCTGTTTCGGGTTCTCGTCCTGCACCGCTACAGTAATGATCTCTGAATCGGTTTCGCTGCTTGTCGTGATCTTTGCTTTTAAAGCGGATGCCGTCTCAGAAAGATGCAGCGTCTGTTTCACTTTCTCAAGCACTACCGGGCTTTTCATTATCGTTTGAAACGTATTGTTGTAATGAAGATTCAGCTGAACGTCGCTGAGATTCGAATTTTTTTCACCGCTTGTTTCATGAATGAGCACTTGGGTCGATGACTGATAAACGGGCGAAATCACCCGGAATTGGATGTATCCCGTCACCAGCGTTACAACTGCTGTCATGATAAAAATCAGTAAAAATCTGTGTTTAATAATGTCAAATAATTCTTTAAAACTCATATTCTCATTCATGTAATTACAGCCTCATCCTTATTGCATCAGGCTTAAACGCCCCCTTCTGTTAATGATTGGATTATAAAAGAAAAGGTCGAAATTTGAAAATTTCAAATTAAGCCATTTAGTTCTTTTTAGAGAACATTATCATGATTTTCCTCTTATTTACTGCACTTACCTTATAATTTTAAATTTTATAAAGAACGAAAAATTTCTTATAATGAACAAAAAAATGCCAGTATACAGGGGAGAATTCAGCACAATGATTGGAAGAATAATTCGTTTATACCGCAGAAGAAAAGGCTACTCTATTAATCAGCTAGCAGTTGAAGCAGGTGTCTCTAAATCTTATTTAAGCAAGATAGAACGGGGGGTTCACTCAAATCCGTCCATCCAATTTCTGAAAAAAGTATCCGCCACCCTGCAGGTCGATCTGACGGAGCTTTTTGATGCCGAAACGATGCTGCATCACATGGGAGACACGGAAGATGAGTGGCGCATCCACCTTGTGCAGGCCGTGCAGTCAGGCATGCCGAAAGAAGAACTGTTCACCTTTACGAACAAACTGACTGAAAAACGCCCGGAGCCCGCACCCTACCGCAACAGAAAACTGACTGAATCCAACATTGAGGAATGGAAAGCGCTGATGCAGGAAGCCAAAGAACTCGGCTTGTCCGTTCAGGAAGTCAGATCATTTTTAGAACGGAAGCGTTACTAATGATATGCTGATGAAAAGGCTTTTATTCGCTTCATGTCTTCATCTCTGTTTATAATGAAAAGAAAAAAGGGGATGAAATGATGACAAAACTTACCGTTCAAACCCGCTGCGGCGCACTGAAAGGAACTGCCGGCCGCGGCGTCCGCACATGGAAGGGCATACCGTACGCGAAGCCGCCCGTCGGAGAGCTCAGATTTAAAGCGCCGGAGCCGCCCGCACCTTGGGACGGCGTAAAACATGCCGACTCGTTCGGGCCGATTTGTCCGCAGCCGGATGATATGCTGTCCATATCGTTTTCCGGAGATATACCGGCTCAATCTGAAGATTGCCTTTACCTCAATGTTTTCGCCCCCGATTCAGAGGGCGAAAAAAAGCCTGTCATGGTATGGATACACGGCGGGGCATTTTATTTAGGTGCCGGAAGCGAACCGCTTTACGACGGATCTGCCCTTGCCGCTGACGGAGATGTCATTGTAGTGACACTCAATTACAGGCTCGGACCGTTAGGCTTTTTACATTTGTCTTCTATTCATGACGCGTATTCCTCCAATATCGGGCTGCTCGATCAGATCGCCGCGCTGCGCTGGGTGAAGGACAATATCTCCGAATTCGGAGGAGACCCGGATAACGTCACGATATTTGGTGAATCGGCAGGCGGCATGAGCATCGCCTCCCTTATGGCAATGCCTGACGCAAAAGGCCTGTTTCATAAAGCCATTTTAGAAAGCGGCGCCTCTCATACGATCCCGGCGGACATGGCAAAAGACATCGCGGCGGCATTTATTCATGAAGCCGGCACTGATCAATTGCAGGAGCTTTCCGTTAATGACCTGCTTAAGACTGCGGATAAAGTGCGGCGCTCACTAGATCAAAACATTTTCCAGCTTTTGTTTCAGCCCGCCATCGATCCGGCCACATTGCCTGCGGAACCGGTGAAAGCCATAGCAGACGGGGCCGCAGAAGGCATACCTATGATTATCGGAACCAATCGTGATGAAGCATATTTGTTTTTCACCCCTGATACAGATATTCATTCCGAGAAAAAGCAGCAAGATTATTTGCATTATCACCTCGGAGAAAACTGCACCGAGCAAGCGGCAGATTTATATCCGCATTCATTAAAGGGACAAATCGATATGATGACGGATCTGATTTTCTGGCGGCCGGCTGTCGCTTTCGCACAAGGACAGTCCCAGCATGCACCGGTCTGGATGTACCGCTTTGATTGGCATGGCGAAACACCGCCGTTTCATAAAGCCGTTCACGCTCTGGAATTGCCGTTTGTGTTCGGAAACTTTGATTCTTTGAGAAAGACGCTGCAAGAACCGCTCGGTGACGACGCAGAACAGCTTTCCAAACAAATCCAATCCGCATGGCTCGCTTTTGCAAAAACCGGAAACCCGAACACCTCTCACTTCAATTGGCCTGAATATGAAACCGATTCACGCGAAACTTTGCTTTTCAACACGGATACCGCTGTCGAAAGTGATCCCGATGCAGCAAAACGCCGCATCCTGTTTCAAGCATAAAAAACGCCAAGGGAGCCGGCTCCCTTGGCGTTTCGTTTTCATCTTACTTCAGACATCGCAGAATATCCGTTTCCACATTACCCCTGATATGTTATATTCTAACCCAATAAGTTAAACAAACATTCATAAAGGAGTTTTTATATGGAGAAATCAAGTATTATCGGCACAGCTGCCGTTATAATTGGGGCGCTTATGACCTTAGTTTCATTTATCTTCCTGCGCGACACTGATTTCTATGCTGTGAGGTGGATAGGGGTTGTTATCATGGTTGCAGGGTTTTCATGCGGGCCGGCCCACACCATTTCAAAACATAAAAACAAACATGAAAAAGAAACCCGGTAACCTTTACTGGGTTTCTTTCATACACTTCATTTCATCTCACTTCATAATGCAACTCCGCAAATTGCTTATAGCGCCTGACATCAGTCAGCTTCAGCCCTGTCTCCCGGTCTCCGGGTTTGAACAAAGAAATTCCGCGGCCGAGCAGAACGGGGGCGATCTGAATGATAAACTCATCGACAAGTTTTTCCTCCAAAACCGGGTGCAGCAGATTACTCCCGCCGACAATCCAAATCCGCTTGCCTTCTCGGCGTTTCAATGCTTTTATAAAATCGGCAGGCTCTTCATGAATAAACCGCACATGTTCAGTACGCCCGGTCAATGTCCGCGAAAACACATAGCATTCTTTACCTTTGTACGGAAATTCCTCAGGCATTAAAACCAATATGTCCTCGTATGTTTTTCTGCCCATGATGATCGTATCGACAGATTCATAGAAAGCTTCATAATCGGTGCCGTCTTCACCTTCAGTTCCGATTAACCAATCTAAAGAATGATTTTCCCGCGCAAGATAGCCATCTGCGCTGACAGCTCCGTAAAAAACGAGCTTTCTTTGACCGCTCATAACAATCCCTCCCCCTTTTTTATTATACCTTGAACATGCGGATGAAATAAAAAATGATAGAACCGGATAAAAACCCCTGCTACCGGGTTTTCGTTTCTTCCTGCTTTGGAGATGCTGTTAATATGCCGTCTATCCATCTTCCGGTAATCGGCATAAAGAAATGAAGGATGATCCCTCCTAAACAAACGGTTAATAACGTTCCGATGCCTACCGGACCTTTTAGCATCACGGCCAGTATGAAAAATATGAAGTAAATGACCGTTCTTGAAAAAAAGATGCTTCTCCCGGTTAAATCGCGGACAATTAGCGTTAACCGATCAACCGGGATCGGGGCGAAATTCGTGTGCAGATAAGTTGCGGTTCCTATCCCTATCACAACTAAACCGATTGCAAAACAGCCCGCTTTTCCGTACCATAGTTCAGGCGTTATGACTCGATGCAGAAAAAAAAGCCACATATCAATCCCGATTCCCGTTATAAACGCCGTAATCATCCCTGAAAATTCCGGACTTTGCCTTTTTAACATTGAATTACAGCAAATTAACAGGAAAGCGATGATGATTTCCCAGCTTCCCACGGTAAGCCCTGCATGGACGGACAATCCCACAATAAGCGCATCAAAAGGCGACGTTCCAAGATCTGATTGAATCGTGACAGAAACACCAAAGGTCAAGATCATGATTCCTAAAACATAAAAAACATATTTCACTTTATCGTCCTCATTTTCTTATTTTATGTTGCAAATACAACAAAATTACGGTATGTTTACTATACGGTATTTTCATTGCAAATACAACAAAAAATCAGCTGATATGATAAATGAAGAAAGGAGCTGTATGACCATGAGTATTCAATTAAAAAAGTGCAGCCTTAACGATATTACAGAGCTCCGGGAGATAAGCATTGAAACATTCAATGATACATTTAAGGATCAAAATTCACCTGAAAATATGAAAGCTTATTTGGAAAATGCATTCCGCTCTGAACAGCTGAAAAAGGAATTATCCAATCTGTCTTCTCAATTCTATTTTGTTTATTATCATGATGACCTTGCGGGGTATATAAAAGTCAACATGAACGAAGCACAGTCAGAAAAAATGGGGGAAGATTCTCTTGAGATTGAGAGAATTTATATAAGAAAAAACCACCAGAAACACGGACTCGGCAAATATCTGCTGAATGAAGCTGTGAAAATTGCAACAGCACACAATAAAAAGAACATCTGGCTGGGCGTATGGGAAAAAAACGAAAATGCAATCGCCTTTTATCAAAAAATGGGGTTTGTCCAAACCGGAGAACACTCTTTTTATATGGGGGATGATAAACAAGTCGACTTTATCATGACCAAAACCCTCTCGTAAAAGGATACAAAAAAACCCGGACAAGCTGCCGGGTTTTTTCTCTTATTTTAATTTTCCTGCGCGAATATCATCGGTCATTCCTTCGTACGGCGCTTCTGAAATCAATGTTTCGTTATTGATTCCCGCATTGTTGAGATACGTAATATCCGCAAACTCGGGAACGACATATTTCGGGTATGTTTCATATTTCTCACGTGACTCTTTCATCACGTCAATGTAATCATTTTGGTAGCACACCGTGATTTCCGGATGCTCATGCACCCATTTCGGGAAGAAAATAATTCCGTGCATCCGTTTTTCATTCGGCATAAAGTTTAAGGAAACGTCTGTGCCTGTCGGTTCAGTCCATGACACTTTGTATACGCCTTCTGTCAGCTTGACGATATTCACTTCCTGATCGCGCACCCAGCGGCCGCCTACCATTCCGCTATGAATCCGATAGTCGATCGTATGATCATTTTTAATATAGATTTCATACTCCCATCCGTTTTCATACGTGTAAATCATATGGCTTCCGATAAAGTTTTCCATGTTGACTCACTCTCCATATTATTATTGAACTTCATAAATATCTAACCGAATGTCATCCGGCAATCTGACCGCAGCCCCGATAAACAGCCGGTCCTGCAGATGCTGATATGCCTCACTGCTTGTTTCAAACACAGGCACAGTGCGGAAATACACGTGCTCGGGATCAATGATGCGCCCCTCTGCAGCCTGTTGGCGGAACGGTTCACTGACTTGGCGGATGCCGTTGTTCTCTACATAGATGACTTCATGCTCCTCCGTCTCCAGCGCATATCTGGCAGAAAGATCGACCCGGCCGTTCGGACGGATGATCTGGGCATCTGCCCCGCCCGGAAGCACACGTCCCTTTACGGCGCCGCTGACCGTTCCGCCCCGTATCGGAATCAACTGCCTTTTCCCTAATCCAGTCTGCCCCGCAACGATCGGTTCATCCACTTCAATCTGCAGAGACATCACTTTTTTTAAAGAAGGTTCCTTCAAGACGTATCACCTCCCGAGTTATTATGTTTACTTAAACATGTAACTATTTACACATTTAATTGTAACGCTGTTAAAATGGACTGTCAAATAATGAGCTGTTTCCGGTTATGTTTTACAGTGTTCAATAAAAAAAGACAAGGGCGGCACATGCCGAAATCCTTGTCTTTTTCATTTGCTGTATGCTCATATCAAAAAACGCCAGACGAGCGTCTTCTTAGTAATCGCAATCTCTATCTCTGCATTCTTTCTTTCTTACAGCGTCTATTGAGTGCCCCATGATCTTGTCATTTGCCTTATCATACATACCATCGAATTTATTCGATGTATCACCGTTGTAATAGCCAAATACCTCTATCCCGCCCATTGGATCTATTTCGTATTTATCTTTAAATGTAACGTTATGTATGCCTTCATAATTCGCTTTGATAAATTTCTCCATTCGTTCTTGCACAATCTTTATCTCTTCAGCCTAAACATTTTTATCATTCATACTCTTCATTATAAAACCTACGGCTGCTATAAAAATAACTATCAAGATAATAATGTTTTTTTTCACAGAATCATCCTTTCCATGAGTTATGATGAAGCTCGCGGACTGGAAAAAAATGGCCGGTGACATCCGGAGCATTTAGGCGTGTTAAGATTTTTCTTCCGCATCCACAGAGGAGCTCCCTATTTTGTCTCCTACGGGATCATATAAGCCGTCAAATTCTTTAGTTTTATCGCCGTTTAGATATCCTTCAACTGTAATTCCGCCGGTTGGATCAATAAAATAATCATCATAAGAAATTTTCTCTATACCCTTGTACTCACTACGCAAGTACTCGGTCATTTTACTTTTGGCTTTTTCGAAAAGAGCATTTTCTTCCTTTTTCACATCATATTGATGCTTCATAACCAACCCTCCAACGGTTATAATTAACACTAGAACAATAATAAGGTATTTTTTCAAAAAAAATCATCCCTTTCCCTACCCTATTTTACATGACAAGAAAGGTGCTGTATATCTTGAGCAAGAAAATCAGGACTTCAAACCTGACAGATGAAACATATTACAGGATGAGTCAACGTGCTTATAACTATGACTATCTTAAACGGAAATTAGAGAAGAACGATTATATACGTATTAATTCTTCCATTTCAAAACCTACTTACTGGTACGTCGATCAAATAAAATCAGACGATAATACAGGACTTGATGCGGTTGTATTAGTACAAGCAGTGAAGAATAACAGAAAATGGATAAAATCAAAAAGCCCCGAAAACGTGGTCGTCGCCTTTGCGGGAACCGATATCGCAAAAGACCCGATCAATGACGGCGTAAAAGCGGACGGCGGGAACATTGTTTTTGGAAGCGACCCCAAAAAAGAAGCTCATTATATCGTTGAAAAGGACGCGAAGGATACGTCTAAAACACTCGGAAAATATAACGGCACACCTTCTCAAGACGCCATGCTCACAACCGGAAAGTATAAGCTGATGACGAAAACATCGCAAATTGATCAAGCCGATCAGCTGGTACGCAGCGTAAAGAAAAAGTATGCCGGAACGTCAACGATTATTTCAACAACCGGCCATTCACTCGGCGGCGCTGAGGCCGAATACAGCGCGGTGAATAATGATGTGTATGCCGTCGCGTTTAACAGTCCTTCCGTCGTGAAGCTGCACGATGAAGAAACACAGAAAGAGATCAACAGCGGCATATATGATCCTTACATCCGGTCAATTATCAATCCGGACGACATGGTCGGGGCAGGTTATTGGAACGAATATGACCGCCACAACGGGACAACGATTTACACGAAAAACCCCTCTCTCTCACAGTTCAGCCGAAAGCAGCGGCTTGATGGGAAATTGAGCGAGCAGATCGGAAAAAATCTCGCTTATTTCTTCACTACCGTCATTCTGAGAAATCCGGATACACACGGCTTAAACGAAGCAAATTTCGTGTTCGACAGAAACGGAACTATCGCAAATCCGAACGGAGATGAATTAGTCTTTGACAAAAACCTCGGCGCTCTTCTGCCGGCCGGCGCGATCGGAAGCGGCGACGCGATAAAAGTAACGCCGACAAACGCAAAGAAGCTGGCTGAAAAGGTGCAGGCTATGACTGAGGATTTGCGGACGATGAAAAAAGAAGCGCAAAACGCCTATCAGGAGCACGATGAAAAAATTGCCGAACTGAAAACGGAATTCTACGGTCAAGTCGGACACGGCTTGTATGATCAGCTTCAAGCACAGGACGTGACCAATACCATTGAAGATATTGCGCTATCTTACGATAAAGGCCCGATTTTTTATGACACTCAGGCTGAGCAGGCGTTTATTGATTCTTTGCAGGCAGCGATCACAGACCTTGAAGAGATCGGCGGATTCTTACATAAAATAGCAGACGAATTTCAGAAAAAAGACCAGATGCTCGCAAACTGGTTAAGATGATAGAGGTGGATACATAATGCCGACATTAGACGAACTTTTAGAACACAAGGACGATCCAATGAAGAAAATGCTGCAGCGGCAGATGCTGAAAACAGGGATGACGCAGGCAGCGGGGACAAAATTGGAGACAGTGCGCCGAACGCTGAAACCGACATTCGAAATGGATACGTTGAAAGATGAATTATATGAAGTGTATTCAGCACTATTGAACAGCTTTGAAGGCAAGGCGCAAAAAGCTCTCGCGCAGCGGATCAGTGAAAGTGCGCGGCTGATTGCCGGAACCGAACATAACAGAGACACATTCGTTAACAGTTTCAAAACAAGATAAAATAAAAAACCTCACAGATTTAACATCTGCGAGGTTTTTCCTATCGTCTTAACTGAGACGCGCTCGGAGGGATTCGAACCCCCGACAGACGTGGTACCGGAAACCACCGCTCTATCCAACTGAGCTACGAGCGCACGTTTTTTCAATCAGATACCTTTATATTATAATAAAGAAACGCACAGAAAGCAACTCTTTTTTGATAATGCAACAACAGGATTATGCAGCTTCCTCATGCAGCATAATCCTGCATCGTATAACGGCATTGATTTTCACAAAAAAACCATTTCAGGCGGACTGCCCCCGGATCGGTACATTTCCAGCCACTTCAGAAAAAGCACGTTTCAGCTTTTTTTCCAAATGTCCTTTAACGTCCAATAGGTGAATTCCTCAACCTTTACGGCGCCTTTCTCAGAAAACAGCTCAATCCCCAATCTGCCTTCATTCGGATAGATACGGCTTGTCATCGTTGTTTCTCCATGATTGGCGAATACTTCAATCGAGGATCTGTCAATAAAGATACGCAGCGCCAGCTTGCCGTTTGTATCCGTCTGCACCCTTCTCACACCGTCTTTCGCTTTCCCCATCTTGGTGCAATCAAGTGTCAGCTTTTTATCCGTCAGATTGTATGTCAGCACAAGTTCTTCTTCGTCAAGGCCGCGAATCTTAAAACCTGCCGTTTCGGCATCAGAATCGTTTATATCAAACACGACTCGGACTTCAAGCAGGTCTTCGGACGTCTTTGCCAAGTAACTCCCTGAAACCGATCGTCCGGCACATTCCCGATATTCCATTTTCCGCAGCTGCTTGGTTTCTTCCACGGGATTCATCAAAAGTTTATGATCATCACGCATAGTCAGTTCTCGCGGCAAAGTCAGTGCACCGCACCATCCGTCCGCTTTTGTCGGCATCTCAGATTCCCACATATCCATCCAGCCGATGGCAATTCTGCGTCCTTTATCATCTAATAATGTTTGCACGGCGTAAAAGTCATGGCCGTGATCCAGTTCTTTAAAAGCGCCGTGTGTAAATTTGTTTGTTTCATCATGATAGTCACCGATTAAATAACCGGTTTGATGTAAATTTTGATAGGAATCACCGTCCGCCTCGATCCCCTGGGGCGAAATCAGCAGGACATGTTTGCCGCCTAATTCAAAGAAATCAGGACATTCCCACATATAGCCGAGATTACCGTCACTTTGGGCGAGAACCCCCGCGTATTCCCAATCACGCAAATCAGGTGAACGGTATAAAACGACCCGTCCGACGTTTTCTTTTGAGGAGTTGCCGATGACCATATACCAAACATCGCGATGCTTCCATACTTTCGGATCGCGGAAATGACGGGCGCTGTCTTCCGGCGGTTCCGCAATAACAGGGTTTTCCTGAAGCTTTTCAAACACGGTTCCATCTTGGCTGACAGCGATATTTTGAGTTTGATAGAATAGGTCTTTCTCTTGATCAATTATATTATGTCCTGTATAGATGAGGGCAAGTCTTCCATGATCATCGACCGCGCTTCCCGAAAAACAGCCGCTTTGGTCGAATTCATCCCCCGGAGCTAAGGCAACCGGCAGGTGCTCCCAATGAATGAGATCTTTACTTTTTACATGTCCCCAATGCATCGGCCCCCAATGCTCATCATACGGATGATGCTGAAAAAAGACGTGGTATTCTCCTTTAAACTGAATAAGCCCGTTCGGATCATTGATCCAATTCGCCCGGGGCATAATATGGTACCCCAATCGATATCTTTGTTTCACTTTACCCTCGGCTTCCTTCAAAGCTTCTTCCGCCTGCTGAATTCTATCCATTTGTAACATCCTCTCTATCCGATTTTTTGCAGACGCTGGACACGCCTGCTGTTTTGTTTCGGGCCCAATAAAGTAAATATGGAGATGACGGTAAAACCGAAGACGACGATTCCCATGATGAGATAGGTTTGACGGAACCCCGCACTGTCATATAATCCTCCCGCAAGCGGCGACAGAATCGACGCGCCTGCCTGAGATGCGAATTGAAAACCGACGAGATAAAGGACGGACGACAGACGCGTATCAAAATTGGCAGCCAAATATTTAAAAACGGCGATCAGCATAATCGGCAGTTCCAGTGCGTGGATAAGTTTCATTGATGAAATGCCTACAGGTTCAACTGCAATTCCCGACCCGACGATGCGGAAAGCCATTAAAAACCCCGCTAAAATCAAACTGTTTTTCGCCCCGAACTTATTGACGATAAAAGGCGCAAGAAACATCATGCCGGCCTCCAAAAACACTTGGAATGAATTAAGGTAGCCGAATACTTGGTTACCCGTCGACACTGAAGGAAACAAAGACGCATAGTAGATCGGGAACTGCTGATCATATACGCCGTAAATGCAAGTCACCCCGATAATGTACATCATAAAAAACCAGAAATCTCTTAGTAAAAAGAGCCGCCCCACATCTTTTAACCGGACCGAATCCGCTCTGTTTTTCTCATGATCGGTCATTTCAATTTTTACAGACATGATGATGGCCG
Organism: Bacillus sp. EKM208B; assembly: GCF_011800725.1. Lineage (NCBI taxonomy): Bacteria > Bacillati > Bacillota > Bacilli > Caryophanales > Bacillaceae > Bacillus > Bacillus sp. EKM208B. The sequence goes on along the minus strand of NZ_JAANHO010000006.1, from coordinate 72,795 downwards.
TTAATATGACGGCTGAAACAGACGCGATCCAGAAGTTGATATTGGGATTGATATTGAAAAGCTGACCTGCAAAAAATGCAGCCGCCGCCCAGCCCAGCGAGCCCCACATTCTAGATTTTCCATACTCGAAATCATATTTACGGCTGACCTTTTCAATGTACGTTTCAATCGCGCCTATCCCCGCCAAAAAAGCGGCTCCCAAATATAAGCCTCCGACAACGGCGCCAAGAAAGACGTTGTATTGTAAAAGCGGCCCATAGACGAAGATATAAAACGGACCCGTGAATATGAGAAGACAGCTGATCATAAACAATATCTTTTTCTTCAGCCCCAATTTGTCAGAGATAAAACCGTAAAGAGGCTGCATGCACAGGGCAAATACGGCGTTTACAGAAAAGATAATGCCTGTCGCTGATCCGTTTAAATTGATTTCCTGCCCTAACCAAATCGCAAATAAAGAATAGCTGGAAGACCAAGTAAAAAAGAAAAAGAAGAAATAAGCACTCAGTTTCCAATACAGACTTTTTGAGCTTTTCATTTGCACCGCTCCTTTAATAGGGCCTTTTAATAGCCGTTTTAGAGCCGCATACTTCCTTCTTCATTTTCATCACATACATGCGAGCTCCGAGTAAGCGCTTACTTTACATCGCTGCTTGATTCTTTCACTTCATTGCCGCCAGCCATCTCTCCATACCCGTCACTTCCCCTCACTCTATAAATAAAGCGCTTTCAAAGAGAATTGTATGTCAACCGGTTTCATATGTCAATCGGTTGACATACAATTTTCTGATTATTTCAATCAAACAAAACGCACCCTCTTTGTATGAAAACAGAAACATGGAATGTCCTTGCACATGTCAGCCTGATTCTCTAAAATAAGTGCGTGACGGAAATTGTAAGCCATTTCAGTAAGCAGGAGGGCACGGGAATGAAGCCTAACATTCATGATGTTGCGAAAATAGCGGGAGTTTCATCTACAACCGTTTCGCGGGTATTAAATAACCGCGGCTATATCAGCGAAAAAACAAAAGAAAAAGTGTACAAGGCGATGGAAGAAATCAATTACTTTCCAAACGATCTGGCCCGCTCTTTATTCCGAAAACGAACCAATTTAATAGGGCTTATCATCCCAAACTCCAGCAACCCGTTTTTCGGCGAACTCGCCTTTCATATTGAAAGCATTTGTACGTCCATGGGCTACAAACTGCTGCTTTGCAACAGTTTACATCGAAAGGATAAGGAAGAAAAATATTTGGAGATGCTGATAAGAAACCAAGTGGACGGCGTGATCGCCGTGACTTACAACCGGGGAATTCTCAATGATCACAAGCAGAATCTGCCGATTGTCGCCATTGATCATTACTTATCGGACACGATTCCCGTCGTCGGCTCAGACAACTATGACGGCGGAAAAAAGGCGGCAGAACTGCTGATTGAAAAAGGGTGCCGGCACATCGTCCATATCAACGGCCCGATTGAACTCGAGACACCGGCAAACCTCAGAAGAAAAGCATACGAAGACGTCATGCACGAACACGGACGGAAGCCTATTACATATGAAGTACCCTTTTATCAGCATTACCATGACATTATTTCAACATTATTCGATGAACAGCCTGACACCGACGGAATTTTTGCCAGCGATGATATCATGGCGGCTGCCGTGATGACTGAGGCCAAAAAACGGGGAATAGACATCCCGAATCAATTAAAAGTGATCGGTTATGACGGCACTGAAACCGTTCAATCGGTTCTGCCGGACTTGGCAACCATCCAGCAGCCGATTGAATTGATTTCCAAAACAGCCATCGAGATTTTAGCAAAAGAAATTGAAGGCGAATTTGATGATTTGCCGCTGGAAACGTATTTGCCGGTACGGCTTTTGGAAGGGCGGACAACGTAGTCAGACCCTTCAGCCGTACGTAGCGACGCGATTGCGGTCTATTTTGAGCGCTCCGGCCATATCATTTTCTCAAGCGCCGGTGCTGATCATCCTCATTTCCACTTTGCTGTTTGAACTTTTTGTTTTATGGGAAAAATGGTGTTAGAAGAAAAGGTTGGCATTTTGGTCAGCGTTTTGTTTGACCTTTATTGACCAAAAATGTATCATGTAAATACATACTTACCTAAAAGGTGAAGGAGGAGCATTATGAATTTAATACCTACAGTCATTGAACAAACGAACCGCGGAGAAAGAGCTTATGACATTTACTCCCGTCTTTTGAAGGACCGTATTATCATGCTTGGATCTGCGATTGATGACAACGTTGCGAACTCCATCGTGTCACAGCTTTTATTCCTTGAAGCGGAAGACCCTGAAAAAGATATTTCCATTTACATTAACAGCCCTGGCGGATCAATCACTGCCGGTATGGCAATCTATGATACAATGCAGTTCATTAAACCGAAAGTATCCACGATCTGCATCGGTATGGCCGCTTCTATGGGAGCATTTTTACTTGCAGCCGGAGAAAAAGGCAAACGTTACGCGCTTCCTAACAGTGAAGTTATGATTCACCAGCCGCTTGGCGGAGCGCAAGGACAGGCGACAGAAATTGAAATCGCGGCAAAACGCATTCTCTTGCTTCGCGACAAATTAAACAAAGTGCTTGCTGAACGTACCGGCCAGCCGCTTGAAGTCATTGAGCGCGATACAGACCGCGACAACTTCAAATCAGCTGATGAAGCCTTAGAATACGGCTTAATCGATAAAGTGCTGACACGCAATACAGAAGACCAGAAGTAATGCCCAAAAAACCTGCAAGAGATGATGTCTCTTGCAGGTTTTTTTCACTCTCTGATGCTTTTTAAAACCTTTCCCCTATACTGCTTCCATTCTTCCTTCAACAGCTCAAACGACAATTCACCGGTTTGCCTCACAACCAGATCAGCACCAAGCATCGACTGTTCACGCCCGACACCGACCGCGAACATCCCGGCAGATTTAATTGCAGATATTCCTGCTTCAGCATCTTCTATTGCCGCGCAATCAGCCGTGGAAACACCGAGCAGCGCTGCAGCTGTTAAAAAGATTTCGGGATCAGGCTTCCCCTTCGCAAGAGCCGCCGGGTCAACAATGGCTTGAAAATCATCGATAATCGCCAAACGTTTTAAGATCGCGCGGGCATTGCGGCTTGAAGATGCTAACCCGATTTTTATATGTTCATTTTTTAATTCACAAAGAAGCCTGCCGATTCCCGGCAAGAGATCTTCCGGCGTCAATCTGCTGATCAACGTTTGATAATATTGGTTTTTTTGATGCAGCAGTTCTTGTTTCTCCGCATGTGTAAACCTTTTTTCCGCTCCGCCAAAGATCAGTATGCTTTCCAGTGACTCTTCCCGGCTGATTCCTTTCAGGCCTTCATTCACATTCCTGTCAAAGGGAATATCAATTTGTTCTGCGATGTGCTTCCAAGCAAGAAAATGATATTCCGCAGTATCTGTTATCACTCCGTCTAAATCAAAAATAACCGCTTTCATATGCTGATGCCCATCACAGCTTCATATGGTTTGAGGCTGATACGCTTCAAGTCAGCCCGCTCCTCCGGATAGTTGGAAATAAGCACTTTCCAGCGCTCATGAATCAGTTCCGGAGGCGCTTCGAACCGGGCCTTTTCTTCCGATAAATTCACAACGACGAGAAGCTTTTTCCCTTGATATTTACGGATATAACAATAGATTTGCGGATCATCTTCCAGCAGCAGCTGATAATCTCCGTATACCATGATCTTATATTGCTTTCGTAATTGAATGAGCTTCTGATAGTAATAGAAAATTGAATCTTGATCTTCCAAGGATTCTTTCACATTGATTTCTTGATAGCGGGAATTGACCGCTAACCAAGGGTCTCCGGCTGTGAATCCGGCATGTTTTCCTGCATCCCATTGCATCGGCGTCCTCGCGTGATCCCTTCCTTTTATCATCACGGCTTTGACAAACTCTTTTTCTGACATCGTTTTGTTTTCGATGACTAGTTCACGGTATGCATTTTTTATTTCAAGATCGTCATACATCTCCAGCGGCATATCACTGTTGACCATGCCGATTTCTTCTCCCTGGTAAATAAACGGTGTGCCTTTCATCCCGTGGAGAACCGTTGCGAATGCTTTCGCACATTGTTTTCGCAGCTCACCGTCATTGCCCCAGCGGGAAATCACTCTCGGCTGATCATGATTCTCAAAATACAGGGTATTCCAGCCGCTATTCATCAACCCGGTCTGCCACCTTGTCATTGTTTGTTTTAAAGCAATCACATCAAACGGCTTGATCTGCCATTTCCCATTTGGCGAGTTTTGTTCTGTATCGATATCCATATGTTCAAATGTAAAGATCATATTCAGCTCTTGCCTGCCTGCATCCGTATATTTTTTCGCCTCTTCAATATCAGAACCGTTTGCCTCTCCGACTGTCATGCAGTCGTAATGAGAAAGCACTTCCCTGTTCATCTCTTGAATAAATTCATGCAGGCGGGGGCCGTTAGAGTGATAACGGCCGACGATATGGGGGCGGCTGTTATCTGTTTCATAGTCCGGAAAATCAGTGTGCTTGGAAATGGAGCCGATCACATCCATCCGCCAGCCGTCAACGCCTTTATCCATCCAGAACTTCATCAGATCATACACTTCCCGGCGAACGGCTTCATTTTCCCAATTTAAATCAGGCTGTTTTTTCGAAAAGTAGTGCAAATAATACTGTCCTGTCCCTTCATCGAACGTCCACGCCGAGCCTGAAAAAATCGATCCCCAATTATTCGGCTCAGAACCGTCCGATTTCGGGTCTTTCCAAAAATAATAATCCCGGTAAGGATTGTCCTTCGACTTGCGGCTTTCAGCAAACCAGGCATGTTCATCCGACGTGTGGTTCACGACCAGATCCATGATGATTTTCATTCCGCGCTGATGCACTTCATCAATTAACTGAAACATATCTTCATTTGTTCCGAATTTTTCGTACATGTTTCTGTAGTCACTGATGTCATAACCGTTGTCATCCTGCGGAGAATCAAACACGGGCGACAGCCAGATCACATCCGCGCCAAGTCTTTTGATATAATCAAGCTTTTTGATAATGCCTTGTAAATCCCCAAATCCATCTCCATTGGAATCATAAAAACTGCGCGGGTAAATTTGATACACGACAGCTTCTTTCCACCATTCACTCATCAGGCATTCTCCTTTCACATCGTTCATTCAGCACCATCGGTTCTCCATAAACTGTGATGGACACCGGTTCGCCTTTGACAAGCTCAAAAATGGCGCGCCTTTCTTCGACCGTCACCTTGATCAAGCGGTTTCGATAATTGATATGGAACGAGTAACCGTCCCATTCATTCGGCAAAAATGGGGTGAATGAGAGCGTTCCTTTTAAAGTACGCATGCCGGCAAACCCTTGGACGATCGCCAGCCAGCTTCCCGTCATTGAAGTAATGTGAAGACCTTCCTCCGTATCGCGATTGTAATTGTCGAGATCAAGCCTTGCTGTACGCTTATATAATTCAAGCGCCTTCTTTTCCATCCTCAATTCGGCAGCGAGCACCGCGTGAATGGAGGGCGATAAGCTTGATTCATGAACCGTCATCGGTTCATAAAATTCATAGTTGCGGCGTTTTTCGTCTATAGAGAAACGGTCAGGAAATAAATAAATGCCTTGCAGCACATCGGCTTGTTTAATAAAGCTGGAGCGGAGGATTTTGTCCCATGACCAATTTTGATAAAGAGGCCGTTCAGCTGGATCTAATTCGTCAACTGATTGCAGGTCTTTGTCCAAAAATGTGTCATGCTGAACGAAAATTTGCAGTTCTTCACTATACGGATAGTACATGTGCCGGATGATTTCTCTCCAGACTTTCAATTCTTCTTCCTGCACATCCAGAAGGCGGCGTTTCTCCGCTGAGATCCTTTCGAGACTTTGCAGAGTATAATCCAACGTCCAAGCCGCAATGACATTCGTATACCAATTGTTGTTAACGTTGTTTTCATATTCATTCGGCCCTGTGACGCCGTGGATCATATACTTATTTTTTCGTTTCGAAAAGTGAACGCGGCCGGCCCAGAATCTGCTGACTGCCACAAGAACGTCTATCCCATATTCCTCCATATAGGCGCGATCACCTGTATATTGGACATAATTGCAGATCGCATAGCAAATCGCGCCGTTGCGGTGAATTTCTTCAAACGTAATCTCCCACTCATTGTGGCATTCATCTCCGGTAAACGTCACCATCGGATAAAGCGCCCCCTTCATCCCCAGCTTGGCGGCGTTCCGTTTGGCAGCCTCCAAATGATGATAGCGGTACAAAAGCAGGTTTTTCGTGACTTCCGGCTCGGCTGTCGCCAAATACATCGGAACGGCATACGCCTCGGTATCCCAATAGGCGGCACCGCCGTATTTTTCGCCTGTAAATCCTTTCGGTCCGATGTTCAAACGGGCATCTGCCCCGTAGTATGTCGAGAATAACTGAAAGATATTGTAGCGGATGCCTTGCTGAAGTTCCTTATCTCCCTTTATCTCTATATCCGCTTTTGCCCATCTTTCCTTCCACTTGGCAATATGCTGCTGTCTCGCTTCTTCATAACCTTGCTTAAGAATAGCCGCCAAAAGCTCCTCCCCTTTCGAAGTAAGCTCTGCTTCTTGAACATCGCGTGAAGTCGTGACAACAATAAACTTCTTCAATGAAGCTTTGTTTTGGTAGCTGAAGCGATTTTCAGCATACATGCCGGAAGTTTGAAAGCTTTGACTGACATAGCCTTCTGTCAAATTTTCCATTAAGGCTGAGACAGTGAAACGCGGCGTTCCGAACGGATTGTCGAGCGTTTTTGCCGTTATATGCCCGCGGCGGTAATCCGCTCCTGTCTCTTTTTCCTGCCAAAACCGCTCTTGATAGTTTGAATCTTCGTTTACAACATTGCCATCAAGATAAGGGACAAGCGTAATAACGGCGTCCCCTGTCAGACACTCCGCTTCATAATGAATCGCACATAGCTCTTTTACGGCCAGGCTGAGAAATCGTTCTGATTTGATTCGCACGGTTTTATCCTGAATACGGACAACAGCGCTCCTCCTCAGAATTCCTTCTTTCATATGAAGCTCTAACTCAAATGATTCGAGTCGGTTTTGATAGAGATCGACTTTTTCACCGTCAACATACACATCTATACCAATAAAATTCATCGCATTGATCACTTTTCCGAAATAGTCCGGATACCCGTTTTTCCACCAGCCTACCCGCGTTTTGTCAGGGAACCACACGCCCGCAATATATGTGCCTTGATGGCTGCCGCCTGAATAGCCCTCTTCGAAATTCCCCCTGATGCCCATATAGCCGTTGGCAAGAGAAGTCAGGCTTTCCTGCAGCCGTATATACTCTTTTTGAAATGTATTGGTTTTGATTTTCCATTCATCAATCTCAAACAACCGCTGATTTATCATGTCTTCCTCCCGAATGAACATTTTCATTATGACGGCGGGTTTTGGCCATATATCTGAATAAAAAAGCAATCATCAACGTGACGCCGCATGTATGAACCATTAATACAGTAATCAAATCAAAGCGGATCAGCCCGATAGCAGCTGCCGCGAATGCAGGCAGAGCCGATGCGCATATCGCTGCAGAAGCTGCTTCCTTACATGACGCGATATCGATCATTTTTGATAATTTTGCCATCCAGATGCCTCCCGCAAGCACAGCTGTAAAAAATAGCTGGATCAAAAAAATCACTGCGCACCCCAGCATCATGATCATCGGCTTATACTGTGCCAGCCACAATTGACCGATAAGAGCCTCCGTCTCATATACGCCCGGGTCCGTAAGACTGGCGTCCGCTTTCCCATAGCGAACTGAAAACCCCATTCCGTTTTGGTCGGTAATAATCAGCCGGTCAGGCTGGAATATGACCGCGTTGTCATATCCTTTTACACGCAAACGCCCATTTTCACCGTTTGGTTTCCATTCATGCTCCATATCGACTGCCATCAGATGGTTGCCCTCTTCAATTTGATCAAAACGCTGTCCGCCTGTCAGTTTTCCGTTCCTGATTTGAATACCGTTTAATTGTTCGGCAAAACGATCATTCACTGCAGAAAGCGCCGCAGGCATAACCAATTTGAGGCTGAAGCGGTCCATTTTCAAAAACGACATCGTAAACGGCGCCATAAGGCAGGACGTCAAAAACATAAAGAGAAAGGAAAGCTGAAGCCAGCTGAATGTTTTCCCGTAACGGCAAATACCTGACGGAGACACCGACGCTTTAAGACTGCGGATCATAAAGCTTTCATTTTGCACATTCTTCATTGAACTACCCCTTTGTTCCGCCCGCCGCCAGCCCGGATACAAAGTTCTTTTGGAGAAAAAAGAACAAGATGCATATCGGCAGTGCGGCAAGTATAGCCCCCGCCGCAAACAGGGCGACTTTTTGCTGCTGCGGATTTGAAATGAACGACTGCAACCCTACTGCAATGGTCAGCCTTTCCGGCGAGCGAAGCAAAAACTTCGCCAGCAAATAGTCCCCGAACGGCGCCATAAACGCCCAAAGCGCTTGAACGGCAAGCATCGGCTTCACAAGCGGCAGCACAATGGAGGCAAATATCCTGAAATGCCCCGCTCCATCCATTCGCGCAGCCTCATCAATTTCTCTCGGAACTGTATCAAAATAACCTTTCATCAGCCACGTGTTCATCGGAATTCCGCCGCCGATATAGATCGCTGTCAAAAACCAGTATTGATCAAGAGCGCCTATCAGCATGGCCAATACATAAAAAGCAGTCAGCGCTGCCATTGTGGGCACCATTTGAATGATTAAAAAGAAAACAAGACTCTTTTTTCGCCCCGCAAACCGATAGCGGCTGTACGTATACCCGGCAAGCGTTACAATCGTGACCTGCAATACCATGACTGACAGCGCGATAACCAGCGTATTGCTGTACCAATGAAGATAGAGCGTCTCTTCAAACAGCCGCTTAAAATGATCAAAAGTCCAGGAACCTGAGAAATCGAGCTGAAAAGCCGTCACATTTCCCGCACGGAAAGCGGAGGAAGCCGTAATCAGCAGCGGATATAAAATGACAATGCTTAAAACCAGCAAAAATAAATAGGTGCAGATTTTCGTAAGCATTCCGGCCGTTCTGGAACCCATCTACATCACCTCCTCATTGCCGAAAGCATTTGACTTTTTAAAAGCAATCAGTGAAATTCCAATGACGACGAAAGAAATTAACAATGTCACGGCCGCTGCCACAGCATATTGCGGAGAAGTGCCGGTTGTCAGTTTATAGATCCAGGAAATTAAAATATCGGTCGACCCGGCACCGGCTCCCGCGCTTCCCGGACCGCCTTCATTAAACAAATAGATGATTGAAAAATTATTAAAGTTAAATGTGTACTGTGTAATCATCACCGGTGCCGTCGCAAATAAAATCATCGGTAATGTAATATTGCGAAAACGCTGCATAAAAGAAGCCCCGTCAATCTTTGCGGCTTCATACAATTCACCCGGAATCGACTGCAAGACCCCCGTTACCATGACATAAATATAAGGAAAGCCAAGCCAGGTCTGAATCATAATCAGAGCGGTCTTCGTCCAGAAAGCATCAGTCTTCCACGCGATCGCCGGCAGTTCCACAAACGGCAGGTGGTTAATTAATGGAATCACCTGCGTGTTCATCGCCCCTATACTGTCATTAAAAATATTGGAAAAGCTCATAATTGTGATAAAGGCCGGAACAGCCCATGGAAATAAGAAAATCATTCGGAATATCCGTCTGCCTTTAATAAAATCTTGATTCACGAATAGTGCCGTTACGATCCCCAAAATGATTTGCAGCGTTGTTGCACAGATTGTCCATATCATGGTCCAGCCCAGTACATTCACAAATGTTTCCCGGTAGGAACCGACAAAAAAGATATTCAAGAAATTTTTAAAGCCGACCCAGTCAATCAGACTGTTAGGCGGTATATGATAAAAATCATAGTTTGTTAAGGCAACAAACAGAGTCACCAAAACAGGAAAAATAATCACAAACACCATCATGAGATATGCCGGCAGTGTAAATAAATAAGGAAACCCTTTATCTCCCGCATGGCGGATGATATCCTTGGCCGCTGTATTCACCTTCAAACCCGCCGCTTTCATAGCGGCGGTATGACGGAAATCATAAACTGAAAAGATATAGAACATGAGAAAAATCAACGTTAAGATCAATTGCAGCGTGCCTTCAATCAGCATAAATAATGAGTGATCTTCACCGGGAACACTTCCCAAGGTAACCAATCCGGTCAGCGCCTCAATACCGAAAACGCATAATTCAACAGCAAACAAACTCGTAATGACCAGAAATAAGATCCCCTTTGATATCTGCTGATTCGCGATCTGTCCAATTCCCGGAATGATCGATAAAAACCATGGCGCCTTCCGTTTTTGGTGTAAAAGTGTATCATCTTTATTCATTTTTCGCCCTCTATTCTTACGGACACTTCCCCTCCGATTTTATTTCACATATTTTTCTTTGATGTTTTCTTTTATGACGTTTACCGCATCATCCGCCGATTTTTTTGCTGTTTTTTTCCCCGAAGCCGCATCAAATATTAAACTTTCAGCGCCAGTCCATACCTCGGCCATTTCAGGAATATTCGGCGCAGGTGCCGCTGACTCATATTGTTTAATAACAGCTGACGCCAGCTCATTTTTTTGCTCCCCCGCTTTCTTCCTTGCGGCTGTGTTGGCCGGAACTTCATTTGTCTTCTCATAAAAGGCGTAAGCATTGGCATCATTTGTTGCATACTCAAGCCATTTTTCAGCCAGCTCGGGTTCCTTTGTATATTTTGAAGCAACCCAGCCTTTGCCGCCCGCAAACGGAGCATATTCTTTTCCGTTTGGCAATGTCGGAATAGGAGCGGCGCCATAGTTCAGGCCGGCCTCTTGAAAATTGGCAGCCGACCAAGGCCCGCCGATGATTGCAGCCGCTTTCTTATCTAAAAACATTTGCTGAATAAAATCGTCTGCGCTTGAGTTATCCTGCATGCCTTTTGGCCAATACGTTTTAAACCATTTCTCCGCATATTTCACCGCTTCTGCAGCCCCTTTATTGTTCAGGCCGATATCCCCGGGATCTGTGCCGTTTTTCCCGAATACATATCCGCCGTAACCGGACAGCAAACCGTACGACATATAAAAGTCAGTCCACTTTGCTAAAAATCCCGTTGACTTTCCTTTTTCAGAAGCAAATGAAAACCGGGGATCCTCTGTTAATGTTTCAAGGTCTTTAAATGTTGCCGGCGCTTTTTTTATAAGATCTTTGTTGTAATACAGAACAAGCGTCTCAATCACCAGCGGCATTCCATACACCTTTCCGTTAACCGTTACCTGCTGCATCTCTTTATCTCCAAAGCTTTTTGTATCAGCAGGTTTTAGATCAAGCAAATGGCCTTGCTGCGCCAAACTGCCGATCCGGTCGTATGCGGCAAGCATAACGTCAGGCGCATTGCCGGCCGGGCCGTCCAAAGGAAGCGCCTCCAGCTGATCGAACATTTGCTTTTCTGCAATGTTGACTGTGACGTTATTCTCTTTTTCAAACTCTCCTTTAATGCTTTCAATATATTTTTTATAGGTTTCTTCAACGGACACGGTCAGTACCTTTTTGCCGTCAGCGCCGGCCGATTCCTTTGAATTTGAACAGGCGCCGAGACAGAATGCCAAAACTGATGCCGTCAATAAAGCCAATCCCTTTTTGACGAACCCCGCCATATCTTTTCCCCCTTTTATTATGAATCTATTACAATTCTACTCTGTTAGAGAAAGCGGTTTCAAAGCCTTTCAGCCTGTTACCGATAACAGAATTCAGACAGGGGCGTCAGCACTCAAAATCAAAAATTCTCCCGGCTGAACAGCAATAGCGGCATCATGTTGAAGGATCTGATCCGTCCACGCATCGTAAACTTTTCTGCTTCTCTCCATATTAAAATCTTGCAAACGGACATCCCAGGCCAGGTTCCCCTGATTAAAATAGAAAATCAATTGCCTGCCATTGAAAACCCTCGAAAAACTGATACAATCGTTTTGATCATCAAGCAGATGCCACTCAAGACTTCCGTACGTCAATAAAGCGTTTTCTTTTTTGCGTAAGGTGATTAAGCGTTTCATAAAGCTGAGCATTTCCTGGTTTTGCTTTTCCTTTTCCCAAACCATACACTTCCGGCATAATGGATCTCTCCCGCCGTCCAGACCGATTTCCGTTCCGTAGTAGATGCAGGGCGCTCCTGTCTGAGCAAACATAAAGGCCAGCAGAGCACGGGCTGTTTTCTCATCATTTCCGCACCTTGTCAGAAGACGTTCTGTATCATGGCTGTCCAGTAAATTAAACATCACCTCGTTGGCCTGCCGCATCCCATTCATCAAGTGCGCGTTTAATCGATAGGCCATGGATGAAGCAGAAATCTCCCGGTCAGCAAAATAAGCAATCATCGGCTCTGTGAAAGGATAATTCATCACAGCGTGAAACTCATCTCCTCTGAGCCAAGGTTCGGAGGAATGCCATATCTCTCCCAAAATATAAAGATCGGGCTTCTCTGCCGTTACCGCCTGCCTGAATGCCTTCCAAAAAGCGTGATCCACTTCATTTGCCACATCTAAACGCCAGCCGTCAATGTCAAATTCACGAATCCAGTACAAAGCAATCTCAAACAAATACCTCTGTACTTCCGGATTAGCCGTATTCAGCTTCGGCATATCAGGCGTAAACGCAAACCTGTCATAATTGTCTTCTTTCACAGGAAAAGAGTGAATATGGAACCAGTCTTTGTAGCGGGACCGGGCCCCGTGTTTTACAACATCCTGCCATTGCGGAGAAGCGCTGCCTATATGATTAAAAACAGCATCAAGCATAATTTTCATTCCCCGCTCATGAAGCCGGCTGACCAATGTCCGGAAAAGCTCCCGATCCCCAAAATGCGGATCGATGGAATAGTAATCCAGCGTGTCATATTTATGGTTGGATGGAGAGGAGAAGATCGGAGTTAAATAAATTCCGTTCACCCCTAATTCTTCTAAATAATCGAGCTTGTCGATAATCCCCTGCAAATCTCCGCCAAAAAAATCATTAACGTCCGGGTCCTTGCTCCCCCAAGGCAGTGCAGCTTCCGGTGACAGGTCTTCTCTTCCATTCGCAAAACGTTCCGGAAAAATTTGATACCAAACCGTTGATTTCGCCCATTCAGGCGCTTGAAATGTATCCGCCTCATGAACAAACGGAAGCTTAAAATAATAATGAATCGTTTCCAGCGTTTTTTTATTTACAGGACAGACCCCTGACGCTCCGAAAAAGATGTTTTCATGCTGGTCTGAGACAATAAATGCATATTGCAAACGCCTGAATGGCGGCGACACTTCAGCAAACCAATAATCATGGTTTTGGGTTGCGGCTGTTTTTCTCATTGGCTGCTCGGCTGCCGACCATCTGCCGCCGCTGTATTCATAAGGATCGCCCCAAACCAATCGAATCTGATCAGCATCACCTTTTTTCGTCCGGATTTTGATATGCACCGTCCGCCCGTCATAAGAATAAGCATCAGCACTGAACGGCTGATGATGTATTGCGGCATATTCCATCATGTTTCCCCCTTTTTATAGGCTGGCTTATGCTTTGAAGGTAGCATGATAAAATCGGGAGAAGCAATCGTTTTTCTCTTGTTACCGATAACAGAATTAAGCTTTCACAAAGTTGATTCCCGCACAATTAACTCCGGTTCAAAAAACAAATGACCTTGAGCTGCGCCGCCTTCATTCATTTTTTTCAGCAGCATTTTCGCACAGGCCTCTCCCATTTCCACAACCGGCTGTCTGACCGTAGTCAGCCGCGGGGAGGAAATGCGGTCAAGAAAAACACCGTCATTTCCAGTAACGGCCACATCTTCGGGAATTCGTTTTCCGAGTGACTGCACCGCACGAATGACCCCGAGCGCGATTCGGTCGGTGGCGCAGACAAACGCGGCTTGCCGGCCGAGCGTTTTCAAAACTTCTCTTGCCAGGCTTTCGCTTTTTTTTGAACTGTTAGCGATCCGAAACAGCTTCGTTTCTCTGCAGCTCTCTTTCATCGCCCGAATATACCCCTGTTCTCTTGAGCGTTCGAATGGCTCATCCAAATCAATGCCGAAAAAGACAACCTCACGCTCCCCCAGCCCCATGACATGGCGGGTTGCCATAAAAGTCCCTTTTTCGTTATTCACATCGACGAAATCATAGCCCATTTCATTTTCTCCAAATACGACTAACGGCTTTTCAAAAGCTTTGATGACAAATTCAAAATCGGCCTTTCTCAAGCCGGTGGCAATAATGCCGTCGCATTGCCCGATATTGAGTGAATTTCTTGTCACAAGCTGCAAAGCATAATGATGGCGATCCAGCTCCCGGCTGATTCCGGTCAGCAAGTTCATGTAATAGGGTTCGGTCGTATCCATTTCCTCAAGAATCAGCAATTTGACAACCTGTGTTCTGTTTTGCACAAGCGCTCTTGCCGCATAATTAGGGATGTAATTCAGCTCTTTCATTGCGGAATGAACGAGCTTTTTCAGTTCATCTGTTACCGTATCAGGGTGATTAATCACACGTGACACCGTCATTTTCGAAACATTCGCTCTCTTAGCCACATCTGACAACGTCGCCATTTTCCGTCTCCTTCCGCTTTTGCTTAGATAGCCAATCCGAATTAGTTAAATTATACTACGATGGTAATCTGGACATAAAAAAAGATTTCCCTAAGGAAATCTCACATTGTCAAATACACTCGATTTTCATGAAGTCCGCCCGGCACTCACACACATGTCAGATGGCTCTTTTTTTATATTTCCGTCCATTTTTTCTGAAGGATCGGGTACGAGTAATTGTTCATCTGCTCAATCAGCTCATCCGGCCGGGAGGAACTGTGTATCAGTTTTAAATGAGACTCATTCGAAAATCCTTCCTGAATGCTGTACTTGACCATCTTCATCATCGGCTCAAAATACCCGTTCACATTGTACAGTCCGATCGGTTTTTGATGAATGCCGATTTGCGCCCAGCACAGCACTTCAAATAACTCTTCATATGTTCCGAAACCGCCGGGCATGGCAATGTACCCATCGGCAAGTTCACTCATTTTCGCTTTCCGCTCATGCATGCCGCTGACTTCAATCAGCTCCGTCAGATTCTGATGAACAACCTCTCCGCTGAACAGCCCGCTCGGCATGACGCCGACAGCTTTTCCGCCGCCTGCCATTAACGCATCGGCGACGGTTCCCATCAGACCGACCCGTGAACCGCCGTAAACAAGGCCGATTCCCTGCTCCGCCATATATTCACCCAGTTCGGCCGCTTTGCGTTTGTACTCTTCATTTACCCCCGGGTTTGACCCCGCAAATACACAAATGGTTTTCATTTTTTCATCTCCACATCTATATATGTACATCAATAAATCAAAATACACTATATATTGTCCCATCTCTATATGATAATATCAATAAGAATCATACAGGACATAAGGAGTGTTTCACATGCAGATGGCTGAAGCAGAACGATGGACGAAAGATTTTTACGAAAAACGAGGATGGACGGCGTACGGGCCATTTATCAGAATCGGCTTTTTAATGGAAGAGGCGGGTGAGCTCGCCCGGGCGGTAAGAGCATATGAAATCGGCAGAGACCGGCCGGATGAAAAGGACGCGACCCAGGCTGAACGCAGGCAGGAGCTGATTGAAGAAATGGGTGACGTCCTCGGAAATCTGGCCATCCTTGCCGATAAGTACGGAATCACGTTAGAAGATGCGATGAAAGCCCATCAGGAAAAACTGATCAAGCGCTTTGAAACCGAATAAAAACACGGCCTGTCCGCTTTTTCATGGACAGGCCGTATCTGAATTTATCCCGTTATCTCGTCCTGATGCTCAAAGAAATGCTGTTTCCCGATTTTATGAAACAGCCCTGTCTTCCGGATCAGCTCTCTCGGCTGTGATTGCAATCCGACGATCATCAATCTCCCGTTATGCCGTTTGATCCGGTTCATCACATTCCCCAGCACCGCTTCTGCGGAGGTGTCCATGTAATGTACATTATTCATCAGCAGAATAAGCGTCTTCGGCTTTTCCTGAAGCCTCTCCAGCAGCGATGATTCCAGTGAATCAATTGAACCGAAAAACAGCGGCCCCTCAATGGAATATGTGCTGACGGACGAATCATTTTTAACCGATTTGACAGCGGCATGCGGTGTTTTGATGCTTGTTGATTCGCTCATTTTTCTGATAAAGAAAACAAAAGCGAGCACGAGACCGGCAGAAACGCCGATGATTAAATCAAACAGAACCGTCAGTAAAAAGGTTGCCGCCAGTACGAATGAATCAGTGTTTTTCAGCCGCATCATATTGGCGACTTCCCTCCGCTCACTCATGTTCCAAGCCACAACCATCAACACCGGCGCCATGCTTGCCAGCGGTACATGAACGGCAAGCGGGGCGAAGACGAGCAGGACGAGGAGGACGGTGACTCCGTGGACAACACCGGAAATCGGAGAAACTGCGCCGTTTTTAATATTTGTTGCGGTCCGCGCAATCGCTCCCGTTGCCGGTATGCCGCCGAAAAGCGGCGCTGCCATATTGGCGATGCCCTGCCCGACAAGCTCCCTATTGCTGTCATGCCGTGATCCTTTCATATTGTCCGCGACCATCGCCGATAATATGGATTCAAGACCGCCGAGAAGCGCAATGATCAAAGCAGACGGGAACATCATCACCATGTTATCGATTGAGAAATCCGGAAGCTGAAAAGCCGGGAGCTGCCGCGGAATCTCCCCGTAAGCAGAACCGATTGTCGCCATTTTGTCAGGAAAAAACATGACCGCTGCGGCTGTAGAGACAAGCAGCGCCACAAGCGCGCCCGGAATCTTCGGCATCAGCCTGGTTGATAACAGCAAAATGGCCAAAGCAATTCCCGCGATGAGGATGCTGTACAAATTAAAGGTTCCGATCTTCTTGCCTATTTCCGCAATGTTGAGGATAAAGCTTTCATGCTTTTGGATATCGCGCAGACCGAGAAAATGGGCAATCTGCTCCGAGAAAATCAGCACCGCGATCCCGGCCGTAAATCCGACGATCACCGGCTTCGGCACGAATTTCATAATCTTTCCGAGCTTAAATACGCCAAACAGGACGAGCATGACGCCTGCCATAAAACCGGCTACAAGTAAATTCTCAAAACCATACTGCATCACAATGGCAAATAAAATGGGAACAAACGCCCCCGTAGGCCCGCCGATCTGATATTTAGAGCCGCCCAACAGCGAAATCAGAATTCCGGCCACAATAACGGTGTAAAGCCCGTATTCCGGGCCGACCCCCGAGGCGATGGCAAAGGCCATTCCCAGTGGAATCGCTACAATTCCGACCACAATTCCCGCGATTAGGTCTTTCTGAAATTTCTGCAAATTGTATCCCTGATATCTGCCGGTAAATTGCATCGTCAACTGCATCCTCCTTTGACTGTTTCATAACCGTCAACGACTACATCCAGCGTCCCCGTCCCCGGATCGATCACCAGCCCGTGCACCGGCACCTCTTCAGGCAAGAGCGGATGATGCCTGACCATATTCACGCTGTGGGCCACGCTTTCTTCGACGCTGTGAAAACCGGTCAGCCATGTTTCCAAATCGACTCCCGCATGCTGCAGAAGGCTGAGACATTTGTCCTCCACGCCGCGCTCTTTCGCTTTATTTAATATGGAAGCCGCATTTAATCCCGACATTCCGCACTCGCGGTGACCTATGATGCAGACTTCCTCTGCCTGCAGTTCATAAACGGCAACCAAAATGCTCCGCATGACACTTCCAAATGGGTGAGAAACAATGGCTCCCGCGTTTTTTATGATTTTGGCATCGCCGTTTCTGAGTCCCATCGCCTGCGGCAGAAGCTCCGTCAGCCTTGTATCCATACAGGATACGATGACAAGCTTTTTTTTCGGGAATTTTGTCGTTTGGTAAGGTTCATATTTCCTTTCTTGGACAAACTGCTGGTTGTGCTCCAAAATGCTTGATAAAGAAACCATTTTTCTATTCATCTCCCATCCGATTGTATTGCAAGCCTTCTTACCCAGCTTACAGTAAGGAATTATAGCACAGAAAAAGGCCTCAAAAGCGCTTTCAACAAAAGACACGATAATTTGACTGTAAATTCAGAATATGTTCATTTATATCTTTCAAAAATAATAAAATTTATCTTTACACCAACCTATAAAGCTTTTGAAAACAGCGGTTCCGCTCATTTTGCCTTCAGAAATATAGGCGGATTCTGTTATTGTTTGGAGAAATCAAGCATGTACATTTCTTTTCCTTTCATTTTAAGTTCAAAAGAACCAGAAATTTATCGTAATGCGTTTGAATATTTCTCACGTTACCGCTTCTCTTATATAATAAAATAGAGAAGAAAGACAAAGGAGGAGAAGCCCGTTGAAACCCTATGTATTCATCGCGAAACCGATACCGCCGGAAGTCGAACAAATGATAGGCGAGCATTGCCGATATGACATCTGGAAAGAAGATACCATTCCAAAAGAGGAACTGTACGAAAAAATGAAAGATGCTGAAGGGCTGCTGACATCCGGAACGGCGATTGACAGTGATTTACTGGATCACGCGCCGAAGCTGAAGGTCGTCAGCAATAATTCAGTCGGCTATGATAATTTTCATATTGAAGAAATGAAAAGACGCGGGGTTGTCGGCACTCATACACCGTACACCTTAGATGACACTGTCGCTGATCTGGCTTTTTCATTAATTCTGTCTTCCGCCAGACGGGTTGCCGAATTGGATCGATTCGTCCGCGCCGGCAAATGGGGAACCGTTGAGGAAGAATCTCTTTTCGGTATGGATGTCCACCATCAGACATTAGGAATTATCGGCATGGGCAGAATCGGTGAACAAGCTGCCAAACGGGCAAAATTCGGCTTCGACATGGACGTGCTGTATTATAACCGCAGCAGAAAACCGGACGCTGAGAAGGAACTCGGGGTTACATATGCCGACTTAGATACACTGCTGAAAACATCAGACTTTGTGCTGTTAATTACGCCGCTTACTGACGAAACGTATCATATGATGGGAGAGCGGGAATTTAAATTGATGAAAGATACGGCATGTTTCGTCAATATTTCCCGGGGAAAGACGGTTGATGAGAAAGCGCTCATCCGCGCATTGCAGGAGGGCTGGATAAAAGGCGCCGGTTTAGATGTGTTTGAAAAAGAGCCGATCGCCGAAGACAATCCGCTCCTGCAGCTGGAAAACGTCACATTGCTTCCGCATATCGGGTCAGCAACGGCAAAAATCCGCTTGAATATGTTCAAGCAAGCCGCACAAAACATGATTGACGCCGTATACGGAAAAACGCCGAAAAACCTCACGAAGGAATTTCAATGAGATGAAAAATCCCGGCCGTTTCAGCCGGGGTTTATTTTTTTGCTAGATCAAAAGTACTGTTTTTAAATTCTTTCTATTCCTTTCTCTCGATGCTGATACAATGAAAAGGAATCAGCTTCACATGATAAAAATGGGAGGTATTGCTTTGAAAAAACGATTATCGTGGATTTCCGTTTGTTTGCTGGTGCTGTTCTCCGCGGCGGGGATGCTGTTTTCCACGGCTGCCAAGACGGATACATCTTCTCACAAGGCGCACACTGAAGCACAGGTTATCAACACGTTTGACGGGGTTGCGGATTATCTTCAGACCTATCATAAGCTTCCTGATAATTACATTACAAAGTCAGAAGCACAGGCCCTCGGCTGGGTTGCATCAAAGGGGAATCTTGCAGACGTCGCTCCGGGGAAAAGCATCGGCGGAGACATCTTCTCAAACAGGGAAGGCAAACTCCCTGCCAAAAGCGGACGGACGTGGCGTGAAGCGGATATTAACTATACATCAGGCTTCAGAAATTCAGACCGGATTCTTTACTCAAGCGACTGGCTGATTTATAAGACGACAGATCATTATAAAACCTTTACAAAAATGAGATAAACACATACAAAAAACGGCTTCCCTGCGGAGGCCGTTTTTTTTGCAGAGAACCTGCGAGCTTCATATAAAATGAGCAGTAAATTTTTCTTCAAACTCTGACCGGTCTATTCTGCTGTTTTCCGCCGTGCCATCGTGTTTTTTTATTGTTATATTGCGTTCAGACAGAACCATGTGCCCTTCCGGTGTCCGCTTTGAAGCAAGCAGGCGTTTGTTGAAAGGAGAGCGTTCATGTTCAAAGATTGTTTGTTTCATAGACTTGAGGTCCTTTTCATCGATTTCTTCAAGCGAAAATGCGTAACCTGTCTGCCAGCCGTCCCCTTTGTTCATTTCAAGCAGGTATGTCCCGAATTCCGTCTCTTCTATCCTCACGCGGAACGCTCCGGCCGCTGATACCGTCTCGTCTCCCGACATCGGCACAGGCTGCATGGCGAGATTGAGGCCGAAGCCTGCATCAGCGATGTACTCATTCCCTCCGGCGGAAAGAAGTACGGCCGCATGTGTGCCGGGCAGCGCCCAGCCGTTTTTCCAGACCGTTCCGCGGATCAATTTGACATCAAATCCGGCATCTTTCAGGATGAAATAAAGCAGTCCGTTCAAGTCATAACAAAGGCCGCCATGAGGTTCCTTCACCATGTGCCGCCACAGTCCTTCTTTCGTGACGTCATATTCTTTTTTGGACAAAACCGCGCGATTTTCAAACGGAAACCGATACGCGAGCGCCTTTAAAAACTCCGGCAGGTTGCTGAAATCGAGGGAATCCTTTTCCCAGCCTATCGTTTGATAACAATCTTTCAGAAACTCATTCATCTTTCCGTCCCCCTTACAAAGTGTTTACACTTCTTCCTGCACATAAGCGGACAACTTTTCCAGCGCTTCCTTTTCATCATCGCCTTCAGCGATCAGAGTGACTTCCGTCCCCGTGCTGACCGCCAGGCTCATTAATCCCATAATGCTTTTGGCATTCACTTTCTTGCCGTTTTTCTCAAGAAACACATCTGATGCAAAGCGATTTGCCTCCTGTACAAACAATGCAGCGGGACGCGCCTGCAAACCCGTCTTTAAACGCACTTCCACTTTCTCCTGAACCATAAGATCTCCCCTTTTCTGTACGGTTATTTCAAAGTGATGCTTTGTCCTGTACGCAGCTGTTCTGCGATTTCATCGAGCTTTCTCAGCCTGTGATTGATGCCGGATTTGCTGATTCTCCCGCTTGCAACCATTTCCCCCAGTTCTTTCAGCGTGACCTCCTGATAATCAATCCGCAGCTGCGCAATTTCGCGAAGCTTTTCCGGCAGCGCTTCAAGACCGATCCGTTCATCAATGTATTTAATATTTTCCACCTGTCTGAGCGAAGCACCGATGGTTTTGTTTAAGTTTGCTGTTTCACAATTGACGAGGCGGTTCACTGAGTTTCTCATATCTCTGACAATCCGCACATCTTCAAAACGCAGCAGTGAATTGTGAGCGCCGATGACATTCAGAAATTCAGTGATTTTTTCCGCCTCTTTTAAATACGTAATATAGCCTTTTTTCCGTTCAAGCGTTTTGCTGTTCAGATGAAATTCATTCAGCAGCGCGCATAATGAATCATTATGTTCCTTATAAAGCGAGAAGATTTCCAAGTGGTACGACGAGGTTTCGGGATTATTCACAGATCCCCCCGCCAAAAACGCCCCTCTCATATAAGAACGTTTGCAGCAGCGTTTCGCCACCAGTTCCTCAGAAATATTCCGTTCAAATACAAAGTTCTCTCCGAGGATTTTCAATTCCTCTAAAATCAGCTTTGCATTTTCAGAAAAGCGCACAATATAAACATTATTTTTTTTCAGCCGCATTTTTTTTCTGACTAACAGTTCGACCGATACATCATATTGTTTCTTCAGCAATGTATAAATGCGGCGGGCAATCGCCGCATTTTCGGTTTGAACGTCAAGCACGAGATGGCGGTTTGAAAATGACAGGGAACCGTTCATCCGAATCAGCGCGGACAGCTCCGCCTTGGCGCAGCAGTCCTTCACTTCCAGATTCGTCAGTTCTTTTTTTGTTTCCGATGCAAATGACATATTAGCCACCTCATTTCAAAAGGCCTCTAGTCCCTTAATAAATCGACAAGAAGAGAAGCCACTTTATGTGTATCGTGACGGATTACGCCATTTTTATACGTGATAATCTGATCCCTGATGACCTCAAGCCCCATGGATTTCAGCTTTTCAATATTGAAGTCGACGGGCCGGGCCAGCTCTTTCGCATATTTGCTTTTGATTTCGTCAGGGATCTCCTCATTGTTGATTAAGATCGTGTCGATAAACGGCTGCTCCATATGATCGTTCAGCGCCTTGACATGGTCGGCCGCGCTGTATTGCAGCGTCTCGCCGGGCTGTGTCATGACGTTGCATATATATACTTTTTTGGCCGCAGCCTTGACGACTTCTTCTCCGATTTTCGGCACGAGCAGATTCGGAAGAATGCTTGTGTACAGGCTTCCCGGACCGATAATGATTAAATCGGCCTGACGGATGACGTCAATCGTTTCCGGGAGCGGATCAATTTTTTCAGGCGTAAGAAACACCCGTTTAATCCGCTGGCCGTAAGAAGGGATTGTCGATTCTCCGGAGACGACCTGCCCGTCCTCCATTTCAGCGTGAAGAACGACACTGGTGTTAGCAGCCGGCAGCACTCTGCCGCGGACATTCAGCACCTTGCTCATTTCGGTGACAGCGTGAAAGAAATCACCGGTTATATTTGTCATCGCTGCCAAAATCAAATTGCCGAGCGAATGTCCGGTTAAGTCGCTTCCTTTGTTGAAACGGTGCTGAAACAGATTTTCAACGAGCGGCTCAACATCTGACAAAGCGGCCAGTACGTTACGGATGTCACCCGGCGGCGGAATTTGAAGTTCATCCCGCAGACGGCCTGAACTTCCGCCGTCATCAGCAACTGTCACAATCGCTGTAATATCAACGGGCTTATGCTTTAACCCCCGAAGCAGCACGGACAGACCCGTTCCGCCGCCGAAGATTGCGATTTTCGGCTTCTTATTCATTTCCGGCTTCTCTTTTCAATGTCCCGGTGAGTGACATGAGTATAGAAATCTTTTTTAAAATAGTCAGCCAAATACTCAGCGAGCGTGACGGAGCGGTGCTGGCCGCCCGTACAGCCGATCGCGATGACAAGCTGGCTTTTACCTTCCCGCTTATAAGACGGAAGCATAAAGCCGAGCAGATCAACAAGCTTTTCAATAAACTTTTGTGTTTCGTTCCACTTCATCACATAGGATGACACTTCCTCATCTTTCCCCGTAAGCGGCCTCATGCTTTCAATGTAGAACGGATTCGGCAGAAACCTTACATCAAACACGAGGTCGGCATCTATCGGAAGCCCGTATTTGAACCCGAATGACATTACGTTCACTGTAAATGTTTCACCTTGGTTCGTGGCGAAATGCGCCACGATTTTTTCACGCAGATCACGCGGTTTCATATCCGATGTGTCATAAATCAGCTGAGAGCGCCCTTTCAATTCTTCAAGCAGCTGGCGTTCCAGCGCGATTCCTTCGAGAGGAAGCCCGGTAGCGGCCAGCGGGTGAGAACGCCTCGTTTCTTTGTATCTCGTCACAAGGATGGAATCCTTAGCGTCTAAAAAGAGAATGCGCGGTGTAATCCACGGATTTTCCGCCATTTCATCCAGCGCCTCAATCAGCCTGTCAAAAAACTCACGTCCCCGCAGATCCATGACAAGCGCGACCTTGCTCATTTTTGAACTTGATTCTTTCATCAGCTCCAAAAATTTCGGCAGCAAGGAAGGCGGCAGATTGTCGACGCAAAAATAGCCGAGATCCTCAAAGCTTTGAATGGCGACGGTTTTCCCCGCTCCAGACATTCCCGTAATGATGACGAGCTGAATATCATGGTTTTCATTCATACTCATCTTTCTCCCCCCTGCGGTCTTTCTTTTATTTGATAAGCTGCGGATCTAAACGATAGCTGAGCAGCTCGAAGTCCGGCGTATACGTAAAGGTGCCGTGCAAAAGCCCTTGGCCCTTGATCATAAAATCAAGGATATGCCCGTCTCCGGGGGCCATCGGAAGGCTGTGGATATCTTTTACGTCATGCCACTTCAGAACGCCTTCCTCTGATTCAGCGACATTCCGCCCCGTGTAGGAATCGGCGACGAAAGTAAACATCATCCACTCTGACACGATTTGTTCCTGTTCCTTAATAATAAAGGTAAACACGCCTTTTAACTGCGGATTCAGTATATAAATGCCCGTCTCTTCTCTGTACTCTCTGATGACGGAATCTCTGACGGACTCGCCGCTTTCCATCTTCCCGCCGGGCGCGACCCACCAGCCCCGTCTCGGCTTTTGGAGAAGGAGAACCTGATCATCTGTCTGCAGCACACAATTTGTCACTCTTTGCACAAGTACGTCACCTAACCTTCTCAACAAATCATCGTCTCTTCATTATACCGTTTCGGCATGTCTCTCACAATGCAGAGACACCGACATCCTTTTCTTTTATTTGACAGAAAACAGAAAATCGCAAAAAAAGGGCACGGATACTGGAATCCGTGCCAAAGTGTATTCATTAAAAAGGGGGTCAATTACTACATTCATCTTAAAACATCAGTATTTCACCCGTGTTACAGCGTAATTAAAACACAGTAACGATTCAAAAACTGAACATTACAGTGATTATTTAACGGTTTTGAGCGTTTCCTCAAGCTCTTCCACATAATGCTGAACACTTTGAGCCGCAATACTTCCGTCGCCTGTCGCCGTTACGATCTGGCGGAGCGTTTTTTCACGGATGTCTCCCGCGGCGAAAATGCCCGGAACTTTTGTCTCCATTTGAGCGTTTGTTTCAATGTAGCCTTCTTCATTTGTGATGCCCAAGTTTTCGAATGGTTTAGAAAGCGGAAGCATACCGATATAAATAAAGACGCCGTCAGCTTTGAATTCTTCCTCTTCTCCCGTCACGGTATCCACAAGAGTAAGTCTGCCGACTTTTCCGTTTTCCTCATGGATTTCTTTTACGGTTTTGTTCCATTTGAAGTCAATTTTCTCATTGTCAAAAGCACGCGCCTGAAGAATGCTTTGCGCCCGCAATTTGTCACGTCTGTGAACGATGGTGACTTTTGAAGCGAAGCGTGTCAGATAGACGCCTTCTTCAACGGCGGAGTCTCCGCCGCCGACAACGACAAGCTCTTTATTTTTAAAGAACGCGCCGTCACAAACCGCGCAGTACGATACGCCGCGGCCGCCCAGTTCTTTTTCGCCGGGAACGCCGATCTTTTTGTATTCCGCTCCGGCAGAAATGACGATGGCGCGCGCTTTATATTCTTTTGAACCGGCTTTGACCGTTTTATATTCTTTGCCGTCAACGATTTCTTTAATATCGCCGTACGCATATTCCGCACCGAATTTTTTCGCATGTTCAAACATTTTATTAGAAAGTTCAGGCCCGAGAATGCTTTCAAAACCCGGATAGTTTTCAACATCCTCCGTGTTGGCCATCTGGCCGCCCGGAATTCCTCTTTCGATCATTAATGTGGATAAGTTCGCTCGTGATGTGTAAACAGCAGCGGTCATCCCCGCCGGACCCGCGCCGATAATGATCACATCATAAATTTTTTCTTCTGACACCATGATTCACTCCTTTTCGAAATGGGGCGCACCCTATATGGATAAGAATCCCCATCAATCGTATTCCTTACCCATATCCTATTAAATCTGAGGGCAATTCGCTATTTTTTTGCTCATTTTTCTGAGAAACCATGATTAGTCGGCTCCTGAGCGGGTATACAAATAAAGAAAGAGCCTTCCGGGATAGAAGGCCCTTGTCTTATTCATTATTGCACGACACGTCTTACATTGCCGTTGAATGCTTTCTTCCAGTAAGGGTTGCTCATAGAATCAATGGATACACCGTGTGATGTATTATCGTTCAGGAACGTTCCGTTACCTAAGTAGATGCCGACGTGGCCGTTTGTTTTATACGTATTGAAGAATACTAAGTCTCCGCGTTTCATGTCAGACGCGCTTACTGCTTTACCTCTTCCGATTAATGTATCTGTGTTTGTGCCGCTTGCAGGTCCGAGGTTAACGCCTGCGTTAGCATAAGCCCAGCGTACGAATGAAGAGCAGTCAAAAATACGGTTGTTAATATCAGATTGAGTGCGTCCGCCGCCGAATTTGTACGGGGATTGACCCACAAGGCTTGAACCTACGCTGATCGCGCCTTCAATACCGCCTGAATTTGAAATAACAGATCCGCCGTCAGAATCATCTGAACCGCCGCTGTTATGAGATGATCCGCCTGAAGTGCTCTTCGGTTTGCTTGAGCTGTCAGATGAATCAGATGATGTTGAAACAGCCGCTTTTTTCACAGTTTTAACCGCCGGTGCCGGCTGGCTGTCATCTTTTTGGTTTTGGTCTTCAGAAGCTTTTTGCGCTTCTTCCTGTTTTTTGATCAGGGCAGCCGCTGCAGCCTGCTCAGCTTTAATGCGCTTCTGTTCTTTTTCAGTGTCAGCTTTTTCGTTTGCAAGCTTTGATGCTTCTTTTTTCAGATCAGAGATAGCGGAAGCCGCTTTTTTCTGTCCGTTTTTCGCTTCGTCAAAAAGCTTGTCTTTCTGATCAAGCTGTTTATTCAGGTCTTTTTGCATAGACTCGAGTTTCGCAAGATCATCTTGAACTTTTTTCAGCTTCACGTTAAGTTCAGCTTCTGCGTCTTCGAGTTTCGCTTTATCCTGCTCCTGCTGTTTGATCAGCTCTTTATCCGCATCAACGATAGAAGATACCGCAGTCGCACGGGAAATGAAGTCTCCGAAGCTTGTCGCCCCTAAAAGAACATCTATGTATCCTTGAGAACCGCCGTTTTCCTGTAAAGAACGAACGCGTTTTTTCAGGATTTCATTGCGTTTTTCAATACGCGCTTCTGTTTCTTTGATTTCTTTTTTCAAATCAGCGATCTGCTTTTTCGTTTTTTCGTTTTCAGCTTTTTTATCTTCGATTTTATTGCTTGTATCCAACGCTTTAGCGTTAATGTCTTTCAGTTCTTTTTCAATCTTAGCCTGCTTGTCCTGAAGCTTAGACAATTCTCTTTCTTTTGCTTCAAGGCTTGAAGCCACCTCAGATTGTTTGCTTTCAATTTTCGCTTTTTTGCTGTCTAATGTTTCCGCCGATGCAGTTTTTGTAAACGGGATCAAAAAACTGCTTGTCCCGATGACGGAAGCCAAACCAAGTGTTAATAAACTCTTTTTCACTTTTTCTTTCCTCCCTTTTACTTTAAACCTGTTCTCATTTGGAATTCTATTATGAACATCAAAGTTACGCTCCCTCACATACCCGTGAGGCTGATGATTTTTATGTATGAATCTTTAAATCTTTTAAATTGGTATAGATTATACAGCACATGTAAAATAAACTAATCTCTTATGTACGAGACTCATTATACCATCATGTTTCGACAATTTTTATTACAGTTATATTTCAATGTGATTGCAAATCTCATATTTTGCAAAATAAACGGTGATTACAGCCCGATTTCGATTCAAAAAGCAAAAAAATACGTATGAATACCTCTTTTTTCGGCGGTAAAGTTCTGTTTTGCCCCTTTCTGATAAAAAAAGAACCGACTCTTTATATAGAAAGAATCGGTTTTATTCTAATATATCATCTATTTGTCTGATGTATTTCGAAAGTGTTGCCGGCGTTATACCGTAAACGGCGGCCGTTTCTTTTTTCGTCGTTTTTTCGCCGTTTGCTTCTTTCCATACATATGCGATGGCTGCGGCCCACGCCCGCTCATTCTGTACGGCAGCGGCGGCGCGGATGTGCTGAATGACGTGAAAAACCCAGCAGCTCATGACGTCAGTTTTTAAACTGTCGGCTTCCGCTTTCTCCAGAAGCTTGACCGTCCGATACGTGAACAGCGCATCACCGGAAACGCCTGAAGCGCCTTTTTCACCGGAAAGCAGCAGTCTGACGAAATCTTGTTCAAACGGTGAAACGGCGCGTTTTGCCGTCAGAACTTTTTCAAGCTGGTTCCGCTCTCCTTCAGCGCTGCTGATATAATAGGCGGCAAGCCGCTGTTCAAGTGAAGCAGGCAGCGGTTCCTGCCGCTCCGCCCAAGGCGCGGGCCGGTCTGATTCGGGAAATTCGGCTTCTGCCTTTTTCCAAATGGTTTCCGCAAATTCTGTGCGGCCTGTCCCGTAGGCTGAGGCGGCAAGCCAGTAATAAAACGTGTCGTCGCCTTCGAACCCGCTTTTGTAAAGAGAACGGAGCCATTTATAACCGAGATCATGTCTGCCGACAAGCGCAAGCGTCGCCCCCAGCTTATAGCGCTGTTCGAATAAAATCGGATACACATTAGCGAGCCTTTCGCTCAATTCTCCGACTTTTTCATCTTCCCTCTCGTAATAGCAGAATACAAGGAGGTTGCACAGGGCATGGAGATTGCCTTCATTTTTCTCAAGCACTTCGAATACCGTTTGTTTCGCTTTTGTGACATTGCCTGAGTAAAAGTAAGCGAGCGCCAGGTTGTTGTATGCAGACCAAAGCTCGGGGTAATCGGCCGTAATCTCTTCAAGCATGACAACCGCTTCATGAAGCTGGCCGCTCTCAAGAAGCGTTTTTGCCCGGTCCTGCCTGATCAGCAGCTCATCCTGGTCATAGAGCGATTCGTCTTCACCCGCTTCGCCGAAATCCAAAAGCTCCATCAGATTTTCAATCTCTTCGCTGAATTCCCCGTCCGGATCGGCATCTGAATAAGCCGCCGCTTCTTTGTATGCTTCCTGAAAGAGCCCCAAATGCGCGAAATTATTCGCTTTAAAATAATGACACTCGGGCATTTCTTCTTTCAGGTTTACCAAAATAAAGTCGAACAGCTCATTTGACTGCTGGTAGTGGCCCATTTCAGAATAAATGACGGCCAGCCGGGACAGCATTTCGGAATCATTCGGCTCGAGGTGGACGGCCCGCTGAATCAGTTTGCTGGCCCGTTTTAAATTCCGCTCTTTATATGCTTTTAAGCCTTTATGAAAAAAATATTGTCCATCCTGAAGCAGCTGGACAATTTGCGCGTGCTTTTTCTGTTCAGAAGTGTGTTTTCCCACAAATATCCTCCGTTTTATACGTATTACCGTCAGTAGTATACCATAAAACGGTTTCGCCTCAATAGTTCAAAAGACAGGATCGGCTTCGTTTTTTACTGGCTGGTTCGACCAGATTTTAGCTGTTTTTCTCATGAGGATCGGCTGGAAGAATGACGCGGAAAAGGGTTCCTTCGCCGCGCTTGCTCTCAACCTCTATCGAACCGCCGTGCAGCTCTGCGATTTTTTGGGCGATGGACAGGCCGAGCCCGCTTCCCCCTTCGTTTCTCGCCTTGTCCGCTTTATAAAACCGTTCAAATACACGCTCCGCCTGTTCAGGCTCCATTCCGATTCCGTCGTCGGCGATTTCGACAGCCGCCGCTCCCGGCAGATCTGCAATTTTAACGGAAATGCGGCCGCCTTCACCGGTAAATTTTACGGCATTGTGAATCAGATTCATCCATACTTGGCTGAGCAGCGCTTCATCTCCGTACACATACGACTCCTGTAAATCAATGAGAAACTCAATCTGTTTGGCGGACCATTCAGGCTCACAGGTCAATATGGTGCGCCGCAGCTGTTTGTCAATGCGGAACGGTTTTTTTTGTATCGGTTCGGTTTGGCGTTCAAGCGCAGTGAGCTTCAGCAGATTTTCACTGATTTTTGATAATCGTTCTGTTTCTGTTTCGATGATGTGTAAGTAGCGCCCCCGCTCCTCATATGATAAATCCGGTTTTTTCAGAAGATGCGCGTAGCCCTTTAATGAAGTGAGCGGGGTTTGGATTTCATGGGAAACGTTCGAAATAAATTCTTGTTTCAGCTTTTCCATTTCACTCAGTTCCGCGGCGAGTGTCGACAGTTCATCAGCCAATTTCGTCACGGGGTGGTTCCGCTCAATCTTCTCCATTTTCCGGGAAGCGGCCGCTGTGAAGTTGCCGCTCGACATTTGCTTGATCGTGGCGGTCAGCGAATCCCAGATCGCATGATGTCTTTCACGTGCTGACTTTGAAAAAATAAACATCGTTACAAACAGCAGGCCGAAAACAAGCCAAAGCGTCAGAATCTGCTCGGCGTACGGCACAAGCAAAATCGGCCATATGAGACCGAATCCCTGAACGATCAGGTGAGCCGCCAGCCATAAGATTGCGGTGACGGTGAGAAGGATGATGATTTTCCCAGCCGTTCTGAAGATCCGTTTCATCCTGTCACCACAAACCGATACCCGAGCCCCCGAACCGTATGGATGGCAAACGGATAGTCTTTTTCCGGAAACCGTTCTCTCAGCCTTTTAATATGCACATCAACGGTCCGCTCGTCACCTTCATAATCAAAGCCCCAAATATCTTCTATTAATTGTTCTCTTGAAAACGTCTTATTCGGATAACCGGCGAGCTTAAATAAAAGCTCAAATTCACGCCGGGGCAGTGTCAATCCCGCTCCGCCGCCGCGCGTTACGGTGCGGGATTGCTTATCTAATGTGACCGTTCCGATGGTCAGCAGTTTTTCAGCGGTGATCCGGTACCGTTTCAGCAATGCTTTGACCCTTGCTTCCAGCTCAAGCGGCTCAAACGGTTTGACGAGATAATCATCCGCTCCGGAAGTAAAACCTTGCACTTTGTCCAGCGTTTCGCCTTTTGCCGTCAGCATCAAAATCGGAATGTCCGTAAAGCTGCGGACGGCTTCACTGACTTCAAACCCGTCCATTTTCGGCATCATCACATCCAGTATGATGAGATCTATAGGTGCGGATTCGATCAGCCGCACCGCCGCTTCCCCGTCTTCCGCTTCTGCGACGTCAAAACCGCTCTGCTCCATCATAAGGCGGACAAGCTCACGGATATGGCGGTCGTCATCCGCAACCAATATGACAGCCATGAAAATCCCTCCTTCTGCTTTTTTGCCTGTCTTCTTTTAATGAATCGACATGATGTCTATTAACCGTCTTATTTTTTCATTGTCTCCTGTATCAACAGACACTTTTTTTGTATGGCGGATCATCTCTTCCGTCACTTCTTTCATTACGCCTTGATCAGTATCTTCACGAGACTCCCAGCGCAAAGGAACATTGTATACCTGAATGGTGCCGTCGCCGTTGCTGCTGTAAGTGACTGACCCATCGATTAACCGGGAGCCTGCTAACTGCGTAACATCTTCCGGATAGCGGGCGCTCGTGTGATCGTCAGGGTTGACGAGTGCTCCGGCCGGAATGCGGCGAACGTTCAATTCATCTATCTGCTGATTTTCCCCAAGCTGCAGCCAGATGCGGGCATATTCAATTTGCAGAGGAGAATAATCTGTCGACATGTTATCCGGTTCGCTTTTGTCCGCAGAGACGTGATGTGAATCTTTGTTTACGGGTTCGTTTTTTTCTGCCGCTGATGCTGTTTCAGCCTTGTTGATGCTGCTTCCCCCGGCCGGACTTGAAGAATGGCCTGGCTCATCATCGTTACCGCCCGTACACCCGGCAGTCATGAATACGAGCAGTACGGCCGCGTGACAATAAAAAATCTTTGTGCGTTTTTTCATGATTTAACCTCCGCTTTCTATGAACAGAACTCCGTCTACAAAATAAAAAGCAGCTTTTTCAGCTGCTTTTATTCATAAAGTCTTGCTTTACACAGCTTTGTTTTCTAAGTCGGCATTCAGCTTCAGCTGCTGCTCCGCAAAATCGCGGTACAGCGAATGGGATGCCATTAATTCATGGTGTGTGCCCCGTCCGGTGATTTCACCCTGTTCGACAAAGAGAAGCTGATCTGCATCCACAACCGTGGATAAACGGTGGGCGATCACGATGGTGGTGCGGCCTTCCATTAGAACTTCCAGCGCCTGCTGCACCCATTTTTCAGATTGGCTGTCCAGACTTGATGTCGCTTCATCAAGCATCAGAATGCTCGGGTTGCGAAGGAGCGCTCTGGCAATAGCGATGCGCTGGCGCTGTCCGCCTGACAGCATAATTCCCCGCTCACCGACCTCGGTTTCAAATTTCTTCGGTAAGTCTTCAATAAATTGCAGGGCGTAGGCCATGTCAGCCGCTTGCCTCAGTTCCTCATCAGTCACCTCGCGTTTTAATCCGTAGCAGATATTGTCGCGGATGGTGCCTGACATTAACGGGCTTTCTTGCGACACGTAGCCGATATGCTCCCGCCATGACTCAAGGGAATACGCATCAATCGGTTCATTTCCGAGCAGGATGCTGCCCGCAGTCGGATTGTAGAATCGTTCAAGCAGCTTAAATAACGTTGTTTTTCCGCCGCCGCTCGGTCCGACGATCGCGGTGACTTTGCCGGCCTCAATCGTAGCCGTAATGTCTTTTAAGATGGTTTGATCTGTTTTGTAGCCGAATGAGACTTGTTCAAGCTTAATCGGCTGATCCGCGTTTTCAATGGCTTTTCCGGTTTGGATATCTTCTTCTTTTTCTGCAAGAATATGAATCATCCGCTCCGTTGCGCCGACGGATTTTTGAAGCTGTGTGAAAAATGAAGTGATCTGGCCCATCGGCATAATGATCTGAAACAAATACAGAATAAAGGCAACGAGTGCGCCGGCTGTCAATTCACCGGATGACACCTGCATCCCGCCGTATCCGATGACAGCGACCAGCGCCGCCATTAATACAAGTGTAATAAGCGGGCCTACGAGCGACTGCACCTTCGCTTCACGCAACCCGAGTTTAAAGAGCGCCATAATGCCTGCTTTTCCGCGTCCGTATTCCGCTTCTTCAGCGTTTGAGGCTTTTACAAGCCTGATTTCCGGGAGGATGTGGTTTAATAATCCGGTGAATCTCGCCGTTTCATCCTGTGTTTCCCGAGAAATTTTAAACATTTTCCGGCCGATCGGCACTAAAATCACCGCAGCCAGCGGCACGACGATCAGCACGAGCAATGTCAGCTTCCAGTTCATGAAAAATAAGATCGTCAGTGATCCGATAACGGAAATGATTCCGGTAATAAATCCGCTGATATTGTTTGTGATCAGCTCTTTTACCACCATTGTGTCATTGGTGACACGGCTGATCGTTTCTCCCGTGGCGTTTTTGTCAAAATAAGAGACGGGCAATTTAATTAATTTCTGCCACAACAAATCACGCAGTCCCGAGATGATTTTCTGGCCGCTGTAGTTCAGGGCGTAGGTGGCGTAGGCGCTTAATGCGGCCTGTACGATAAACACGGCTGCGATAATTCCGATTTGCACGCCTGACAGCGACGACATGGAAAAGCCGTCAACGAGCTGCTTTGTCAATAGCGGAATCAGCAGGCTGACGAGCGTTGTCACAATACTGAGAGACAGCGCGAAGGCCAGCATACCGTACGATGGTTTTGTTTTTTTGACTAATGAAAAAAATGAGCTGAATTTCCCTTTAGGTTTTGGTTGTTTATTCGGCATATGTTTTCCTCCTATATCACTGTTTATACTATAACGGATGTGCATGAACGGAATATGAACAAAACGTACATTTTTGACAAAAACCAAAATAAACTCTATTAGTCAATATTATCAAATTCATCTGCCTCCGGTTGCGGAAATAAGGAATATTTAATTGAATGTTTAAGTTTGACAGATTAAAAACCTCACGGATCTCTCCGTGAGGTTTGTTTTACTCAGATGCTGAATGGCGTTTTGCAAGGACGTCAAGCACGTCGTCCAAAGGAAGCGACTGCTCACGCAGAAGAACGAGCAAATGATACAGCAAATCTGCCGCTTCCCATTTTAATTCTTCATGGTCGCGGTTTTTTGCGGCGATAATAACCTCTGCGGCTTCCTCGCCGACTTTTTTGAGGATTTTATCGACGCCTTCCCGAAACAGGTACGTTGTGTAGGCTCCGTCAGGCATCTCCGCCTGCCGTTTGGCGATTACGCTTTCCAGTTCGTTTAAGATGCCGAAACGATCCTGCGCGTCCGCTTTTTCCGGAGAAAAGCAGCTGTAACTTCCTTTATGGCAGGCGGGTCCTGAGGGCTCCGCAAGCACGACGAGGGCATCTTGATCGCAGTCATAACGGATGGCTTTCACCTTTTGGGTATTCCCTGATGTCGCTCCTTTATGCCACAGCTCCTGCCGTGAACGGCTGTAAAACCAGGTTTCTTTCGTTTCTATCGTTTTTTCGTAGGATTCACGATTCATATAAGCCAGTGTCAGCACTTCTTTGCTTGCCGCATCCTGTACGATGGCGGGAATCAGTCCGGCCTCGTCAAACCGCAGTTCATCTGCCCGTTTCATCTCACATTCACCCCGTGTTTCTTCATATAATCTTTCACTTCTTTTATAGATGTCTCTTTGTAATGGAAAATGGAAGCTGCAAGCGCGGCGTCCGCTTCACCGATCGTGAAGGCTTCAAGCATATGGCGCGCGCTGCCGGCTCCCCCTGACGCAATGACGGGCACCGGGACGGCACGTGTGACAAGCTGTGTGAGCGTATGATTAAAGCCTGTTTTCTCACCGTCTGCGTCCATGCTTGTCAGCAGGATTTCGCCCGCTCCCCGGCTGACGGCTTCTTTTGCCCAGGCCGTGACTTCCCAGTCGGTTTTCTGTCTGCCGCCGTGTGTGTACACTTTATAGCAATCCGAATCTTCGTCATACTTTGCGTCAATCGCCGCGACGATGCATTGCGAGCCGAAAAAATCCGCTCCTTCCGTAATCAGCTCGGGGCGGAGGACGGCCGCTGTATTAACGGATACCTTGTCAGCGCCGGCGCGAAGCATTCGTTTCATATCGCTTAATTGATTAATTCCGCCGCCGACCGTAAACGGAATCGCCAGTTTTGCCGCAACCTGTTCTACAACGTCTGTCATCGTCTTGCGGCCTTCGTGAGAGGCGGAAATGTCGAGAAAAACAAGTTCGTCAGCGCCCTCCCTGTCGTAAGCTTCGGCCAGCTCGACAGGATCGCCCGCATCTTTCAGCCCGAGAAATTGTATGCCTTTGACGACGCGTCCTTCTTTCACATCGAGACACGGAATGATTCGTTTCGTGATCATGCGTCCTTCACCCCGCTGAGCGCTTCAGCCAATGTAAATTGTTTTGTATACAGCGCTTTTCCGATAATCGCTCCCGATACGCCCGCGTCTTTGAAGCGGGCCAGTGCTTTGAGATCGGCGACTGAGCTGACTCCGCCTGAAGCGATGACGGTTTTTCCCGTTGCTTTTGCGAGCTGAACGGTGCTTTCGATGTTCGGTCCTGACAGCATGCCGTCAGTTGCAATATCCGTGAAAATGAAGGTTTCCGCTCCTTCGGCCGCCAATTCACGGCCCAGATCGGCCGCTCTTACCGAGGATGTTTCCAGCCAGCCTTCCGTCGAGACATATCCGTTCCTTGCATCAAGGCCGATCGCGATTTTGCCGCCGTATTGTTTCAGCATGCTCTTCACAAATGCCGGATCGGATACGGCCGAGCTGCCGAGAATGACGCGATCAACGCCTTGTGATAAATAACCGTACACATCCGCTTCAGAACGGATCCCGCCGCCGATCTCGACTTTGACATCAAGCTGCCGCGCAATGTCAAGAACATGCCTGTCGTTTACTTTCCTGCCTGCTTTCGCGCCGTCAAGATCCACGAGATGAATCCATTCGGCACCTTCTTGTGCAAATTGCGCCGCCATGTCTAAAGGAGAGTCACCGTATATCGTTTCCTTGCCGTAATCGCCTTGGATGAGGCGGACGCATTTGCCGTCTCTCATATCGATTGCCGGATATAATGTAAAAGCGTTCATTTCTTCACCTTCTGTTCCGCTGCCATTTTTGTAAATTGCGTTAAGATCGCCATTCCGGCCGTACCGCTTTTTTCCGGGTGAAACTGGGCACCGAAGACATTGCGTTTCCCGACGATGGCCGGAACACGAACGCCGTACTCAGCGCTTGCCAGAAGATCGCCGTCTTCCATCCCGTCTATATAATAGGAATGGACAAAGTAAACGAAGCCTTCTTCCGCTTCCGAAAGCAAAGGAGACGTTTGGTGAAACGTCAGCCGGTTCCAGCCCATATGCGGCACCTTCAGCTTTTTTCCTTCGGCATCTCTGTCTTTGAGTCTCACAGCTTTTCCGGCTAATAAACCAAGTCCTTTTGCAGAACCGTTTTCGGTGCTTTCTTCGAAAATGAGCTGCATGCCGAGGCAGATGCCGAGGAGCAGCTTCCCCTCTTCAACCATACGGTGTATGAATTGATCAAGCTTCGTGCTGCGTAAATTGTCCATGGCGTCACTGAACGATCCGACACCGGGAAGAATAAAAGCATCCGCTTTTTCAAGCTCTTCCGGCCGGTCTGATACGACATACGGGACGCCGACGCGTTCCAGCGCCTTCGACACGCTGAATAAATTGCCCATACCGTAATCAATTACACCGATCATTTACAGCATTCCTTTCGTAGACGGCACACCCTTGACGCGCGGATCAATGGATGACGCTTCATCAAGCGCTCTGCCAAGCGCCTTAAACACGGCTTCTATCATATGATGGGTATTCGTGCCGTAATGAACGATGACGTGCAGATTCATTCTCGCTTCCAGCGCCAGTTTCCATAGAAATTCATGTACCAGCTCGGTATCAAACGTTCCGACTTTCGCTTGCGGAAATGCAGCGCGCATCTCAAGGTGCGGCCGGTTGCTCAGGTCTACGGCGACTTGGGCGAGCGCTTCGTCCATCGGCACAAGCGCTGATCCGTACCGTTTGATCCCTTTTTTATCACCGAGCGCCTCCAAAAAAGCCTGCCCTAAACAGATGCCGATATCTTCAGTCGTATGGTGATCATCTATCTCCGTATCGCCTTTTGCGTCAACAGTTAAATTGAATTGCCCGTGCTTTGTGAACAAATCAAGCATATGAGTCATAAACGGCACATCCGTGCTGATGTCGGCTTTTCCTTCTCCGTCTATTTCGAAAGCCAGCTTAATATCGGTCTCATTTGTTGTTCTGGCGCGTTCCGCTTTTCTCATCGGTCATTCCTCCGTTTCTCGCTTCAATCGATCTTGCGTGCGCTTCAAGCCCTTCCAGTCTCGCAAAGGCGGCAATGCTGTCTGCGTGCGTTTCAAATGCCTTCCGGCTGTATGAGATGATGCTCGATTTCTTTTGAAAATCTGTTACATTCAACGGGCTTGAAAACCGCGCCGTTCCGTTTGTCGGCAAAACGTGATTCGGTCCGGCAAAATAATCGCCGACCGGTTCAGCGCTGTATCGTCCTAAGAAAATCGCCCCCGCGTGTCGGATGCTTCCAAGCAAAGCCTCCGGCGAATGCGTCATGATTTCTAAATGCTCGGGCGCCAGCGCATTCACCGTGTCCACCGCATCTTCCATCGATTCCGTAATATAAATGCGGCCGTGATCCCTGATCGACGCTTCGGCGATTTCCTTACGCGGCAGCGTCTGAAGCTGTTTATTCACCTCATCTGATACGGCTTCGGCAAGCTTCCGTGAGTCGGTGACAAGCACGCTTGAGCTGAGCGTATCGTGTTCGGCCTGTGAAAGCAGGTCAGCAGCGACTTCTTTGGGCACCGCCGTATCGTCTGCCAGGACCACGATTTCACTGGGCCCGGCAATCATGTCAATATCCACAACGCCGAAGACTTCCCGCTTCGCGAGTGCTACAAATATATTGCCGGGGCCCGTGATCTTATCTACAGGCTGTATCGTTTCCGTTCCGTAAGCGAGCGCGGCAATCGCCTGCGCGCCTCCCGCTTTGTAAATTTCCTTTATGCCGAGCTCAGACGCCGCCGCCAGAACGCCCGGTGAAAGGCGGCCGTCTTTTCCCGGAGGACTGACGAGAACGATCCGTTCCACTCCCGCAGCGAGAGCGGGGATGACATTCATTAAAACGGAAGACGGATAAGCGGCCGTCCCGCCCGGCACGTATACGCCCGCGGAATCGAGCGCCGTTATTTTCTGCCCGAGCATCGTACCGTCATTGCGATGGTAAAACCAAGAAGATTGCAGCTGGCGTTCGTGATATTCTTTAATATTGGCAATCGCCTGTCTGATCACTTCCAGCAGCTGATCATCAAGCAGACGGTACGCCTCGGTGACTTCCTCTGCACTCACGGCCATTTGGTTCAGGCTGATGCCGTCAAATGTTTTTGTATAGGCCAAAACGGCTTTGTCACCGTTTTGTCTGACGTCTTCAATAATCCCCCTGACGGTTTTCCGCTGCTCTTCGGTTCCGCTGTCGATGGAACGCTTCAGTGAGAACCGCTCGCTTCTTTTTACTGCGGTTATTTTCATTGTGCCGTTTCTCCTTCCACAACCCTGGCCAGCCTGGCCGCCATTTCGTCGATTACATCATCCTTCATGCGGTAGCTGACCGGATTGACGATAAAACGCGATGTGATGTCACAAATATGTTCTGATTCAACGAGACCGTTTTCCTTTAATGTCCGCCCGGTTGATACGATATCGACGATTCTGTCAGCAAGGCCGATTAAAGGCGCCAATTCAATCGAACCGTTCAGCTTAATGATTTCCACCTGCTCGCCCTGCTCTCTGAAATAACTTGACGCAACATTCGGATATTTCGTCGCAATCCTCGGGGCGACTCCGTTCCAATCCGCTCCGGGAAGCCCCGCAACGGCGAGATGGCATTTGCTGATTTTCAGATCGAGCACCTCATACACGTCACGCTCTTCCTCAAGCATGACATCCTTTCCGGCAATACCGGCATCAGCGACGCCATGCTCGACATAAGTCGTCACATCCATCGGCTTTGCCAGAATAAAGCGGAGATTTTCTTCAGGAACGTCAATGATCAGCTTTCTCGATTCTTCAAACTCCTCGGGGAGCCTGTACCCGGCCTGCCGCAGCAACCCGGCCGCTTCTTCGAATATCCGTCCTTTTGGCATTGCCATTGTGAGTACCTTACCCATTCTGCTCTTCCTTTCTTGCACCGATAAAGTATGTGACGTTTACGAATGATTTTGTCATATGATCGATATTTTCAATGCCCGCTAAATCCTGCAGGACGACTTTTCTGCCTCTCGCCCTTTCTTCCTCCGCGAATAAAATGGCCTGCGCCCGCTGCTCCTTGCTGAAAATCACAGCGTCCGCTTCACTAGTTTCTTCCTGGATGCCGAGCGCTTCAATCAGCCTGTCGATACGGAGCCCGAAACCCGTGGCGGGAGCGGGACTGCCGAAATGGCCGAGAAGATTGTTATAGCGTCCGCCGCTTCCGATGACGAAACCAACATTTGCCGCGTACACTTCGAATAAAATTCCCGTGTAATAACTCATATGGCTGACCATATTCAGATCAAGGCGAATATGCTCGGCACACCCGTAATCCTCAAGAATGTCCCACAGGTCTTCCAGCTCCTGAATCAAGCTTTGTCCGGAGATGCCGATGATCTCCTCCGCCTTGGCGCAGATTTCTTTCCCGCCTCGCAATTCCAGAAGTGCGAGCAGCCGGCTTTTGTCTATTGAAGAAAGCGGAAGCGATTTGACATGTTCCCTGTATCCCACGTAATTCTTTTCAAAGAGAAAGCGCCGCAGAACATCCGCCCGCTCGGCATTGCCCAAAACCTCGACAAACAGCTCATCAGCGAGTCCGGCATGGCCGATCGCGATTTTAAACCGGTGCAATCCCGCGTTTTTCAAAGCGCCGGCCGCCAGCGCAATCACCTCGGCGTCCGCGCTTGTTGATCCGTCGCCGATCAGCTCCGCGCCGACCTGTTCAAATTCTGCCGGACGTCCGCCTTCCCGCTCCTGAGCGCGATAGACGCTTGCCGCGTACCCCGCTCTGAGCGGATGATTGTGTTTGTGCAGCTTAGACGCCGCCACCCTGGCAATCGGTCCGGTCATGTCAGGCCGAAGCACAAGCGTTTTTCCGTCCTGATCGAGAAGCTTAAATAGCTGCTGTTCTTCAATAGCTGACTGGACGCCTACTGTTTCATAAAATTCAAGGGTCGGCGTCTCCATAAACTGATAGCCCCATTTATCAATTAAATCCGTCAGTGTGGAACGGACTTTTTTCTTGGCTTCGTATAAACCGGGCAGCGTATCTCTCATGCCATGCGGTTTCTCAAACATAAACATTTGCCTCTTACACCTCCGCTTTGTCTGAAGGAAAATTCCGAATCCTTTAGTTCGCTAATATGATAATATGTTAGCAGATAAAAGAATGAATTGCAACGCCCAATGTCCGCCTATTCTTTTCCATAAACATGGCTAAAGAATGAACAAACATGTAAACATACCGGAACGATCGAATCATATTGAGCAGAAGTGCTATAATACATAGAATAGCTTCATCAGAAACAAGGGAGAGTAATAATGAAGACGCTTGGAACATTATGTGTGCTGATTCTGACAGCCATCCTTGTCTATCTCGGGTATAACATCTATACAAACGATATTCATTTGAATTTTTTTAATCAGCAGTCCGACGAGCCTGATGAGAAAACACCGTTAAAAGGGAGCGCGTCACCGCTGAATGTCGTTCTGTACAGACAGATGGATTCTCCCAGACTGTACAATGGCTGTGAGGTGACAAGCCTTGCCATGATTTTGAACAATGCCGGATATCATGTGTCAAAAAATACATTGGCGGATAAAATCAATAAAGTTCCGCTCACATACAGCAGCGGGCTGAAGGGAGATCCGAATGAAGGATTTGCAGGAGACATGGAAAACGGCCCGGGTTTAGGCGTTTATCATGAGCCGATTGATAAACTTGCCAAAGAATATGCGGGAAACAAAGTATACGATCTGACGGGAAAAGACATTTCTTCAGTGTACCGCCAGCTTGAAAAAGGGCGGCCGGTCTGGGTGATTACCACCACATCCTTTAAGCCGGTTGATAATATGCAGACTTGGAATACGCCGAACGGAAAGATCGACATTACGTTCAGCATGCATAGCGTAGCCGTCACCGGTTATGATCACGATTATGTATACGTTAATGATCCTTACGGCTATAAAAACAGAAAAACAGACCGGTCTGA
This sequence comes from Bacillus sp. EKM208B, assembly GCF_011800725.1. NCBI lineage: Bacteria > Bacillati > Bacillota > Bacilli > Caryophanales > Bacillaceae > Bacillus > Bacillus sp. EKM208B. Next base: position 31,774 of record NZ_JAANHO010000006.1, on the reverse strand, counting down.
CTTTGAAAAAGCCTGGAAGCAGATGGGCAGCCAGGCCATTGTGATCAAGTCATAAAAAAACCCCGCTGACGTTAATCAGCGGGGTTTTCCATTCGTTTTTTCATTTCTTCGTCCGTATAGATCACCTGCATCGGATTTCCTCCGACAAACGCCCCGGCCGGGACATCTTTGTGCACCAGCGTGCCGGCTGATACAACGGCTCCGCTCCCGATGGTGACGCCGGGCAGAATGGTTGTGTTTGCCCCGATCATCACCTCGTCACCGATTGTGACAAAACCGGTCCGGTACTCATGTATTAAGTATTCATGAGCCAAAATCGTCGTATTGTAGCCGATGATGCTGTTTTTTCCGACAGTGATTTTTTCGGGAAACATGATATCCGGCATCACCATCAGCGCGAATGACGTCTGTTTTCCGACATTCATTTTCAAAAAGGTTCGGTACAGCCAGTTTTTCACGCTTAAAAACGGCGTATACCTTGCGATCTGAATGATGATGAAATTTTTCATCACCTTCAGAAAGGGAACCGTCTGATAAACATGCCACAATGAATTTGCACCTGCAACCGGATGGCGGTCTGTTTTTCTCACGGATTACTTCACTCCGGTGATGTGCAATAAATCACTCATTTTCTCGAGCATATAATCGGGTTCATAGGCGGAAAGCGTCTGTGCGCCTTTAATCGTCCACGCGACGCCGGCTGTTTTCGTGCCGGCGTTTTTTCCCGCCATGACATCGTGATAATTGTCACCGACCATTAGGGCTTCCGACGGATCGCACCCCAGCCGGCTGAGAGCAAGCCGCACAGGCTCGGGGTCAGGCTTCGGATGCTTAACATCATCAAGCGTGACGACAGTATCGAAAAACGCCCCGATGCCTGTCAGCTTCAATCCCATATTCACTGTATCCCTCAGCTTTGTGGTGACAATCCCGAGCTGATAGCCCGCTTTTTTCAATTCATCAAGCGTTTCATAAACCGTTTCGTACTCCGTGACGAGCTCATCGTGCTTTTCATGGTTGAATGCTCTGTACATACTGATCATCTCATCGCACTTTTCAGCATTAATGCCTGAAAACGTTTCATACAGAGGCGGGCCGATAAACGGAAGCACATCTTCCCTTTTGAACTGCCCCGGGCAATAATGATCAAGCGTATGAAGGTAAGAAGCGATAATCAGTTCATTCGTGTCAATCAGCGTGCCGTCGAGATCGAATAAAATGGCGGTTACACGTTTATCAGTCATCTTATGTCCTTTCCGATTTCAGGCGTCAGTCCGTGTCGGCATACCGCTTATCGGCATACCCCTTCATGCGTCTGAAAATCATTAAAATAATCGCAAGTACAATCAGCACAATGGAAATGACCTGCGCGATCCGAAGCTGGCTCGTAAGCATCAGGCTGTCCGTCCGCATTCCCTCAATAAAGTATCTGCCGATTGAATACCAGATCACATACGTCAAAAACAGATCGCCCCTGCGCAGGTTCACGCGGCGGAGCAGAAGCAGAATCACGACGCCCGCAAAACTCCACAGCGATTCATACAAAAACGTCGGGTGATAATATTGTCCGTCTATGTACATCTGATTAATGATGAAATCCGGAAGATGCAGACTTTCCAAAAATGACCGGCTGACCGCTTCACCGTGAGCCTCCTGGTTGATAAAGTTCCCCCAGCGCCCGATGGCCTGGCCGAGCAGAATACTCGGCGCGGCAATATCCGCCAGCTTCCAGAATGAGATGCCTCTTACTTTTGAAAAGACAATTCCCGTTGCGATCGCGCCGATTAATCCGCCGTGAATCGCAATGCCGCCTTTCCAAGTTTTAATGATTACCCCGGGGTGTTCCGAGTAATAGCTCCACTCGAAAAGCACATAATATGCCCTTGCGCAAATGATTGCGATCGGGATGGCGAAAAGAACAAGATCAATAAAAATGTCCTTATTCAGCCCCCGCTTTTCACTCTCCCTCATGGCCATCCAAAGCCCTAATAACGCGCCCGCGCCGATAATGATTCCGTACCAGTGCACGGATAAAGGCCCGAGCTGAAAGGCAATCGGATTGATTGGTGTTCCTGCTTCATTCATATCATTGCCAACTCCTATTCGTCTTGTTCGCCGTCCTCAATGACATCCGCCAGCTTATTCGTGAATTGCTCGGCAGCATTCAAGCCCATCCGCTTCAATCTGAAGTTCATCGCCGCAACTTCGATAATAACGGCGAGATTCCGCCCCGGGCGAACGGGAATGGTCAGTTTTGTAATTTCCGTATCAATGATTTTCATTTTTTCTTCTTCAAGTCCGAGACGGTCGTATTGTTTCCCTTGCTCCCAAAGCTCAAGGTCCATGACGATTGTAATTCTTTTATTGCTTCTGACGGCGCCCGCTCCGAACAGCGTCATGACATTTATAATGCCGAGCCCCCTGATTTCGAGCAGATGCTCAATCAGATCAGGCGCGTTCCCGACAAGGGTATCCTGATCCTCCTGCCGGATTTCAACGCAGTCATCCGCGACAAGACGATGGCCTCGTTTGACAAGCTCCAGCGCCGTTTCACTTTTACCGACGCCGCTTTTTCCCGTAATGAGCACGCCGACGCCGTATATATCCACAAGTACGCCGTGAATGGCCGTTGTCGGCGCGAGACGGCTCTCAAGAAAATTCGTCAGCCGGCTTGACAGCCTGGTTGTTTTCAGAGGGGATCTGAGCACAGGCACGCCGTTTTGCTCGGAAGCTTCTACAAGCTCCGGCGGGATCGGCATATCTCTGGAAAGTATGATAGCCGGCGTCACATCGGTGCACAGCGATTTCATCCGCTGTTTCTTATCTTCCTCGGGAAGCTGATCAAAAAATGACAGCTCCGTTTTTCCTAAAAGCTGCACCCGTTCTCTCGGGTAATATGTAAAATAACCGGCGATTTCAATACCGGGCCGTGATAAATCACTCATCGTAATCGGGCGGTTAATCCCTTCTTCTCCGCTGATCAATTCTAAATGGAACTGCTCCATTACGTCTTTGGTCCGAACCTTTGCCAAGATATGTTCCTCCTGTTCTGGGATGTTCCGAGCTTTGAACAGTTATATTTTATCACTTTACCGTCTGAACCAAAACAGATTTATACAATTCCGGCATAACTGGTCTAGATAACTAGTCTGAAAAAGAGTAAAATAAAACTAACAACTAACCAGAAAGGCGTGTTTTAAAGTGGCTGAAAGCTTGTTAATCAGCGGTGCGGACATCGTAACAGAAGAAGAAATCATCCGAAACGGATTTCTCGGTATAAAGAACGGCATCATTTCTTACGCGGGGAAAACAAGACCGCAAGAAACGTATGAGAAGGAATGGAAGGCGCCCGAGGGTTCGTATGCACTTCCCGGAATGATTGATATCCATATTCACGGCGGATACGGCGCGGATACGATGGATGCTGATGTTGCAGCTCTTGATACAATGTCCGCCCGGCTGCCCGAAGAAGGAACAACCTCTTTTTTAGCGACAACGATCACACAGCAGCACGAAAACATTGAAAAAGCGCTCGTCAACGCCAGAAAATGGGCGTCTTCCTCACCGCAGGCCCAAAAAGGCGCTGAGTTGATCGGCATTCATTTAGAAGGACCGTTTGTCTCTCCGAAAAAGGCGGGAGCACAGCCGAAACAATGGATTACTCCTGCTGATGCCGGGCTCTTTCAGAAATGGGAGCGGCTCTCGGGAGGGCTGATCAAAATTGTGACGCTTGCGCCGGAAGAAGATCCTGATTTCAGCCTGATCCGTTATTTAAAAAAACAAAACATCATCCCGTCAATGGGACACACAGACGCGGGAGCCGAGCTTTTACAAAAAGCGGCGGATGCCGGGGCGGTGCATATGACGCACCTCTTCAACGCCATGAGCTCCTTTCATCACCGTGAGCCGGGGGGCATCGGTACGGCTCTCGCCTGCGGCCGCATCACGGCGGAGCTGATCACTGACGGCATTCATTCCCATCCTCTGGCTGTAAAGCTTGCCTATTTGGCGAAAGGAAGCCAAAACCTGATCATGATTACAGACTCCATGCGGGCAAAAGGGCTTAAGGACGGAGAATACGAGTTCGGCGGACAAAAAGTCACCGTTCGCGGGGACACGGCGCTTCTCTCTGACGGGACGCTGGCCGGTTCCATTTTAAAAATGAATGAAGGCGCAGCGCTCATGCGCAGGTTTACAAACTGCTCATGGCCGGATATAGCAAATATGACATCGGCAAATGCGGCCCGCCGCCTCGGCATATTCGACCGTAAAGGAAGCATCGCCGAAGGAAAAGACGCCGACGTTGTTCTGACGGACGGACAGTGCGGCGTGCTGGCCACGATTTGCCGCGGAAACACCGCATATATCTCAAGGGAGGCTGATTGGACATGAACGTTATCACATGCAGACATTATGAAGAATTAAGTGAAAAAGCCGCATCGATTATCGCTGAAACAGTGAAACAAAAGCCGGATGCCGTTCTCGGCCTTGCGACGGGGGGCACTCCTGAAGGCGTATACAAAGAACTTGTGCGGATGCACCGCTCAGAGGGCTTGTCATTCCGAAATGTCACGACGATCAACCTTGACGAATACGCCGGGCTTTCTCCCGAGGACAAAAACAGCTATCATTATTATATGAATACACATTTTTTTGCACATATCGACAGCCGAAAGGACCGCCACTTTCTCCCTGACGGACGGGCAGACGATCTTGATGCCGAATGCGGACGCTATGACCGATTGATTCAAACACTCGGCGGAGCGGATATACAGCTTTTAGGCATCGGACACAACGGCCATATCGGCTTTAATGAACCCGGGACGCCATTTGAATCCCGAACCCATGTTGTTGAGCTGAATGAAGAGACAAGACAGGCGAATGCGCGGTACTTTCCGTCAATTGATCAAGTCCCTGTAAAAGCCCTGACAATGGGGATCGGGACGATTTTGTCCGGCAAACGGATTTTGATCATGGCATCCGGAAAAAGCAAGGCCCAAGCGGTGAAGCAGCTTCTGGACGGGCGCATCAGCGAAGCATTCCCCGCCTCCGCCCTGCACGCGCATCCGGATGTGACGGTCTTGATTGATGAACAGGCTGCGGGCGGCGATTGAAAGGATTTGACCTATGCAGATTGATAAACAATCTCCGATTCCGATTTACTTTCAGATTATGGAACAATTAAAAACACAAATCAAAAACGGCGAGCTGAAAGCGGATGCGCTGCTTCCGTCGGAGCGGGAATACGCCGAACAATTCGGCATCAGCCGAATGACGGTGCGCCAGGCGCTTTCCAATCTGGTGAATGAAGGATTTTTATACAGGCAGAAAGGCCGGGGAACGTTCGTCAGCAAACTGAAGATGGAACAGCCGCTTCAAGGGCTGACAAGCTTTACGGAAGATATGAGAAGCCGGGGCATGAAGCCGGGGAGCAGACTTGCCGAATACCAGCTGATTCAGGCGACGGAAGAATTATCTTCTATCCTGGGATGCGGCTATCCGGCAACGCTTCATAAAATCATCCGCGTCCGGCTGGCGAATGATATCCCGATGGCGATTGAAGCCTCGTACATCCCGTTTGACAAGGCGGGAAAACTGGACGCCTCCCATTTTCAATCATCCATGTATGAGCATATTGAAGCGTACAATCAGATGCCGATCTCACGTGCAAAACAAGAGCTTGAACCGGGAGCCGCTTCCGAGGAAGAAGCTGAGCTGCTCGGTATCCAGCCCGGCGCCCCCGTCCTCTATATCAAGCGGACCACTTATCTGCAGGACGGCACTGCCTTTGAGCACGTCAAATCCGCCTACAGAGGCGACCGCTACACATTCGTGCATTATATGGACAGGGTGAAATGAAACATCTCCAACCGTTACGGGTTGGAGATGTTTTTTTGATCTGCCATTTTCAAATCAAGCCGGTGAATGTTCTCTATGACTCTGTCAAAACAAAGAGGCCGGGGTTCTGGTAGCTATTTTTATAAAGAAAAGAGTCATAAAATGCTACCCTCTGTTTTGGACAATATACGGAACCTGTTTTGAAATCAGCAGCAGCGGTTCTTTGTTTTTATGAGCCAGTGAAAACATGATTGCGCCTTCAATCATCGAGTTGATTGTCACCCCGAGCTTCTCCGCTTCCTCTTGTTCAAACCCATGCTCAAGAAATTTTGCCGCAAACACATCCGTCCACTTCTTGAACACCTCAACACATGTGCATCTTAACGTTTCATTGATCAGAGCGGTCTCACCCGCCAGCAATCCAACCGGCACGCCCTCAATATTCTGCGGATCATTAAACTGTTCAGCCGTTACATGAATAAAGTGCTGAATCGCTTCTATAGGGTCCGCGAATTGAGACATACTATTCTGTATTTGCTTTTCAACGCATCTTCCCGTATATTTGATCGCCGCAATGGCGAGTTCTGCTTTTCCGTTTGGAAAGTGATGATACACAGACCCTCTGGGTGCTCCGCTCTCTTTTATAATTTGGTTCAAACCAGTCGCATGGTATCCCTGAATCTGAAAAAGATATGCAGAGGTTTGAATAATTCTTTCTTTTGTCCCGGTTTTACTGTTCATTATGTTTCCTCCTGCATATTACGAAAACCAATCGATTTTAGTATAGAAAAGGGACATAAAAAAGTCAAAAGCACTTATTACAGCAGGGCGCCGCCATTTACGTACAGAAAAAATCCTGCTGACCGTCAGATTTTCTTCTGAGCGATCAGCAGGCTGTATTTTTTTCGTTATGGGTTTGAGGCATGCCTGAAATCAAACTGATCCGGAGCCGGGCGATACGGCGTATTTCCCGTTTTGAACATCCACAGCGGTGATATTGTTTTGCCGTTGTACGGGTCCTTAACGACGGTGTACCAGTAATAAACGGAATCAGGCTGCAGGCCGTCCCAGATCCAATTTGCGGTTTTTCCGCTTTTTACGTGTTTTTTATGACCGAGCAGTTCGTTCGTATAGACGTTGCATTCAAAATAATCGGTCGCCACCCTTTTCCTCTTCGGCTGTAAATCCATTTCTGCTGAGAATTCGTCTTTATCAGCGAACAGATCGGTGTCATAGTAATTGATGTCATCCGTGTACGGCGAGTAGGAGAACATGTGAACCTGATTGGCGGCCTGATCGAATTGCATCATGCGCATAAAGCCCTGTCCCCCTTCCGGACCGTCCTGGTAGTCGGTCAGAATTTGGTGGACGAGGCGGTCCGGTTTTCCGTCCCCGTCATCGTCAAGCGCATCGGTTTTTTTCATGGCGTTATGGTAATGGCCGCTTAATACCATCGCCACATTGCGATTCGGCTTGACGACTTTTCGATAGATCGTTTCCCCGATCGGGCTTCGATTTCCGCTCACAAGCAAGTACTCATGAAAGCATAAGATGGCGGTTCGGTCCGGATACCTCTTTAGCACTTGATTGATCCAGTCAATCTCTTGTTCCCCAATGCCCCAGCCCATATAAATCATAATAAAATCGTTCCCGCTTGCCGACAGCAGGTCATAATGCCCGCGGTTATTTTTGTATGATCCGCCGTAATGCATGTTCTGTTCAAACCGGCGGCTCCCGAAGAAATCCCCGAAGGTTCGGTATGTGCCGTCTTTATGGCCGACGTCGTGATTGCCGGCAAGCACTCCGTACGGAATCCCCGCCTTATCAAGCGTCCGCATGGAGTGATCGGCGTTTTTCCACTGTTTCATCACCATTGAATCATCGACGATATCACCGGTATGAAAGACATATTTAATATTGTGCTTTTCCTTATTTTCTTTGATCCACTCCGTCATTTTGTCAAAAATGTGCGGGTGCCCTTGTGCGTAATACTGTGTATCCGACATCCAGACAAACGTATAATTGCCTTTCGCAGGTATTTGATCCTGCACGATGACATTCATTTTTGAGTTCTTCACCACATCCGCTGCGGAAACGGCGGCTTTTAATGTAAACGGCTTTTTATCTTTGGCAAGGACGCTGTCCGCCTCCTGCCAGCGGCTTGTCCGGTAATTCCAAATATACATGGTTACCTTTCGGCCGGGCAGAGAGCTTCCTTTCCAGACCGCCTCGGCCAGATCCGTTTCGTCGATAGACGGGTCAACGGAGACTTCGAACCGGTGATAAGGAAAACGCTCCATACTTTCCGCCGAAACGGTTTTTCCGTCATTTGCCGAGATGCGGTTCATTTCCGGCAGGGTAAACGGCATTTCATTTTCTTTTATGCCCCTCGGCGGTTCCGTTAATGAGGCGTGTTTATACACTTTCACGCTGCCCGGATTCCGCGCGGTATAACGGAAGCCCCGGTAAAATGATACATTCATGTCATCCTTCGTCGGGTCTTTTACCCGGACGGACAGCTTTGCTTTGTGGGCGCCGATTTTTTGATCAGCAAGCTCCGGCTGGTTCGGCTCCTCCCGTTTGATATGGAAGGTGCGGACGGAGGTTGTTTCATTTCCGGCAAGGTCTGCCGCAATGATAGTAAGGGTATGTTTTCCGGGCTTAAGATCGGCTGATGACGTGTGATGCGGGAGCGTAATGCTTTCTCCGTCCAAAAACGCTTTGACCTCTTCCACTTTGCTCCATTTGTCACGGATGTCCGCATTCAGCTCAACATTACCTTTCAGCGCCGCGCCTTCTTTAATATTCGGGACAATCTTCGGCCCCGTATTGTCCACCCGCACAGACTGGCTCAGCTGCTCCTCACCGTCGCTAACAAAAATGTGGTGATAGCCTTCCGAAAGCTTCGCCGTGTTCCACGGCAGCAGCCGTGACGTAAACAAATGATCCGGCAGGCTGAATGAGAAGGTCTTCTGCTGATTCGCCCGCCTGCCGTCACCGATAAACAGCTGCTCAGCCGGGTCCGTCTTCCCATCTTTGATCACCGTTCCGTCGGAAAGCACCAGACGGGCATGTTTCACGACAAAATCATCCCGATTCTCTCCCGTGTCATATGGAGAAACCTTTGAGCCCGAACGGATGGATACTTTCTGTGTTTTGCCCCCTTTTTGCAGCAGACGTTCCGGAAGGAGAACCGAGTGTGTTCTGTAGCGGTGAGACGGATCGTCAAAAATGTGCAGCACCTCGTTTTCCATCATGACGGTGTTTTGAAAATAAAGATTCGTTTTCCGGGCATCGAAGGCGAAATAGACTTCTTTTTCCAAGGCCGGCCGGGTCTCCTGCCGTTTGCCGTCAATCCACAGCTTGATCTTATCGGGGCTGACGTCGGAAGTAGCTTTGAGCAGATAGGTGCCGGATATCGTATCTTCGGGTTCAACATTCATTCTGAGTCCGTGTGATTTGCTCGTCTGTTCAATGTCAATCATCTTGACGGGCGTTTTTGCTTCATTTTCTCCATCACTGGCTGCGATATAATACTCAAGCTGATCCTGGCCGAGCAGTTCCGGGGAATAAAGAATGTGATGGTATAAGCTGTCGTTGCGGTCTTTTTCGGCCAGAATTCGTTTGAATGGTTTTTTCTCATTGGTCCGGTAATAAAACGCGGCTGTTTTGACAAGGTTTTTGTCTTTTATGTCAGCCTTTAATTCAATGCTTTCAGCGGGCCGGACGGGCTTTCTGTCTGTAAGGTCTTCGATGACCGGTTTTTCCTTGTCGGGTTTTATCACCCTTTTCTGCTGCGGGATCTGCGCCTGAAAAACAGAGCCCGGTGACGGCTTATGCTCACTCGTGGAGATCCTCAGCAATTCTCCCGTTCCGTTCAGCGGATATTTGTACAGCAAAGAAGTCAGCCGGCGGAAAGCGTGTTTCCGGTAATGCGCTGAGGCGATACCCTTTCCGGTATTTGCCGACAGCACCACCGTACGCGGGCGGCCGTTGGACATTCCGTCCGTCCCTTCGATGACGGCGAGATGTTCTCCCTCCTTCAGGCGTGTCCCGTAATAGCGGTTGAAATCATCTATCGTCAGTTCTGATGCGGCGCGTCTCAGCCAAAACACGTAAGTCCCGCCTGACGGAATGACGGTATCTTCTTTCGGCCTCCATATCATATCTGATTCCGGCCCTTCCTTCGGATAGCGGTAGCGGATGTGATAGTCTTTAGAATGAATGGGCCTGTCCGTCGTGTTATACACCTCGATAAATTCATAGGCATCAGTGCCGTCTTCATTTTTCGTATCAACCGCAAGCTCCGTAATCATCAGCTCGGGAATATGATTCAAATCGGCTTGATAGCCGTCCAGCTTCAGCCGCTTTTTCTCCGATTCCGCCCGTTGTCTGCCGTTGGTGAATACGAGGTAATATTCCAATTCTCCATTCCAGATATCCCGCTTTGAAACCTGGGCCGTAAACAGCCGGATTGCGCCTGGCGCGGGCTCCATCGGCACCATTTTAAACCCCAGCTCATTGCTTTGTTTATAAAAAAGAAACGCCGAAAACGCTTGATAGTCAGCATTCCGTACATGAGCCTGTATGAACAGGTTTCTTTTCATTTCCGCCTTTACTTCGATTTGGGGAGGATTCTCCAGAAGCGGTATGTAATGAGGCGGCTGTCCGAATTCCTGCTGATTCACGGGGATTGCCGATTCTTTGCGCGCCGCATCCGCAGAAGGACTTACACAAAGCAAACCAATCAGAAAAAAGAGCGTCATCACAAGTTTCATCTCATTACCTCCCTATGCATTATGTTGCGTCAGGAGGCCGCCGCTTATGTAAACCGCACATAAAAAAGCTGCCCTCTCGGGACAGCTCGTTTTTTACCCTTTTCTAAGCGGCTCCAATATGCCTTTTTGAATCAGCAAGTGGAAAACGGACAGCACGACGGATGCCCAAATGGCGGTGCCGAACCCGTCAATCTGAAAGCTGTCTCCCATCAAGGCTGCGGTCATCATTAACGTAATGGCGTTGATGACAAACAGAAAGAGGCCGAGGGTCACAACCGTGACGGGCAATGTCAATATGACGATGATCGGTTTGATCAGCACATTTAACACAGAAAGAATCACACTGGCGATGACAGCCGCTCCGATACTGCTGATATGGACGGAATCAAAATATCCCGCGATAACGATTAATAATAACGCATTTACTAAAATGCTGACTGCCCATTTGATCATTTATTTCAAATCTCCTTCTAAAGGTACGACAAAACACCAGATAATATATACAATCGGCACGATTCCGCTCGTGACAAGCGCTAATACAACGGTGATAATGCGCAAAAGCGACGCATCCATATTGATGTACTCCGCCAAACCGCCGACGACACCGGCGATTTTACGGTTTTTTTCTGAACGGTAAAGTCTTTTCATCCAATCACCTCTGAGTATGCTTGAGCTTAATGGCTCCTGTTAACGATTCTGAGAAAATCGAGAGATGCTGATCATGGCCTTGATTTGATGCCAGCATCAGTTCTTTTTGAATGGTATCATTCTTTTCCTTTAAAATTTCCGCATCAATCAGCTCATGGCTGAGAGAGCCGAGATTGCTTTTCAGCTCCGCTTTCACCGCCGAATCATCAGGCAGAGCGATCTCCACGTTTCCGGTCGTCGTTTTCGTGTAGATGGAGCGGCAGTGCGGCGCTGTCACGGTAAGCATGATATTGCCGTTAAAGCTTTGAACGTCAATGGATTCACTCGATCCGCGCAAATCAATCAAGCCGTTGATCGTTTCCGCTTCAATCGCGCCGCATTGATGTCCGGCCAGCTTGATTTGTCCGTTAGCCGTTTCCGCCGACGCTTTATCAGCCGTCAAATGAGAGAATGACAGTACGCCGTTTGTCGTTTTCGCCGAGAATTCTTTTACATGTAAATGTTCCCCTCTGATCGGTCCGTTAAACAGCTTCACTCTTATCTTATCGTACTCTTTCTGGGGAACATAAAGCGTGACATTCGTTTTCATCGTTTTCTTTTCCGTGCGGACAAAAAACTTATTGCCCTTCACTTCACACTCAATGTGCTGAAGAAATGCGGTGCGCGCCGCCTCCTGACTGTCCGCCCGGTACACTTTCGCCTGGCACTCCGCTCTGATATCTTCATCCGCCCACGGCACGATATTGACGCTGCCGTTTGCGATCTGCATATCAATGGCCGAGAATTCACTGTCTTTAAATTGAAAAATATGCTGCACTTCGTGTGCGTGGCCGAAATTCAGGTCAAGATCCGCTTCCTTCACTTTTTTGACGGCAGAATCAATCCAGTCGAACAGCTTCGCCCCGAGCGACGGCTTTTGGCTTCCTTTTGCCCCGCTTTCGAAACCTTCCGCAGGTTCCTGGACCTCCGCAGATAATGCGGTGATCTGCTCTTCTTTTTCTTTATATTCATGATCCAGTTTTTCAATGAGCGTCAGTGCTTCCTGCGCCGTCAGCATGCCGTCTTCCACAAGCTTTAAAATCCGTTCTTTCTCCTGTTTCATACAAAACTCCTCCCCCGACTTTTCTTACACCTGGCGTAACACCTTAATTCCCTGCACGATATTCCAAATGACCATTCCGATGAGGATCAGAAAATAAACAGCTGCTCCTGTTATCATAACAAAAACGGGCACCATACTCTCCCCTTGAGCCGTAATCAATCCGCCGACAACACCCGCGGTCACAATCAGCAATCCCGCAAACGGAATGATATGGGAAATCAGAGCGCGCATGGCATGCCGCTTCGTCTCTTTTTCATCGACGACAAAGTAAGCCACAATCGGAAGAATGAGCGGCGCGAGAAACACGCTGAAATAACAGATTGATGCAATAATCGCTTGATTTCGGTTCAATAAAAACACTCCCTGTGCCGTAATGTAAAAACCCTTCCTTATACATACGTATGACGAATGGGCGGGTTTCATTTTCATGCTAAGGACATGCTTCGTTATACGTAATTTTTGATTTCAGAGATTTCACTATAGAATCTTTTCCCCGAACCGATTACAATATGTAACAAAGCCTGACCGTATGCAAGGAGGACATACAAATGGAGAAAGATCCCGAAAACGCCCAAGTAACGGAAGAGAGTCTTCGAAATTTAATTCGCGAACAGAAAAGAATGAACAGCGAAATGCTGGCTGAATTGGAACAGATCAAAGCAGCCCCTCTTCCCATTTCCCATGATATCCAATATATAAAAGTGCTGCTGGACAGCAGCAGCACCCATATTCTGCAGGACTTAATGCATTTAAGCAGACAGCTTCCCCAACAGAAAAAAAGCCTGTAACAACAACAGCCCAAAACGCGATGAGTTTTGGGCTGTTTTTATTGATCTATTACGTGGCTGCCGTTTCTTTTTCGGCCAGCAATGTTTTCATTCGTTTTCTATCACGTTCCATTACCGGTTTCAGATAGCGGCCCGTATATGATTCTTTCACTTCGACAACTTCTTCAGGCGTCCCGGAGGCTACGATCATGCCGCCGCCCGCTCCGCCTTCAGGTCCCAGATCGACGATGTAGTCCGCCGTTTTAATGATATCGAGATTATGTTCAATGACCAAAACGGTATCTCCGTTATCGACGAGTCTTTGAAGCACAACCAAAAGCCTTGCGATATCATCAACGTGGAGGCCTGTCGTCGGTTCGTCCAAAATATACAGCGTCCGGCCGGTGGAACGCTTATGCAGTTCGGAAGCAAGCTTGACGCGCTGCGCTTCTCCGCCTGACAGCGTCGTCGCCGGCTGGCCGAGCGTCACATACCCGAGTCCGACATCGGCAAGCGTTTGAAGCTTGCGTTTGATTTTCGGGATATTTTCAAAGAAAGACAGAGCATCTTCCACCGTCATATCCAGAACGTCAGAAATGCTTTTTCCTTTGTATGTGACCTCCAGCGTCTCCCGGTTGTAACGTTTGCCGTGGCACACTTCACACGGAACGTACACGTCAGGAAGGAAGTGCATCTCAATTTTGATGATGCCGTCGCCGCGGCAGGCCTCACAGCGCCCGCCTTTTACATTAAAACTGAACCGGCCTTTTTTATAGCCGCGCACCTTTGCTTCATTTGTCTGCGCGAAGACATCGCGGATATCATCAAACACGCCCGTGTAAGTTGCCGGGTTTGATCTCGGTGTCCGGCCGATCGGCGCCTGGTCGATGTCGATCACCTTATCAAGGTGGTCAAGGCCTTTGATTTCTTTATGGCTTCCCGGTTTCGCTTTGGCTTTATGAAGCTTTTGCGCAAGCGCCTTATGCAGAATTTCATTCACAAGCGTGCTTTTTCCGGAACCGGACACACCTGTCACCGCCGTAAAAGTGCCGAGCGGGAATTTGGCGTTCGCTTTTTTCAGGTTGTTTTCTGAAGCGCCTTTGATTTCAATGAACCGGCCGTCAGGCTTTCTTCTCTCCGGAGGCATAGGGATGAATTGAGCCCCTGACAAATAACGTCCGGTCAGAGAGTCCGCATCATTCATCACTTCTTCAGGCGTCCCCGCCGATATGACGCGGCCGCCGTGAATGCCGGCGCCGGGACCGATATCTATCAAATAATCGGCAGCCATCATCGTATCTTCATCATGCTCCACGACAATCAGTGTGTTGCCGAGATCCCTCATGTTTTTCAGCGCGCTGATCAGACGGTCATTGTCACGCTGGTGAAGGCCGATGGACGGCTCATCAAGAATGTACAGGACGCCTGACAAACGGGAGCCGATCTGCGTCGCAAGCCTGATGCGCTGGGCTTCTCCGCCTGACAGCGTTCCCGCCGCCCGGCTCAGCGTCAGGTAATCAAGACCGACTTTATCTAAGAAGCTGAGCCGCTCCACAATCTCTCTTAAAATTAAATCGGCAATCTGCATATCTTTCTCAGACAGCGTCAGGTTTTTGAAAAATTCCAGCGCATCGCCGACGGAAAGCTCGGTAATGGTGCCGATGTGGCGCCCGTTTACCAAAACGGCAAGCGCTTCTTTCTTCAGCCGGTAGCCTTTGCACGTCGGGCACGGCTTCTGTGACATGTACTGCTCCATCTGTTCACGGATATAATCGGAGCTTGTCTCCTTATACCGTCTCTCGATATTGCGCAGCACACCTTCAAATTCAATTTCATTTTCGCGCACTTGTCCGAAATCATTCTCGTATTTAAAGTAGATCCGTTCATCGCCGCTGCCGTACAGCACTTTATCAAGCTGATGCTTCGGCAGGTCTTTGACCGGAGTCTCCATATCAATGCCGTAATGGCGGCAGACCGCCTGAAGCAGCTGCGGATAATATTGTGAACTGATCGGCGTCCACGGCGCGATGGCGTGTTCTTTTAATGACAGCTCAGGATTGGGAATGACGAGCTCAGGGTCCACTTCCAGCTTCAGGCCGAGACCGTCACAAGTCGGGCAGGCGCCGAACGGGCTGTTAAACGAAAACAGCCGGGGTTCAAGCTCTCCGATAGAAAAACCGCACAGCGGACAGGCGTGATGCTCGCTGAACATCAGCTCCTCCTGACCGATGATATCTATCATGACACGGCCTTCCCCTAAGCGGAGCGCGGTTTCCAGTGAGTCGGAAAGCCGGGCGGCAACCCCTTCCTTGACGACAATCCGGTCAATGACTACTTCAATGGAATGCTTTTTGTTTTTTTCAAGTTCAATATCGTCGGAAAGCTCGGCCATTTCTCCGTCAATCCGCACCCTTACGTAACCTTGCTTTCTGATTTGGTCAAGCACTTTGACATGGGCGCCTTTTCTGCCTGAGATGATCGGCGCAAGCACTTGAAGCTTCGTCCGCTCCGGATATTCAAGAATCCGGTCAACCATCTGTTCAATCGTTTGCGACGTAATTTCAATGCCGTGCTCCGGGCAGTGCGGCTTCCCGACTCTCGCGTACAGCAGCCGGAGATAATCATAAATCTCCGTTACCGTTCCGACGGTTGACCGCGGATTGCGGCTTGTTGTTTTCTGGTCAATGCTGATCGCCGGAGAAAGCCCTTCGATCGCATCAACGTCCGGCTTATCCATCTGTCCTAAAAATTGGCGCGCATAGGCAGAAAGCGATTCAACATACCGCCTCTGTCCTTCCGCGTAAATGGTGTCAAAGGCAAGGGATGATTTTCCCGATCCGGACAGCCCCGTCACGACGACGAGCTGATCCCGCGGAATCGTTACATCAATGTTTTTTAAATTGTGCGCCCTTGCGCCTTTCACCTCGATCCGGTCAATTGCCATGTGTTCATCATCCTTCCGCTTTAAGCTCTAACAGTAAATCACGAAGCTCTGCCGCCCGCTCGAAATCAAGCGCTCTGGCCGCTTCTTTCATTTCGTGCTCCATTTGCTCAACGACTTTCTGGCGTTCTTTCTTCGTCATCTTCGCCAGTTTAGGCGCGGCTTTTGTTTTATATTCTTCTTTATCCTCAGCGGCCTGCGTCGCGCGGATCACATCGCGGATTTCCTTATTGATCGTTTGCGGCGTAATGCCGTGAATTTCGTTAAAGCGCTCCTGCTGTTCCCGGCGGCGCTTCGTTTCATTAATCGCGATTTCCATCGAATTCGTGATTTTATCGGCATACATGATGACGCGGCCTTCCGCGTTTCGTGCCGCCCGTCCGATCGTCTGAATCAGCGAACGTTCAGAACGGAGGAAGCCTTCTTTATCCGCATCGAGAATGGCGACAAGTGACACTTCCGGAATATCAAGCCCTTCCCTCAGCAGGTTGATGCCGATTAACACATCATGTTTTCCGAGGCGGAGGTCACGGATGATTTCAATCCGTTCAAGCGTCTTAATCTCGGAATGCAGATAATTGACCTTGATGCCGATTTCCTTGAGATAATCGGTCAGATCCTCTGACATTTTTTTCGTTAAAGTCGTCACGAGAACGCGTTCATTCCGTTCAATCCTCGCCTGTATCTCGCCGATCAGATCATCAATCTGTCCTTCGATCGGCCGGACGTCAATGAGGGGATCGAGGAGTCCCGTCGGTCTGATGATCTGCTCGATCATTTCCGGCGTATGCTCAATTTCATACGGTCCCGGAGTCGCCGACACGTACACGATATTGTGCATGTGTTTCTCAAATTCCTCGAATCGGAGCGGACGGTTGTCAAGCGCTGACGGCAGGCGGAACCCGTGATCGACAAGCACCTGTTTTCTCGCCTGGTCACCGTTGAACATGCCGCGCACCTGCGGAATCGTCACATGTGATTCATCAACGACAATCATAAAATCGTCCGGAAAATAATCAAGCAGCGTATACGGCGTAGAGCCCGGCGGACGGAGTGTCAAATGTCTTGAATAGTTCTCGATCCCTGAGCAAAAACCCATTTCCCGCATCATTTCAAGATCATATCTCGTCCGCTGCTCAAGCCGCTGCGCTTCAAGGAGCTTGCCGTTTTCGTGCATCACTTTCAAGCGCTCCTCAAGCTCCTGTTCAATATTCAGAATCGCTTTTTCCATCTTTTCCGCACGGGTGACGAAGTGGGAAGCCGGGAAAATCGCGACATGGTCACGGTCGCCGAGAATTTCTCCGGTCAAAGCGTCGACCTCTCTGATCCGCTCAATTTCATCTCCGAAAAATTCCACTCTGATACAATGTTCGTCACGGGAAGCCGGGAAGATTTCCACAACGTCTCCGCGCACGCGGAACGTACCGCGCTGAAAGTCGATATCATTGCGGGCATACTGGATATCCACAAGCTTTCTCAGCAGCTCGTTCCGCTCAATCTCCATTTCCGGCCTGAGCGACACAACCATTTCCCGGTATTCTTCAGGCGAACCGAGACCGTATATGCATGACACACTCGCGATAATAATGACATCTCTCCGTTCAAACAGAGAGGACGTCGCGGAGTGTCTCAGTTTATCAATTTCATCATTAATGCTTGCGTCTTTCTCTATAAAAGTATCCGTTTGAGGCACGTACGCCTCCGGCTGATAGTAATCGTAATAGCTGACAAAATATTCGACAGCATTGTTCGGGAAAAACTCCTTAAACTCGCTGTACAGCTGTCCGGCAAGGGTTTTGTTATGGGCAATGACCAGTGTCGGTTTATTCACTTCTTTAATCAGATTGGACACGGTAAAGGTTTTGCCCGTCCCTGTCGCACCCAGGAGAGTCTGGTGTTTTCTGCCTTCCTGTATGCCTTTGACAAGCTTCTCAATCGCTTGCGGCTGATCTCCCTGGGGCTGATATTTCGAGACTAACTCAAAACGATCTTTCACAAAAAAGCCTCCGTTTCTTTACGAAATCTTCCTATTGATATAGTAACACAATGACGGGCAAAATCACTAAAAATACGAACTAAAGTTCGATGGTTTGTTTTTACCAAGTCAATTTTTGTATAAAAAACCTGCTTTTATGGCGTAAAAGCAGGCATTCTATTTCATATTCACCATGTCAGGCATTGTCTTTCTTTTTGTCTGCTTCTTTTTTGGCCATGTACAGCCCTCCGGCCACCAGCGATACGACATCCAATCCAACGATAAAATACGTTTCGGTGTAACCCTTTAAATAGGATGCGAAAAGCAGTGCGGCTGTGAGAGCGATCGCCACATAGTGGTTAAACGTGACGCGCGTAAAAAGGACGACCAGCATAAAAGGGAAACATAATGCAAAAACGGCTTTTGTAATCACAAAAACCCTCCTCGGGAATTCTTCATCTCATCTGATTATAGTAAAAAATGAAGAATCGGACAATCGTTCCCCTGCTATCACAATACCCTTTTTCAGCAGTCTTCAATCATCTGTCAAAAAAATTGTGAATATAAATCCATTGAACCATTAACCAGATGAATCGAATTACCTTTCTTCAGCCGAAAGGATGAGAAGGTTTAGGTCTTTGTATCTTTGACAGTTTCTTCCTCCCTCTTTACAATGTAATGATAGTGTTTACTATCATTTTCTTGGATGAGGAAAAAAAGGGGGTCATACCGCATGTATTCAGTGCGATTTCAAAAAGCGGAAGAATCGAGCCGCTCTGCAGGAGCAAAAGGAATGAACCTGATTAAACTGACGAAAAACGGGCTGCCCGTTCCCGGCGGTTTCATCATTCAGACGAATGCCCTGACACGTTTTATGGAAGACAACGGGCTTCAAGCAGATCAGGAACAGATGGAGCGCGCCATTATGAACGGCACGTTTTCAAAAGAGCTTCGGGAGGAACTGACCGCGTCGTTTTATGAATTGAGAGAAACATACGCCTCTGTCGCCGTACGTTCCTCCTCCGCGTCTGAAGATCTTGAAGGCGCTTCTTTCGCTGGCCAGTACGAAACCTATTTAAATATCAAAACAGAAGAAGAGTTTCTCGGAAAAGTGAAAGAATGCTGGGCTTCCTTCTTCTCGGCGCGGGTCAGCGGTTATAAAGAGAAAATGAACAATGACACCGCAGAACCGTTAATGGGCGTTGTCGTGCAAGGGCTTATCAATTCCGAGGTTTCAGGGGTCATTTTCAGCCGCAACCCCGTCACACACGATGACGGAGAACTGATGATCAGCGCGAGCTACGGTCTCGGAGAAGCAATCGTCTCCGGCAGCGTGACGCCCGACACATTTATCGTCAATAAAGACACATTTCTGATTGAAAAAGAAATCGGCTTAAAAGAAATGTATATCGTTTCTAAAGACGAAGGCGTGACGGAAAAAGAGACGACCGCTGACATGAGAAACCGCTTCTGCCTTGATGACGAGAGCGTCAAAGAGCTTGCCATGCTGACGATAAAGACGGAAGAACTGTACGGTTATCCCGTGGATCTCGAATTCGGATTTGCCGAAAATAAGCTGTATCTGCTTCAGGCCAGGCCGATTACAACAATCGTGCAGGATCAGAAAGCGGCAGACGAAGAACGGGAATTTATCATGACGCCCCGGGATCAGAAAGATTTTTGGCTCAATATGGAGGCCAATATTGAAGGACCCGTCAGCCCGTTATTCGCCTCACTCATTGTGCCGGCTTTGGAATACGGCCTCAAAGAGAGCACGAAGACATTCCCTGTAATGGGCATCGAAATCGAGCGTGTCAAACTTCATCAGGGCCGTGTTTTTTCCAGACAGCATAAGACGGACGACAAGCTGCCCGCAGAACAGTTAGAAGCGCTTTTCCCCGTCTTGGCTGACCGCATGTACGATATTATTCAGGAAACCTTTCTGCCTTTTTATCAAAAGCTGGACGAACTGGCGCATACAGACCATACGCCGGAGACTGCCCTTGATGCGTTCCGAAACCTGCAAGACTTCTATTTAAAAGGATACGCAGAACATTTCAATATTGTCTTTCCACAGGTTGCGTTAAACATGATACTGGAATCCATGTACGGACAGGTTGAGAAAGAAAACACCTCCCATCTGTACGAAATGCTGGCTGGCGTCATGAATAAGTCATTGGAGACCGACAGACAGCTCTGGCTGCTTTCCGGACAAGTAAAAGACAACCCTGAGCTGCGGCGAGTCTTTACGGTTTCTCATGCCGATGAGCTGCATCAGACGCTTCTGCAATCAAATGAGGGAAAACGCTTTCTCGAACAAGTCGGTCAATTTTTACAGGAATACGGCTGGAGATCCGTGAAAAGTCATGATCTCATTGAAGAAACTTGGGCGGAAAACCCTTATTTCGCTTTGGCCAACATTCAGAACTATGTCCGGAACGGATACGATTTTGACAGTGAATTTCATAAAACGATAGAAAAACGAAAACAGCTCTACGCCGACTTTATGGATAGAATTGAAGATGACGGCTTCCGGGAGACGTTTGACCGCTATTATCAGTGGACATTGTCTTCATCCGTCATCAAAGATGATCACCATTTTTATATTGATGCGATGCTGGACGCCAAAGCGCGCCTTTGCCTTCTGAAAATCGGCGAGCTGCTTCAAAAACAAGGCGTAATCGATGATCGGGAGGATATGTGGTACTTATACAGCGATGAAGTCGAGAAAGCGCTGGTGTCGCCGGTTCCGATGCAGGAAAAAGCCGCTGAACGAAAACAGCTCTTCCAGCAATATCAATTGCTTGAAGCCCCCGCTTATCTCGGGACTCCGACTTCGGAACAGCTGAAAACGGCTGAACAGATTACCGGCTCCATCACAGAAGATGAAAAAAACACTGAACATCAAATTTACGGACTTGCGGCGTCAAGCGGAATCGCAAGCGGCCCGGTGAAAGTCATTCGTGACGCAAGTGAATTTTCCCGTTTTTCAACAGGAGACGTGCTTGTCTGCAAAATGACGACACCGCTGTGGACCAGTCTGTTCCAGGATGCAAAGGCCGTCATTACGGACACGGGCGGCATCCTGTCACATGCGGCGATCATCGCGAGAGAATACGGGCTCCCGGCCGTTCTCGGCACACGTGCCGCGACTGACAGGCTCAACGACGGAGATATCGTCACGGTGGACGGGACAAACGGCAAGATTACGATTGTCAAACGCGCTTCATGCTAGGTTTCCCTCTTTATTGACGGGCAGGGCGGGTGTATACTTGTCCTGCCAGTATTTACGCGAGGTGAAACATGTTGAGAACGACGAACAAGAGAATTATTGACGCCGCGATGAATCTGATCATCCAAAAAGGATACCGCGCAGCGACAACAAAAGAAATCGCAGAAAAAGCAAAAGTAAGCGAAGCAACGATTTTCCGTAATTTTAAAAACAAACAAGGATTAATGAAAGCCATGATTGAACAGCAGACGCCGGCTCCGGAAAGCATGATCACCAAGGCGGAAGGCGATCTGTATGAGGATCTTCTTCATTTCGCCGCGACCCTTCTGCAGCAATTGGAACAAAAAAAAGAAGTGTTCCGCATCTGCCTGCGCGAACCGGAACTATTCGAAGACGTCCTGCAGGATATTGTCGTATATCCGCAATCCGTGAAAAAGCATTTAATCGTTTACTTTAAAGAGCTGACAAAGAAAAATATGATAAGCCCCGGCAGCGAAGAAGCTAATGCAGACGTCTTTATGACGATGATTTTCGGTTATTTTATACACCGGCTGCAGCTGGGGAAAAGAGTCATTACACTCTCTGAGGAAACGATGCTGAAACACAGCACTGAGATTTTCATGAAAGGCATTACCGGCCGGTCATTTTCCGGCCCCAAGGAGGATGAAGGATGGGTTCAAAGAAAGAATGGGCGCTGATCGTTTCGCTTTTGCTGGGAGCCATACTCGTTCCCATCAATTCTACGATGATTGCAGTCGCCCTTTCATCCATTTCCCGCTCATTCAGCGAATCAATTGCCAGCATCACATGGGTAGTGACCGTGTATTTAATCGTGATGGCCGTGACACAGCCCATTGCCGGCAAACTCGGTGATATGTACGGAAACAAAAAAATGTATTTATGGGGCGTCGGCCTTTTTCTCATCGCATCATTGGGGTGCGCCCTCTCGCCAAGTCTTTTCTTATTGATTTTCTTCCGGGCGCTTCAGGCTGCCGGCGGCGCTTTGCTTACGCCAAACAGCATCGCCATCATCCGCCATGTCGTGTCTGAAAAACGGCTTCCGAAAGTATTCGGCTTTTTCGGCCTCGGTGCCGGGCTGGGCGCGGCTCTCGGTCCGTTTATCGGCTCTCTTTTAATTGAGAGCTTCAGCTGGCATTCGATCTTTTGGGTCAACATTCCGTTTCTTGCGATCGCACTCGTGACGGCATTAGTGATGTTTCCTAAATATAAAGAAGAAACGTCTGACGCTCCGCTTGATATCATCGGGTCCGTTTTGCTTGCCGGAAGCATTGTATCTATAATTCTTCTGACGAAAAATGAAAGCTCTTTGGGCTATTGGGTGTACGCGCTGCTCATTCTCGTATTTGTTCCGCTATTTTTCAGGCGGGAGCTGCGCACGAAACATCCGATTATTGATTTTGATCTGTTTAAAAACACGACCTTTACGAGCGCCAATCTGTCGGTTCTGTTAAGCAATTTAATGATGTACGCCGTGTTATTGATTATGCCGCTCTTTATGACCGGCCACTTCAGCATGAATACGTCGCACAGCGGCATGGCGCTGTCAGTCTTTTCTGTTTTCATGTCCGCCAGCAACTGGGGCGGAGCTCAGCTGCATCAGAAATGGGGCGCGCGAAGAATGATTTTTCTGTCCTTCGGGCTGATGGCTGTAGCCAATCTCTTATTTCTGCTTTTGGTTTATTCCCATTCCGTTCCGTTTCTTATGGCATCGCTTATTGTCGGAGGCATCGCGTCAGGTGCGGGGCTGACGAGCATGCAGGTATCTTCTCTTGCGACGGTAGAACCGGGCATGTCCGGCATCGCATCCGGGATTTTCTCCACCTTCCGTTATTTCGGAAGCATTATTTCTTCAGCGCTGATCGGTTTAATCTCCGGGTTTCATATTCTGTTTATCATATTGATCGGAGTTTCTGTGATCGGCTTGTTCGTATCACTTGGTATCAAGTCCAGGGAAACCGTTCAGACGAAAAAAAGCCATTCGGCATAACGAAAAAGGTTCCGTAAGCATCTGCTTTCCGGAACCTTTTCTAGTTTTAGAATCTTTTTATTTACAAGAGAAAAGGGGAATGTAAATGGCTGAGAGTTCCGATCAAGTTCGGCGCTGACATCGTAATCCGGCCGTGAAAAAAGCCCGGCCGCCGTGTTGTTAGCGGCACCGGGCTTAAAACTGAAAGCTTATTATTTCCAATGTTTTTTCTTAATTTTTTTCATAATTCTCCTTACTAAAACCTACCTAAAACAATTATTGAATATTACTTTTATAATTAAGCAAAATTAAGTAACAATCATTGAAGGATTCTCAGACTGATAAAATTTATTTTAAATATAATATTTCAAAACACATTCAAACTGTACAAAGAAAAGAAAGTCTAAACCAAAATCTTTTTAGATTTATATAATAACACGTCTGTCGATTATCTAAATTCTACCAAAAAATGAATGCGAAAGAGAGATTCCTCTTGTACAATGTAAGTTACCACACCAACATTGACGAAACGAGGAATCTCTCATGAACAAGAATAAGTCTCTGTATCTTTAACAATAGTATTTACAATATCATTAGGATACCGATTCAAAAAAAAATGTTCTCCTTTAAACTTATGAAATTTCACATTCCCTTCAACAACTTCACTCCATTTATGCATTTCATTGATATGAGTCGAAAAATCGCTATCCGCATAAAAAACGCTTACTCCACAACTTATTTTTTCTGCTTTGGGCTGAAACTTATAATTGTCCAAAATTATAAAATCTGCTCGCAAAATCGGAAGAAACATATCCATAATCTCTTTTGTATAAAACTCCTCTGGTATTCCCCCATATTGTTCCACCTTTGTCAAGAAAGTTTCATTAGTCATATTTTCAATGTCTTCTCTCTTTTCAAAAATATGTGGAGCATCTCGCCCAGAAAAAAACAGATGCCTTGGTTCCTTAGTTCCCATTTGCTTAAGTTTATAATATATCTCATAAGTCAATAAGGCTCCCATGCTGTGTCCAAATATAACATATTCATCGTCATATTCTAATTGTTCACTTATTCTTTTGGCGATATCTTCACTTGCTTCACCAACAGACTGGTAACAAGGCTCTGTGAATCGAGTTCCTCTTCCAGCCAATTCACATATACACAATTCATATCTATCCGGCAGTAGTTTTTTCCATTCATAATATGCATTTACCGACGCTCCAGCATATGGAATAGGAAATACTTTTATTTTATTTATTTCACTCACTCCTATGTTCAACTTGAGCCCACTATCATTACTATATAAACCTATAAGTATTCAAGATACATTTAATTGTACTTCTCTATCTCTCGCTGCTCTGCCAGCAATAAATTCACCATATCACTATAGCTATTCAAACCGTCTGTCTGATTATTTGCCTTCAGATATACGTCATTTACATTTCTTGAAATACTTGAAATAACACCCTCATACTTATCCCGGTACTGCTCATTTTGTTCTATATCATGCCGCACCGCTTTGGACAGACTGGACATTATATCAGACGCCTTATCTGGATCCACTTTCTTTAGCTCAGATATAGAATAATCAAATGCCAGAAATAAACCACTGTATAGTATCATTGGATCATCCTGCTGCTTACATGCCAGATAAGCTATAAAATTAGCCTCATCCTCATGCATGAAACCACTCTGATGTGCCAATTCATGCGCCATAGTAGCAGGCACCAAAAAAACTGGCACATTAACATTGATATTGGATTCATAAGTAAAAGGGACAAAAATACCATGTATCCCTGCATGCGACATTAGTTTTGACATCACCACTGGTTTTGGTGTTGAATATGAATGCTCCAAAACAGGATATTTCTTTGATAACATTTGCATCGAGAACACTGCGTGTTGTGCATAATAATCAAAAACCTCTGGTACATGAGCCAAAAGATCAGTATCCGCTAACTTTTCCCTTGCCAATTCCATTTCAACGGCAAGCGACTTACTCAATTTGACCAGTTCCTCCTTGCTGTAGTTCTCTTCTTTATATTCGGTATAAGACAAAAAAGAATATCTGTAATAGTTTATTCCACCCAAAATAGTATAACAAAAATATATCACGCTACAGATCGTAACGATTCCTAGAGCACCACGATAAACTACCATCCTACGTGCACCTTTACTCATGATAACCTTGCGCACATAATAAACGATATAAAATAGAAAAAGTAACACAACCAACACGACGAGCCATTCACTAACAGAAAATGTGACCCAAGAAGGTACAAATCCTACTATTTTTGACAATAACGGATATACAGACCTACTGTATTTTTCCGCCCAATCCTGATGGTTCTGCGCGTATTTTGTCAGTATGTAAGCTATAACTCCAAGTGAAATCAACGGTAATCTCTTAAGTAAAAGCTTTTTTATAATGTACTCCCCCCTATCCAATAAATATCAGATGTACGCCATGTAACCTAGTCATATCATTTCTTTATTTCAACATACTTTTCCTCATAAAAATCATGCTTATTAGAAAAAACATATTGATTCATAAAATCTATAGGAAGCACTTCATAAGCCCAGTAGGTACCATTAGGTCTATTACTCGAAACAGCTTGTCGGGCGATTTCGGCAGCCACTGTACCCGTTAACTCTGAACTCGTTTCCATTTGTAAATTCAATCTGCACCTAACATTCTTTCCATCTTTCACTCCTGTAGCATCAATGACTAAAGCTATCCATTCCTCTTTAGGTTGCTCCTCTAAGCTAATGTCTAGTTTTTTCATTGCTTCTTCAACCGAAGACTCAAGTTGCATTTGATAAAATTGCATTGCCAAACGGAAAATATAATCATTTGCCGCTATATTGTACCAGTGAAGTTCTTGTACCGAACTAACTTCCAGAATATCAATGATCTCTTGACTTAAATACGGTTTCTTATAGACAGGAACATCCACTTCAGGTACAAATTCTTTCTGCATCATATTTATATTTTCCGTTTTAACACAATGATCACTCCAATAAGAGTCTGTTTTTCCAATTACACTATGGCCACTCATTAATATATCTGAGATAGAAGTTTTCGTATAATGTTCCGCACCACCAATATAACAATTCACATGCTTAGTTTCGTCTAATAAATGATTTATCACTCGTTTTAATAGCAGACCTGTAATTCCAGGACAAAAACCAGCTCCTATGTAATTTACACCGTTAGCTTTAAGCTCTAGCTTTTGCTCCTGATTCAATAATAAAGCATTGGAAGCATCAACATATTTTGCTCCTACTTTCATGGCTGCCTGAGCAACTCTATCTTTAATTACAAATTCAGGCCCTGCACAATTAATGACAACCGTACAATCAGTACAGAACGCAATCAAGTTCTCCCAGTCAGAAACATCCAGGAATTGGTAGTTAAAATTATTAAGGTTCATTAATGCTGTAGGTTCACGCCGCTGTCCGCCCTTAACAATAAAGTCTTTACATAAGTTCTTACAGATGACTTCACCGATCATTCCGCCACACCCAACAACTGCGATTTGCTCCATCCGTACGACACCCCTTTCATCTTATACAAGCATCAAAACTGTCCAAAAACTTATTTCATACAACCATTGAGATTTAAAATACAAGACTAGTTATACCTTTCTCTATTAAAAGATCATTATTATGTCTACTCAACATACTCAATGCATAAAATCTTTGTTTGGCTTCCATTAATTTATGATACGTGCCGTGTTCTTCAATTTTCCCATTATTCAATAAGACAATTTCATCATATTCACTAAGAATTGATTCATCCAGCCTATGAGTAATGGAAATTCTCGTAATGCCCTGCATTTCACTTAACATACACTCAAGGTCACTAGCTGTTTGATTGTCCAACGCTGAAGTCGCCTCGTCCATAAGTAATATAGGTGATTTTCTCAGGAGTGCTCTTGCTATAGAAATTCTCTGTTTTTCCCCACCTGAAAAATGGATTCCATTTTCTCCACATAATACATCAAAGCCGCCTCTGTCATGAATCAATTTCTGTAACATACTCTTCTTTATGACTTGCTCAAACTCATCTGTGTCACATTCACGAAACAATTTAATATTTTGTTCAATCGTATCATCAAAGATAAAACAGTCCTGATGAATAAAACTAACATTTTGGAACATGGACTGATCACTTATTTTCTCAAGATCAACCCCGTCATACCTGATATTTCCTTCATACCCATCATAAAACCCAGTCAACATCTTTAATAAGGTTGTCTTTCCACTCCCACTTGTTCCTACAATGGCATAAGACTTTCCATATTCAAATTCAAAATTAATATCATCTAAGATTTTTTTCCCATCTACGCTTAACGAAAGCCCATTTAGAGAAATTTTATTACTGAATTTAGGGATATCAATTCTTTGAGTTTGATCCGTTTTTGCCTCTCCAATTTTATTGAAATTCATTAATAAAGCCCGACTGGCCTGCCTTTTGGTAAAACCGGTTATGAGTCTATTAATGGGAACTGTTACGCAATTTAACAATTGAATAAAAGCCATAATCTCTCCTACTGTAATTTCTCCTTTCATTAGCTGCTGAGTACCCACAATAAATATGACTACAGCAACAAGAAAAGTTGAAATATCAGTAAGTGACATAATGAGTGACAACAGATTTTCGTATACCATTTTTGCTTTTTCCTGCTTGTTCGCCTTTGCCTTTGCCCTTTCAAAAATCTCCTTTTCGATGTTAAAGCTCTTAACAACCTGATTTCCAGACAATATATCTTTAATGAAAGATACATAATTTTT
Source organism: Bacillus sp. EKM208B (assembly GCF_011800725.1). Classification (NCBI taxonomy): domain Bacteria; kingdom Bacillati; phylum Bacillota; class Bacilli; order Caryophanales; family Bacillaceae; genus Bacillus; species Bacillus sp. EKM208B. The sequence goes on along the minus strand of NZ_JAANHO010000006.1, from coordinate 3,709 downwards.
ATTTTGCTCAGCCACTTCACCTTGTGCTTTTTGCATACGATTATTAAATATACTCGAAACTGCAAGTGGAATGATACAAGTGAGTAATATACTCAATGCAAGGAATGAATTAATGATAAACATCGCAAGCACTCCGCCTACAAGCATAGCTAGCTGAACAAATATTTCCACGGTCCCTTTTATATAATCGTTTTGAATTATCGTTATATCATTTGACAATCGTGATATGTAGGTTCCATTACTCTCCTTGTTGAAACTTCTCATATCTAACCGCAAAATATTTTCAACAAGGGTATTTTTCAGGTTTAACGTTGCCCTTTTTGTATATAAATTTTTAACAGCATACCCCACATACATTCCCACTGCACCTAAAGGCAATAAAATAACGGAAACAGTAGTCACCTTAAAGATATTGTCAATATCTTTATTAATAGAATAATCAATAAACTTTTGTAGTATAATTGCCAATGCAATAAACAGAATAGATGTCATGATACCAAGTAAGCAGGACAAAATAAATAAGCCTATATTCTTTTTGTATATGCTTTTTGAAATTTTTTCATTCATACTATAAGCCCCCCTTCTTGTTTCTAATTTCATTTAGAGCATGTCTAATTTACACTCCAATTGTTTATTGCTAGATCATGTGCATATTTCAGATATGTTGGGTGGGACCGCGAGCATATGCACATGATCCGGCATCATATGTCTTTTTATGACCCCTCCACCCGCATAGCGGGTGGTTTTACGGGTAAGATCCAACATTAAATATTCTTCATGACATCATTAAGGAGCTCTTCTTCAATTGTAATGCCTGTAATGCGAGCAATTAGAGTACTATTTTGAATGTAAAAGTGCATGCTAACTCCAAAATCTTCAGACTCTATAATCTGTGTTTGTAAAAACATCTTCTCAAGTGATATGTCATCTCTACTTGCAAACTTATCAAGGACTCCCTGATAATTAATGATTGGAATGCGATGGGACATTTCATTAAAACCGTACTTTTGTGCTATAAGAAACAACTTTTCTGTAATTGCAGATTGATTAATACTCGATTTTTCTGATGTTGATAAAAGCTGTTTTTGCGTTTTACTTTTCCTATCATAAATTGAATAATCTAAATTTAAAGTTAGCCCCAACATTTCCTTATTGAATTCATCTCTGTTATGTGTCAAAACAGAAACAGGGATGTTATTTAATTCTTCAGGTAAGTCACTATACATAAGCCTTGATATAAATTCTACTGCTGTATTAATGGGTTGTTCGCTAAATTTCTGATATTGTAACTCATTTAGTTTTACATGAATTTCTGTAGACCTCTTAGTGTCTCGTCGAGAGACCAAATCAGCTGATTGTTTAGCAGCTTCAATATACTCTTCCATGTTAGACTCTTGAGCATCAGGAATTTCCAGTTCGTCAACTTTCTTTTTAATCATTTTGCAATATTCTATGAAAGAATAGTTATAGGGAGTGGTAAGTCTGTTGTTCAAAGTTTCATGAAGCATAACCTTAAACAAATCTTGTGAGACTCCATCCCATATTAAATGATGAATTGCACTAAGTACTAAGCAATGGTCTGCATCTATTTCTACGATTAAAAATCTAGATAACAGCTTATCATCAGTTAGAAAACTCATTTCATTCACAATTTCTTTAAATTGTTCTGCAGATAATTCTAAGGTTCCTTTCACTACTGGAATTTCCCACTCATCTGAATAATCGTATTCTTCTAAATAGGTCATTTTTTGATTTAATTTCGTTCTTAATGCCCCATGCATGGAAATTATTCCTCTGAGTGATAAAGAAGCGTTCTCTGCCGTTCCTTCTATTGTTATGATTTCAGTAATAATTTCTGTATCCGGTCGCAAGAAGTCCTCATGTCCTGTCAATACAGGACATTCTAAAGTAGAACGTGTTTTAATATGGTTATCTCCATAATAATTCAACTGTTTTTGTATCATGCACTTTAGATCGCCATCACGGTTATCACCAATTAATGTTTCATCTAATGGCATTTTTACTGTTCCTTTTCTGGTTAAACACGTTTCGACAACATCCTTAATTGCTCTTTCATATGCCAATACCAATGTTTGAGCATCCTCGTCAGTATACAATCCAGTATCATATATGATGTCAAATTCAAGTTGCCCATTTAAAACAGCCCCATTTAGAGACAATCCCATTCCTGATGAATTTTTTTCTGACATACTTCTTCCTAATGGCATTCCCGACATGGATATTCCTTCAATTCTGTCTATCTCGTTATCCAATTCTCCAAGATAATTGAATGTTATTGCTGCGCTCATCTCAAGTCCGCTATGCTCACCAAGATATCTCAAAACTCCATATCCAATTCCATGATTAGGGACCTGTTTCAATGTTTGTTTTGTCTCCAAAATGCTTTCTTCAACAGTATCTTTTGTCTCCAAAATAATAGGATATACACTTGTAAACCAACCAACTGTACGATCGATGGCGATCTCTCTATCTATTGTCTCTCTCCCGTGACCTTCCATTTCTATGGTTAGGTACTTAGAGTTTCTCCATTCTTTTACTGCAATGGTCAGCGATGCCAGTAACAAGTCGTTTATTTCTGTTTTATATGTCTTTCCAGCTTCGAGCAACAGCTTTTTCGTCGTTTCAGAGTCCACTTTCACTACTTTATTTTTATATTGACCACTTGCTGTTTGTGTACTCTTGAATGTCTCAGTACTATTTGATTTATCCGATATATTTTTCCAGTATGCTATTTCATCTGAAAGCACTTCACTCTTAGCATATTGTGTTAAAGCATTCGCCCATTCCTTGTACGAAGCCGTTTTCATTGGCAGCGTGATTTTACCTGTCTCTTGTATTTGTCGATATCCACTAAATAAATCCTCCAGCAGAATTCTCCATGATACACCGTCTATGACCAGATGATGTACACAAATTAGTAAATGATCTCCACTGTCTGAATGGAACAGCCCTACTTTTACTAAAGGCCCGGTGGCTAGGTCTATGCTTGCCTGTAATTTATCGCTGGCATACTCTATCTCTTTCGATACATCTTGCACTTTTGTATAATCTTTTTCATACCAATCATATAGCTTGCTTTCCTCTGTAGACAGCGTGATTTGACGTTGTCCGTCATATACATTTCTTAAAGCGTCATGATGTTTAATGATTTCAGTAATTGCTGTCTTTAAACTAGGTATGTCAAATGGCTCATCACTTCTTAACATTAAGGCCTGATTATAATGATTAGGTACGACGTGATTCTTATTGAAAAATTCTAGTTGTATAGGGGTTAATGGACTTTCCCCATTGATTTCTCCCTGTTCGTATACTTGATTTACTTCTCCCATTTGAATATTTTCCCCAATCTTTCTTGGGGTCTGCTGATACATTAATGCGGCGAAAGAAAGCTTATAACCTTTTTCCCGTAACTTCGAAACGGCCTTAATCGCTTTAATAGAATCTCCGCCAAGTTCAAAGAAACTGTCTTCTATTCCGACTGGAGATATTCCTAAGATTTCTTCAAATATGTCCGTAATGACTTTCTCTGTTTTAGTTCTTGGTGGCATATATTCCTGTCCTGCTAATGCATTTAGTTCTGGCAGTGCTTTTGCATCCAGCTTCCCATTTGGAGTCAGTGGCAAGGCATCAATCTGCATCATAAAGCCAGGTAACATATACTCAGGTAATTTGTCTCTCAAATCATTTT
>NZ_JAANHO010000059.1:0-235 GCF_011800725.1 Bacillus sp. EKM208B | reverse complement strand
GCGGTGTAGCTCAGCTGGCTAGAGCGTACGGTTCATACCCGTGAGGTCGGGGGTTCGATCCCCTCCGCCGCTACCATTGGACCTTTAGCTCAGTTGGTTAGAGCAGACGGCTCATAACCGTCCGGTCGTAGGTTCGAGTCCTACAAGGTCCACCACTTATACGGAGGAATACCCAAGTCTGGCTGAAGGGATCGGTCTTGAAAACCGACAGGGGTGTCAAAGCCCGCGGGGGTTC
>NZ_JAANHO010000058.1:0-238 GCF_011800725.1 Bacillus sp. EKM208B | reverse complement strand
GGGGGCAGATTCGAACTGCCGAACCCTGAGGGAGCGGATTTACAGTCCGCCGCGTTTAGCCACTTCGCTACCCCTCCATCATTTAGAGTGCCGGCCAGAGGACTTGAACCCCCAACCTACTGATTACAAGTCAGTTGCTCTACCAATTGAGCTAGACCGGCAAATGGTGGCTCGGGACGGAATCGAACCGCCGACACACGGATTTTCAGTCCGTTGCTCTACCAACTGAGCTACCGAG
>NZ_JAANHO010000057.1:0-248 GCF_011800725.1 Bacillus sp. EKM208B | reverse complement strand
GGAAGTAGCTCAGCTTGGTAGAGCACATGGTTTGGGACCATGGGGTCGCAGGTTCGAATCCTGTCTTCCCGACCATTTTGGGGCCTTAGCTCAGCTGGGAGAGCGCCTGCTTTGCACGCAGGAGGTCAGCGGTTCGATCCCGCTAGGCTCCACTTGATTTTAATTGTTTTTTGGCGGTGTAGCTCAGCTGGCTAGAGCGTACGGTTCATACCCGTGAGGTCGGGGGTTCGATCCCCTCCGCCGCTACC
>NZ_JAANHO010000056.1:0-249 GCF_011800725.1 Bacillus sp. EKM208B | reverse complement strand
GGCGGTTGTGGCGAAGTGGTTAACGCACCAGATTGTGGCTCTGGCACTCGTGGGTTCGATTCCCATCAATCGCCCCAAACAACATGCGGGTGTAGTTTAGTGGTAAAACCTCAGCCTTCCAAGCTGATGTCGTGGGTTCGATTCCCATCACCCGCTCCATTTTTATATTGTCATGGGCCTGTAGCTCAGCTGGTTAGAGCGCACGCCTGATAAGCGTGAGGTCGGTGGTTCGAGTCCACTCAGGCCCAC
>NZ_JAANHO010000055.1:0-254 GCF_011800725.1 Bacillus sp. EKM208B | reverse complement strand
GGCAAACCGAGAAGTTTACTTCTCGGGGTTGTAGGACTGCGACATGGGACTTTAAAAGGATAGAAGAATTACCTGGGAAGGTAAGCCAAAGAGAGTAATAGCCTCGTATTTAAAATTCTTTTGAGCCCTAGCAGTATCCTGAGTACGGCGAGACACGCGAAATCTCGTCGGAATCTGGGAGGACCATCTCCCAACCCTAAATACTCTCTAGTGACCGATAGTGAACCAGTACCGTGAGGGAAAGGTGAAAAGCA
>NZ_JAANHO010000054.1:0-254 GCF_011800725.1 Bacillus sp. EKM208B | reverse complement strand
CTAGTGCCAAGGCATCCACCGTGCGCCCTTTCTAACTTAACCGTTAAAAAGAATCACTACGTGATATCTTGCATTACAATTGAATGTGAATTACTTCTGTTATCTAGTTTTCAAAGAACAACGCATAGGACATGCTAACACGTGCGTTGCCACAGAAAGTGGCGCATTTAGCAGGTATTCCTATGTTTTGAAGGAATGATCCTTCAAAACTAAACAAGACAGGGAACGTTCTGTTTATAAGACCCAAGGTCTTA
>NZ_JAANHO010000053.1:0-256 GCF_011800725.1 Bacillus sp. EKM208B | reverse complement strand
CAGAAACGATTGTTTATTCTGGATCAGATGGAAGGCAACAGTACTGCATATAACATGGCGTCAGCGCTAGAAGTAACGGGTAACCTTGATTTAGAAAAAATACAACAAGCCATAGATCGTCTGATTAAGCGTCATGAGTCGCTGCGAACAAGTTTTGTAATGACCGAAGAAGGAGCATATCAAGTCATTGCAGACGAGGTATTCTACCAAGTGGAATATGAAGAGACCGACAGCTACAGTGACGCTGACATGGAAC
>NZ_JAANHO010000052.1:0-257 GCF_011800725.1 Bacillus sp. EKM208B | reverse complement strand
AAAGCCGCGCTGAAAGACACGCTGCCTGACTACATGGTGCCGGCGTTCTGGGTGGAGATGGACGAGCTTCCGGTCACCGCAAACGGAAAGATTGACAAAAAAGCCCTGCCGGAACCGGACATTGAAGCGGGAAGCGCCGCGTACAAAGCGCCGGAAACGGAGATGGAGACGCTGCTTTCTGACATTTGGCAGGAAGTGCTCGGTCTTGACCAGATCGGCGTAAGCGATAATTTCTTCACGCTCGGCGGCGACTCGAT
>NZ_JAANHO010000051.1:0-258 GCF_011800725.1 Bacillus sp. EKM208B | reverse complement strand
GGTAATGCCTTTTGTTTTAACAGCTTTCTGATACTCATAAGATGTATAAACAGAACCTTGGTCACTATGTAACACGCAGTTCTCTGGCAGTGCGGGCAGCTGATCAAGTGTGTGTAAGACAAAGTCTGTGTCCTGTCTATCGCCAATTGTAAAAGCAATCACTTCTCCATTGTATAAATCCAATATACTGGAAAGATACAATTGTTTCTGCCCATAAGGCAAATATGTGATATCCGTTACTAGCTTTTCCAGAGGGCG
>NZ_JAANHO010000050.1:0-279 GCF_011800725.1 Bacillus sp. EKM208B | reverse complement strand
CTCCCTTCGGTGTTCCCGTCGAACCGGACGTATAAATGATATAAGCGAGCGAATCAGCATCCGCTTCTTCAGAGACATCCCCTGTCTCCGTCTCACTTGTCAGAGCAGAAAGAGACACTTCTAGCGTTTCTCCGGAAAAATCGGGAACGGATAATCCCGGCTGTGCAAGCAGAAGACAAGCGGCACAGTCATTGAGCATATAGCGCAGCCTGTCCTCAGGATACTCCGGGTCAAGCGGCACATAGGCGCCGCCCGCTTTTAACACGGCAAGCACAGAAA
>NZ_JAANHO010000005.1:0-311554 GCF_011800725.1 Bacillus sp. EKM208B | reverse complement strand
AAAGCGGTACCGTTCCGTGGAAAGACGAAGGGGTCTACCTCCTCACCGGGGGAGCGGGCGGCATCGGACTGATTTTCTCTGAAGAAATAGCCTCCCGCGTCAAAAACGCCGTCCTCGTTTTAACGGGGAGGGCGGAAGCGCTTGATGAAGAGCGCTCCGCCCGCTTACGGCGCTTGGCAGCGACCCGCGTACTGTATCAACCGGTAGATGTGACAGACAGGGCGGCGGTCATCGCCCTCGTCCGCGGCATACAGGAGGAGCATGGAACACTCGACGGGATTATTCACGGCGCCGGCGTGATCGCTGACAATTACATTCTGAACCAGACAGAAAACGAACGGAAGGCCGTCATGGCGCCGAAAGTGAAAGGGCTTATCAATCTTGATGAAGCAGCGAAAGATGTGCGGCTGGACTTTTTCATCCTGTTTTCTTCCTTGGCGGGAGGCATGGGAAATCCGGGACAGGCCGGTTATGCGGCAGCCAACGCATTTATGGATGTTTATGCAGCCCGCCGAAACCGTCTCGTGCGGGACAACAAGCGGAGCGGGCAGACCCTGTCCGTCAACTGGCCGCTTTGGGAAGAGGGCGGTATGCGCGTGGACAAAGAGACCGAACGGCTGATGTACGAACAGACCGGAATGAAAGCCATGCGATCGGCATCAGGCATCCAAGCGCTTTACGCCGCTTTTGCCTCCGGAGAACACCAGGTCATGGTGGCAGAAGGCGACGAAAAACGGATTCGCAGCCATATTTTCGATCTGGGCGAAGAACAAAGCGCCGCCGGAAAAGCTCCGGCAGTGGCAGATGCAAGAGATCTGAAAGATCAGGTTCAAGAGAAACTAAAGCGGCATGTATCAGATCTTTTAAAGGTAAGCATGAAAGATATTGAGGCTGACAGCGAACTGACGGAATACGGATTTGATTCGATCATTTTCACTGAATTTACAAATCTATTAAATCGGTCTTATCAGCTTGAGCTCAGCCCGACTATCTTCTTTGAATTTCCAACATTGCGCAAACTGAGCGGCCATTTGATATCTGAATGGAAAGAAGCATTCAGCGGCTTAGAAAGAGAGAGTTTAAAAACCGCTCCAAAAGCCGGAATAAGAAAAGCTGAAGCTCCGGCGGCCGTTCATGTCAAGCGGGAAACGCCCGTGTCCGTAAAAGGAAAATCAGAAGAAAAAACCGAACCGATAGCCATTATCGGAATCAGCGGTATTTTTCCGCAGGCGAAAGACATAGATGAATTCTGGACACGTTTACAAAAAGGGGAGCATTGCATCACAGAAATTCCCCGAGATCGCTGGGATTGGCGCGAATATTACGGCGATCCGGCAGCGGATGCAAATAAAACGTCAATTAAATGGGGCGGTTTTATAGATGGAATCGCCGGGTTTGACCCGCTGTTTTTCGGGATATCTCCGAAAGAAGCTGAAATGATGGATCCTCAGCAGCGTCTATTAATGATGTATGTGTGGAAAGCCATTGAAGACGCGGGGTACTCAGCAAAACGGATTGCCGGAACAAAAACCGGCATTTTCACCGGCACATTGGGAAGCGGATATCAAACCTTAATCAATAAGGCGGGTCTTCCTCTCGAGGGGTATACGATGACCGGAATCGTGCCGTCCGTCGGGCCGAACCGGATGAGTTATTTTCTTGATATCCACGGGCCGAGCGAGCCGGTAGAAACCGCTTGTTCAAGCTCTTTAGTCGCCATTCACCGCGCGGTAAAAGCCATTGAAACGGGAGATTGTGATATGGCGGTCGCAGGGGGCGTCAACACGATCGTCACGCCTGAAGGGCATATCGGTTTTCAAAAAGCAGGCATGCTCAGTGAAGACGGGCGCTGCAAAACATTTTCTGATCAGGCTGACGGTTATGTCAGAGGAGAAGGTGCCGGCATGATTGTCTTGAAAAAGCTTTCAGAGGCAGAGCATGACAGGGATCACATCTACGGCCTCATCCGCGGAACAGCGGAAAATCACGGCGGACGCTCAGCGTCACTTACCGCGCCGAACCCGCAGGCTCAGACGGATGTGCTGAAAAGCGCTTATCAAAAAGCCGGTATTCACCCGTCAACGATCACTTATATAGAAGCGCACGGAACAGGAACGGCACTCGGAGACCCGATTGAAATCAATGCATTGAAAAAAGCTTTCCAAACAGACGGGGCTCCGGGCGGATATTGCGGGATAGGCTCAGTGAAGACAAATATCGGACATTTGGAGCTCGCGGCAGGCATTGCGGGCGTTATCAAAGTATTGATGCAGCTGAAACATCGGACGCTCGCCAAAAGTCTGCATTGCGAGAACATCAATCCCCATATCAAATTGAAGGACAGCCCGTTTTACATTGTGACAGAAACAAAGGAGTGGGAAGCGCTGCGTGATGAAAACGGCCGGGTCCTGCCCCGCCGGGCGGGTGTAAGCTCATTCGGTTTCGGAGGCGTCAATGCGCATATCGTTATTGAAGAATACATGGGCAGAAGTGAGACGGAACAGCAGGAAACCCGTGAGAAAGCGTCATCTCTTTTTGTTTTGTCGGCTAAAAATGAAGAGCGGCTGAAAGAAAGAGCGCGTCTCCTTCGCGATTTTATCCAAAACGGATCATTCCGCCATATCGATCTTGCAGATGCCGCATACACACTGCAGACCGGACGGGATGCGATGGAAGCGAGGCTGGGAATCATTGCAGGCTCCGCAGAGGAACTGACTGAAAAACTGAACGCGTTTCTGTTGGGAAAAAACAGCGAAGATATCATCAGCGGCCGTAAAAAACGCGAGAATAACACGATTTCCATGTTCTCAGACGATGAAGACGCCGCTGACCTCGTCAGCGCCTGGCTTGAGAAAAAGAAATACAAGAAAGTGCTGCGGCTCTGGGCAAACGGATTTGACACAGATTGGGAGCAGCTGTATACGGACAGTAAGCCGCGCCGCATCAGCCTGCCCTCCTATCCGTTCAGAGCAGACCGCTATTGGGTGCCGAAACGGGAGCAGCTGCCGCTTTCGAATCAAAAAACAGTATTATTGCAGAAAACATGGGAGCCTTGCGAGGCAGTGTCTTCATCCGAGCCATTCAGCAAAATAGCGCTCATCGTCTCTGAAGATACAAAAGACCTTGCCGCCGAGGTGAAAAAACAGCTGAATGATGCTGACATTGTGCAGGAAAATCAGCTCATCTCTTTCTTACAGGATGCGAATGCGGCCGTCTATTCCGGGTTTATTGACTTCACCGGCTGCGGCTCCGGCCAAAAGCGTCAGGACATCAGCTGGGTGGCATCGCTGCAGCAGCTGATTGAATACGGCCGCGGACAAGAAAACTTGAAAATGCTTTATCTTACAAAAGGGCTTGAATCCTTCAAAAATAAGGCGGCCGCTATGCATGGTATTGAAAAAGCGGGGCTTTATCGCATGCTGCGGCATGAATACAGCCATATTCTCACCTGTCACGCCGATATTGATCCTGAAGAGCCGCTGGAGCAGACAGCTGCTTTTATTAAACAAGAAATTGAATCAGACTTAACGGAGTCTGCTGTTTGCTATAGGGAGGGTATGCGCTTCAGTTATGTTCTTCGGCAGACTGATCAGATTGAACCTGAAGCCGTGCAAACAGACCGGACTGTGTTTCCAAAAGACGCCGTCCTGATGATAACCGGAGGAACGCGCGGTCTCGGCGCTTTATGCGCCAAGCATTTCGTTTCAGCGTATGGTGTGAAGAAACTGCTTTTGACAGGCAGAAAGGAGCTGCCGCCGAAAACCGAGTGGGATCTTGAGCAAACAGACCCTGTCGTTTCGGAAAAAATACAGCTTATCCGGCAGCTGGAATCACAAGGCGTAAAAGTGTGCGTCTCAGCAGTTGATCTGACGGATAAGCAGGCCGTCGGACGGTTTATAAAAGAGGTAACCTCAACGCTCGGACCTGTCGGAGGCATTCTGCATTGCGCGGGAATTGCGGACTGTGAAAACCCTGCTTTTCTCCGCAAATCCAAAGACAGTATCGCGCGGGTGCTCGCCCCGAAAGCAGACGGCCTTCACAGTCTGTATGAGAGTGTAAAGGATGGTGCGCCGGCATTTTTCGTCCTGTTTTCATCTGTCTCGGCAGCCGTCCCGATTCTTGCGGCGGGACAGAGCGATTATGCGATGGCTAATTCTTACATGGACTATTTTGCAGAAAACAATGAGAGCGGCATCATCAGCATACAATGGCCGGCATGGGATGAGACGGGCATGAGCAGGGATATAAAAAGCGGGATTTATGAGCAAACGGGATTGCTGCGGCACTCTGACGCGGAAGGTCTCAAGATGCTTGATTACATTTTAAGAGAAAGACCCGGAGCTGTCGTGCTGCCGGCACAAGTGAAACATGATTGGGACATCAAAGCGCTGGAAAACGCCAAGCCAGCCGCTCATAAAGGAATGAAAGCAGCTTCCAAACCTCCTGAAACAAAAAAACGGGAACATAACCGGACTGATATTCAATCTTGGCTGAGGTCGCTTTTGGCAAAAGAGCTGAGTATCGATGAAACGCATATGGATATCGATGTGCCTTTTCAGGAATACGGAATGGATTCTATCTTTCTGGCGCAAGTACTGACAAAGATTGATCAAAAACTGCCGTCCGTTTCAATTGATCCGACTGTCCTTCTGGAGCATCCTACCATTGAACAGCTTGCGGATTATTTAGCCGCACATTGTCCGGAAGCTTTTTCGGCAGATGCAGCGGTTCCCGCGGAGAAGGTCCCTTTGCAGAAGACGCCGAAACGGAGCAAAAAAACGGCAGATAAGCCCGGGAAACGGGGAAAGGTTGCGATCATCGGCATGGCCTGCCATTTTCCGAAAGCGGGGGATATAAAAGAATTTTGGAAGAATCTCCGCAGCGGAACGGATGCCGTCACTGAAGTTCCGCCGGACAGATGGGACACCGGGGAACACTATCAGCCGGGTGAATATCAAGAAGGAAAAAGCATCAGTAAATGGGGCGGTTTTATTCACGATATTGATCAATTTGACCCGGAGTATTTTAATATTTCAGAAACGCTGGCACCGATGATAGACCCGCTGCAAAGGCAGTGGCTCGAGGTGAGCGCGGAAGCTTTGGCCGATGCCGGTTATCAAAAAGAGGATCTCTGGGGCCGCCGTATCGGCGTTTTTGCCGGTGCAAGGGCAGGTGCGTTTCATCAGAAATTTCAATATTTGCAAAAAGACGCGATTATTGGCGCGGGGCAAAATTTTATTACCGCACACATGGCGCACATTTATAACTTTACAGGGCCCAACCTGGTCGTAGATACGGCCTGCTCCAGTTCGCTAACGGCAATTCATTTGGCCGTGCAGGCTATTCAAAATGGAGAAGCGGAAGCGGCCTTTGCGGGCGGGGTTGACATTTTGCTTGATGAAAAACCTTTTCTCACAATGAGCGCGGCGAGAATCTTATCGCCAAACGGCCGTTCAAAATCTTTCGATGCCGGTGCGGACGGAACAGGAATCGGAGAGGGCTGCGGTGTGCTGATGCTGAAGCCGCTCGAAAAAGCGATAGAAGACGAAGATAAAATATACGGCGTTATTGACGGCTCTGCGATTAATAACGACGGCAGCACAATGGGCGTGACGACGCCGAATCCCCGGGCGCAGCAGGACTTGATTGAGCAGGCGGTTCAATCAGCGGAAATCGAGCCGGACACCATGACATACGTAGAGATGCACGGAACCGGTACATTGATCGGCGACCCGATTGAATTAAAAGGATTAACCAATGTCTTGTCTGCTTATTCCGATGAAAAACAATTTTGCGGTGTAGGAAGCGTCAAAAGCAATATCGGCCACTTGCTGAGTGCGGCGGGCGCGGCGGGAATCATCAAAGTTTTGCTGGCGATTGCCAATGAAGAACTGCCGCCGACTTTGCATTGCCATAAACCGAACCCCCGCTTTCAATTTAATGATTCGCCGCTTTATCCTGTGCTTGAGATGAAGCGGTGGGACGGAAAAAAAGAGATACTCAGGGCCGGGGTCAGCGCGTTCGGTTTGGGCGGGAATAACGCCCATATCATTGTCAGCAACGAAGGAATACCGAAAGAGCGAAAAGCGGCCATGGAACCGAAAGGCGGCCAGACAGTATACCGAAAACAGCGGTATTGGCCTGAAAAAGCACAGTTGTCCGAAGCGGAAGAAAATGAGGCGGGCACAGAAGCAATGTTTGAAATAAGCGAGGTGTGATAGATTGGCAGTTGCCACCGATCAAGTCAAAACGTTCCTGCAGAAAATCAGCCATACGAATTATATCGTCCGGGATCATCGCGTTCATCAAATCCGCGTCCTCCCGGGCGTGACTTTAATAGATATGCTGTATCGGCTCGCCGCCGGGTATCTCGGTGAAAGGCCTATAGAATTAAGACAGATCATTTTTAAGCAGCCTGTTGTAACATCTGAAGAGTTTGATAAACACCTGTATGTCACCTTTACGCCGGCATGTGACAGCTGGAAAGTTGAGATCACTAGCGAAAAAGCAAAAAACGGCACACCGCTTGGCGGAAACCGGGATGAGAATATGGAATGCCAGCTTTATTTGCAAGAAGACACGCCCCGGGCAAAAGAACTGAATATTGAAGCGTTCATGAAAAACGCAAGCCGAAAATGGGACATGCATGACATTTACGGAATTGCAAGAAGAAGCCATATTGAGCATGGCGAGTTTATGAAAAATGAAGGGGCCGTTTATCAGCTTCAGGATAAAGAAGAATTAATGGAGCTCACTCTGAGTGATTTGGCTGAAGGATTCCGGGAGAAATTTAAGGCGCATCCGGCTTTTTTAGATGCGTCCACCCTTGCCGGCTCTTCCTTTGCATTGTCGGCCCAAAAGCAAAATGACACACCTTATATTCCTTTTATGATCAATCGTTTTTGCATGTATCAGCCGTTTCCGAAAACGATTTACACTTATTCTATGAAAAACAGCCGCACTGAAAGCGGCGTATCAGACAGCGAACCTGATGTTTATTCGGCCGACTTCACGATTTACGACAGGGCAGGGAACGTATTGGCCGAATGTGAGAAACTGACAGTAAAAAGGGTCAGACAAGCGAATATGATTACCCATCTGATAGACAAAGAGAAGCCGCCTCAGCAGAACAGAAGCGGCCGTGGAGAGCCCGAAAGTCCTGTGGCCGCAGAAGACGTGTCTGAACAGCAAACGCCGGAACAAAACATGGTGACTTACATAAAGTCGGAAATCGCCAGGCTGATCAATCGTCCGGCACAGGATATTGATGTGCGGAAAGGCTTTTATGATATGGGGCTTGACTCGGCGCATTTGCTGAAGCTTGTAAAGATATTAGAGCAGACTTTTCAGCAGCAGTTTTATCCGACACTGCTTTTTGAATATTCATCTGTCCGCCGCCTTGCGGATTACCTTATCAATGAAGCGGGCTGTGTGCTGAAAGATTCGGCCGAAGAACGGCATACATCAGATGCTGACATCGCTGATGAGGTTCTGTTTTTTGAACCCGCCTGGAAAGATCATCCGCTGGAAACGGCGGTGCAGAACGGGCAAAAACACACCCGTCATCTCATTATCGCTGCCGATGCAGAACCCCGTCTCACCGGTGAACTCGGCATACATTGCCCGGAAGCGGAAGTGATAGAACTGAAAAGGGAGCATGAGGCTGCAGATGAGCAGTTTGGAGCAGATGCCGAGCGTATATTTCGTATGCTCAAACGGGAACTGACAGACCATCCGAAAGAACATACATTGATTCAGCTTGTATGCGCCGTTGAGAATGGAGCGGCATTGTCTTCCGCTCTCGGGGCTATGCTGAAAACGGCACATCTGGAAAATCCGGCTCTTCGCACTCAGGTGATCACCTTCTGTGACAAGAATGAGAGATTGCCAAGTGAGACGGCCGCAATCATTAGAACAGAAGCAGACTGCTCTTATGCAGGCTGCACAGACATTCGGTATAAAGACAATATGCGGCAGATCAGATTGTTCGAACGTATTGAGAAACTGGACGGGCAGACACAGTCTCCTTGGAAACAAAACGGCGTATATGTCATTACAGGAGGCCTCGGCGGTCTTGGATTTCTGCTTGCCCGTCATCTTGCAGAAAAAGAAAAGGTGAAGCTCGCACTCATCGGCCGTTCGCCGGAACAGTCTGAGAAGATCAGCAGACTGAAAGCATTGGGAGCAGAAGTTCTTTACGTTCAAGCGGACATCGGCAGCAAAGCCGAAACAGAGCGGGCATTTGCTCAGATTACAGAGACTTTCGGCCGGCTGACGGGCATTTTTCATTGCGCCGGTGTTTTAAAAGATCAATTTATCATCCAAAAAGACAGTTCTGACTTGAAGCAGGTGTTCCTGCCGAAAATCAGCGGCCTGATTCATGCGGACGAAGCTTCACGGCATGAACCGCTTGAATTTTTCGCCGTTTTTTCCTCATTCTCGGCGTTGGCCGGAAATGCGGGCCAGACAGATTATGCCGCGGCGAACGCTTTTATGGATGAATATATGAAATATCGCGATTGCAAAGCGGAAAAAGGCGAACGGAACGGGGCTTCTATGACGATCAACTGGCCGCTTTGGGAAGATGGCGGCATGCAGGTTGACAGCCTGATGAAAGAGATCATGAATGATGCAACAGGCACCAGCCCGCTACCGGCCGGGGAAGGGATGGCTTCACTTGAATATATGCTGCGACTCGGCAAGCTGCAATCCGTTATTTTATACGGGAAAGAGCCGGCTGTAACTGAAAGCATGGGCCGATTGGGTCCAAAGGGAGACAAGAACGGATCTTCATTATCCAACGCAGCTGTCAAGAGAAGAAGCCGAAAACAAGAGAGACATACAGAAGAGCATGATATTGCGGTAATCGGATTGGCGGGAAGATACCCGCAGGCGGGAAGCATTGATGAATTTTACCAAAATCTGCGCTCAGGTAAAGACTGCATTACAACAATGCCGAAAGACAGATGGAAAGGTTATTCTTTCTCATATGAAGCAGATCAGTTCTACCGTTACGGAGGATTTTTAGATCGCATAGACAGCTTTGACCCGCTGTTTTTCAATCTGACTCCGCGCCAGGCTGAAATGATGGACCCGCAGGCGCGGCTGTTTTTAGAGACGGCTTGGGAAGCTTGTGAAGATGCCGGTTTTTATCAGGACAGAACGGCGCGCGGGCCATCTTCACAAAAAAGAAAACGCGTCGGGGTATTCGCAGGTGTGTTTTGGAGCCATTATGAGCTGTTCGGCGCTGAAATTACACAGCGGGGCACACCGCTGTCTATGGGCGTGACGCCTGCCTCTGTTCCGAATATCGTGTCTCACTGCCTGAACTTTACAGGGCCGTCAATGGCTGTTGATACGATGTGCTCTTCTTCGCTCACATCCATACATTTGGCATGTGAAAGCATTAAAAGGGGGGAGTGCGAATTCGCCATTGCCGGCGGTGTGAATGCGGTCACACACCCGCATAAATATGCGTTTTTGGCGAATGCCGGATTTCTGTCTTCAGAAGGCGTCTGCAAAAGCTTCGCCGCCGGCGGTGACGGTTATGTGCCGGGAGAAGGCGTCGGCGCGGTGTTACTGACAACCGTTCAAGAAGCGGAAAGAATGGGCTGTCCGATATATGGCGTCATAAAAGGCTCCGCTTTAAACCATGTCGGAAAAACATCCGGTTTGACCGTGCCTGATCCGGCATCGCAGGCGGAAGTCATTACAGATTCTTTTCAGAGTGCCGGCATTGATCCGGAGACACTGGGCTATATTGAAGCCCACGGAACAGGCACGTCTCTGGGTGATCCGATTGAAATTGAAGGGCTGAGCCGCGCATTCCGCAAATGGACAAACAAGAAGCGGTTTTGCGCCATCGGCTCTGCCAAATCAAATATCGGCCATTTAGAAGGAGCCGCCGGGATCGCCGGATTAACAAAGGTGCTTTTGCAGCTGAAGCATGGAGAAATCTTTCCGTCATTGCACGCGGACACGCTGAATCCCCATATTCCATTTCCGGACACGCCGTTTTATGTGGCGGACCGGCTGGAAGAATGGGAACGGCCGTCACATTCTGACCAGCCGAGAAGAGCGGGTTTAAGTTCTTTTGGCGCCAGCGGGAGCAATGCCCATTTTGTCATAGAAGAATATCTGCCGCCGCAGGCTGAAAAGAAATCAGTGAGTATACGGGAAGACGAGCCGGTTCTGTTTCTGCTTTCGGCAAAAAATGAAGAACGCCTATTAGAATATGTCAAACGGTATGACCGCTTTTTACGGGAAAAAGAAGTCAACCTTAAAGACCTGGCCTACACGATTCAAGCTGGCAGAGAAGCGATGCCTGAACGGCTGGCATTTATCGTTACATCCGTTTGCGGTCTGCAAGCGAAACTGAAGGATGTGCTTGAACGGAAAACAGAAATTGAAGGATGTTTCCGCGGACGTGCTCAAGATGATATTTCATCAAGTGGAATGGCCGAGCTGCTGAAAAACAAGCAATATTCCAGATTGCTCACTGAGTGGGCAAAAGGAGCTGCCGTTGACTGGAGCCTGTTATACGAAGGAGAGAAGCCGAAACGGGTCAGCCTTCCTGTATATCCGTTCGCGAAGGAGCGGTATTGGGTGCCTGTGCCTGCGGATATCCGGAAACAGACAGATGAACCGGCGGAAAACCAAAAGATCATTCTTCAAAAAGACTGGAAGCAGCAAGATCCGGCGGAATCTGAAGCGTTATCAGGAACAGTAATGATACTTGCAACGGATAAGACGCGCCGATTGGCCGATGCTCTTTTTAAAGGAAACGGCCATATTGAAACGGTCTGCTTCATCCATCAGGCAAAAGACGGCGCCGATTATTACGCCGCCGCATCGGGGCGAAACCTTTACGGCAGAGTGCGGGAGTCTCTTCAAAACAAACAGATACTCGGGGTCGTCGACATAACCGCATATGATGCGGAATATGAACGGAAGGAAGAGATAGAACACGGAAAGCTTGCCTTTTTACAGCAGGCTCTTGAATCATTCCGTCATAGCGGCGCTGTGTTCAGCCAAGTGACACACCGCCTCCAGCCTTTCAAGCAAAGTAAACCTCTGATGCAAGGGGCGAAAACGGCGGGGCTGTACCGAATGCTGGGCGCTGAGTATGCCAACATTCATTCTTTTACGATAGATAGCGATTGTGAGATTGAGCATACAGAAGAATTAAGCAGACAGATTGAGACTGAATTTTTACAGCCGCGGGCCAAAAGCGGCAGTGAATGCTGCTACAGGCTGAATCGCCGTTATGTGCCGTTTCTGAAGCAGGGTATGAATGTTTCGGCGGCGCCTGAGCTTTCCTATTCGTCTGATGATGTGCTATTAATAACGGGCGGATCGCGCGGGATCGGCGCAATTGCGGCGGAGCATGCCGTTTCACGCGGATGCAGGAAACTGGTCATCATGGGGCGGGAGCCGCTTCCCGATTCCTCAGAGTGGGCAGACATGAAAAAGGACGGCATTCTCCCGGAAAAAGCCGAGCGGATGCAGAGGTTAGCCGAGCGGGGCGCGGAGATCCGTTATTACAGCGTTTCTCTTACGGATCAAAAGGGGCTCCGGAACATGACGGACAGCATCCGCGACACGATGGGACCGATTACCGGCGTTTTTCATTGCGCGGGTGCAATGGGAGAACACCCCGCTTTTTATAACAAAACCGAAACTGAAATCGAAAGCGTTTGCGCGCCGAAAGTAACAGGGCTTCGCGGTCTCTATGAAGCCGTTCAGAATGAGCCGCTGTCGTTTTTTATTTTGTTCTCATCCGTTTCGGGCCTGATCCCTTCGCTTGCTGCGGGGCAAAGTGACTACGCGATGGCTAATTCATTTATGGACTCTTTTGCAAATCATCAGGCAGGTAAAGGAAACGTGTTTGTTAAAGCCGTTCAATGGCCCGTCTGGAAAGAAACCGGTATGGCTGAAGGCCTGCCGGAAACACCTGCTTATCAAAAATCAGGACTTTCCAGGCTGTCTGCCGAAGACGGACTGAAGTTTTTAGATTACATCATTTTAAACGGACAAAGCTGCGGAATTCCTTGTGTTCCAGAAGACAGTGAGGCTGATTTTGGTGATCTTCTAAGGGCGAAGAAATCTGAAGCTCCCGTGAAAAAAAGCACTGCCGGTGACCAAAAGGTGAAGGATACGATTCGTCAATGGGTGCGCACCGTCTTCAGCGAAGAACTGAAAATGACGGATGAGCAGATAAAAGATGATATGCCGTTTGATGAATACGGGATTGACTCAATACTCTTTGCGGAATTGGTTCAATCACTGCAAAAACGGATCAGCATAAAGTTAACACCGTCCTTAATGCTTCAATATCAAACGATTACAGAAATGGTTGACTATTTCGCAGCGCATCATGAAGCCGATTTTGTGACAAAAGAAAATGGTTTCGTTCACGACAGGGACGTCCAGCCTGATTTAACCGCCGCCGCTGAAGAGAGAACATCCATGAAGCCGAAAGCGGATACCGAAGACGATATTGCCGTCGTCGGCATGTCCTGTCGTTTTCCGGGGGCGGGCGGAACGGATGCTTTTTGGGAGCTGCTGATGAAAGGAAACACCGCCATCCGGCCTGTCCCCGCAACGCGCTGGCATGCAACAGCACATGCAAAGGATTATGCGGGGTGGATTGATGATATCGACATGTTTGATGCGGGCTTTTTCGGCATCTCTGAAAAAGACGCGGCAATTATGGACCCGCAGGCGCGGATCATATTAGAAGAAGCGGTTCATTCCGTTTATGATGCCGGGTACGGCCAAAAGGATTTGTCGGGCCGGAAAATCGGCGTGTACATCGGCGGCAGGGCGCAGCCTTCAGCCGGTATGGAACATATCCTGCAGGCGCCTAACCCGATTTTGGGGGCGGGGCAAAACTATTTGGCGGCCAACATTTCACGATTTTTGAATGTCACAGGGCCGAGCCTTGTCGTGGATACAGCATGTTCCTCGGGGCTGATCGGGCTGTCCTTTGCAAAAGACGCCCTTTTGGCCGGAAGGATTGACGCGGCCTTAGTCGGTTCGGTGAGTCTGCTCTTATCTCCGTCCGCGCACCGGTTATTCGGAGCACGCCATATTTTAAATGAGAACGGCGTGTTTCATATATTCGACCGTGAATCAGCGGGAGAAGTGCTCGGAGAAGGAGCGGGGGCGGTTTTTATCAAGCGATTGAGCGATGCGGTGCGGGACGGAGACCGTATTTACGGCGTCATAAAAGCCGTCTCGGTAAACAATGACGGCCGGACGCTCGGTCCCGGTTCACCGAATATAAGAGCGCAGAGAGACGCCATTCAAACTGCGCTTGACATGGCGGAAAAGTCGCCCGAAGACATTGGATATATAGAAGTGAACGGAGGCGGTTCCCCAATCGTTGATTCGGTGGAAATCAAGGCGCTCTCAGATGTCTATCAGCTGAACCGGAAAACGCTTCTGCCCTGCCGGATCGGATCGGTGAAACCGAATGTAGGGCATTTGCTTCTGTCTTCAGGTCTTGCGGGCTTCATCCGATGTGTGCTGAGCGTCTATCATAAGCGGATTCCGCCTTTCTTATCAGCGCTTGAGCCATTTGAACATTATGACTTTGAAGCGTCGCGTATTCATTTTAATCGTGAACCCGTTGATTGGCATTCAGATAAGAAACCCCGCGTCGCAGCTCAGAGTTCATTTCCTGACGGCGGGACAAATGCTCATATCCTCGTTGAAGAATACAGAGGTGAAAGGCAGCGGGAACATCACCGGGCGCCTCAGCCGCCGGAATTCAGAAAAAAACACTACCCGCTTTTGGGCGGCTGGAACAGCACGGAAAGTGAATCGGAAAAAACAAATAATGAAAAAACAGACATTGCGGATCTTTTAAAGAAATATGAGAAAAAAGCAGAGACAAGCACTGCACCTGCAGACTCGTTTTGGCAGGTGACAACGTGACGTTTTTAAAAGGGGACTAACCATGAAAAAAACAGTGAATCTGCGCCTGACGGCAGAACATCCCATTATGAAAAACCATCTTGTTCACGGAGAATCTGTCATGCCCGGTCTGGCCTATATTGATATGCTGTATCAGCTGGCAAAGCAAAGCCTTGATCTTTCATTCCGTTCCATCTGTCTGAAACGGGTGACCATTTATCATCCTTTATCAGTGAAACGGTCAGAGCGGCTTGATGTGAGTGTTATATTCAGTAAAGAAAAGGAGTTCTGGACAGCCTCGATTTGCGGGGCGGATTCCGGGACGGTTTTCTTATCAGCGGAGGTGCATGAAGGAGTCTTCTCATCAGATAGGCGCCTTGACGCAGGGGAGAAAAAACAACAAGCCGCACTTCCATCAGTCTCTTTGCATACGGTTTACGAAGACGCGAGAAGCCGCGGACTGTCGCATGACGGGCTGATGAAGCCGGAGGGAGAGATCTATGCAAATGAAGAGGAATGTTTCCTTGATATTCGGCAGTCTGATTCATGCCAGGAAAATCTCCCCGGCGCTCTCTTTCATCCCGCGCTGATGGACGGTGCCGCCATGGCCTCCGGCGTATTGCAGACAGCTGCAGGCGCCGGTTTGTTTTTACCGATTTATTATGATTCGTTTATTGCCGCTGAGACCGTTACGGAGCGCTGTTACGCGGTGATTTCGAAAAAGTCCGGCACGCCTTCTGAAATGGTGAAAATGGATATTGACTTTTACAACCTCAGCGGTGCGCATATTGCTTCACTGCTCGGCCTGACAGCCAAAAAGGTGCGGACAGACCGGCAGCTGATACCAGGCGTTCAGCAGATGGAGGAAACCTTATACCGCATTTTCTCAACATACGTAGGCCGTCCTGTCACAAGAAATGATGCGCACACCGTGTTTTTTGAATTAGGTCTTGAATCGTCACAGCTTCTGGCCATTATTAAAGACATCGAAGAGGCGTTTGATCTGCGGCTGAATCCGACTCTTTTATTTGAGTGCAGCAGCATATCCGAACTGCTTGAAGACATAAAAACAAAAGGAACAGATGAATCATCCGGCCTTGTCGCGGATGCAGCACCGGTCTCTGAAACGCAATCAGGCAGTCAGACATTTACTTTCTATGAACATGAAGCATTCCTTCAGGATCATCTGGTTTTCGGCAAACCGGCACTGATGGGTGTAGTGTATCCGTGTCTGGTGCTTGAAGCATCCGGAGCGTCTCATTCCGGTACGTATCCCGCCGGGCTGAAAGATATCCGCTTTACGGGCGGGCCCGTCACACTGGAGCCGGGAGAGGCCGCACAGATTGACATTTCATTTGCGGCAGAAAAGAGTGCCGAACGCTTTACCGCAAGCTGCACTGTCTCCGGTAAAGAAAGCCGGAAGACGTGTGCCGAAGGAGAAATAAGCAGAGGTATAGAGACACCCGTAAAAAAATCATATGACGTTGAACAAATGAAGGCGCATGCACAAAAGGTAGCACCGGATGTCATTTCCCGTCTGTACGATTCGGTTGCCGACTTCACGATAGGCCCGATGCTGAAAACGGTAACGGCGGGATACAAAATGAGTGAGAGCTCCTTTTTATTGCAGCTGGACTTATCAGGAAAAAAAGAAAAAGGCGATCTGCATCACTTTGCATTTGACCCGCTTATATTGAATTCATGTTATATGTCGCTCGGTGAAGAAGAGTTGCAGCTGAAAAAGCGGATTCACGTTCCGCTCATGATTGAGAGGCTGACGCTTTACGGACCTGTCATGTCTGATACCGTCTATGTGGTGAATACAATCAAACATAAAAAAGACGGGTTTCTCTCATTTGATGCCGCAGTCCTCAGTCATACCGGGGAACAGCTGGCGGAATTGAAAAACGCGTCTGTGAAAGAAGTGCTTCAGCCAAATCGGCTTGAAAATGCGTCTTTTGCCCCGTCCGGGAATCAAAGCCGTCAGAAAACGAAAGGAAACCCGCTGGATATTGCCATTGTCGGGGTTTCCGGCAAGTATCCGCAGGCCGATGATATCGATGCGTTTTGGGAAAATCTCAAACAAGGAAAGGATTGTATTACCGAAATTCCGAAAGAACGCTGGAAATGGGAACATTACTTTTCCGAGGACCGGACGGCGCCGGGAGCGATCTACAGCAAATGGGGCGGATTCATTGACGGGATCGCCGATTTTGATCCTGAGTTCTTTAAGATTTCCCCCCGTGAAGCGGAACACCTTGATCCTCAGGAACGGCTGTTTTTGATGCATGCGTGGATGGCCATGGAGGATGCGGGATATACGAGGACATCGCCTGAACTGGGCCGTCAGGTAGGTGTGTATGCCGGTGTCATGTATCAGGAATACCCGCTATTCGCGGCTGAAGCGGGAGTGAAAGGACGGCATATCGGGCTCCCCGGCGGGATTTCATCCATTGCTAACCGTGTCTCCTATTTTTGCGATTTTCAAGGGCCGAGCATTTCGGTCGATACGATGTGTTCGGGTTCGCTGACTTCATTGTACATGGCGTGCCGGGATCTGCGGGATCATCGGATTCGCGCGGCGCTTGCCGGCGGAGTGAATCTCACCGTTCATCCTAACAAGTACTTCATGCTGAGCCAGGGGCAGTTCATCTCATCTAAAGGACACTGCGGGAGTTTCGGCGCCGGGGGTGACGGCTATATTCCGGCAGAAGGGGTCGGGGTGCTGCTTCTTAAACGTTTAGAAGACGCCGTACAAGACGGAGATCGGATTTACGGCGTCATTAAGGGAGCTGCCATTAATCACGGCGGAAGAGCAAGCGGTTACACCGTACCGAACCCCAAGGCGCAAAGCGAAGTCATTTCTCAAGCTTTACAGGAGGCGGGGGTATCCCCGGGCCAGATCAGCTATGTGGAAGCGCACGGGACAGGGACGAAATTAGGCGATCCGATTGAAATCCGGGCTTTAACCGATGCATTCGGTGATGTTCCTGAAACATGTCTCATCGGGTCTGTCAAATCAAATATCGGACATGGGGAATCGGCAGCAGGCATCGCCGCTGTCACAAAAGTGCTGCTGCAGATGAAGCACAAACAAATCGCCCCATCTTTGCATGCGGATGTTTTAAATCCGAATATCCAATTTGACGAAGGTCCGTTTTCCGTCTGCCGGGAATTAACAGATTGGAAACGGATTGCAGCAGACGGAGCAGAACAGCCGCTCAGGGCGGGGATCAGCAGCTTTGGTGCGGGCGGTTCTAACGCGCATATCATTATTGAAGAATATGAGGCTCCTGTAAAACAAGCAATCAGCAGCCAAGAGCCGGCTGTCATTCTGCTGTCTGCGAAAAATGGGGAGCGTCTGACAGAATATGCGGAGCGCCTTCTTGCTTTTCTTCAAAAGAAGCATACGGATAAGCCGGACTTATTTGATGTCGCATACACTTTACAAGCGGGGCGGGAAGCGATGGATGAGCGGCTGGCTCTCATTGCGGACTCCCTTAAGGAGCTGGAGGACAAGCTCAGATCGTACTTGGAAAATGAAAACGCACCGCATCTTTACAGGGGGCGGGCGAAGCGAAATCATGAGACAGTGGCTGTGTTTGAATCTGATGAAGATTTGCAGGAAGCCATGGGCAAATGGCTGAAAAAGAGAAAGTACGGTCATTTGCTGAACATGTGGGTGCAGGGAGTCGATGTGGACTGGAACTTGTTATATTCGGGACAAAAACCCCGGAGAATCAGCCTTCCCGCCTATCCGTTTGCAAAGGTCAGATGCTGGATTCAAGATGAAGCCGAGGCGGTTTCAAAAAGGGATGACGGCAAAACGGTGATCCATCCGCTGCTTCATGAAAACACATCCGATCTGTGGGAGCTGAAATTCACCTCTGTTTTTACCGGACGGGAATTCTTTTTCACTGATCACACAGTCAATGGGGAGAAGGTGCTCCCGGGAGCCGCTGTGATCGAAATGGCCAGGGCGGCCGTTGAGCGTGCCGCATACGATGTGCCGGACGGACGTAAAGGACTGTATTTGAAAGATCTCATATGGATGAGGCCTGTCGTTCATAAGGGGACGGATGTAGAAGTCCATATCAGCCTTATCCTTAAGGAAAATGAAGACATTGAATTTACGATTTACAGCCTATCGGAAGAACCCGGGGGAGAACGGATTATATACAGTAAAGGCACCGCGGTATCAGGAGAGATAGCAGCGGTTCCGTCAGTTCACTTAGAGGGCTGGCTGTCCGGGTGCAGCCAATCGGTTATGACGTCTGATGAGGTTTATCAGGCTTTCCGGCATGCGGGTATGATATACGGGCCGAGCCATCAAGGAATTGATCAGCTGATGATCGGAGAGAGGGGTGCTGCAGCCCGGCTGTCGCTGCCGGAATCGGCAGACAGTTCCGCCGATCAGTTTGTCATCCACCCGAGTCTTCTAGATGCCGCGTTTCAGGCGTCACTGGGTGCCGGTTCAGATACTGCCGGAGACACTCCGATGCTGCCGTTTTCCCTGAGGCAGGCAGAAATATTTCAGCCGACTCAGAAAACGATGTGGGCGCTTGTCCGCAAACAGAGCGATCGGTCAGATAACGGAGCGCTGACGCTGGATATTGATTTATGTGATGAAAACGGCGCTGTTTGTATGAGATTGACAGGCTTCTCCTGCCGGGCTGTCCGGCAGACAAACCAAACCGAAAGCAAGCGGCAGGAAGTTCAGACAGCGATGCTTGCCCCTGTTTGGGACAAAACTTTCTTTTCTCTGGAAGAAAATCGAGCGGTTGATCAGGAACAATTGCTGATCATCGGAAAGCCGGGACATACCATAAAGGCTGCGGCAAAAATGTGGCCCCGCGCCCATCTGGCGGAGACGCCGGATCATTCAAGCGAGCAAACATTACGTGAATTGACAGCCGGGTATCAGGATATCCGCCATTTCTTATGGATTGCGCCGGATCGTTTCGCACCCGCATCCGTCAGTCAGGAAATGCTTGATGAGCAGGAGAATGGGGTGATTCAATGTTTCCGTTTCATCAAAGCGCTGCTGTCACTCGGGTATGGAAACCGAAACATCAGCTTTACGGCGGTCACCCGGCAGACACAGTCCGTGTATCCGGGTGATCTGCCGCAGCCTGAGCATGCAGGTGTACACGGTTTGATCGGTTCATTGGCAAAAGAATATCCGAACTGGGACATCAGGCTGATTGATGCAGAAGAAGACAGTGATTCGTCTGAAATGAAAGACTTCTGGCGCCTTCCTCCAGATCCGGACGGAAATGCTGCCGCGTACCGTAACGGAGCTTGGCACAAGCAAAAAACAGTCCGGGTGCTGACAAGTTCCGCTCCGCGTATGTCGTACAGAGAAGGCGGCGTTTATGCTGTCATCGGCGGAGCGGGCGGCATCGGAGAAGCATGGAGCAAATACATGATCACCCGTTACAAGGCACGGATAATATGGATCGGCAGGCGGCCGAAGGATCAGGAGATTCAGAGCAAAATAGACAGGCTGGCGCTATCAGGCCCCGCGCCGCATTATATACAGGCTGATGCTCAAGATGCCGCAGCGCTTAAGGCTGCCGTCCGTTCCGTAAGAGAGCAATACGGCAATATAACGGGAGTCATCCATTCCGCGATAACGCTTGCCGACAAAAGTATGGCGAATATGGATGAAGCTTCTTTCAGAAACGCTTTTTCAGCTAAGGTGAATACGAGCGTCCGAATGATCGAAGCTTTTAAGGGAGAACCGCTTGATTTTGTGCTGTTTTTCTCATCCGTTAATTCTTTCACAAAAAATGCCGGGCAAAGCAACTATGCGGCAGGGTGTACATTTCAAGACGCCTTTGCCCGCCATATCGCTTCTTTGCTTGATTGTGAAGTGAAAGTCATGAATTGGGGATATTGGGGCAGTCTGGGCGTTGTATCAGACCCGTCTTACAGAAAACGGATGGAGGCGTCAGGGATCGGTTCTATTGAACCCGATGAAGCAATGGAGGCTCTGGAAGTCTTACTATCAGAACCGTTCAGCCAAGCGGCATTCATTAAAGCTGCTCCGCACGGCTTAGCCGCGCTGACGGATCAAGATGCAATATCGGTTGTATCCGGCCCGAAGCCTTCATTTATGGAAAGCGTCAAGCGGCAAAATCCGGATCGGAATGAACGGCTTGAGACTTTAAAACGAGAAATGGAGTTGCGCATATGAACAGCCTTCTTTGCAAACTGCTCTTTTACCAATTACAGTCAATCGGGTTTTTCAGCGAGCCTGTCACCACAGCTTCAGCATCCATGCGGAGCGCCGGCGTGATCGGCACATACGGCAGATGGCTGGAAGAAAGCCTGAATCTATTAAAAGAAAACGGGTATATCACGTATGACGGATACACGATCACTCTCCTCAGGGATCAGCGCCCGGACGGCCGCACAGTCTGGAATGAGTGGAATGCCCATAAACGCCTGCTTCCCAATGGGGAGCAGGCGCAAGCTGAATTGGCTGAGGCGACGATAAAAGCGATGCCTTCCATTTTAAAAGGGGAACGTCCGGCTACGGATATCGTATTTCCCGATTCATCAATGCGGCTCGTTGAAGGTGTTTATAAGCATAATCCTGTCGCGGATTATTTTAATGAAGTGTTAGCAGATTCCGCGGCCGCTTACTTGAAAGCTTATCTTACAGAACACCCCGATGCCCGCATCAGGCTGATAGAAGTAGGGGCCGGGACGGGCGGAACGAGCGCCATGCTGTTTACAAAACTGAAACCATTCGCAAAACAGATTGCGGAATATTGTTATACGGACGTTTCTAAAGCTTTTTTAATGCATGCCGAACAGGAATACGGACCTGATGTGCCGTATTTGACAACAGCCTTGTTTAATGCGGAGGAGCCTTGCGAATCACAAAATATCAAAACGGGTGTTTACGATATTATCATCGCCGCCAATGTGCTTCACGCCACAAAAAATATCGGTTTGACACTTCGCCGTCTGAAAGCGCTCCTGAAATATAACGGGATGATTCTGATAAACGAAATCAGCGATCGTTCTGTTTTTACCCATTTAACCTTCGGGCTGCTTGACGGGTGGTGGTCCTATGAGGATGCTGAGCTTCGGATTCCGGGAAGTCCCGGCTTATATCCAAAATCGTGGGAGTGTGTGCTGCATTCGGAAGGATACAGAGCGGTTTGTTTCCCTGCTGAAACGGCTCATGATTTAGGTCAGCAGATTATCGCAGCTGAGAGTGACGGACTCGTCCGGATGCAAGGGATCAGAGACGGCAGAAAGCCATACGCCGCCCCGGCCGAAGTTTTCCGAAAGCCCGCACAGCCTGTTTCCCGCAGCCGCGCGCCAGAGGAGCATCAAGCTGTTAAGGCTGATGGGGAATCGGTCGCTTCCCATGTCCGCTCTGTCATCAAAACAAGTATTGCCGATGTATTAAAAATGAAAGAAGAGGATATTCAGGAAGAACTGAATTTCTCTGAATACGGCATTGATTCCATTTTGGCCGTCAATGTGATTAACGAGATTAATAAGCGTTTGAATCTTACACTGCAGACAACGATTTTATTTGATTACTATCATGTGAAACTGCTGACCGGTTATATCTCGGCAGAATACGAAACCATCATAGCCTCGTCTCTGGAGACCGAAAGAGCGAAAATCCGCCCGGCGCTTCAGGAAGAACGGCCTGCTGAAAAACCTCTGCAGACGGAAAGAAAGGAAACCGGTTATCAGAAACCGAAACAAGAACGTATGCCGCCTTCTTTCGCAAAGTCCGATGACTCGGGAATGTTCCGGGTTGTGATTGACCGTCCGGGCGGCATTGAAGATCTGATGATTGCCCGCAGTGAAGTGCCCGAGACAAAAGATGACGAAGTTCAAATAGCCGTCCGCGCCTTTTCTTTAAATTTCGGAGACTTGCTTTGTGTCAGAGGGCTGTACCCGACGATGCCGCCTTATCCGTTCACTCCGGGATTTGAAGCAAGCGGCGTCGTGATCAAGACAGGTAGGCATGTAACATCCGTCATTCCAGGTGATGAAGTGATTGTCGGCATGGGAGAGGAATTTGGATCTCAGGCGAATCTCATCACATGTAAAGAACATCAAGTCTATCATAAACCGGCCCGGCTGACCTTTGAAGAAGCATGCGCTCTTCCCACCGTGGCGGTGACAATGATAGACGCCTTCCGGAAAGCCGGACTTAAAAAAGGCGAAAAAATATTAATTCAGACCGCGACGGGAGGAACGGGGCTGATCGCGGTGCAAATGGCCCGGCATATCGGCGCGGAAATATATGCAACGGCCGGATCACAGAAAAAAATTGAGTATTTGCATTCGCTCGGGGTCCACAATACCATTTGCTATTTAGAAGAAGATTTTGAAACGGAAATCATGCGAATGACCGGCGGCCGTGGAGTGGATGTTGTCATTAATACCCTGGCCGGTGATGCCATGCAAAAAGGGATGAATTGCCTGGCGCCGGGCGGAAGATATATCGAAATTGCCATGACTGCGCTGAAATCCGCTAAATCAGTCGACTTGTCCGTCCTTCATAACAATCAATCGTTTCACAGCGTGGATTTGCGGAAGCTGTCCCTTCAAAATCCGGATCAGGTCAAGGACTATCAATTGGAACTGCAGCGGCTGGCGGAAGAGGGAGTCATTCAGCCTGTCATCTCAAAAATCTTTTCCTTTGAAGACATAAAAGAAGCGTATCACTGTTTGGATGACCGCGGAAATATCGGGAAAATCGTCATCAGCGTTTCTGAGCCGTATCAAATGACGTACCACCCCGAACAAAAGGAGCCGGCCGATACAGTAAAATCAGCAGCTGTGTTACCTGAAAAAGAACCGATCGCGATTATCGGGATGAGCGGGCGGTTTGCTGAATCGGAGAATGTCCATGAGTTTTGGGAACACTTAGCTGCCGGACGGGATCTGATTAAAAAAGCAGACAGATGGGATGTCTCTGACAGCCAATGCCAGTATGGCAGTTTTATAGAGGACATTGAATGTTTTGACCCCGTTTTCTTTCATATATCTGGACGTGAAGCGACCTATATGGACCCTCAGCAGCGGCTGTTTTTGGAAGAATCATGGAAAGCGCTTGAAGATGCGGGATATGCGGGAGACTCGGTAAGAGGCCGGGAATGCGGCGTGTATGCCGGCTCCTGCGGCGGAGATTACCAGGCCATTTTTAAACAGCAGGGGCCCGCGCAGGCGTTTTGGGGCAATCATAATTCCGTCACCCCGGCAAGGATCGCCTATCATCTTAACTTACAAGGTCCGGCGATCACTGTTGATACAGCATGTTCCAGTTCGCTGACAGCTATTCATTTGGCATGTCAGGGGCTCTGGACGAAAGAAACGGAAATGGCGGTGGCGGGCGGGGTTTTCATTCAATCCACTCCCGCTTTTTATCAGTCGTCAAATAAGGCGAATATGCTGTCACCGACCGGACGCTGCCATACGTTTGATCAAAGCGCGGACGGGTTCGTGCCGGGTGAAGGCGTGGGAGCCGTGGTGCTGAAACGTCTTAGCGACGCCGTTAGTGACGGAGATCATGTGTACGGCGTCATAAAAGGCTCTGCAATGAATCAGGACGGCACTACAAACGGAATCACCGCTCCAAGCGCGCTTTCTCAAGAACGATTGGAGCGGCATGTCTATGATACTTTTCACATTGATCCGGAAACCATTCAAATGGTGGAAGCTCACGGAACGGGCACTGCACTGGGCGACCCGATCGAATTCGGCGCCTTAACGTGCGCTTTCCGCCGCTATACGGATAAAAAAGGATATTGCGCCATCGGCTCTGTGAAAACCAATCTCGGGCATGCCGCTGCGGCCGCGGGGATGGCCGGACTGTTTAAAATCCTGCTGTCGCTGAAGCATCGGCAGATTCCGGCTTCCCTGCATTTTCACCAAGCCAATCAGCATATTCAATTTGAGGACAGCCCGTTTTTTGTGAATGAAGAGCTGATACCGTGGGAACGGAATCCGGATGCACCGCGCAGAGCCGCCATCAGTTCATTCGGATTCAGCGGAACAAATGCCCATCTTGTGATTGAAGAGGCACCGCAAACCGTGCGCCGGTCACCGGCAAAACCGGCCTGCCTCATTCCTTTATCTGCGCGGACGGAGCGTCAGCTGGAAATTCAGGCAGAACGCCTGCTGGATTCACTCAGCAAGAACAAAGACAGCGATCTGGGAAATATAAGTTATACGCTCCTGCTCGGCAGAAAGCATTTACATCACCGGTTTGCCTGTATCGTAAGCAGTGCGGACGAACTGAAGCGGGTATTATCGGAGTGGCTTGTAAAAAGAGAGCTTCCGGGTGTGTTTGTGTCCAATTTGAAGGATCAGAAGCCGGCAGAAGAAGCCGGAATGAAAACATTCGGAATGGAATGCATTGAACAGTGCCGCTCGGCGGCTTCGCCAGCACAGTACAGAGAAAGCCTGGCACATATCGCTGACCTTTTTTGCAGAGGATATGATCTTCCTTTTACACGGCTTTTTGACGGAGGGCAATATTATAAAACGCCGCTGCCTGCCTACCCATTTTTAAAAGAAAGGTATTGGGCGGCTGATGTAAACAGTTCTTTACCAGGCCAGGCCATGAAAAAGTCTGAAACGCAAACCGTTCTCCCGTCTTCGCCGCAGCCTGAACATGAAGGGCTGATTTCTCTGAGCCCTTTAACTGAGATTGAAATGACAGCGTTTGAACCGGAGACATTGCAAAAACCGATCGTGTTACAGCCTTTGGATTGTACTGTTTCTGTCCAGCAGCCAGAAAAAGCCGTTTTCGAAGACAATAGAACATTGCTTGAAGAATTGAGGATAAGCCTGGCAGATATTTTATTTTTGTCACCGGAAGATATTGATGCTGATGAGCCTTTCATCGACATGGGGCTTGACTCCATTATCGGGGTTGAATGGATACAAACAGTAAATAAAACGCACCACACTGAGATTACTGCCAATAAGGTGTATGAACACCCGACGCTTAAGGAGCTTGCGGAATATATAGCGGGGCAAATAAAGAAACCCGAGTATGCTGAAGCGGAGGAAACAGCGGTACGTCCGCAAATCCCGGAAGCAGAAACTCCCCTTGCCGGCATCTCTGACGGCACTTTGCGCAAAGAGCTCAAAGAAAGCCTTGCGGACATCCTGTTTCTGAAGCCGGAAGATATTGATGAGAATGAGGCATTCATTGAAATGGGGCTGGATTCTATTATCGGTGTGGAATGGGTTCAGTCCATTAATAAAACCTATCAAGCGTCTATTACGGCAAATCTGGTCTATGAATATCCGACAATCGCAACATTAGCCGGGTATCTGACCGGTTCTGTCCAAAAAGACACCGAGGAAGTACATGAGGAACATACGAAACAAAACGATATATCAGAAGAGACAGATGATCAAGAACCGCCCGAACTGATCTGTCTTAACCCGGGGGGAAAGGGAAGACCGATTTTCTGGTTTCATTCCGCGCTGGGGGCAGTGGAGCTGTACCAGCCTGTTGCCGAACGGACTGGGCGTCCTTTTTACGGAATTCAGGCAAGAGGATGGATGACAGACCGGGAACCGATCCGCGGCATTAAAAACATGGCCGAATATTACGTTAAGCTCATACGTACCGTGCAGCCCCGGGGTCCTTACGATGTAGGCGGCTATTCATTAGGGGGCATGCTCGCTTATGAAGTCACCCGGCAATTGCAGCTGGCTGGAGAAACCGTTGAGTCAATCGTCATGCTCGACTCCTTTGACTCAGCGGGTGCGCGGGAAATCAACATTCCTGATGAATTATTTGATAAAAATATGATGCTGCAGACGGTGAACATGGCTTTATTTGCACCAATCTATCAACATCCGGAACGCATATCTGAAACCTTGATTCATCGTGATGAACTAGATGCCGATCTTCATGAAGACATATTTTTAGAGCAATTAATCGCAAAAGCCAAACAGCGGGGGTTAACGAAGACGGACGCGTTGGTGAAAAATCTGATCAGGCAGAATATAAATGTTCAGGACGCTTACGAAATCACTGATTACGAACTCCTGCCGCTTCCGGATCCGAACGGGGTGACATGCTATTATTTCCGAAATAAAAACGGTATTTTCTTGGGTGAGCTTGATCCGTATTTTACGATCAGGGCTGATATTTTATCCGCTGATTTCGTCAACTACTGGAGCCAGTGGGAAGAGCATATGACAAACATCGCCATCATGGATGTGGCGGTATCCAACCATATGACGTTATTGGCTGAAGACAGCGCAGCCGAAACGATTTCTGAATTTTGCGGCATTTTATATTCGGCTGACGGAATGGCAGAACACAGCTTCCTGCAGCTGCAGGAAAAGATACTGAACGTGCATGGTGAGATGCTGAAGCAGCCCGCCAAAACAAGACCGTAAATTCACATATCCGCCCGCCGGGTTTACTCGTAAGCTTCGGCGGGTCATTTCATATCTTGATCACATCTTGGAGGAATGAAAATGACCAGTTTAACAAAAATCAGACAGCAGCAGCCGTACAAGTGGTACCAAACGATGAGAGAAACCTCTCCCGTTCATTACAATGAAAAGGAAGATTGCTGGGAAATCTTCACCTATGATGAAGTGAAGCGGGTGATTTCTGACTACAGTCATTTTTCTTCCGATCATAAATACTTAAGTGCGGACAAGCAGGAAAAAATGATCCGGCATATTAACAAAGACAGCCTTTTGAAAATGGACCCGCCTGAACACACCGTCTTCAGAAAATTGGTCAATCAGCCGTTCATGCCGAAATCGGTTGAGTCTCTTGCACCGCGTATAGCCGCTATCGCTGATGACCTGCTTCAGGCCGTCCGTTCAAAAGGCAGGATGGACATTATTGAAGATTACGCATTTCCGCTTCCGATTATCGTGATCGCAGAGCTTTTAGGATTCCCTCCGAAAGACAGGGATATCTTTAAAAGCTGGGTCGACCAAAGCCAGAATGTAAAAGATGAAAAGAAAATGAATGAAGTGCAAAAGCAGATGATCGGATACTTCATGCAGTTTATTTTTCAGCGGAGAAAACAGCCGCAAAATGATTTAATCAGCCATTTAATTGCAGCTGATTTAGACGGAGAGCCGCTGTCAGACAAGCAATTAATCGGTTTTTGCGGCTTGTTGATCGTCGCGGGGCACGTAACGACGGAAAATGTGATCGGAAATTCATTTCTCAGTCTCAAGGAGTTCCCGGATATTCTGCCCCGGCTGCTTGAAAATAAGGCGCTCCTTCCTGACTTTATTGAGGAAGTCATCCGCCTCAGACCTTCCATTCAGCGGGTAACCCGCTACACCGCGGTTGAGAGCGAGATTGGCGGAAAAACGATTCCGGCCGGAGAAAAAGTGTATGCGTGGATTGGATCGGCGAACAGAGATGAAAAGAAGTTTGAAAATGCCGATCAGATTGACTTGGGACGAAAGCCGAATCAGCATCTGGCATTCGGTCAGGGCAGCCATTATTGTTTAGGAGCGCCGCTGGCCCGGCTTGAAGCGAAAATCGCGCTTTCCCACTTTTTTGAACAGATGCCCGCATGGCGTTTTACTGAGGATCAAGAGCCGAATCTGGTTCCGAGCCCTGTATTTCACGGCGTTGACAGGCTGCTTGTTGAGTTTTGAACGAAAAAATAAAAGAGGCTTCCGCAGGAAGCCTCTTTACTCTGGGGGCTTGGAGAAATGAATGTAGGAATCGAAGCAATGAACGTGTTTGGCGGAACCGCGTATGTAGACGTCATGGAGCTTGCGGAACATCGGAACCTGGATAAAAAAAGGTTTGAGAACCTGCTGATGAAAGAAAAAGTGGTGGCGCTTCCGTTTGAAGATCCGATTACGTTCGCCGTAAATGCCGCAAAACCGATTATCGACTCTCTGTCAGAAGAGGAACGGAATCAGATTGAAATGGTGATCACCTGTACGGAATCCGGGATTGATTTTGGCAAATCCATCAGTACATACGTCCATGATTATTT
This sequence comes from Bacillus sp. EKM208B, assembly GCF_011800725.1. NCBI lineage: Bacteria > Bacillati > Bacillota > Bacilli > Caryophanales > Bacillaceae > Bacillus > Bacillus sp. EKM208B. The sequence continues at coordinate 283,637 of NZ_JAANHO010000005.1, read as the reverse complement.
GCAGCTGAAGCGGAATTGCCGGTTATTTGAGGTGAAACAGGCTTGCTATTCTTTAACGGCCGGGTTTCAAATGGGCGTGAATTTCATCTTATCGCAAACATCGCCGGGAGCGAAAGCGCTCATCATCGGAACGGATATTTCCCGCTTTTTAGTGGCTGAAGGCGGTGACGCGTTGACGGAGGAATGGTCCTATGCCGAACCGAGTGCGGGGGCGGGAGCTGTGGCGCTTTTAGTCAGCAGCACCCCTCATGTCTTTTTGCTTGATCAAGGCGCAAGCGGGTATTACGGGTATGAAGTCATGGATACCTGCCGCCCGATTCCGGATAGTGAAGCGGGGGATGCTGATCTTTCGCTCATGTCTTATTTGGACTGCTGTGAAAAATCATTTCAGGAATACCGAAAGCGTGTGAGCGGGGCGGATTATAAGAATACATTTCAATACCTTTCTTTTCATACTCCGTTTGGCGGAATGGTAAAAGGAGCGCATCGGACGATGATGAGAAAATTGGCAAAGGCTAAGCCGCAAGACATTGAAGCGGATTTTCAGCAACGCGTGCTGCCTGGGATTCAATACTGCCAGCGCGTCGGCAACATCATGGGGGCCACTGTATTTTTATCTCTTGCCAGCACGATTGATAACGGCTCTTTTGAAACGCCGAAACGCGTCGGCTGTTTTTCATACGGTTCGGGCTGCTGCTCTGAATTTTACAGCGGTGTCGTTATGCCGCAAAGCCGGACGCGGCAGAATCAATTTCAGATCAGCCGGCATTTGGATGAACGCGTCCGTTTATCGATGGCTGATTACGACCGGCTGCTCCAAGACAGCGGCATCGTAAAATTCGGCACAAGAAATGCCGCGCCCGCAGCAGACATCCCGAATGCGCATCAAGGAAAAACACGATTGGTGCTGACTGAAATAAAAGAGTTTCACAGAAAGTATGAATGGACGACCTAGTATCAGAAACACTCAGAGCCGGAAAGGCTTGAGTATTTTTAAAGAAACGGAGAATAAACATGAACCCAATGATTGATGTACAGGAAACAGAACCGGGCATTGTGCAGGTCACAATGCAGGATACGGCCGGGAAAAACGGGCTGTCAGAAGAGTTTGTCAGAGAGCTGCACCGGGTATTCCAAGACATCAATGCCCATCCGTCCTATAAAACCGTCCTTCTGACGGGTTACGGAAATTATTTCTGCACGGGAGGAACGCAGGAGGGGCTTTTGACCATTCAGAGCGGAAAGCTCCAATTTACAGATTTAAAGCTTCACAGTCTTTTATTGGATTGCAGGATTCCCGTGATTTCCGTCATGCAGGGGCATGCGATCGGAGCCGGCTTTACGATCGGTCTGAGCTCGGATTTCGTGATTTTAAGCAGAGAGAGTTTTTATTCTTGTAATTATATGAAGTACGGATTTACACCGGGAATGGGCGCGACGTATATTGTGCCTGAAAAACTGGGAATTGTCCTCGGGGAAGAAATGCTGTTTACGGCCGCGAACTTCAGCGGCGCCGCTCTGGAAAAACGGGGTGTTCCGTTTGAAGTGCTGCCGAAAAAAGACGCCCTTCAAAGAGGCCGCGAATTAGCCCGGCTGCTGGCGGATAAACCGAGAGCCTCACTGGTTGCGCTGAAAACCAATGTGACCGCACGGATCAAAAGAGAGCTGACAAAAGCGGTTGAGGAAGAGGTGAACATGCACGAAGCCACATTCCATCTTCCAGAAGTAAAAGAGAGAATCAGCCGCTTATACGGCAGTTAAACAGAATGAAAAAAGCATGGGAAGCCCCATGCTTTATCACTGGTCCGTCTTTTGCAGAACGGAGCCTGCGAATTGTTCTTTAATTTCGGCGCTCCGGGCTGCGGTTTCTGCGATGCAGTGCATGATGGCTTCTTCAAAGCGGCGCTCGTCTAATGCGCGAAGGCCTGCTTCAGTCGTGCCGCCCGGGCTTGTGATTTCCTTGCGCAGGCGTTCAGGCCGTTTGCTGCTTGTTCTGAGCATTTCCGTCGCCCCGGCCATGGTTTGTAAAATCAGCTCTTTTGCCGTTTCTTCCGGCAGGCCGGCTTGAAGGGCGGCCTTTTCCATTGCTTCGACATACCGATACACATAGGCGGGACCGCTTCCGGCAATGGCTGTGACGGCGTCAAGGTGTTTTTCTTCAAAGCGCGTCGCTTCTCCGATTGTTTCCAGAAGCTCTTTTGCCGTCCGGATTTCAGCTTCACTCGCCTCGGAGCTTGCGGAAAAACCGGTCGCCGATTGCTGAATGGCCGCGGATGTATTCGGCATCGCCCGGATGATGGTGAGCTTTCTGCCGAAATATTGCTGAATCGTGTGAATCGTCAGCCCTGCGATGACAGAAATCACAAGCTGATCTTTCACGTATTCGCGAATGTTCTCAATGCTTTCTGCCGCATCTTTCGGTTTAAAGGCGAGAACGATAATGTCGGTATTGCTGAAAAATTCTTCTTTATCCCGGCACGGTTTCACTCCGTACGTTTTTTGGAGCTCTTCAAGCCGGCTGTCATTTGACCGGTTTGTCATATATATATGTCCGGGGGCTGTCATTCCGCTTTGCAGCAGTCCGTTCACCATTGCTTCCGCCATTGATCCGGCCCCGATAAAACCGATTTTCTTCATATAAATCCTCCTTCTTCCAAAACACAAAAAAACCTTCCCGTCAAAAAGGACGAAAAGGTTTCGCGGTACCACCTTACATTAGCACGAATCAGCCGTGCTCAGCTCAAATCCCGTAACGAGGGGATACGTTTAGGTTTTCCTAACCGCTCTGAGGGCAGGTTCTGTAAACAAGAGGGCCGCAATGTCTTTCAGCCGGGGACATTGCTCTCTGCTGCCGTTGTTTATATACTAGTTCCTCGTCATCGCGTTCCGTGTTTTCTAGTTTGTTGTTCATTATGCTATGCGCAAGAGCGGGATGTCAATCTTTTTTTCCGATATGCGGCAATAATGACACAGTGAAAAGAAAACGCTAAAATATGATTATTCAGGAATGAAAAGAACGAAGGAGCGTAAACATGGCAGCGAGAAAGATCATTCCGATACGTGTGCCGACTCCGTTTGCAGTCGGCGACGTTATCGTTTATTTAGTAAAAGATGAAGCCTTAACCCTTATTGATTGCGGCCCGAATACAAAGGAAGCGGCTGAATCGCTCTCATTGCAGCTTAAGGAACACGGGGTTTCTGCGGCGGATATAGAACAGGTGGTGCTCACTCATCATCACGCAGATCATTCAGGTCTGCTCCACCTTTTTTCCGAGGATACGGAAGTGATCGGGCATCCGCTGAATGACAGGTACATTACTCAGGATCAGTCGTATATCGCCCGGCAGGAGGACTTTTTCCTGTCGCTTATGACTGAAATGGACGTTCCCCTGACGCCTGAAGACATACATAAAACAGTTAAGCTGTCATACTTATTTTCTGCAAACCGTCCGTTAACGAAAACAGTGGGAGAAGGCGGGAAAATTGACGGGCTTAACGGCTGGACGGTGCTCGAAATCCCGGGTCATGCCGCTTCTCACATTGCGCTCTACCATGAAAAAAGCGGTGAAATGTTCAGCGGCGATCTGCTTTTGTCCAACAGCTCCACCAATCCGATTCTGGAAGCTCCGGAAAAGGGGGGCGTGCGCGCGGCCCCGATGCTCGACTACTTGAACTCAATGAAGCGGCTGTATGACGTAAACCCGTCCTTTTTATATCCGGGACACGGCGATCTGCTGACAGACGTAAAGCCTGCTTTTGACAGGCGGCTTGAAAAACAGAGAAACCGGTCGGAATATGTGCTGCGCCTGTTGTCAGAGGAAACGCTGACGGCTTTCCAGGTATGCCGGCGGCTGTTTCCGGCTGTTTATGAAAATGAAATGTTTTTAACGATGTCAGAAACGATCGGCCATCTTGACGTGCTGGCCGCCGAAGGGAAGGCTGTATCCTTTCAGTCGGGGAACACTCTGATGTTTAAAGCTGTGAAGGGGTGAAGGAAATGGGCAGATTAACGGATAAGCGGATTTGGATCACCGGAGCATCCGGCGGACTCGGAGAACGGCTTGCATATTCCTGCGCGGCAGAAGGAGCTCATGTTTTTTTATCCGCGAGGCGGGAGGACCGCTTGCAGGAAGTGAAAAAGACGATTACCGCGCGCGGCGGACAGTGTGATGTCATTCCGTTTGACGTCCGGCATGCAGAAGAGGCTGAAAACGTAAGGCGTTTGATCGGTCATGTTGACGTATTAATCAACAACGCCGGCTTCGGCATTTTTGAAACGGCCGCTGATTCATCTTTGGATGATATGAAGGCAATGTTTGAAGTCAACGTCTTCGGATTAATCGCCTGTACGAAGGCCTGTCTTCCTGTGATGCTTCATGCGAAAAGCGGCCATATTATCAATATCGCCTCACAGGCCGGCAAATTGGCGACGCCGAAATCAAGCCTTTATTCCGCTACGAAACACGCCGTTTTAGGGTATTCCAATGCGCTGCGGCTTGAGCTGGCCGGTACGGGTGTAGCTGTGACAACGGTTAATCCCGGTCCGATCAAAACAGACTTCTTTACAATTGCAGATAAAGAGGGCGGTTATGTGAAAAGCGTCGGCAGATGGATGCTTGATGCCGACCATGTGGCAGAGCGCATTACATCCGTGATTCTGACGGATAAACGGGAAATGAATCTTCCGCGATGGATGAGCCTCGGGACGAAGCTGTATCAGCTTTTCCCATCGTTTACAGAAAAACTGGCCGGCCGCGCATTAAAGAAAAAGTAACAAGGGGGAAAAAGGAATGTCCGACCGGGATATACACAAGACATTGATGGCAGAGCCTTTCGTCAGGCAAATGGCGGAGGCGCGTGAAGTATTTTGGATCAACCCGCATAAAACCGATGATCCAGTAAAGCATGGTGCTGAATGGAAACAGGAGATTGCCGAAGCGGAAGAAAGGCTGCGCCGGTTTGCGCCTTATATCGCATCGGCTTTTCCGGAGACGGAAGCGGAGGGAGGCCTCATTGAATCTCCGCTTATCTTGATTAATGAAATGAAGAAGCATCTGGAACACAGCGCCGCTCAGGCTTTCCCCGGGCGTCTGCTTTTGAAATGCGACGACGAACTTCCGATTTCCGGTTCCATTAAAGCGCGCGGCGGGATTTACGAAGTGCTGAAGCATGCCGAAGATCTCGCGGTGAAAGCGGGAATGCTCTCAGCAGACGACGATTACAGCATATTGACTGAAGAACGGTTTACCGCTTTTTTCTCAAAATACTCTATAGCCGTCGGCTCTACGGGCAATTTAGGTCTGAGTATCGGCATAATCGGCGCGAAGCTCGGCTTTTGTGTGACCATTCATATGTCCAGTGACGCAAAGCAGTGGAAAAAGGAGCTGCTCCGGGAAAAGGGGGTTCGCGTCATCGAATATGAAGCAGACTACAGTCTGGCTGTCAAAGAGGGGCGCATGCAGGCGAAGCAGGACCCTTATTGTTATTTTATTGATGATGAGCATTCCCGGGATCTGTTTTTGGGGTATGCCGTTGCGGGAAGCCGTGTGAAAAAGCAGCTCGATCAAATGAACATAAAGCCTGATGCAGATGAACCGCTTTTCGTTTATTTGCCGTGCGGGGTCGGAGGAGGCCCGGGCGGCGTCGCGCTTGCGCTAAAGCTGATCTATGGCGAGCATGTCCATATTTTTTTCGGTGAGCCGACGCATTCACCGTGTATGCTGTTAGGACTGTTTTCCGGCTTGCATGACGGAATCAGCGTGCAGGATATCGGTCTTGATAATCAAACGGCCGCCGACGGACTCGCGGTGGGAAGGCCGTCCGGACTGGCCGGCCCTCTGATGGAACCTATACTCAGCGGCTGCTATACCGCCGATGACTGCACGCTTTTTTCGCTGCTTTATCAATTAAGGGCGGCCGAGAATAAGAGCCTTGAACCCTCTGCACTCGCCGGACTGGCCGGAGCCGTCAAGTTTGTCCAGACCGAAGCCGGAAACCGTTATATAAAAGAACGGGGGCTTGAGATGGAAAATGCCGTGCACCTTGTGTGGAGCACCGGCGGAAGCATGGTTCCGGAGGAGGAAATGGAAGAGTACAGCCGGATCGGTTCCTCATTTGTGAAAAAAATGGGCAGACAGTGAAGCGGTTTTCCGTTACAATCTTTGTAAGCGTTTGTTTTTTTATCGGAAAGCCATACAGAGAGATTGGTGTGAATTGTGAAAAGTAAAGAATTGAACTTACATACATTGTATACGCAGCACAGCCGCGAGTCGTGGGCCGGATTCGGCGGCCACCTTTCCATTGCCGTTTCAGAGGAAGAAGCCAAGGCCGTAGAAGGGCTGAATGACTACCTGTCGGTGGAAGAAGTAGAAACGATTTACATTCCGCTTGTGCGCCTGCTCCATCTTCATGTCACGTCTGCCGCAAGACGGAATCAGCATGTCAATGTGTTTCTGAAGCATCCGCATTCAGCGAAAATCCCGTTTATCATCGGAATCGCGGGCAGCGTCGCCGTCGGCAAAAGCACGACGGCGAGAATTTTGCAAAAGCTTCTTTCCCGTCTGCCGGACAGGCCGAAGGTGAGCCTGGTGACAACCGACGGTTTCTTGTATCCGACGGCGGAATTAAAAAGAAAAAACCTTCTGTCCAGAAAGGGATTCCCGGAAAGCTACGACGTGAAAGCGCTGCTTGAATTTCTGAACGATATAAAGTCAGGGAAAGAGAGAGTGGAGGCGCCCGTATACTCCCATCTTACGTATGACAGGGAAGAGGGCGCCGTCGAGGTTGTCGAAGGTGCGGATATCGTTATTATCGAAGGAATCAATGTCCTGCAGTCGCCGACATTAGAGGACGACAGGGAAGATCCGCGGATTTTTGTATCGGATTTCTTTGATTTTTCGATCTATGTGGATGCCGAAGAAAGCCGGATTTTCACGTGGTATTTGGAGCGTTTCCGCCTCTTAAGAGAAACCGCTTTTCAGGATCCGGCTTCTTATTTTCATAAATTTAAGGATTTGTCTGATGCAGAAGCGGATACCATGGCCGCCTCCATTTGGGAGAGCGTCAACCGTCCGAATCTGTATGAAAATATCCTGCCGACAAAATTCAGATCGGATTTGATTTTGAGAAAAGGTGACGGCCATAAAGTTGAAGAGGTGCTGGTAAGGCGGGTGTGATGTGAGGAGGAAGCGAATATTATGATGCATCATATTGAATTGTATGTATCTGACTTGAAAGCCTCCGCCCGGTTTTGGGGATGGTTTTTAGGTGAGCTCGGTTATAGGGAATTTCAAAATTGGGACTCCGGCATCAGCTGGAAAAACGCAGGATTTTATGTTGTGCTTGTACAGACAGAGGAGCGTTTTTTAACACCGGAGTACCACAGATGCCGGGTCGGGCTGAACCATCTGGCTTTTCATGCTGCATCAAGAGAGCAGGTTGACGAGATGACAGAAAAGCTGCTTGCCAGAGGATGCCCCGTGCTTTACAGGGACCGCCATCCATATGCAGGCGGAAGCACGCATTACGCCGTATACACGGAGGACCCGGATCGGATAAAAGTGGAGCTCGTTGCTCCTGCTTCTGAATGAACTATAACTTTTCGTTTTTTTCTTCGCGCAGCGCGTCGAGTTTCTTTTCGATTCTGTCCAATTGTATGCGGCGCTTGTTCAAGCTTCTGAATACGTATATCACGGCAAACAGGAAAAACGCGGCTGCAATAAATGAAATCAATTGAAAAATGACATCACCGATGTTCATCTTTTTTACCTCCGTGTGCGGCGGGCTGAAGAAGCCCGCCGTTTTTTCATTTTGACCGATGTGAAGACATGGGGGATGAATCAGTCCTAGCTTTGTGTTTTTCTGAGAATGAATAGTTTCTGCATGTGGCTTATGACCACTTTTGCGGCCGCATATCCCGGAATGGCCAGCAGCATCCCGGCAATTCCTGAGAATTTGCCGGCGGCAAGCAGAAGAAAAATAATGGTCAGCGGGTGAATGTCCAGCTTCCGTCCCATAATTTGCGGGGAAATCAGCTGGCTTTCAAGCTGCTGGACAATGACGACGACCGTAATCACCAGCACCGCCTCGGTCGGTGAATCGAACAATCCGACAATGACTCCGGGAAATGTGCCGATCCAAGGCCCGATAAACGGAATCAGGTTTGTCACCATGGCGAACGCGCCCAGAACGAGCGGATAATCGAGCCCGATTATAAAATAGCCGATTGTGACGAGAACGCCGACACAAAAACTGACGAGCAGCTGTCCTTGTATGTATGAACTGAGAGCTTCATCCATGTCCCGAAGGATTTGTTTTCCTTCTTTTTGATGTTTTTCCGGAAGAAGCCGCAGCAGTCGCCGGGGGGCTTTGTGTCCTTCTTTTAACATGTAATACAGCGCAAACGGAATAATGGCTGCGGTGATGGCGGCATTGGCAGCCGTACCGGCCAGGCTGCTGAGAGAATCAGCGATTGAACCGGAATAATTTGCGGCTTTGTCTGCTAATTTTTTAAAGGAATCCCCATGCTGAAGCCGGGAAAACCATTTGCTGTCCTGAAGATGCCCGATCCAATTTTCAGCTTTTGCGGAAAGCTCCGGAATATGATCTGTGAAGGCTGTAAACTGTTTTTGAACGGCAGGGCCCGCCGTATAAAGGAAGAGGACAAAAAGGCCGGCTGTTCCCGCATAAATCGCTAAAATCGCGATTCCTTCGGGCAGCTTTAATTTCGCATGCAGCACTCTGACGAGCGGGCGGCACAAATAGTAAAGGACGCCCGATAATACAATAGGCGGAAACAAGGTTTTAACCGTAATCACAACAGGCTGGAACAAAAAGTCTATTAATGTTCCGAGATAAATGATGAGAAATAACAGAAGAACGGCATAGCCGATCCTGAAATAAGGCCCGACAGGCATATCCTGCACCACGCAATCTTTAAGGGTTTACTCTCGGACGTTTCCCTTATCGCCCGGTGCATAAACGTCCGTGTCAGGAAAACTGCCCCTGATTGGTGACGTAATCGTAGATAATATCTTCTACATGGGCATGGAGATCCTCATCGGGTTCTTCATTCCTTCTTTCTTCTAAAGCTTTTTTTAAACTCTGTTTTTCATAGGGGCTCAGCGGATCTGTCGACACATTCCGTCCATACTGGCGGAGGGCTTGTCCCAGCATTTTTTCTATAAATTGATCCATCATATATTCTCCTATTCTTGTCATTCATCTTTATTCTACTAAATATCATGTGATCCTCCCACTCTTCTATCATATTTTCTGTCAGGCCGGGGTGGGGATTTTATTCCAATTCAGCTGAGAGAATACGATGAAACGGCAGCGTTAACGCATCTTCATCGTTTATGATTTTTAAACGTTTTTCGTCATGCATCACTTGTTTTACCCAGCCCCAAAAGCGGCGGGGGCCGTGTGCGGAAGCGTAGGTGACCGAAATGGCCCTGTCTTCTTCAATTGACGCCGCAATGATGCGGTTCATGTCGTTCAGTTGCTCTTCGCTCAGTTCCGGAGGCCGGAATTCCCGTTCTTTTCGTTTTTTTGCAAGCAGCTGCTCCCGATGTTCGGGCAGCATCATCCGGCTTGATTCCCACATGACATTATACCCGGGTGTTAATTTGTTCGGATTCATGTATATCACCTCAAATTATTTGTAATGCCCGCCGATTTTTTCAGCCCGGTGAAAGGCTTGGCCGGCCTCTGTCAGTGAAGCGGCATGGAGGAGCGACGCAGGGCCGTACCGCTCATGAATATCATCCAATACTTTGCCGAGACTGATCTTTTTTTCCTGGGCATCGAACAGGCTCAGCTGAACATAATCACAAGGCTCCAGCTGGGAAAGGGAGACGCCGGCGCTGCGGACGGGCTCACCGTTCCAATGCTCTTTGAAGAGCTTGACCGCCGCTTTAAAAATATCCATTCCGAAATTAGTCGGAGACACCAGCTTTCTCTGTCTGTGAAAACCTGAAGGAAATTCAAAATCAGCGCCTCTGATGCTGACTGAAACCGTATGGCCGATGTATTGTTTGAAACGGGCGCGGCGGGCCACTTCTTCGCTTAACTCCAACAGCACGACTTTGATATCCTCAAAGCGGCTGTAGTCTCTCGGGAGGGTCATGTTATGGCCGATCGCTTTTTGCCGGCTGTGCGTGTTGACGGTGACCGGAGAGGGATCGATGCCGCGGGCTGTCCGCTGAAGCAATTCGCCGTTAATGCCCCAGCGTTTTTTCAGCAATTCGGCGGGGTGCCCGGCAAGCCCGCCGATTGTGCTGATGCCCATCCGTCTTAAATGATGCTCCATCCGTTTTCCGATGCCGAATAATTTTCCGACCGGCAGCGGCCACAGATCCTGCCTGATATTTGACATATCCAATCTGTGGATGCCGGATGCGTTTTTTTTGGCAAAATGGTCGCAAGCCATTTTCGCGAGCGCCTTATTCGGCCCGATGCCGACACGGGCATAAATCCCGAATTCACGCATAACCGCTTGCTGAATGCTTTTGGCAATTGTAAAAGGATCACCGAACAGCCGCCTGCTTCCGGTCACGTCGAGAAACTGTTCATCGATGGAGTAGGGTTCTACAAGATCGGTATACCGTTCAAACAGTTCGGTAATCATGACGGATACATCAATATACCGCTGCATCCGCGGACGGACAATAACGGCGTCGGGACATTTGGCCTGCGCTTCCCACAGCCGTTCGGCATTTTTTACGCCGTATCGTTTGGCGAGCGGACAAGCCGCAAGCACGACGCCGCTGCGTCTTTCGGGATCTCCCGAGACAATCACGGGCCGGCTTTTGAGATGAGGCGCTTCCGCTTTTTCCACAGACGCATAAAACGATTGCATATCAACAAGAAGAATATCAGCCATAAAAAAACCTCCGGGAACGTTTGTTCTGTTTTTCATTGTACCCGAACAATGATCACGTTTATACTGGTAAATCATTCCCCGGCTGGAAGACTTGCTGATTCGTTTGCTTGAAAAGAAATCATTTACAATTGCAAACAACCCACATATAATTTTTTATATTCCAATGAGAAGAGCTGACATTCATTTTGCCGGACGAAAAGGAGAGTCAATCGATAATGGATATTCGAACAATTACCTCTGAAGACTATGAAATGGTTACGTCTGTTTTGAATGAATGGTGGGGCGGCAGGCAGATGAAAGACAAACTGCCGCGCTTGTTTTTTGAACATTTTCAGGACACAAGCTTTATCACGTACGGGCCGGAGGGAATGACCGGTTTTTTAATCGGTTTTCAGTCACAAACAGACCCTGAGACAGCCTACATTCATTTTTCCGGTGTGCATCCGGATTTCAGAAAAATGCAAATTGGAAAACAGCTCTACGACCGATTTATGGAGACGGTGAAGAAAAGGGGCTGCACAAAAGTCAATTGCGTGACGGCGCCTGTCAATAAAGTATCAATCGCTTATCATACAAAATTAGGCTTTGAAGTTGAAAAAGGAACCAAAACCGTAAACGGAATCCCTGTTTTTGCGAATTATGACGGCCCGGGAGAAGACCGGATTCTGTTTGTGAAATATATGTAGAGGGGGATGAATATGGGTTTTTTAGCTGACACGCCCAAACCGCCCTATTATGCGGTCATTTTTTCATCAATAAAGGGAAAATATGATGAGGAATATGAACATACGGCAGAGCGCATGATGAATTTGGCAGGCGGACAGCCGGGCTTTTTAGGCGCGGAAAGCGTTCGGGAGGAAAACGGCTGCGGCATCACGGTTTCCTACTGGGACAGCCTGGAGGCGATTAAAAGGTGGAAAGATCATACGGACCACCAGGCGGCAAAACAAAAAGGAAAAAGCGCCTGGTATGAAGCGTACGCGGTCCGCATTACGAAGACGGAGTCACAGCGGATGTTTGCGTCAAAAGGGGCGGAAGATTGATTACATTTTTACAGCATACACAAGAACAGACCGCGCGGGAAATTGCGGCGGTTCAGCGCTGCTCTTATCAAAAAGAAGCCGAGCTGATCGGCTTTTTCGGCATTCCCGCCCTGCATGAAACACCCGATGATATACAGCGGTCACGGGAGACGTTTGCCGGTTTCAAGGAAAAAGATCAGCTTGCAGGCGTCATTTCGTATGAAAAAAAGGGATATGACCTTGTCATATGCAGGCTGACGGTGCACCCGTCCGCCTTTCGGAAAGGAATCGGACGGGCGCTTCTTCAATTTGTGATAGACGAGAACCGGGACGCCCAAAAAATAGAGGCGGCTACCGCCAGCCAAAACGTTCCGGCAGTCTCTCTCTATTTAAAAACCGGGTTCACGGAAGCCGGACAGATTGAGACGCCGGAAGGGCTGACCCTCTCGTTTTTTCATCTTTATCCGAAGAGGAAAGCGGAAGTTGTTCCGTACAAGCCGGAATGGAAAGAAATGTTTGAAAGAGAGAAGGCGGACTTGATCCGAATCTTCGGCCCAGCACTTCATTCTGTCAGCCACATCGGCAGCACCTCCATCCCGCAGATGGCCGCCAAACCCGTCATCGATATACTGGCGGAGGTCAAAGATATTTTGGATGCCGACCGATTCAGTCCGCAGCTGGAAGCACTCGGCTATGAGGCGAAAGGGGAAAACGGGATAGAGGGCCGGCGTTTCTTTCAAAAAGGCGGCAGCAAGCGCACGCACCACGTTCACATATACGAAACAGGCCATCCGGACGTGAAGCGTCATCTGCTGTTCCGGGATTACCTCACTGCAAAGCCTGAAAAAGCGGCTCAATACATGGAACTGAAACGGCACCTCGCTGAGACATACCCATACGATATGGCAAAGTATAGTGAAGGGAAAAATGACTGGATCAAGGCGGCTGAACAAGAGGCAAAGGACTGGGAGAGCGGGCTGCTGTAAAGAAAGCAGAAACAATGCATACAGCGGCTCGGTATGCTACAATGGCGAAAATGAAAAACGGAGGATCATCTATGCAAATACATGTGACGGATGCGGCGAAACACACACTTCAGCAGGCGATGGACGCCAACCCGGGGAAAAAAGCGCAGCTCCGCTATGACGCAGAAGGCTGCGGGTGCGCGGTGAGCGGCGTGCCGGCGATCTGGCTGGCGGACGAATTAACGGGACAATGCGAAGCCATTGAAACAAACGGACTTCCGCTTTACATCCAGACCTCACAAAAAGTGTTTTTTGACGAGGAAATGACAATCGATTACAATGAAAAGGCAAAAACGCTCGTCTTAAAAAGCCCGGCAGAGATGCTGAGCCCGAGAATGAGCATATTAGTAAAGCAGGGAGAAACGGAAAGTGAATCAAAAGCTGAAAGCCATTAAACAGACGGCACAGCATAAAACGTGGGTATCCTTTCTGAACAACAACCACCCGTACAGTCTGCTGCACTGGTCCATCGGAGGCGCTGAATCCGTTCAGAAGGATGTCTGGCTGCTTCAGGATGAGATGACCTTCAAAGCGCAGGAGTTTACGACAATCGACCTCGCCATTGACTGGATCGGAGAAAATATGGACGGGATTACCGACGTTTTATGACGGGAAAGCGAAAGAACCAGCATACGTTCTTTCGCTTTTTTACGTTTGCGTCATGGTATCTAAAAAGGTTTGAACGGCTTTGCGGTAGCTCTCCGGATTTTTGGTGTACGACATGGCATGCCCGCCCGATTCGGCCAGATAGAGCATCTTAGGGCCGCGTTTTCTGCGGTGCAGCAATTCGGAAGAAGCGGGAGGTATATAATCATCTTCCTTACTGTGAATAAACAGCACGGGCTGCCGGATGCGGCTGATAACCGATAGAGGAGATACATCACGGATACGGTATCCTTCTCTCATCCGCAAAAAGAAATCAGCCAAAGGCAGAAGCGGCCACGGAGGCAGCCGGAACTCCCGCTTCAGCCTGTAGGCGAGCTGATCGCGAAAGCTTGCGAACGGACAGTCCGCAATATAAAAATCAGCGCCGTTTTCATCCTGATGCCCGCCCGCGTATAATAAGGCCGTCACCGCTCCCATCGATTCCCCGTGGATGCCGATTTGACCGCCGTCTCCGGTTTTGTGTCTCACCCAATTCACGGCTTCTTCCAAATCATCTTTTTCAAAATAGCCGTAGCTCGTCGTTCTGCCGCCGCTTTTTCCGTGCCCGCGGTGGTCATATACGAGCACATTCCAGCCTAAATCTAAAAATAAATCCATGTATTTCAATGAATTGAACGAATTTACGGTAACGCCGTGACAAATAATCATGGTGTTTGCCGTATGATGCGGGGCGACGTAAAAGCCTTTGATCTCATACCCGTGGCGTGACAGGATGACGGCCTCTTCTTTTTCCATGGCCTGAAAGGAATCAAATCTATCATACCCGTCCGCCGTTTCTTTTTTCATGATATCTTCATCCGTCTTTTTCTTCATAAACATAATCAGATTCGTAAAAGCGAATCCGGCAGCCAAAAAGACTGCGCAAGCCGAACCGAACACCGCCAGCCATTTTTTCACACAGGCACCCTCCTTTAATATGAAAAATCCTTCCTCCGGCTTTTTGGGACCGTGAACGTTGCCGGCCTCCGGCGCTCCGTGGTACACTTGCTTCACCATATTCAGATACGGGGGGCGTAATGATGAAAAAGCAGCTGCCTAAAGAAAAACACAGCTTAAAAGACGATCTGGAGGAAGATCTGAAGGCCAGGCTTTTGCAAATGAAAAGTGAGCTGAAGGAAGAAGACGAGAAAAAGCAGGCGCAGCAAAAGGCGGAACAAATCAGAAAACGAAAAGAAAAAGAAAAACATAAAAGCTTTGAAGAGCTGCTGAATGAAAGCAGTCTCGATTGGCACAAATATAAATAAACCGGCATCTGAAAAGGTGCCGGTTTTATTGTTTAAGAACGATGGGCTTCGTATACGTCCCGTTTTGTATGATATTGCAGGGCTTTGATTTCCTGGCTGCTTAAACGACGGGCCTCTGCAGCCGAACAGTTTTCTCTCAGCTGCTCAAGTGAGCTGGCTCCGGTGATGACAGAAGCGACGGCCGGCTGTGACAGCAAGTATTGAAGAGAAAGCTCCGTCATGCTCAAGTCAGGTGCGGCAGCGCTGATCGCTTTTTTGGTTTCTGCCAGTTCTGCAAAAGAATATGTTAAATAGCCGTTCTCTTTTACGCTTGCGGCCGCTTGATCAAGCGGTTTTTCCGTAAGAAGCCCTTTAGCGACAGGCCCTCTTGCGACTACGCTGATTCCGTTCTCCTCTAAAAGGGGAAGCCACTCCTCGGGACGCCGGTCCAGCAGGCTGTATTGCATCATAATGCTGGTGATATTTGATTTTTTCACATATTCTTTAATAACATTCGGACGAATCGAGGAAATGCCGTAATACCGGATGACACCTTCCTGTTTTAAGTCCTCAAATGCTTCGATCGTTTCGTCAATATGGTCTTCCATCGTGCCGCCATGCAGCTGATAAAGGTCGATATAGTCCGTTTTCAGCCGGCGCAGGCTGTTTTTGACCGCTTCTTTTATGTATCCTTTGGAAGCGTCCCAATGCCAGCCGTCTTTATCATCATTCCAGCGGTTTCCGGCTTTCGTGGCTAAAATGATGTCGTGCCTGCGGTTTTTGACGGCCTCCCCGACAATTTCCTCATTTCTGCCGAAATCATAAAGATCAGCGGTATCTAAATAATTGATTCCAAGCTCGATCGCTTCATCCAAAATAGACAGCGCTTTAGCTTTATCCGTACCCAGCGACATACAGCCGAGCCCGATTTCGCTTATTTCTAAATCAGAATGTCCCAGTGTGCGTTTTCTCATCGTTTCGCTCCTTTTTATAGTCTTTTATTGACCGTAATATAAAGGCGCGAAGTTTTCAACTGTTAAGGCCCGGTGATCCAATCTCCGACATAGCGGAATGTCCGTCCGTATTCTTTCAGTTTAGCCCGCACTTCCCACGCCTTTCCGACCAATACGATACTCTTATCCTTCCGGTACACCTTCAATCGAAAAGCACCTCCCTCTCATGCATGTATGATAAAATATATGAGGCATAATAGAGAGACAGAACGGGAGATGACATGATGAAACATTTAGAAGAAAAAACACTTGCGAAAAAAAAGCTGTATGACGGGAAAGTCATAGATCTTTACTTAGAGGATGTAGAGCTCCCGAACGGAAAAACAAGCAAGCGGGAAATCGTCAAACATCCGGGAGCGGTGGCCGTACTTGCGGTGACCGAGGAAGGAAAAATCATTTTGGTGAACCAGTTCAGAAAGCCGCTGGAACGGACAATCGTTGAAATTCCGGCCGGGAAGCTTGAAAAGGGAGAAGAGCCGGAACATACGGCGTTAAGAGAGCTCGAGGAAGAAACGGGATATACGGCGGAAACCTTGACGAAAATCACCGCTTTTTATACATCACCCGGGTTTGCTGATGAAATCGTGCATCTCTTTCTTGCGGAAGGGCTTTCGCCGCTGGAAGAAAAACGAGAGCTGGATGAGGATGAATTTGTCGAAGTTATGCAGGTCACGCTTGAAGAGGCCGTGAAGCTGATTGAATCCCGCAGGGTGTATGACGCAAAAACGGCGTACGCGATTCAGTATCTCCAGCTGAAAGAAGCGCTGAAGGAAAAATGATGAAAACCATCTATGCGGATCTGCATATTCATATCGGCCGCACCTATACGGGAAAACCGGTCAAAATCACCGGGGCCAAAACGTTGACGCTGCACCGGATTTTAGAAGAAGCCAGTGAGGGGAAGGGAATTGAACTATTGGGCATCATCGACTGCCATTCCCCGGAAGTCATAGAAGAAATCGAGCGCGGAATTGATGAAGGCGGATACCGTGAGCTGAAAGAAGGCGGCATCCGGTATCGGAATACGACGCTTCTGTTGGGCAGTGAGCTTGAAATCTATGATCACACATGCCGCGGGCCGATTCACGTTCTCGTCTTTATGCCGTCTCTTGCCGAAATGAAGATGTTTTCTGAGTGGCTCGCAAAAAGGCTTAAAAATATCCATCTCAGTTCCCAGCGCATTTATGAAACCGGTTTGAATCTTCAGAGGAAAACAAAGGAATTGGGCGGGCTGTTTATTCCCGCCCATATGTTCACCCCGCATAAAAGCCTGTACGGAAAAGGGGTCAGATCTTCTTTGACAGAAGTTTTCGACCCGGCGCTCATTGATGCGGCGGAACTCGGGTTAAGCTGCGACACCGACATGGCTTCGCGGGTAACAGAACTTGATCCGTATACATTTTTAACAAATTCTGATGCGCATTCCTTAGGAAAAATCGGCAGAGAATATAATGAAATGCTTCTTAAAGAGGCGAATTTCACGGAATTTTCGCTGGCTTTAAAAGGGAAGGACGGAAGAAAAATCACGGCGAATTACGGGCTGAACCCGAAGCTCGGGAAGTATTACCGGACGGCTTGCGACCGCTGCGGCAGCCAGGTTGAAAAAGGAGCTTCCGCATGTCCGGAGTGCGGGGGGAAAACAATGACAAAAGGGGTCAGTGAACGGCTGGAGGAACTGAGCGGCCCGAAAAAAAGCCGCGTGCCGCGGCCGCCGTATATTCATCAAATTCCGCTGCAGTTCATTCCCGGCGTCGGGCCGAAAACGTTAGAAAAACTGAAGCGGGCCTTCGGGACGGAGATGGCGATTCTACATCAGGCGCAAGAAGAGGAATTGGCGAGTGTCGTCCAGCCTAAAATAGCGGCTGTCATTCATAAAGCGCGCACCGGGCAGCTTGTCCTTGAGGCCGGGGGCGGAGGGACGTACGGCAGAATCAAGCCGTAAAAGCCGGTTTTTTAGCGGAGCTCCTCCTGCACCTTCTTTTTCGTGCGGACAAACGCAATCAATTCGATGATTTCATCCTGATTCAGCGGCTGTCCGTCAACGGTCAGTGTGCCGCGGCCTTGTGCGGCGTTTGTTAATTCGATGGTCTGGGCAAACGGCTCCGCCTTTTTTTCAGTGCGCCCCAGTAAATCGTCGCACGTCGTGTCAAACAGATCGGCAAGCGTGCCCAGTGCCTCGAATGACGGCCGCCGGTATCCTGATTCATACCCGGCGTACGTGCTTTTGGCGATGCCGAGACGATCAGCCGTATATTGAAGAGACCAATTTTTCTTTTTTCTCAGTTCAGTTAAACGATCTAAATTCATATTCAAAACCGCTCCTTTTCACTTGAGCAAATTATATCATATCGATATGCAAAAGTGTACGCGAATTGAATAATAATCACTTGATTAATTTCATTCGTCTGTCTATAATTTGATTAAAAGTATGCGAAAAGCGAATGCTTAACACATCTTGAGAAATGGATGAAGAGGTGCAGGGTATGAAAAAATTATTGCTGTTAACAACCGGAGGAACAATCGCCTCAGTCGAAGGAGAAAACGGGCTTGCACCCGGGGTGAAAGCAGACGAATTGTTAACCTACGTATCAAAACTTGATAACGATTACACGATGGAAACCCATTCGTTAATGAACATCGACAGCACAAATATGCAGCCTGAATACTGGGCCGAAATCGCAAATGCTGTCAAAGAAAAGTATGACGCATATGACGGGTTCGTCATTACGCACGGAACAGACACAATGGCTTATACATCAGCGGCACTGTCTTATATGCTTCAGCATGCTGATAAACCGATCGTCATTACGGGTTCGCAAATCCCGATTACATTTCAAAAAACCGATGCCAAAAAAAATATCACGGACGCGATCCGCTTCGCATGTGAAGGGGTGGGCGGCGTATACGTCGTATTTGACGGCAGAGTCATTCAAGGCACACGCGCCATTAAATTAAGAACGAAAAGCTATGATGCATTTGAGAGCATTAACTATCCGTATATCGCGTTTATTACCGAAAACGGAATTGAATACAACAAACAAGTGCACATCCCAAAAGACGATGCTTTTACGGTCAATACTTCACTTTGCACGGACGTGTGCCTGCTCAAGCTCCACCCGGGGCTGAAACCGGAAATGTTTGACGCATTAAAGGGCATGTACAAAGGAATCGTCATTGAAAGCTACGGCAGCGGCGGCGTGCCGTTTGAAGGAAGAGACATTCTCGCCAAAGTCAATGAAATGATAGAAAGCGGCATTGTCGTCGTCATTACGACACAATGTCTTGAAGAAGGAGAGGACATGAGCGTCTATGAAGTCGGCCGAAGAGTCAATCAAGATCTCATTATCCGCTCCAGAAATATGAACACGGAAGCCATCGTGCCGAAATTAATGTGGGCGCTCGGCCAGTCTCACAACTTGGCTGAAGTCAAAAACATTATGGAGACACCGATCGCAGACGACGTTGTACTGTAAAAACATGACTACCACAAAGAGAAAGTAGGGTTTTAGCATGACAAACGCGCAAAAAGAATATCGTCAGGAAAAAGATTTCCTCGGAGAAAAACAAATTGAAGCTGATGTGTATTACGGAATACAAACGCTGCGCGCGAAAGAAAACTTTCCGATTACCGGATACCGCATCCACGAAGAAATGATTAATGCGCTCGCCATCGTCAAAAAAGCGGCGGCGCTTGCCAACATGGATGTAAAACGGCTGTATGAAGGAATCGGGAATGCGATTGTACAGGCCGCAGATGAAATTCTTGAGGGAAAATGGCATGACCAATTTATCGTCGATCCGATCCAAGGGGGAGCCGGAACGTCCATGAACATGAATGCCAACGAAGTAATCGGCAACAGGGCTCTTGAAATCATGGGGCATAAAAAAGGTGAATACATTCACCTCAGCCCGAACACACACGTCAACATGTCACAATCGACGAACGACGTGTTCCCGACGGCAATCCATATTTCAACCTTGAAACTTTTGGATAAGCTCCTTGATACGATGGCGCATATGCTCAGTGTCTTTAAAGATAAAGCGAAACAATTTGATTCTGTCATTAAAATGGGGCGCACACACCTTCAGGACGCTGTGCCGATCCGTCTCGGACAGGAATTTGAAGCATACAGCCGCGTGCTTGAGCGTGACATAAAGCGAATTAAACAATCCCGCCAGCATCTGTATGAAGTAAACATGGGGGCAACGGCCGTAGGTACGGGGCTTAACGCCGATCCGCGCTACATAGAACAGGTTGTGAAGCACCTCGCTGACATCAGCGGACTGCCGCTTGTCGGCGCCGGCCATTTGGTTGACGCCACACAAAACACTGATGCGTATACGGAAGTTTCAGCCGCGTTGAAAGTATGCATGATGAACATGTCTAAAATCGCCAACGATCTGCGCTTAATGGCTTCAGGTCCGCGCGCGGGACTCGCGGAAATTTCACTGCCGGCCCGTCAGCCGGGATCATCCATTATGCCTGGGAAAGTCAACCCTGTAATGGCAGAGCTGATCAACCAAATCGCCTTCCAGGTCATCGGGAATGACAATACGATCTGCCTCGCTTCAGAAGCGGGCCAGCTGGAGCTTAACGTAATGGAGCCGGTACTTGTATTTAACCTGCTTCAATCCATCAGCATCATGAATAACGGTTTCCGCTCATTCACCGATCATTGTCTGGCGGGAATTGAAGCCAACGAAAAACGTCTGAAGCAATACGTGGAAAAAAGCGTCGGCGTCATTACAGCGGTCAATCCGCACCTCGGGTATGAAGCGGCTGCGCGAATTGCCCGTGAAGCCATCATGACGGGGCAATCTGTAAGAGATCTTTGCCTTCAAAATGATGTACTGACAGAAGAAGAATTGGATATCATTTTGAATCCGTATGAAATGACAAAACCGGGAATTGCCGGAAAAGATCTATTAGAAAAATAAATTTTAAAGCAACAACAGCCGCCTTTTCACGTTTTTTAGTGAATAGGCGGTTGCCATACAAAGGGATGAGGCAGTATAGTATAATTTGTTATATCATTTGATGAAAGCGTTTTAGCTTTTTTCTTCTAGGGGGATTTTCTTGTGAAAGAGGTCAGATTGCCAAATTTATTGGAAATAATTATCTTATTATTCGGGTTTTTAGCACTTGTCTTATCGTTCACAGTGTTTTTAGACCTGCCGATCCAGCTAGCTCTATTAATATCCTGGTTTTTCGCTATTATTCTCGGAGTCAGGCTGGGATATTCATATAAAGACTTGCAGGATTCGATTGTCACCGGGATATCAAACGGTCTTGAAGCGGTGTTGATTCTTGTTTCGGTCGGTGCGCTCATCGGGACATGGATTGCCGGCGGCGTTGTGCCGACGTTAATTTATTATGGTTTAGAGTTTATTAATCCTCATGTTTTCCTGCTTGCTACACTGGTTATTTGTTCCGTTATGTCCGTTGCGACCGGAACGTCGTGGGGAACCGTGGGAACCGCGGGGATCGCCATGATTGCCATCGGAGAGGGAATGGGTATACCGCTTCCGATCGTAGCGGGAGCCGTTTTGTCCGGCGCTTACTTCGGAGACAAGCTTTCACCGCTGTCTGACAGTACGGTGCTTGCCTCCACGCTTTCTAAGGTGGATGTGCTGTCACACGTCAGAGCGATGATGTATCTGTCAATTCCGTCCTATATTATTACGGCCATTCTATTTACCGTAACGGGATTTATATACGGCGGAAAAAATATTGATCTCGACAAAGTGGAATTTTTAAAATCTTCACTGCAGAAAACGTTTGACATTCATATATGGATGCTCATTCCGGCTGTTGTCGTCGTTGTCCTTCTGATTTTGAAAAAGCCGTCTATGCCCGTTATCGTCATCGGTGCTTTGCTTGGCGCAATCTGGGCTTCCGTCTTTCAGGGAATGAATTTTGCCAGTGCCATCGCGACTGCTTATAATGGTTTTTCCATAAAAACGGACGTCGAATTTTTAAACGGCCTGTTAAACCGCGGAGGCATTACCGGTATGCTAGATACGTTAGTCGTTATCCTGTTCGGTCTTGGTTTTGGAGGAATTCTTGAGAAGCTCGGCGTATTAAAAGTGATTGTCTCAACTTTTGAGAAAAAGCTGACCACACCGGGAAATGTGACGCTTTCGACATTGATCGTCGCCCTTTTAGGAAACATTTTCGGCTGTGCGATGTACGTGTCATTGATTCTGACGCCGAAAATCATGGAGAACAGTTATGATAAACTGAAACTTGACAGAAGAGTTTTATCCCGGAACGCAGAGGTGGGCGGCACGCTTACTTCAGGGATGGTGCCGTGGTCTGATAACGGCATCTATATGGCCGGCATTCTCGGCGTATCCACATTTTCTTATCTGCCGTTCATGTGGCTCAGTTTTGTATCTATCGGACTGGCAATATTGTACGGATACACGGGGAAATTCATTTGGTACACGAAAGAAAAATCCTTGCAATCTCAAAAGTTGGGTTAGGAGGTTCATTTCATGATTACAAAGCATATGATTCGGACGTTAATGATTGAAACGCCGACTGTTCCCGGAAATCTCGGAAAAGTGGCAACCGCCATCGGAGTGATGGGCGGAGATATCGGGGAAGTTGAAACCGTTAAAGTCGGCCCGAACTACACAATGCGCAACATTACGGTGCAGGCTGAAAATGAAGAGCAGCTGCAGGAAATCATTCAAGCCATTGAAGCTCTCGGTGAAGGCATCCGGCTTCATACAGTCTCAGATGAAGTGCTCTCTGCTCATGAAGGCGGCAAAATTCAGATGAAAAGCAAAATGCCGATCCGGACATTGGCTGAGCTTGGCCGTGTTTATACGCCGGGCGTCGCCGATGTGTGCAGACTGATCGAAAACGAGCCTGAAAAAGCATCCATCTATACGACAATCAGCAATTCTGTCGCCATTGTCACCGACGGCACGGCGATTCTCGGCCTCGGCAATATCGGCTCTGTCGCCGGAATGCCCGTAATGGAAGGGAAAGCCGCGCTTTTTGACCAGCTGGCGGGTATCAGCGGAATTCCGATTTTGCTCGATACCTCTGATCCGGAAGAAATCATTCGCACGGTAAAACATATTTCTCCGGGGTTCAGCGGAATTCTGCTTGAAGATATCGGTTCGCCCCACTGCTTTGACATTGAAGACCGCCTGAAAGAAGAACTGGACATTCCGGTTATGCACGATGACCAGCACGGCACGGCGGTCGTCACGCTCGCCGCCGCCATTTCCGCTTGTAAAAGCGCCGGTCTTGATTTAAAAGAAGCGAAGGTCGGTCAGATCGGTCTCGGCGCGGCAGGCGTCGCCATCTGCCGCATGTTTATGGCATACGGAGTCAAAGCGGTCTGCGGAACGGACAAGTCAGAAGACGCAATGAACCGCCTCGCTCAGTACGGAGGTCAGCCGCTTGGAAGCATCAAAGAATTAATGGACACGTGTGACATTGTGATCAGCACCACAGGAGTTCCGGGTCTCATTAAAAAAGAGGATGTCAGAAAAGGACACGTCATTCTGGCTTTATCTAATCCGAAGCCGGAGATTGAACCGGAAGAGGCATTACAAGCCGGAGCCGCTTATGCAGCTGACGGCCGTTCAGTCAATAATGTTCTCGGCTTCCCGGGGATTTTCCGCGGCGCGCTGAACGCCAAAAGCAAGAAAATCGACCATGAAATGCTTGTGGCGGCCGCAGAAGCCATCGCCTCTTGCACAAAACACGGCGATCTCGTGCCTCAGCCTTTGGATGCGGACGTGCATCAGGCCGTATCAGCAGCCGTAGAACGGGCCGCGGCAGGAAAATAAACAACTCTTACAGTACCGGACATGTGCCGGTGCTGTTTTTTTCATGAATAGGAAGCGGAATTCTTAGGCAGGCTAACAGATAGCAAAAGACGGAAAAAAGAGGTGGCAATGTGGATTATTTTCCGCTGATCCATACAAATATTTGGGATGCTGTGATCGGCGTGCCGGTCGTCTTATGCGTTACACAGCTGATCAAAGTGTTCTGCCGGGTTCCGGGCATATTCGTTCCCACGATTGCCCTTGCTGCCGGAAATGTTGTGTCTATCGTTTTCGGTCATCATGAACACGTGTATGCGGGGATTTTTATGGGGTTTTTTTACGGATACGCCGCAATGGGGAGCTATTCATCTGCCAAAACGTCTCTGCGCGCTTACCGGTCGAAACATGAGCCGTATTCATGAACACATCTGGATTTTTTTGTTATGATAAAGAAAAGGGAAAAAGGAGCGATTGGCACATGGCGAAGAGCAAAACGAAAAAAATGCGGGAGCATCTCAAAAGAAACGGGATGCGTGACGCAGTCCTGTCAAGGGGGACGGCGCCGTCTTTCAGCACCCATGAAAGAGTGACGAAAACCAAAAAAGACAGGCTTGAAAGAATAAAGCATAAAAAAAGGAACCCCTATGATCACCGGAGTGATGACGGGGGTTCTTTTTTTATGCCGGAATCTCGCGCCTTTCTATGATTTCTCTGTCATGTTTTCTCTTTTCTTTCATACAATCTACTAAATCAAGTCAATAGATTAGCGGGAGGAAAGCGGTATGAGAAAACAATCGTACAAAGAACTGTTTTTTCGCCATGTAAAGGATCATCTGTCACTTTATATATTTGTGTTTGTCTTGTTTTTGATGGGGGTCATTTTCGGGGCGATCATCGTCAACAGCATGACCATCACGCAGAAAGAAGATCTGTATTACTATTTAAGCAAGTTTTTCGGACAGCTGTCTGACGGAAAACATGCCGGCGCTTCAGAAATGTTTTGGCAGGCCGTCTTTCATGATGTAAAATATTTGGGGCTGATGTGGATTCTCGGTATTTCCGTGATCGGTCTTCCGGTTATTTTCATTATGGTGTTCTTAAAAGGAATCGTCGTCGGCTTCACGGTCGGTTTTTTAGTGAATCAAATGGGGATGAACGGGTTTTTCCTGTCATTTATTTCGGTTCTGCCGCAAAACATCGTTCTCATTCCGGCATACCTTATCATGGGGACATGCTCCATCGCTTTTTCCCTGAAATTGATCCGGCAGCTGTTTGTCAAACGCAGCCTTCATGACGCGCCGATCCAATGGTTCGGACGCTACGCCTTCGTGCTGATTCTCATCGTTTTCTTCTCGGTCATCGCTTCGCTGCTCGAGGCGTACGTGTCTCCGCTGTTTATGGAAAAGCTGTCATCACGCATATTTTAGAATAATTATCACAAAATAATACTTTTATTTATCAGTTTATAATAATTATAGTTGGAACTCTGCGCGTATTTTGTTATAATGAGTCATGGAATGCGGCGTAGGAGGGAAAGACATGGAAAACCGTATTGATCGAATTAAAAAGCAGCTGCACTCGTCAAGCTACAAGCTTACGCCACAGCGGGAAGCAACGGTAAGAGTGCTGCTTGAAAACGAAGAAGACCATTTAAGCGCAGAAGATGTATACCTCCTCGTAAAAGAGAAATCTCCTGAAATTGGTCTCGCTACAGTATACCGTACATTAGAATTATTAACAGAATTAAAAGTCGTTGATAAAATTAACTTCGGGGACGGCGTATCCCGCTACGACCTTCGCAAAGAAGGCGCGGCTCACTTTCATCACCATTTGGTGTGCATGGAGTGCGGAGCCGTCGATGAAATTGAAGAAGATCTGCTTGAAGACGTTGAAGAAGTGATTGAACGTGATTGGAAATTTAAAATTAAAGATCATAGATTGACTTTTCACGGAATCTGCCACCGCTGCCGCGGGGATGAAACAGAGTAAAAGCCTACGAACCTTTTCTGCCAGGAAAGGGTTTTTTGCTGTTTTTATGTATAAAAGCCTTTGAAATTGGCATAAGGTGTACTAACAGCCGCCAAAGAAAGGGTCGATAGAAAGATGGGCAGATTCTTAAAAACAGCCGCGGATACGATCAAAGTGTTTATACTGTTCACAGGTTTTACCGCGCTGTTCTATTATGCTATGATATGGGTGAATTCAGAGTATGAAAACTATCATCGGTACGATAAACCGGAAGGCTCCGCCGTCAAAGTGGCCAAAACGGAACATGAGGAGAAAGACGGCTGGTTCGGCCGATTGATCTTTTTTTACCAAAACGGGGAGTAGATCGAGAGTGAAGGATCAAATTAAGGATTTCATCCATTACGTGAGGGTTGAAAGAGGGCTGTCCCAAAATACGATGATGTCCTATGAGCGTGATCTGAAAAGTTATTCTCTCTTCTTAACTGAAAGCCTTCAGATCACTTCATGGAATGATGTGACCCGTCTTCATATTATTCAATATTTAAAGCATATAAAGGACTCCGGGAAATCCGGCAAGACGTCTGCCAGGCATTTGGCGTCAATCCGGTCTTTTCATCAATTTCTGTTAAGGGAAAAAGCCGCGGATAAAGATCCTTCGGTACATATTGAAACACAAAAAACAGAGCGGACGCTTCCGAAAGTATTGGCGCTTCACGAAGTTGAGCGGTTATTGGACACGCCTAAGCTTGACAGCCCGTTCGGTCTCAGGGATAAAGCCATGCTTGAACTGCTGTACGCGACCGGCATCAGGGTCAGCGAGATGATCGAGCTGAAATTATCCGACGTCCATTTGACGATGGGATTTGTCCGCTGCTTCGGAAAAGGGCGGAAAGAGCGGATTGTGCCGATTGGTGAAGCCGCTTCTCATGCGATAGAAGCGTACATTGAAAAAGCCAGAGGGAAATTATTAAAGAAAAACGTAACCGAAGCGCTTTTTCTGAATCATCACGGCAGGCAGATCAGCCGTCAGGGATTCTGGAAAAACCTGAAAAAAATCGCCCTTGAAGCGGGGATTAAAAAAGAGCTGACACCGCACACGCTCCGGCACTCCTTTGCAACGCACCTGCTCGAAAACGGGGCGGATCTGCGCGCCGTGCAGGAGATGCTCGGACATGCCGATATTTCCACGACGCAAATTTATACGCATGTGACGAAAACAAGGCTGAAGGACGTGTACAAACAGTATCATCCGCGCGCTTAGGAGCCGCTGCCAGAGGGGCCGCGGCTTTTTTTTGCCGGATTGGCGGAATACAGAGAAGGTTCTAATTATTTGAATCGGCATTGTCAACGAGAATGTAAACGGTTTATACTTGAGTTGTCTGACCTCTGTAAGCTACAATGGACAAATGGAAGAAAAGGAGGCTTTTATGATGTCTGAATACAAATATAACCGGGTATTTTTGATCGTAATGGATTCTGTCGGAATCGGTGAAGCGCCGGACGCCGCCGATTTTAATGATATAGGCGCAAATACGCTCGGACACATCGCAGAGCACATGAACGGCTTACATATGCCCCATATGGCGCAGCTCGGTCTCGGACTGATCGGAGACATTAAGGGCGTGGAAAAAACGGAGCACCCTCTTGCGTACTACGGAAAAATGCAGGAGGCGTCAAACGGGAAAGATACGATGACGGGGCACTGGGAGATTATGGGCCTCTACATTGAAAAACCGTTTAAAGTGTTCCCGGAAGGATTTCCGGATGAACTTCTTCAGGAACTTGAGCGGCGTTCAGGACGGAAAATCATCGGAAATAAGCCGGCTTCAGGCACGGCGATTCTGGACGAGCTCGGAAAAGAACATATGGAAACGGGTGCGCTGATCGTTTATACATCAGCAGATTCCGTGCTGCAGATTGCGGCTCACGAAGATGTCGTTCCGCTTGACGAGCTGTACAGCATCTGTGAAACGGCAAGAGAACTGACGCTTGATCCGAAGTACATGGTCGGCCGGATTATCGCAAGACCGTTCGTCGGAGAACCGGGCAGCTTCAAACGCACGCCGAACCGTCATGATTATGCGCTCAAACCGTTCGGACGCACGGTAATGAACGGAATGAAAGACAGCGGATTAGACGTCATTTCCATCGGCAAAATTTCTGATATTTATGACGGAGAAGGCATTACATCTTCCCGCCGCACGGTATCTAATATGGACGGCATGGACAAAGTGATTGAAACGCTCGGTGAAGATTTCACGGGCCTGAGCTTTGCCAACCTCGTTGATTTTGACGCGCTGTACGGACACCGCCGCGATCCGGAAGGGTACGGAAAAGCGCTCGAGGAATTCGACGCGAGGCTTCCGGAAGTATTTGAGAAAATGAAAGAAGACGATCTGCTTATCATCACTGCGGATCACGGCAATGATCCTGTCCATCACGGCACGGATCACACGCGGGAGTATGTGCCGCTTCTTGTTTACAGCAAAAAGCACAAACACACTGAACAGCTGCCGCTTGCGGATACATTTGCCGATATCGGCGCAACCATTGCGGATAATTTCAAAACGGAAAAGCCGGAATACGGAAAAAGCTTTTTATCAAGATTACAGTAGGGGGACTTTTTTTGAAACAAAAGATCGAACGTGCTGCTGCATTTATTAAAGAACATGTGAAAGAAACACCAAAGATCGGTCTGATTTTAGGGTCAGGGCTCGGCGTATTGGCCGATGAAATTGAAGGAGCTGTCAAGCTTACATATGAAACGATTCCTGATTTTCCGGTCTCAACGGTAGAAGGCCATGCCGGCCAGCTTGTGATGGGAACGCTTGAAGGTGTGCAGGTCATCGCGATGCAGGGCCGCTTTCATTACTATGAAGGCTACTCAATGGATCAGGTCACATTTCCCGTCCGCGTGATGAAGGCGCTCGGCGTTGAATCCCTTGTCGTGACGAACGCAGCCGGCGGTATCAACACTGAATTCCGCGCCGGCGATCTGATGATTATTACAGACCACATCAACTTTACGGGCACCAACCCGTTAATCGGGCCGAACGAAGCTGAATTCGGACCGAGATTCCCGGACATGTCAGAAGCCTATGACAAAGAGCTGTCAGGCTTGGCTGAAAAAACGGCCGATGAGCTGGGCATTCCTGTTCAAAAAGGGGTGTATACAGCTGTTACGGGGCCGTCTTACGAAACGCCTGCTGAGGTTCGGTTTTTAAGAACGATGGGTTCTGACGCTGTCGGCATGTCGACCGTGCCGGAAGTCATCGTCGCCAACCACGCGGGGATGCGCGTGCTCGGCATCTCATGCATTTCCAACGCGGCGGCAGGTATTCTTGACCAGCCGTTATCCCATGAAGAAGTAATGGAAATGACGGAAAAAGTAAAAGGCGGCTTTTTGAAGCTTGTAAAAGCTGTAGTCGCACGTTCTCAAAAATAAGTCAGCATCAGTCAGCTGTTTCTTCGGAAGCAGCTGTTTTTTTGTGCCCTCAACACGAAACATTTTCCAGATGAGGCGTATAAAACCACCGGATTTGGAAAAAATAAAAAGGATTATGAAATGGAGGGCTTTGGAGATGAAACGTCTTATATCCACTTTGTTGATTGGCATTTTATTAACGGCATCAGCACCGTCCGCTTTTGCAAAGCCGGACGGAAAACATACATCGGAGCTCGCTCATGAAGCCAAAAGCGCCGTGCTGATTGAACGCGATACGGGAAGTATTCTTTATAACAAGAACAGCCGGGAGCGTCTGGCGCCGGCAAGCATGACAAAAATCATGACCATGCTTTTAATCATGGAAGCGCTTGACAAAGGGAAAATAAAGATGAGCGATAAAGTCAGGACGAGTGAACATGCCGCGTCCATGGGCGGATCACAGATTTTCCTTGAACCCGGAGAAGAAATGACGGTAAAAGAAATGCTCAAAGGAATTGCGATAGCTTCCGGAAATGACGCATCTGTCGCAATGGCGGAGTATATCGCCGGTTCAGAAGAGGATTTCGTCAGCCGGATGAACAAAAAAGCAAAAGAATTGGGATTGAAAGATACCTCCTTCAAAAACCCGACGGGACTGCCCGAAAAAGACCATTACAGCTCTGCTTATGACATGGCAAAAATGGCGAAGGAATTATTAAAGTATGATAAAATCACTCAATTTACAGGAACGTATGAGGATTATTTAAGAGAAAATACAGACAAAAAGTTCTGGCTCGTCAATACAAACCGGCTGATCAAATTTTATCCGGGTGTAGACGGCGTGAAGACGGGCTTTACAGGCGAAGCAAAGTATTGTTTAACCGCCACCGCTAAAAAAGGAAATATGAGGGTCATTGCTGTCGTTTTCGGAGCCAGCACCCCGAAAGAAAGAAATGCCCAAGTGACCAAAATGCTTGATTACGCCTTCAGCCAGTTCAAAACACACCCGCTGTACAAACGGGATCAAATCGTCGGAACGGTAAAAGTGATAAAAGGAAAAAAGAAACTGATCAAGCTGACCACATCTGAGCCGATTTCTCTTCTGGCCAAAAAGGGAGAGAACATGGACAAAGTAAAAAAAGAAGTGAAAATCAACGGCAATGTAACGGCTCCGGTTAAAAAAGGAGAGGTGCTCGGCAGCCTCGTTCTGAAAAAAGACGGAAAGGTGCTCGTTGAAAGCCCGGTCACGGCAAAAGACGACATGGAAAAAGCGGGTTTTCTCACTTTTCTGAAGCGCACGATGGGAGATTGGACAAAATTTAAATAATCGTGGCGAACGGGCACTAGTTTTGTCATAGTGAAGGAATTGCTTTCCCGAAAATCGAAACACTCATTATCCGATCATATCAAGGAGGAATGAGCATGAGCCTTGGAATTGACTTTCATGTCAAAGAATCCGTGCTTTGTATTCGATTAACAGGTGAACTCGACCATCATACGGCAGAATCATTAAAACAAAAGGTTACTGAATCGCTGGAGGCTGACGGCATCCGTCACATCGTGCTGAACCTTGAAGATCTTACCTTCATGGACAGCTCCGGCCTCGGCGTGATTTTAGGGCGTTATAAACAAATTAAACAGCTCGGCGGAGAAATGGTCGTGTGCGCGATTTCGCCCGCGGTGAGACGTCTGTTTGACATGTCCGGCCTGTTTAAAATCATCAGGTTCGAACAATCAGAACAAAAAGCGCTTTTAACGTTGGGGGTGGCATCATGAAAAACGAGATGCATCTTGAATTTTCAGCCCTCAGTCAGAACGAATCGTTTGCGCGCGTAACAGTTGCTTCTTTTATCGCACAGCTCGACCCGACGATGGATGAGCTGACGGAAATCAAGACCGTCGTATCAGAAGCGGTAACAAACGCGATCATCCACGGCTATGAAGAAAACTGCGACGGAAAGGTGTACATCTCCGTTACGCTGGAGGATCATGTCGTCTATCTGACCATACGTGACGAAGGCCTCGGGATCACGGATCTTGAGGAAGCGCGCCAGCCGCTCTTTACGACAAAACCCGAGCTTGAGCGCTCCGGAATGGGCTTTACCATTATGGAAAACTTCATGGATGATGTCACGATTGATTCCTCGCCGGAGATGGGAACGACGATACGCTTAACAAAACACCTATCAAAAAGCAAAGCGCTTTGTAATTAAGGAGATTTGTTATGGATGTGGAGGTTAAGAAAAACAGCAAAAACGCGCAGCTCAAGGACCATGAAGTCAAAGAATTGATCAAAAAGAGCCAAGAGGGCGACCAGCAGGCAAGAGACCTCCTCATAGAAAAAAACATGCGTCTTGTGTGGTCCGTCGTTCAAAGGTTTTTAAACAGAGGCTATGAGCCGGACGATCTGTTTCAGATCGGCTGTATCGGATTGTTAAAATCCGTTGATAAATTCGATTTGTCCTATGATGTCCGTTTTTCAACTTATGCCGTGCCGATGATTATCGGAGAAATCCAGCGCTTCATCCGCGATGACGGAACCGTCAAAGTATCAAGATCTTTAAAAGAGCTCGGCAATAAAATACGCCGGGCGAAAGATGAACTGTCAAAAACATACGGAAGAGTGCCGACCGTCCAGGAAATCGCGGACCATTTAGAAATTGATGCGGAGGATGTGGTGCTTGCGCAGGAAGCGGTGCGGGCGCCTTCATCCATTCATGAGACCGTGTATGAAAATGACGGAGACCCGATCACCCTGCTTGATCAGATCGCCGATCATTCAGAAGAGAAGTGGTTTGACAAAATCGCCCTCAAGGAAGCGATCAGTGATTTGGAAGAACGGGAAAAACTCATTGTCTATCTGAGATATTATAAAGATCAGACACAGTCGGAGGTAGCCGAACGGCTCGGGATTTCCCAAGTCCAGGTATCGAGGCTGGAGAAAAAAATATTAAAGCAGATTAAAGTGCAGATGGATCATACGGAAAGCTGACCTTTTACGGGCCGGCTTTTTTTATTTGTGCATCGGTGGTAATTTATGGTCTTTTGCCGCTGATGAATGAGAACAAAAGTGAACCACAT
Source organism: Bacillus sp. EKM208B (assembly GCF_011800725.1). Classification (NCBI taxonomy): domain Bacteria; kingdom Bacillati; phylum Bacillota; class Bacilli; order Caryophanales; family Bacillaceae; genus Bacillus; species Bacillus sp. EKM208B. The sequence continues at coordinate 251,542 of NZ_JAANHO010000005.1, read as the reverse complement.
ACTACATATATAACCACCCGAAAGATGGTGATGCAAGATGGAAAGACGAATATTTCTCAGACTTCGCCACCGCGTGAAGGCTCATACCGGAGATATCATCACAATCGGCGACGCCGCGCAGATCGCGGGACAGCAAAAGCTGAAAAAAAAACTGTCGGCACTGCCGCTGTATAAGGTCACGAAAAAAGACAAAAATATCGTCGTGCTGGACATTATAAAAGTGCTGAAAACCATTCATACCGCTTTTCCTGCGCTTGATGTACAGACCGTCGGCGGCGCTGAAACGATAGTGGAAATCCATTACCAGAAAAAGCGGCTGTCAGCCGTTTTGTTCGTCGGTGTCTGGCTCCTGCTTTTTATCGGTTCATGTCTTGCCATTATGAATTTTCATGAAGATGTCAGTATGAGAGAAGTTCATATCGCCTTATATGAAATCATAACGGGCGAACGGAATGAATACCCGTATCTGCTTCAGATTCCATACAGCATCGGCCTCGGTCTCGGTATGATCGTCTTTTTTAATCACATCTTCAAAAAACGCCTGAATGAAGAGCCAAGCCCGCTGGAAGTCGAGATGTTTAATTATCAGCTTGATCTCGATCATTATGTCGCAATGCACGAAAATGAAGAGACGATGAAAGATCTGCATGATCGTTAGCATTCTTTTCGTTATGTTTGTCGGGCTTGGCGGAGGGCTGACCGTGGGGGCAGGCTTTGTGGCTTTTTTAACCGTTATGGGAATCGTCCCCCGCCTTATGCAGCTGACAAAAACAATGCGCTTTGTACAGGCCTACGAAGGAGCTGTTATTTCAGGAGCTGTGTTCGGCGGCTGGGAAACCTTAAATATGAATCATTTTTTTTTATCTGAATGGCTGGCCGTTCCGGTCGGGCTTTTGGCCGGCATGTTTGTCGGCATGCTGGCCGCCGCGCTTACAGAAGTGCTGAATGTGCTTCCCATTCTTGCCAAACGGATCGGCTTCGGCAGCAAAATCATCATATTGCTGATGGCCATTGTGTTCGGCAAAATAGCCGGCTCTTTATTTCATTGGCTGTATTTTATCCATCATTCATAAGGAGGAACCGACGTGACAAACTTAAAAGAAAATTACAAAACAAAAGTGAAAGACTATCAGCCGAAACCGCCATATGTTTGGAATTGCGTCAAAGCCTTTCTGATCGGCGGTTTGATCTGTCTGATCGGGCAGGCTCTTCAAGACTTTTACATCCACTTTTTTAATTTTAATGAAAAAACAGCGGGCAACCCGACGTCCGCCACTCTTATTTTAATTTCCGCCCTTTTGACCGGATTCGGCATTTATGACAGACTCGGGCAGTTTGCCGGAGCGGGTTCAGCCGTGCCGGTGACGGGTTTTGCAAACAGTATGACAAGCGCGGCTCTGGAACACAGAAGTGAAGGACTCGTGCTCGGAGTAGCGACAAACATGTTTAAATTGGCGGGAAACGTCATTGTATTCGGCGTCGTGGCAGCCTATATCGTAGGCCTGATACGGTTTGCTTGTGAAAAACTGTTTTCGTAGGAGGAGAAAAAATGAAATTGACCGGAAAGCAAACCTGGGTATTTGAAAACCCGTTATTTGTAAATGCGGCGGGGACGGCAGCCGGACCGAAAGAAAAAGACGGCCCGCTCGGTTCGCTGTTTGATAAGACATACGATGAAATGCATTGCAATCAGAAAAACTGGGAAATGGCGGAACGTCAGTTAATGGAAGATGCCATCAACTCCGCTTTGCAAAAACAGAATTTGAAAAAGAGCGATATTGATTTGTTGCTCGCGGGGGATCTTTTAAATCAAAATGTGACCGCCAACTACGTCGCCAGACATCTGAAAATTCCGTTCCTCTGTCTGTTCGGCGCCTGTTCGACATCAATGGAAACGATTGCGGTCGCATCCGCGCTCATTGACGGCGGTTTTGCGAACCGGGCGATCGCAGCCACGAGCAGCCATAACGCGACGGCAGAACGGCAATTCCGCAATCCGACGGAGTATGGCGGGCAAAAACCGGATACCGCCACTTCAACAGTCACGGGGGGCGGGGCGGTCATCATCAGCCAAAACCCTTCTGACATCAAGATTACAAGCGCAACAGTGGGAAAAGTAAGCGACCTCGGAATTACGGACCCGTTCGATATGGGATCGGCCATGGCGCCCGCCGCTGCCGACACAATCAAACAGCACCTGCAGGACTTAAACCGCACGGCGGATGATTATGATCTGATTTTGACGGGTGACCTTTCAGGCGTCGGCTCGCCGATCGTGAAAGATTTGCTCAAAGAAGAAGGCTATCCCGTGGGAACGAAACACGATGACTGCGGTCTTCTCATCTATACGCCGGACCAGCAGGTGTTTGCGGGAGGAAGCGGCTGCGCCTGCTCCGCGCTTGTTACGTACACACATATTTTTAATCAATTAAAAGCAGGGACTCTAAACAGGGTACTCGTTGTCGCGACAGGAGCGCTTTTAAGTCCGACAATGATCCAGCAGAAGGAAACCATTCCGACCATCGCGCACGGTGTGGTATTTGAGCGGGCGGGAGGTGCATCATAAATGGAATATCTGTTGGCTTTTGTTTGCGGGGGAATCATATGCATTATCGGTCAGCTGCTGCTTGACATTTTTAAACTGACACCCGCCCATGTAATGACAACTTTTGTCGTCATCGGCGCCTTGTTAGATGGGTTCGGAATATATGACAAATTTATCGAATTCGCGGGCGCGGGCGCGACGGTTCCCATCGTCAGCTTCGGTCACAGCTTATTGCACGGCGCCATGCATCAAGCTCACGAGCATGGATTTATCGGGATCGCCATGGGGATTTTTGAACTTACTTCCGCCGGTATATCTTCAGCGATTTTATTCGCATTTCTTGTAGCCGTTATTTTTAAACCGAAAGGATAATGCCTGATGACGAAACGGAAGGTCATTCTTGTGACAGACGGGGACGTATACGCCGCCAAAACAATTGAATATGCCGCGGAAAAAGCAGGCGGACGGTGTATTTCCCAATCAAAGGGCAATCCGTCAACGAGAAGCGGCCCCGAACTTGTTCAGCTGATTAAAGCCGCGCCGAATGACCCGGTGTTTGTCATGTTTGACGATTCAGGCCTGCAAGGGGAAGGGCCGGGCGAAACGGCGCTGAAATATGTCGCCTCACATCAGGACATTGAAGTGCTGGGGGTGATTGCGGTCGCTTCTAAGACCCATCAGGCAGAATGGACGAAAGTCGATGTCTCCATTGACCGTGATGGAGAAGTGACGGAGTTTGGCGTCGATAAAACCGGAATGAGAGAAATGGACGAGCACAGAATGAACGGAGATACGGTGTATTGTCTGGATAAATTGGACGTTCCCCTCATTGTGGGCATCGGCGACATAGGTAAGATGGGAAGAAAAGATGACATATCAAAAGGCTCGCCGATCACGATGAAGGCGGTCGAATTCATTTTAGAAAGGAGCGAAAGCCATGCCGGAAAAACCGGAAAACATGATCAAGGTGTACCGGGATCCTAGAAAAAATGAACAATTTTTTAAAGACCGCGTCGGTATGGGAACGAGCTATGATGTCGGCGTCCGCAAAGTTCGAGTATTAGACCGGGAAGTCCAGATTTACTTTGTCAACGGATTAACCGATACTTTGTTTATCATTCATTTAATGGAACAGCTCGTCGACGTCAATAATTATGACGAGAATGCGGATGAAGCGATTGACGTTGTTGAAAACAGACTTGTCAATCAGCAGGTTCAAAAAGTCAAAACGCTCGACGAAGCAACGGATCAAGTTCTTTCCGGACTTGTGGCGGTTATCGTTGAAGACGCGGGCTTCGCCTTTATCGTTGACGTCAGAAGTTATCCCGGACGCACGCCTGAAGAACCGGATACGGAAAAGGTCGTCCGCGGGGCAAGAGACGGTTTTATCGAAAATATCGTCATTAATACAGCATTGATCAGAAGACGAATCAGGGACGAAAGGCTCCGCGTCAAAATTACGAAAGTCGGCGAGCGCTCTAAGACCGATCTTGCGATTGTGTATATAGAGGACATCGCTGACCCGGACCTTGTCAGCATCGTCGAAAACGAAGTGAATGCGATTGACATTGACGGACTGACGATGGCTGATAAAACGGTGGAGGAATTCATCGTCAAACAAGGCTACAATCCGTTTCCGATGGTCAGATACACGGAGCGGCCGGATGTGGCCGCCAATCACATTTTAGAAGGGCACGTCATCATCGTCGTTGATACGTCACCGAGCGTGATCATAACGCCGACCACGATTTTTCACCATGTTCAGCATGCGGAAGAATACAGGCAGGCGCCTTCAGTGGGAACATTTTTAAGATGGATCAGGTTCTTCGGTATTATCGCTTCAACTGTTCTGCTTCCGATCTGGTTCCTCTTTGTTCTTGAACCGTCTCTTCTGCCTGAAAGATTGGATTTTATCGGTTTAAATAAAAATACGCATATCCCGATCATTCTGCAAATCTTTTTGGCCGATTTGGGGATTGAGTTTCTCAGGATGGCCGCGATCCATACGCCGACCGCTTTATCCACCGCCATGGGTCTGATTGCGGCGGTGCTGATCGGTCAAATCGCCATAGCGGTGGGGCTGTTTTCAGCAGAAGTGATTCTGTACGTATCGATCGCCGCCATCGGATCATTTACCACGCCGAGCTATGAGCTCAGCCTCGCCAATAAAATGATACGCCTCATCTTAATGGTGCTCGTGGCCATTTTCCAAGTGAAAGGCTTTGTGATAGGTTTTACATTGCTGCTGATCATAATGGCGAATATCCGCTCGTTTCATACGCCGTATTTATGGCCGTTTTTACCGTTTAACGGCAAGGCGCTGTGGCAGGTGCTCGTCCGGACGACAGTGCCGGGAGCGAAAGTCAGACCGAGCATTGTTCACCCGAAAGACCGTCAAAGACAGCCAAGCGGTTCATAATCGCATTGAAACCGACAGAAGATTATGATATTGTATGTCTTAACTTATACGGGACTTGTATAAGGACAGCTCAAAAGAAGCTGTCCTTTTCACCCATATGCGGATCAGAAAGAGGGAATGAGCATTGTTCTTACATGGCACAAGCAGACAAAACAAACTAGGTCATTTGGAAATCGGAGGTGTGGACGCGCTGTATTTAGCGGAGCATTACGGCACGCCTCTTTATGTTTACGATGTGGCTTTAATACGTGAGCGCGCTAAAAGCTTTAAACAGGCATTCATTGACGCGGATTTAAAGGCGCAGGTCGCGTACGCGAGCAAGGCGTTTTCTTCCGTTGCGATGATACAGCTCGCTGAGCAGGAGGGGCTCTCATTGGACGTTGTATCCGGCGGAGAGCTGTTTACGGCGGTTGCGGCTGGTTTTCCGGCTGACAGGATTCATTTTCACGGCAATAACAAAAGCGAAGAAGAGTTGAAAATGGCGCTCGATCATCAAATCGGCTGCATCGTCGTGGATAATTTTTATGAAATCTCCTTACTCGCGGAACTGTGCCGCAAATCAGGGCGCACAATGGATGTGCTTCTGCGGATCACTCCGGGGGTAGAGGCGCATACGCATGATTATATTACGACGGGACAGGAAGATTCCAAATTCGGTTTTGATCTGCATAACGGGCAAATAGAAAAGGCGATTGAACAAGTATTACAGTCGGACCATATCCGCCTTCTCGGCGTTCACTGCCACATCGGATCGCAAATTTTTGATACGGCGGGCTTTGTGCTGGCCGCAGAAAAAATCTTCGCAAAACTGAATGAATGGAGAGAATCATTCGGCTTTGTCTCTGAAGTGCTGAATTTAGGGGGAGGCTTCGGCATCCGCTACACGGAGGAGGATGAACCTCTTCATCCCGCCGTTTATGTGGAAAAAATTATCGAAGCGGTAAAAGAAAACGCAGCGCTGCACGCTTTTGACATTCCGGAGATCTGGATTGAACCGGGACGCTCGCTCGTCGGAGACGCCGGAACGACGCTATATACCATCGGTTCGCAAAAAGAAGTGCCCGGCACCCGTAAATATGCAGCGGTTGACGGGGGCATGAGCGATAATATCCGTCCTGCGCTGTATCAGGCGAAATATGAAGCCGTATCGGCAAACAGAATCGGAGAACACCACGATAAAACGGTATCCATCGCGGGCAAGTGCTGTGAAAGCGGGGATATGCTCATTTGGGATATAGACCTTCCGGAAGTGAAAGAAGGCGATCTTCTCGCCGTTTTCTGCACGGGAGCATACGGATACAGCATGGCTAACAACTACAACCGCATTCCGCGTCCCGCCGTCGTTTTTGTGGAAGACGGCGAAGCGCATCTTGTCATTAGAAGGGAAACTTATGAAGACATTGTAAAACTGGATCTGCCGTTTAAGACGGGGGTCAAACAATAAATAAAAAAGAGACCGGAACGATGGCGTCCGGTCTCTTTTTGCATTCAGCTGTTAGAACTTGATCCGCTGTCTCCTGTAAATACAGACACGATCGCATTCCAAATCGAAGCGAAGAAATCAATGACTTTTTGAACAAAGCTTTTGCCTTCATCGGATTGAATGAACTTCGTGATTTTGTCTTTTGCCTTATCGAGCTGGCTGCCGACTTGGCCCCAATCAATCTTGGCGTTTTTCATTTTATTAAACAATGAAACGAGCTGGTCTTTTTGAGCGTCAGTCAGTGTAATGTTAAGGTTTGAAGCCGCATCATCGACCTTTTTCTCGATTCCTTCTTTTGTATCGGGCACACCGTTTTTCGCGAAATCATCTTTAATATTTGCGATGAGCGCGGAGGCGTTTTTATCCCCGATTTTATCCCCGAGATTTGAAGTGGTGACAAGCTCTTGGTTGGCGACCTGTTTTACATCTTCTGAAATCGCTTTGTCTGATGAGACTTCATATGCCTTGATGATTCCAGTTAATGCTGCGGTGCCTGATACCTCAAACGGCGCCGTCACGTATACTTTTGCATCTTTCACTCCTGCTGTCATCAGGGCGTTTAAGTACATTTCATCCGTGATGGAATCGATATTATGGGTCTTAACGTCAAGCCCGGACCCTTTCTTTGCCACCGTGATGGATGATGAAGAGATGGCTCTTGTGCCGATTTGGGCATTCGATATATATTTTCCCAGATATTCATGTTCTTCTTTATTCGTGACCGTCACTTTTGTCGCGTTATCAGGGACATTTAATTCGTCAAGCACTTTCTGCCGGTTTTCGTTTGACAGATCCGCCCCCAGTGTGACGATGACATCTCCGACTGCGGCATCGGCCAGGCTGATTTTCGGTATTGTGCACAATACAACGGCCGCCGCCAGCAATCCAATCCACATTTTTTTCAAAGCGGTTAACCTCCTTCTTTTCACAAATGCCGTTTTGAAGCGGTTTGTGAGGGCCTGCGTGAAGCAGTTCCGATACATAGACGGCTGTGAAGCTGTTCTGGTTTCATTTTCTTTCTGCGGAAGCGGGGAGATTCGTTTTCCGGCTGAAGGTGTGGTATAATAGCCGCGAAAAGAAGAGCAGAGGCCTCTTCCTTCAAAAGAATATCAAAAAGAAAGCCGGCTTACAATTGAAATTCATATTGAAGAAGGCTTTGACAAAAAACAATACGGAAGTAGGAATGAGAATGAAAACTGGTTACATCGAAATGGAAAACGGCAGCAGAATCGAATTTGAACTTTATCCGAATGAAGCGCCTAATACAGTCGCTAACTTTGAAAACCTGGCGAATACGGGCTTTTATGACGGCGTTATTTTCCACCGCGTGATTCCGGGCTTTGTCAGCCAAGGCGGAGATCCGACTGGGACAGGCATGGGCGGAAGCGGAAAAACGATCAAATGTGAAACAGAAGGCAATCCGCATAAGCACGAAGCCGGTTCTTTATCAATGGCGCATGCCGGTAAAGACACGGGTTCAAGCCAATTCTTCATCGTACATGAGCCGCAGCCGCATTTAAACGGCGTTCATACTGTATTCGGAAAAGTGACAAGCGGTTTAGAGCATGCGAAAAACATGTCTAACGGAGACAAAATGAAAGAAATCCGTGTAGAAGGATAATGACATAAAACCCGCCTTTTTCAGGCGGGTTTTTTTGTGTATATGAAAATTCTCATGTGTAAATCATGAAAAAATACATATATGAACATCAGCGATCATTCTGGTATAGTGAAAAAGACCGATTACAACAATGAAAAGAGGTAGAAACGTTGGTTCAATTGGCAACCGTTTTATTTGTCATTATCATTCTCGCACTTATGATTTGGTTCAGGGTGAAAAAGGGAAACAGGCCGATTAAAGGCGGCGGCTTCGGCATCATTCTCCCGCTTTTGATTATCGCCGTCATTTTTACATTCAGCATCAGCCAGCTCATGAATATCCCGGGAAAGCCGTTTCATTTTCCCGCTCTTTGGGAGCTCGCCATCGCCGGACTGTTAGGCGCGGTATTCGGTGTCATCATGCTGTCGCAAACCGCCTATGAAATCCGGGAAGACGGCTTTGTCTACTCCAAGCGGAATAAAAACTTTAAATATGTCATTATCGCGATTATTGCGATCCGCATCGTGCTCAGCCAATATTTCAAAAACATTGACGCGGCGGAATTCGCCGTTTTAACGATGGAACTTGCTTTTGTGTATTTGTGCATTTGGCGGATCGGAAGCTTTGTGAAATACCGTAAAATCAGCAAATCCGGCTTATAAAATGAAAAAAATGGATGGGGTGCGGGGCTTATTTGCCCTCTGTGCAGGGATTCATGGTAAAATAAAAACGACCATGGCTAATGGGAGGAAATCACTTGAAATCAGAAAAAGAAAAAACTTCTAAAAAAAGCGCCGTACTTGATTGGGCGAAAGCCATTATCATCGCTGTCGTTCTGGCACTGCTCATCCGAAACTTTTTATTTGCCCCTTATCTCGTTGATGGAAGATCAATGGATCCGACGCTGCATGACCGCGAGAGAATCTTTGTCAATATGACGGTCAAATACATAAGCGACTTCAAACGCGGCCAGATCGTCGTTCTGAACGGAGAAAATGAACACTATGTCAAACGGATTATCGGACTTCCCGGCGACACGGTGCAAATGAAAAACGATCAGCTGTATATCAACGGCAAAAAAGTGTCCGAACCGTATTTAGCGGCAAACAAGAAAAAAGCGAAGCAAGACGGCTATGACCGGCTGACGGAAGACTTCGGCCCGGTGAAGGTGCCGGACGACAAATATTTCGTCATGGGTGATAACCGCAGAGAATCTATGGACAGCCGCAACGGCCTCGGTCTTTTTACGAAAAAACAAATAGCGGGCACATCAAAATTCGTCTTCTTCCCGTTTAACGAAATTCGCAAGACGAAATAAACCGTACAGGCAGTTTTCTTATAAGAAAACTGCTTTTTTATATAAATTTATCTTTCCACCCTCAAAAACAGAACATAAATTCGTATATCTATTTAATAGATAGAAAGTTTTACAGATACATGAAACATCTTCCCTTTATGAAACGTTATATGAATAACTCACGCAGGGAAGAACGGGTTTCTATTCATGAAAAAAAGGAATATGACATAGTAATGAATAGATTGATACGGGCTGGAGGTAGAAAAATGGGAAGAATTAAAACAAAAGCAGCCATTTTACTTGTACTGCTGCTGTTATTGGCGGGCGGTTATATGGTCATAAACGATATTGAACTGAAAGACGTGCCGACTGCAATCGGACAAACCCTGTCCCAGGAAAAAGAAGAATATACAGTCAAAACATATAAAATTACGAAAATCGAAGGAACTGAGTACCACGGTACGGCAGCAAACGGCACAAAAATTATTTTTAACGGCGACAAGCTGAAGCAGGATCTCTCCGATGTGAAAAAGGGAGATAAAATTAAAGCGTATTTCAGCAAATCAAACCGGATTGACGGCTTATTGAAGGTCGTCAAAGTGAACGAATAAATAAAGGCGCCTTTTATGGAAAAAGGGCGCTTTTTATTTTTCTGAATAATTAGGTGCAAATTCATTGCGCCTGCCGCAAAGGATGTTATAATAGCGGATAAGGACAAAAAAATATTGATTGTATCCTTCGGGGCTGGGTGAAAATCCCGACCGGCGGTAATAAGGCGTTTTGCGCTTTACAGCCCGTGACCCGTATGCATCTGTATACGGTGGATTCAGTGAAAAGCTGAAGCCGACAGTGAAAGTCTGGATGGGAGAAGGATGAGAGAAGCTATGCAAAAAATAAACTTACTGTATAGTCTTATTTCCTATGGATGAAAACTGGCAAAGCCCCGAACTGTGTAAACATTCGGGGCTTTTTTGACGCCAAATTGCGTGGAAGAAGGGAGGGATAACGATGGAAGAATATTATATGAATACGGCAATAGAACTTGCCAGACGCGGTGAAGGACAGACACAGTCCAATCCTCTTGTCGGCGCTGTCGTCGTCAAAAACGGACAGATCGTCGGAATGGGCGCCCATTTGCAATACGGAGAAGCGCATGCCGAGGTTCACGCGATTCATATGGCCGGCAGACACGCAAAAGGCGCCGATTTGTATGTGACGCTGGAGCCTTGCAGCCATTACGGAAAAACACCGCCATGCGCCGAACTGATAATAAAGTCGGGGATGAAAAGGGTGTTCATAGCTGTGAAAGATCCGAATCCGCTTGTAGCCGGAAAAGGCATCGGAATGCTGGAAGCAGCGGGCATCGAAGTGAAAACCGGACTTCTCAGGCAGCAGGCAGAAGAGCTGAATAAAATGTTTCTTCACTTCATGCGGACCGGACTTCCGTATGTCACCTTGAAAGCGGCCGCGAGCCTTGACGGGAAAACAGCGACTGAAACCGGTGACAGCAAATGGATTACATCAGAGGCGGCAAGGCTTGATGCCCAGCAATACAGGAAATCGCATCAAAGCATTCTTGTCGGAGCAGGCACAGTCAAAGCCGATAATCCGAGCCTGACCTGCAGGCTTCCTGATGCGGTGAAGCAGCCGGTCAGAGTGATTCTCGATACAAAGCTGACCATTCCTGAAACGGCAAATGTGCTCACTGACGGCGCTGCGCCGACATGGATATTTACGGCCAAAGATGCAGACGTGCAAAAGAAAGACCGGCTGACCGCACTCGGAATAAAAGTTATTCCGCTGGAAACAGACCGCATTCACGTCCCTGAGGTGCTCAGTATTCTCGCTGAAAACGGCATAATGTCCGTTTATGTGGAAGGCGGAGCATCCGTACACGGAAGTTTTGTCAAGGAAGGCTGTTTCCAAGAGCTTCATTTCTATTTCGCCCCTAAATTAATCGGAGGAACGCTTGCTCCCAGCTTGATCTCCGGTGAAGGTTTTCAATCAATGAAAGATGTCCCCCATTTACAATTCACACAAATCACCCAAATCGGGCCGGATATAAAACTGACGGCCATACCTAAAGATGGAAAGGATGGTGACGATGTTTACAGGAATCGTTGAAGAAACAGGCACGATCCAAGCAATCAAAAAGACAGGCCTTTCCATGGCATTAACCATCGCCGCTTCAAAAGTGACAAGTGATGTGAAGCTTGGCGACAGCATTGCGGTAAACGGCATCTGCCTGACCGTAACCGGATTTTCTGACAATCAATTTACGGTTGATGTCATGCCGGAAACAGTGAAAGCCACTTCGCTGAACGGCTTGTCAAAAGGCAGTAAAGTAAACCTGGAAAGAGCGATGTCCGCCAACGGACGGTTCGGCGGCCACTTTGTATCAGGGCATGTGGACGGAACGGCGGAAATTACGCGGATCGAGAAAAAAAGCAACGCGGTCTATTACGATTTAAAACTTTCGCCGGAATTGACAAAAACGCTCGTATTGAAAGGTTCAATTACGGTAGACGGCGTGAGCCTGACGATTTTCGGTCTATCAGACGAAAGCGTGACGGTATCCATCATTCCGCATACCATCTCAGAAACGATTTTTCAGACGAAAACAGTCGGATCGACCGTAAATATTGAGTGTGACATGATCGGCAAATACTTATACCGCTTTTTGCACAAAACAGAACAAACGAAAAGCAATCAAACTATCACGGAAGCCTTTTTAAGCGAGAACGGCTTTTAGAAAGGAAGATCGATATGTTTCATCCGATAGAAGAGGCGTTAGAGGCGCTGAAAAAAGGTGAAGTCATCATTGTTGTCGATGATGAAGACAGAGAAAACGAAGGAGATTTCATAGCGCTGGCTGAGCATGCCACGCCGGAAGTGGTTAATTTTATGGCGACCCATGGGAGAGGCCTGATCTGCACGCCGCTGTCTGAAGACATCGCCGGCCGGCTGGATCTTCACCCGATGGTCGATCATAATACGGACTCACATGAGACCGCGTTTACGGTCAGTATTGACCACAGGCTGACAAAAACGGGCATCAGCGCTCAGGAACGATCCTTTACCATTCAGGCGCTGTTGAACGAAGAATCTGTGTCTGACGATTTTCAGCGTCCGGGCCACATTTTCCCCTTAATCGCAAAAAAAGGAGGCGTCCTGAAGCGGGCCGGCCATACGGAAGCAGCCGTTGACCTTGCAAAAGCCTGCGGATCTCAGGGAGCGGGCGTCATTTGTGAAATTATGAATGAAGACGGCACAATGGCCAGAGTGCCGGAGTTAGCCGAAATCGCCGAACGCCACCAGCTGAAAATGATTACGATAAAAGACTTAATAGAGTACCGTTACAACATTACGACACTTGTGAACAGAGAAGTTGATATTACGCTGCCGACTGACTTCGGCACGTTTAGGGTTTACGGATATACAAACGAGGTTGACGGAAAAGAACATCTCGCCTTTGTCATGGGGGATGTCCCGTTTAACAGCGAACCCGTTCTTGTCAGAGTGCACTCAGAATGCCTGACGGGCGATGTGTTTGCATCCCATCGCTGTGATTGCGGACCTCAGCTTCATGCCGCGCTTGCGCAAATTGCTGAAGAAGGCCGCGGCGTTCTATTGTATTTGCGCCAGGAAGGCAGAGGAATCGGTTTAATCAATAAGCTGAAGGCGTACCGATTGCAGGAACAAGGGTATGACACGGTTGAAGCGAACGAAGCGCTCGGCTTTCTGCCTGATCTGCGCAACTACGGCATCGGCGCCCAGATTCTCCGCGACTTAGGGGTTCAGCATATGAAACTTTTAACCAATAACCCCCGGAAAATCGCCGGCCTCGAAGGATACGGTCTCAGCATTTCAGAACGGGTGCCGCTTCAAATGGAAGCGAGTGAGCATAACAAGCAATATTTACAGACCAAAATGAAAAAACTTGGACATCTGCTTCATTTCTAAAAACAAATCTCACAAAAAAGGATGGATAACATATGAATATCATACAAGGAAACCTAGTAGGAACAGGACTTAAAATCGGAATCGTCGTCGGCAGATTTAATGAATTTATTACGAGCAAGCTGTTAAGCGGAGCGGAAGACACGTTGCTTCGCCACGGTGTAGAATCAAACGACATTGACGTCGCTTGGGTGCCGGGAGCGTTTGAAATCCCGTTTGCGGCAAAGAAAATGGCGGAAACGAAAAAATACGATGCCGTCATTACGCTCGGCACGGTTATCAGAGGAGCGACAACGCATTATGACTATGTCTGCAATGAAGCGGCAAAAGGCATTGCCCAGGCGGGAACGGCGACGGGCGTCCCGGTTATCTTCGGCATTGTGACGACTGAAACCATTGAGCAGGCCATCGAACGAGCCGGAACAAAAGCCGGAAATAAGGGAGCGGATTGCGCAGTATCTGCCATTGAAATGGCAAATTTAAACCGTTCATTTGAATAATTTGTTGAAAAGCGTTTAAAACAGCGGCGAAAATGATATAATGTGAGGAAACGGATCGCCTTTATGTATCCGTTTGATAGGACATGAATGGACATTTTGGATATAGAGGGGTTTTTATGTTAATTCGTTATAAAAAATCGTTTGAAAAGATTGCGATGGGTCTTCTGTCATTTATGCCGAATGAAAAAGATCTCAAGCAGCTTCAGCAGACAATAAAGGACTATGAAACGGATACTGGCCGCCAGCTCTTTCTTTGGAAAGAGGATGAAGATATCGTCGGAGCGATCGGAGTCGAAAAAAAGGACTCAGAAGTTGAAATCCGGCATATCAGCGTGAATCCTTCTCACCGCCATCAAGGAATCGGAAAGCAAATGATGGACGCCTTAAAACGTCTGTTCAAAACGGAGGCACTCGTTCCGAATGAATTAACGCAAAGCTTTTTTGAACGCTGTCAACATCAAAAAGATCAGGATATCTCATATAATAACTGACAAATGCTCCCGGAATCTTCACGGTTTCGGGAGCTGTTTTGATATAGAAAAAGCAGGGCTGACCGTCAGCCTCTGCTTTTTTTTCTTCTCTCAAATTCCCGTTCGCGTTCCTTAATGACATCCGTCCTGTCCCGCAGGCGGTGTTTATGAATAAGAAAGGTATCTGATACGCCTTCTTGCCCCCATGTATAGCCCTTTCGGCGGCATTCGGCAAGACATGCTTCTTTCAGGGCTTCATCTGTAATCGGCAGCATAACACTTCTGTAAGGCAGGCCCGCTTCTATATCGTCTGCCAGCGTTTCTATCAGCTCAATCAGCTTCGGATGGCTGAGACCGAGAGAACAGACCGCCTGCTTTTCAGACTGGAGAATACGTAAGCTGTTGGCAATCAGCCGTTTCGCCCCGGCTTCATTTCCCCTGCGCTGGTGATACAGAGCGACGGCAAGCTGAATCAGGCCGACCCAATGAATGCTCCGCTTTTCAGCCGGGCTTTCTTTCCAATATTCCTCTAACAGTTCATGACACTCAAAATAATCTCTTGATGCGTGAAATTCGGCCAAAAAGCCGATATAAGCTTTAGGATACAAGCCGCTTCCTCCTTTTATGCTAAAACCAGTGTACCACAGCGCTATGAAAAGGAAAAAAGAGCGGCTTGGTGCCTGAAGCCTGATGAACTAGCAGATGTAAGATGCTCCTACGACAACGAGCAAAATAAACAGAACGACAATTAATGCAAAACCTCCGCCGAAACAAGCTCCGCTCATGTGAAATCAGCCTCCCTTTGTTTCAAGTTTACACGGCTATCATATGTGCATCCGCCTTTAAAGGTATAGGCGGATATCTTCTTTTTCAGTATTTTCTAAATAACGGAGGACGTGTATAAAAGTATTGGACGAGAGCATTTCGGTGGATTATACTAAAGGGTAGCCAGTTTTTCCGGCAATGAGAGTGATATTGAAAATGGTGAGATAATGGTAGAATATCAAGTGAAAATTGATACGTTTGAAGGCCCATTGGACCTGCTGCTTCATCTGATTAACCGTCTTGAAATCGACATATACGACATACCCGTGGCAACCATTACTGAACAATATTTATTATATGTACATACAATGCAAGAGCTTGAACTTGATGTCGCCAGTGAATATCTGGTCATGGCGGCGACGCTTCTCAGCATTAAAAGCAGAATGCTGCTTCCGAAACAAGAAGAAGAGCTGTTTGAAGACGAAATGCTTGAAGAAGAAGACCCTCGGGACGAGCTGATTGAAAAACTGATTGAGTATAGAAAGTATAAAACCGCTGCGAAGGATTTAAAAGAGCGGGAAGAAGAAAGACAAAAGTCATTTACAAAGCCGCCGAGTGATTTAAGTGAGTATGCAAAAGAAATCAAACAGACCGAGCAGAAGCTGTCGGTGACCGTTTATGACATGATCGGCGCGTTTCAAAAGGTGCTTCAGCGTAAAAAAATCACGCGGCCGAAAGAAACGACCATTACAAGACAGGAAATACCGATTGAAGACAGAATGAACGAAATCGTAAAAAGCTTAAAAACGGCGGGGAGAAGAATAAACTTCACGGAGCTTTTTCCTTCTCGGCAAAAGGACCATCTCGTCGTGACGTTTTTAGCAGTCCTGGAACTGATGAAAAATCAGCAGATTATCATTGAACAGGAAGAAAACTTTTCAGATATATACATTACGGGGAGTGAATCCATTCATGGCGCTTGATATCGTGAATTGGAAAGCGATTGTGGAAGCCCTGCTGTATGCGGCGGGTGATGAAGGGCTGACCAAAAAGCAATTGGTGACGGTGCTTGAAATAGAAGAAGCGGAACTGGCCGGAATCATGGAAGAAGTGGCCGCTCAGTACAAGGAAGATGACAGGGGCATCGAGCTTACCGAATATGCGGATACGTATATGCTTGGAACGAAAAAAGAATTCGTGCCTTATTTGAAAAAACTAATCGAAGTGCCGTCAAAAGGGCTGTCACAGGCTTCTTTGGAAGTGCTGGCGATCGTTTCGTACAAGCAGCCGATCACACGGGCGGAAATTGAAGACATCCGGGGCGTGAAGTCTGAGCGGATTCTGCACAGCCTCGTGTCAAAAGCGCTGCTGTGTGAGGTGGGCCGCGCCGACGGTCCCGGCCGGGCGATTTTATACGGCACGACACCGGTATTTCTTGAACAATTCGGCTTAAAAACATTGGAGGAGCTCCCGCCGCTTCCTGAAAATGCGGAGGAAGACGTTCTCCAGGAGGAAGCCGATTTATTCTTTGAAAACTTCAACCAAACTTTTGAGGATATTAAATAATAATCGTTTTTCATCATACGATAGTAGGGAAAGGCCATTGATGAATGACGCAAATGACGAAGTAAAAGAGAGGAAGGAAACGGACGGAAATGGGAAATTCGATTGTGAGGGCCCATACTGAAGAAACTGGTGAATTTTTAGCCGAGGTTGTCACGATGGTCAGCAGCTATTTAAATCATACAACATTGCCGGAGATGCGGGCTCAAGGAGAGGCGGATGAGGCATACTGCCGCGACGTGCTCAGTGTGCTGAGGAGGATGACCGTCTTTTGCGAAGGCGCCCAGGAAGCCTGCCGCCGGCTCTTAATGCAGGAGCCGTTTCATGAGGTGAGAGCGGAAAAAACGCTGTATAAAGTGTATCATCAGTGCGTGGAAGAATTTTTCATGCCGAAAAAGGATACATGGTACGAAAACAGCCGCGCCGCTTATACAGGCCAAAGCGCGATTGAATTCTACCAGCAAGTGCCGGATTCGCTGCGGAGCCTTCTGCTTTCGCTCAGCAGTGAATTTCTGCGCATGCGGGAAGAATTGGCGCAATATGAAGCATCAGGCTCAAATATGGCACCAGTCAGATAAAAACTCTTCCTTTTGGGAGAGTTTTTTTATGTGAAAGTGATGCAATTGGTATTCATAAGTCATGGACATGCGCATAAACTTGTACAAACCCACAACAAGGACGTGAGCATTCATGCGCTTTCTCAAAAAAGCTGCCGTATTTCTTTTGACTTTTGTTATTCTTTTTTCCATTACAGACGGCAATACGGCACATGCCCAAATACATGTCAGCGCAAAAAGCGCGATTATAATCGACGGAGCATCTGGCCGGGTGTTATTCGCCAAGGATGAACATCATAAGCGACGGATTGCAAGCATTACGAAAATCATGACGGCGGTGCTGGCGATTGAATCAGGGAAAATGGAAGAGACCGTGACGGTTTCCCCGAATGCCGTAAAAACGGAAGGTTCAGCCATTTATCTTCAGCCGGAACAAAAAGTAAAGCTGAAAGATCTCGTATACGGGCTTATGCTGAGATCAGGAAATGACGCCGCTGCGGCAATAGCGGAATATGTCGGCGGAAGCCTTGACGGTTTTGTATTTATGATGAACAAAAAAGCCGAGCAAATCGGGATGGAAAATACAAAATTTCAAAATCCGCACGGGCTGGACGACCATGAAAATTTATATTCAACGGCGTATGACATGGCGCTTTTGACTAAATATGCGATGAAAATCAAGGAATACCGGACCGTTTCAGGCACAAAAGTGTATAAGGCGGAAACGATGGACCGGGTATGGAAAAATAAAAACAAGCTTCTGACTGGGCTCTACCGTTACAGCACAGGCGGAAAAACGGGTTACACAAAAATCGCGAAACGGACGCTCGTCTCGACGGCCTCAAAAGACGGTACGGATCTCATCGCGGTCACCATAAATGATCCGGATGACTGGGATGACCATATGAATATGTTTAATTATGTCTTTGATCACTATAAAACCTATGTCGTCGCTAAAAAAGGCGGCATTCCGAAGCTGAAAAAGACGTTTTACGGAAAGCGCGCTTTTATTGCCCGGGATGTCAAATATTTGTTAAAAGAGGATGAAATCGACGATGTAAAAATCAGCACAACCTTAATAAAACCGAAAAAAGCCTGGAAAAAGGACGCCTCTCTCATTCCTGATGTCGTCGGCCGGATGACTGTTATGCATGATGGGAAAGTGATCGCCAAGATCCCAGTCTATTATGAAAATGAGCGCCATAAAAAACCGAAAAAGCATTTCATTGAGACGTTTACGAGCCTGTTTATGAGCGCGGCGGGCGGTTCGTCATGGTCAATTTAATCTGGGTATGTCTGACGGTAATCGGACTTGTCTTTGCGATGTTTAACGGTACCTTGCAGGATGTGAATGAAGCCGTTTTTAAAGGAGCGAAAGAAGCGGTTACGATCTCGTTCGGATTAATGAGCGTTCTCGTGTTCTGGCTCGGCCTGATGAAAATAGCCGAGCAGTCCGGCCTTTTGGATATATTCAGCAGAATGTGCCGCCCGTTTATTTCTAAGCTGTTTCCCGATATTCCCCCTGATCATCCGGCGATGGGATACATCTTATCAAATCTCATGGCAAACTTTTTCGGACTGGGAAATGCGGCGACACCGCTCGGCATTAAAGCCATGGAGCAGATGAAAAAGCTGAATGGAGGTAAGTCTGAGGCCAGCCGTTCCATGATTACCTTTTTGGCGGTAAATACTTCGAGTATTACATTGATACCGACAACCGTCATTGCCGTGCGCATGGCTTACTCGGCGAAATCACCGACCGATATCGTCGGGCCGACCATCTTAGCGACTTTAATTTCGGGAATCGGCGCGATTTTCATTGACCGCTACTTCTGGTACCGCCGCAAAAGAAAAGGGAGGTAAGCGAATGGAAATGGTGAATTGGCTGTCTTTAGCCATGATTCCGATTATTATCGCCGGTATATTGATATACGGCACGATCAAAAAAGTGCCGACGTATGAATCATTCGTTGAAGGCGGAAAAGAAGGAATTGAGATTGCGTTTTCCATCATTCCGTATTTGGTCGGGATGCTGGTGGCGATTACCGTATTCCGGGCCTCGGGCGCGCTGGATTTTGTCATGGGGCTGTGCAAGCCTTTCTTTACAGCGATCGGCATTCCCGCAGAAGTCGTGCCGCTTGCTCTGATCCGCCCGATTTCGGGAACGGCGGCGCTCGGCATGACGACAGATCTGATCGCCGTGTACGGGCCTGATTCATTTATCGGCAGACTGGCCTCGGTCATGCAGGGATCGACTGACACGACGCTGTATGTCCTGACGGTGTATTTCGGGGCGGTCGGCATCAAAAAAATGGGGGATGCTTTAAAGGTTGGTCTTCTTGCTGATTTGATCGGGGTGGTTGCATCAATCATCATAGTTACGTTATTATTTGGAAGCGCCTGAAATCAGGCGCTTTTTATATATCAGAATAACTCTCCCTGAAAAAGCTTGTTTGTTCAAGGGGAAAAAAGTAAGATTATACTTGAGGTGAACGACATGGAAAGACTGCAAAAAGTTATTGCTCATGCCGGCGTGGCATCACGCAGAAAGGCGGAAGAGCTGATAAAAGAAGGAAAAGTAAAGGTGAATGGAAAAGTAATAACAGAGCTCGGCGTAAAAGTGACCGGTTCTGATCAGATTGAAGTAAACGGATTAAAGGTGGAGCGGGAAGAACCCGTGTACTTTCTGCTTTATAAACCGAGAGGAGTGATCTCAGCAGCTGATGACGACAAAGGGCGGAAAGTGGTGACCGACTTTTTCAAAGAAGTGCCGCAGCGCATTTATCCGATCGGCAGGCTTGATTATGATACGAGCGGACTTTTATTGCTAACAAATGACGGCGAGTTTGCCAACAAACTCATGCATCCGAAATACGAAATTGATAAGACATACGTCGCCAAAGTGAAGGGGATTCCTTCCAAGGAACTTCTGAGAAAGCTTGAGCGCGGCATTCAGCTTGAAGAAGGCAAGACGGCGCCGGCCAGAGCGAAAATGCTTTCCCTGGACAAAAGAAAGCAGACGAGCATCATTCAGCTGACGATTCATGAAGGCCGGAACAGACAGGTCCGCCGCATGTTCGAGGCGATCGGTCATGACGTGCTGAAACTAAAACGTGAAGAATACGCATTTTTAGATTTAAGAGGCCTGCGCACAGGAGACGCAAGAGAATTGTCGCCGCATGAGGTGAAAAGGCTGCGGGCTTTAGCTGAACACGGTAAAAACGCTTTCTAATTTTCACATAACCTTCAAAAATTACAAAACGTGTTGATGATATAATTGAATGGATTTGCAGGCAGGGGAGGGGAGCAGTGTACAATGAACAAAAAACGGCGGCGTTTATTCATTCGGACCGGCATCCTTCTCATCTTACTCTGCGCGCTCGGATATACCATCTATAATGCCGTATACACAAACGGAGAGCGTATATCTGAGGGGTCCAAAGCCCCGAATTTCGCGCTGAAAGATACAGAGGGCAGACTCATAGAACTGAGTCAGTTAAAAGGAAAAGGTGTTTTTCTGAATTTCTGGGGAACGTGGTGCGAGCCGTGCAAGCAGGAATTTCCCTACATGGAGAATCAATACAAGCATTTTAAAGACCTCGGTGTCGAGGTGGTTGCGGTAAATGTCGGCGAATCAAAAATTGCAGTACATAATTTTATGAAAACATACGGCGTCAATTTCCCGGTTGCGCTCGATACTGACCGGCAAGTGCTGGACGCGTACGGCGTATCACCTATTCCGACGACATTTTTGATCAATCCCGACGGAAACGTCGTGAAAGTGGTGACCGGCACGATGACAGAACGCATGGTTCATGACTATATGAATTTAATTAAGCCGGAGGCGTCTTCATGAAAAAGGTCAAATGTGAATGCGGGCACGTGAATCCAGCCGGGACGGTTTTGTGCGAGTCGTGCGGGAAGCCGCTTGATGATCAAAAATCGCCGCTTGCCGATATGCGGTACGACGGCAGCGCAAGACGTTCGCAAACATATAACAAAACAATCGTAGATAAGGTATGGAACTTCTTTTCTTCCGTAAAAGTCGGAATATGGCTGATCGTCATTACTCTGGCGGCGTCTGCTTTCGGCACGGTTTTTCCGCAGGAAGCTTATCTGCCGCCGGGCGCCCAGCCGGATACATATTATGAACAGCAGTACGGCATAATCGGTCAACTGTATTATCTGCTGGGATTTCATCAGCTGTACGGCTCATGGTGGTATATGCTCCTGATCGCATCCATTGGCATATCACTGGTCATCTGCAGCCTGGATCGGGTGATTCCTTTGTACAGGGCGCTGAAAAATCAAGGAGTACGGCGGAATCCGGTCTTTTTGAAGAGGCAGCGTCTATACAGCCGGACAGAAACCGAGCTGAGCGGGGATGCGGCTGATAGCCTCAGAACACGATTGAAAAAAAAGCATTATAGAGTGCGAGAACAAGAGGGTAGCATTCTGGCGGAAAAAGGCCGTTTTTCAAGGTGGGGGCCCTACGTCAATCATATCGGCCTGATCATTTTTCTGATCGGAGCCATGCTGAGATTTGTACCCGGTATGTATGTCGATGAAACGCTCTGGGTCCGTGAAGGCGAAACCGCCCAGATCCCCGGCACTGACGGCAAATATTACTTAAAAAACAACCGGTTTACGATGCAGACATATAACAAAGACACTGAGAAAAAAGTATTCGCCGACGCCATTGACAGAGCCGGAAACGGCAAAGTCGCCAAATCCTTCACAACGGACGCGGTTTTGTACAAAAGGGAAGGCGACATTGTATTCGGTGAAAAGCCGAAGCTTAAAAGAGTCAAAGAAAACAATATCCGCGTCAATGAACCGCTGCGCTTTGACTCCTATTCTGTGTATCAGGTGGACTATAAAGAAAACCAGCTCGATCAGATGGTATTTCAGCTGATCGACCAAAAAACAAAACAGTCATTCGGCAAACTGAAGATCAATCTTCTTGATCCCGACACGGACTATGATCTTGGTAACGGTTACAAAGTGCAGATCGCCAGTTATCTTCCTGATTTTTATTTTAACAAGGACGGAGAACCGAGCACGAAAACGAAGGTTCCTAACAATCCGGCTTTTGTCTTTAAAATCACGGCTCCTGACAAGCCGAAAGGGGAGAAAAGTTTTGTTGCGATTCAGCAGACTGTTGAAGGTTCCGAAAGTAACAAGTACAAATTAAAATTCGACCATGTGGAAACGAAAAACATTACAGGACTCACCGTCAGAAAAGACTTAACCTTATGGGTGCTTGCCGTCGGCGGCGCGATCTTTATGATCGGCGTCATTCAAGGAATGTACTGGCAGCACAGAAGGATCTGGATCAAAACAGGTGATCGTGAAGTGCTTGTGGCGGGACATACGAACAAAAACTGGTTCGGTCTGAAAAAGGATATCGAATTTGTTCTTAGCGGGACCGGGATTCAAGAGCCGGCCGATCAAAAAGAATTGGCCAAAAATCAGGCCTAGTGAAAAAGGAGTGGTGTCATGGCGGAGCTGAGCGCAAATTTTCTTTATGCTGCCTTTTTGATTTATTTAATTGCCGTCCCGGTTTTCGGCGGCGCCATCCGGGGAACAAAAGGTGCTAAGGACGGTAAGGGCCGCTGGTCGGCTATCGGAATCACGTTAACCATTTTCGGATTTCTTTGTCATCTCGGCTACTTCATTGCGAGATGGTCGGCAAGCGGACATGCGCCTGTCAGCAATATGTTTGAATTTACGACGTCATTCGGCATGATGCTTGTTCTCGCTTTTATTATTATTTACTTTATTTACAGACTGCCTTCATTAGGCATGTTCACATTGTCTATCGCGCTTTTGCTTATCGCATATGCAAGCATGTTTCCGACAGACATCACGCCGCTTATTCCGTCACTGCAGAGCAATTGGCTGTACATTCACGTCACAACGGCGGCGCTCGGGCAGGCGATTCTTGCGATCAGTTTTGTAGCCGGCGTCATTTTCCTGTTAAAGCATGTCGACCAATCCAGACCGGGCAAAAAAACGTTCTGGCTTGAAGTCATCATGTTTATACTCGTGACGACCGTGGCATTTATCGCCGTCACGTCGGCATTCCGGCTGGCGGACTACAAAGCTGAATTTAATTGGGTGGATAAAAAAGAGGCCAAAAGCGTCATGATATATGATATGCCTGCGCTTGTCGGCCCGCATGACGGAGAACTGCTTACGGAAGGCGCAATGAAGCCGCTTATTGAGCTTCCGGCCATTTTTTCAGGCAGAAAGGTCAATACGGTGATCTGGTCGTTTGGCGCAGGTCTCGTTTTATACGGTGCGCTCAGGCTGATATTCAGAAAGAGAATCAGCGCTCTTATCAGCCCGCTCGTCAAAAATGTGAACCTGGACTTGGTCGATGAAGTCGGCTACCGCGCCGTTTCCATCGGTTTTCCGGTATTCACACTCGGCGCGCTTGTGTTTGCGATGATTTGGGCGCAGCTTGCCTGGACGCGTTTTTGGGGCTGGGACCCGAAGGAAGTATGGGCGCTGATCACCTTTTTATTTTACGCAGCGTATTTGCACTTGCGGCTGTCAAGAGGCTGGCATGGCGAAAAGTCCGCGTGGCTTGCCGTCATCGGCTTCGCCATTATTATGTTTAACTTGATTTTTGTGAATCTCGTGCTTGCCGGACTTCATTCGTACGCATAGATGCAAAAAGCCGATACAGTTCTCAAGCTGCCGCACAGTTTGTTAAAATGAAAGTAACAGAAGGAAAGCAGGGGGAAAACGATGGATCAAACAAATGAAACTAAAATATTAGTAGTAGATGATGAAGCCAGAATTCGACGCCTTTTAAGAATGTACCTTGAACGGGAAAACTATGTGATTGAAGAAGCGGAAAACGGCGACGAGGCCATTAAAATGGGGCTGGCATCAGATTATGATCTGGTGCTCTTGGATTTAATGATGCCGGGAACGGACGGAATCGAAGTATGCCGGCAGCTCAGAGAAAAAAAAGCGACGCCGATTATCATGCTGACGGCAAAAGGGGAAGAAGCCAACCGCGTCCAGGGGTTTGAAGCGGGTACGGACGATTATATCGTCAAGCCTTTCAGCCCGAGAGAAGTGGTGCTTCGGGTAAAGGCGCTTTTAAGAAGGGCTTCCCAAACATCTTATCTGACAGCCAATACCCCGACAAAAAATGTGCTCGTCTTTTCGCATCTATCTATTGATCACGATGCTCACAGGGTGACTGCCGACGGCACAGAGGTGAGCCTGACGCCGAAGGAATATGAACTGCTGTACTTCCTGGCGAAAACACCGGACAAAGTGTACGACAGGGAAAAGCTTTTAAAAGAAGTGTGGCAGTATGAATTTTTCGGAGACCTCAGAACGGTGGACACCCATGTCAAACGGCTCCGTGAAAAATTAAATAAAGTATCCCCGGGAGCGGCGAAAAAAATCGTCACCGTATGGGGAGTCGGATACAAATTTGAGGTAGGCGCTGAATGAAGTTTTGGAAAAGCGTAGTAGGTAAGCTTTGGTTTACCATTCTTTCACTCGTGTTAATTGTTTTATTTATTTTAACGGTGCTGCTTCTGGAATTTATAGAAAATTACCACGTTGAAGAAGCGGAAAAAGATTTAACGCAGCTTGCCGATAAAATTGCGGTCATAATAGAAAATCATGAAGACCAGCCGCTTGCCAGATCCATCACGTGGGAACTGGCGGACAATTTAACGAGCATCGCGATCATTCAGGATGATAAGCATGTCTGGTATTCGCCCAATGACGATAATCATTTATCCTCTATTACATTAGAGCAGATCAAACATGACCGGGATCTGCACAAGGCGCTGACAGACCGCAAAAAAGTAAGCAAACGTGCGGTGCCCAACAATGCCGGTTCGGATAACGAACGGCTGATCGTCGGAGTGCCGTATGAAAAAGACGGCAAAAAAGGCATGGTCTTTTTATCCCAATCGCTGCTTGCCGTCAAAGATACGACGAAACATACAACCCGCTATATTTTTCTTGCGGCGGGCATTGCCATCGTCCTGACAACGTTTTTCGCGTTCTTTTTATCCAGCAGGGTGACATATCCCCTTCGGAAAATGCGGGAAGGCGCCCAAGACTTGGCGAAAGGAAAGTTTGATACAAAAATTCCGATTCTGACCCAAGATGAAATCGGGGAACTGGCTATTGCCTTTAATCAGATGGGACGGCAGCTCAATTTCCATATTAACGCGCTGAATCAGGAAAAAGAACAGCTGTCCAATATTTTAAGCAGTATGGCAGACGGTGTCATTACCATTAATATCGACGGCACCATTTTGGTGACCAACCCGCCGGCCGAACGTTTTCTGCAGGCATGGTATTATGAGCAGAACATGAACATTAAAGAAGGAGACAACCTTCCCCCTGAAGCAAAAGAGCTATTTCAAAATGCAGTGAACACGGAAAAAGAGCAAATGATTGAAATGACGCTTCAAGGAAGGTCATGGGTTTTATTGATGTCGCCTCTTTATGCGGAATCACACGTCCGCGGCGCCGTGGCCGTGCTCCGTGATATGACCGAAGAGCGCAGGCTCGATAAATTGCGTGAAGACTTCATTGCCAATGTCAGTCATGAGCTCAGAACCCCGATTTCTATGCTGCAGGGATACAGCGAAGCAATAGTGGACGACATTGCAAGCACCGAAGAGGAGAAAAAAGAAATCGCGCAGATCATTTATGATGAATCTCTTCGCATGGGCCGGCTCGTCAATGATTTGCTGGATTTGGCCAGAATGGAATCCGGACATACGGGCCTGCACTATGAAACGGTAAACCTGCATGAATTTCTGGAGAAGATCTCCCGCAAATTTTCCGGGGTAGCGAAGGAAAAAGGCGTTTCGCTCACAGAAGACATCTCGGTGTCTCAGCCGGAGTGTGTCTTTGACGAAGATAAAATGGAACAGGTGTTTACCAACCTTATAGATAATGCGCTGCGCCACACGGAGTCAGGCGGAAGCGTTCATATCGCGGCTCAGACCGTAAAAGACGGACTGAAAATCGATATCAAAGATTCCGGCTCGGGAATACCGGAAGAGGACCTGCCTTTTATTTTTGAACGTTTTTATAAAGCGGACAAAGCAAGAACAAGAGGCAGGGCGGGGACCGGGCTCGGGCTCGCCATCGTAAAAAATATCGTGGAAGCCCACGGCGGCTCAATTGCGGTTCACAGCAGCATCGACAAAGGGACGACGTTTACATTTTATATTCCGACAAAAGTGCAGGATGACGTCTGAAATTGACGAACAATCTTGTTCCATACGAAACACCCGCATGTTCTGCGGGTGTTTTTTATTTGTTTCTCCTTTAAAAATTTAAGAATATGTTAATATAAATTCCCTTCCAAATTCCAGTTTCTCGTAATATAGTTGTAATGTAACTTTTCAACGCATTTTTACGACAAAAAAGTGAACGGAGGGGTTTCCCATGGAAGAAACCTTTCAGATATTATATGATGCATACCATCAAGATTTATATCAATTTTTATTTTATATGGTAAAAGATAAGTCGCAGGCTGAAGATTTGGCGCAGGAAGTGTATATCCGCGTCTTGAATTCCTATCATACATTTGAAGGAAGAAGCAGTGAAAAAACATGGCTGTTGTCCATCGCACGCCATGTGGCGATTGACTGGTTCCGCAAGCAGCAGACGATCAGACAGCGTATTATGGGTACGTTTGATTGGGATACACAAGATGTCAGAGATCAGCATTTGCTTCCGGACGAACTCGCCGTACAGCATGAAAACGTCCGGGAAATTTATACCGCGCTTGATCATTGCACCATTGATCAAAGAGCTGTTATTATCTTGAGATTTATTCAGGGATATTCCATTCAGGAAACAGCCGCCGCTCTCCGCTTCTCGGAAAGCAAAGTCAAAACGACCCAACACAGAGGGCTCAAAATACTTCGGAAACAGATGGAGCTTTTGAGGGAGGAGCTAATGGATGATGAAGTCATATTGGAACGAAGAAAGAGTAGAGGAGTTGTTAAGACAACTTCCGGCGGTTAGAGATCATCGTTCACCCGAGGCCATTTACCGGAATATTGAAACGGGTAAACCGTACAGGAAAAAGCCGGCCCGAAGCTGGATCGGCCCCGCCGCAGCCGGCGTCTGCGCATTGTGCATCGCTCTGATTATATCTCCTCACCTGATGACAAACAAATCTTCCGGTGATCTGACCGCTGACAGCCGCCAGACTGAAAAAGCCAGTCAGTCAGCTTCTGTCAAGCCGCCGGATCAGAAGACGTTCGTCGTCTCAAACCAAAACAAAAACAATTACATTACTTTGGCATTTGCCGATTCAGAAACATCCGCCGTCATTCCGGTCAGTTTTGAAAAAAAGAAGCCGGATGAATCGGTATCAGAGGCTTTATCCGAAGCGGAAAACCTAGAAGTGCCCGAATCCTTCCTTTCTGTGCCGAACCTTTTGGACGGTGTGCAGGTAACGGCGGATAAGAAGGATTTGCTTGTGCAGGTAAACGGACGGCTTTCTATCGAATCAGTTGCCGATGCTGACTTATTGAAAAAGATGCTGAAAGAGACTTTGACATGGAGTCCTTACGAGCGGATTAAATTGAAAAAGGTTCAAAACGGAGCCGGACAGGATTTTTATAAATCTTACGGCATTTCCGCTGAGATGTCCGTACATAAACAGACAAACCGGGCGTATTTTTCTTACAGCGACAGTCTGGGACAAGAGTATCTCATCCCGTCTGAACAAACCTATTATTCAGTATATCAGGCTATTGACGGGATGAAGACAACAGACGGAGGCTCACAGACCGCGAGCATTATAGAAGCAGATGCGATTGCATCGGTATCGGAAAGGGAAGACGGCGAGCAGCTGCGGATTCAATTGTCCGAAAAACATAAGGTTGAAGATTCGCTGGAAGGGATTTTAATGATCGAAGGGCTTCTGTTAACTGCGAAGGAATTCGGTTATTCTGAGGTGCTGTTCACACATGCGCATACAAAGAAAATCGGTAATTATGATGTGACAAAACCTATCGCTGTGCCTGCCGCGCCTAATCCTCTTCCAAGCCATTAAACGTAAAAAAACCCAAAACATATGAATGTTTTGGGTTTTTTGTTGGTTACGGAAGGTCAATCAGTTTAACGGAAACAATATCCTGAACTGAAGTCAGCTCATTGACGACTTTATCATCTAAATGTTTATCAAAAGAAAGCATCATAATGGCTTCTCCGCCTTTTTCTTTACGGCCTACCTGCATGGTAGCGATATTGATATCGTTATCGCCGAGGATGCGTCCGACGCGTCCGATTACACCAGTCGTATCCTGGTGCTGGATATAAACGAGGTGGCCGGCAGGATTTAAGTCAATATTAAAGCCGTTCAGTTCAACGATTCGTTCACCGAAGTGAGGGATATACGTAGCCGTTAACGTAAATGTGCTCCGGTCTCCGGTCACTTTTACGCTGATGCAGTTATCATATCCTGATTCATTGGAGGAAATCTTCTCGCTGAAGCTGATTCCGCGTTCTTTTGCTACACCGCCGGCGTTCACTTCATTGACCGTTGAGTCTACACGCGGTTTTAAGAAACCGGACAGCAGGCTTTTTGTAATAAATGATGTTTCAAGTTTGGCGATGGTGCCTTCATATTGAATCGCAACATCTTTGACGGGTTCCTTCATACATTGTGACACGAGACTTCCGATTTTATCGGCAATTTGGTGATAAGGCTGGATTTTTTTGAATTCATCTTTCGTCATCGCAGGCAGGTTGATCGCTGACATGACAGGCAGACCTTTTGCAAACTGCAGCACTTCTTCAGAAACCTGTGCCGCGACATTCAGCTGTGCTTCTTTCGTTGAAGCGCCTAAGTGAGGTGTGGCGATCACCAGCGGATGGTCGGGAAGTTTTGATTCAACAGGCGGTTCCACTTCAAACACGTCAAGGGCAGCGCCTGCGACATGGCCGCTTTCCAGCGCTTCCAAAAGCGCTGCTTCATCAATAATGCCGCCTCTTGCGCAGTTGATAAGACGGACGCCTTTTTTTGTTTTGGCAATGGTTTCTCTGTTAAGCAGTCCTTTTGTTTCCTTTGTTAAAGGCGTGTGGACGGTAATGATATCCGCGCTTTCAAGCACTTCTTCGAATGTCCGGCTGTTTACGCCGATTTTGCCGGCTCTCTCTTCGGTTAAGAAAGGATCGAATACATGAACCGTCATACCGAACGCTCTGGCGCGCTGGGCAATCTCGCTTCCGATCCGGCCCAGACCGACAATGCCTAAAGTCTTTCCGTAGAGCTCCGCCCCGACAAAAGCCGTCCGGTTCCATTCTCTTGATTTTACTGAGATATTGGCTTGCGGAATGTGTCTCATTAATGAAGAAATCATCGCGAATGTATGCTCTGCCGTTGAAATGGTGTTTCCATTCGGCGCGTTTATCACGATAACTCCATGTTTTGTGGCCTCATCGATGTCGATGTTGTCTACGCCGACACCGGCTCTGCCGACGATTTTTAAAGAAGTCATTTTTTTAAACAAATCTTCGGTTACTTTCGTGGCACTGCGGACTAACAGGGCATCAAAGGTATGTAATTCATCTTCTGCGTCCGCGACGTTTTTTTGAACAATTTCTATAAAGTCTGATTCCATCAGCGGCTTTAAGCCGTCATTGCTCATCTTATCTGAGACCAAAACTCGAAACATTGTTAGATTTCCTCCTAGTTTAGCTGACTAAATATCTGATAATTTATCATATTCTCAATAGAGTGTCAATGTGTATTGACGCAGTAAAGGAGAAAAGGAAACCGCAGAATCAGCTGAAAATGGGGTGTCCCCAATATTTTATATAAAATTGAGCAGTTCTCTATACAATTGCAACTTGATCATATATAATGTGAATAAATTCATAAGATCAATCTTCGGGGCAGGGTGAAATTCCCTACCGGCGGTGATGAGCATCACGCTCTAAGCCCGCGAGCTGCTTCGGCGGCAGGATCCGGTGAGATTCCGGAGCCGACAGTATAGTCTGGATGGGAGAAGATGGAGGTTCAGCAGACGTTTTGATGCTTATATCAAACGTTTCTTTGCCAAGCCTTAGTAAGCTCCCGCTTTTTAACAAAAGCGGTTTTTTTATTGGGGCGCAAAAGAACCTTTCCTCTTTTCGAGAGATTTGATCGAAAAGGAGAGAGCATTGTGAAAGTAAAAAAATTAGTTGTCATCAGTATGCTTAGCAGTATTGCTTTTGTGCTTATGCTGTTAAATTTCCCGTTTCCGGGTCTGCCGGATTACTTGAAAATTGATTTCAGTGACGTTCCTGCAATTATCGCCATTTTGGTTTACGGGCCTGCGGCGGGGATTGCGGTTGAAGCGATTAAAAATATTCTGCAGTATATCATTCAAGGAAGCATGGCCGGCGTGCCTGTCGGGCAGGCAGCCAATTTTATCGCGGGAACGCTGTTTATTCTGCCGACGGCGTTTATGTTTAAAAAGCTCAATTCTGCAAAAGGTCTTGCGGTGAGCCTGCTGGCCGGAACCGCGGCGATGACCGTGCTGATGAGTATTTTGAACTATATTCTTATCCTGCCCGCGTATACTTGGTTTTTACATTCACCGGCACTGTCAAACAGCCAGTTAAAAACGGCGGTTGTCGCAGGAATTCTGCCGTTTAACATTGTAAAAGGCATTATCATCACCATCGTCTTTACGTTCATCTTTACGAAGCTGAAACCTTGGATTGAACAAAAACGCAGCATCCAAACACAATAAAGACTGAAAGCGTCCGCTCTGTGAAAACAGCCGGACGCTTTTTTGTTTGTGCTGATCGCAAAAAATAAGACTCCGGCCGATAACAGCCGGAGTCTTATTCAGGACGAAAAAGCTCCTCTCACGGGGAGGGCTTTTTTATTCGTATTTCAGCGGGTCGCCTTCGAACGGTTCATCCGCAACTTTGATTGAATCAGTAGGGCATCCTTCAAATGCGTCAATCATATCTTCTTCCAGAACTTCCGGAACTTCGACGACGCCTTTATTTTCGTCAAGCGTAACGAACGCAATGCCTTCATCATCATAATCATAAATGTCTGGTGCCGCAGCTCCGCAGGCGCCGCATGCAATACACGTATCTTTATCTACAATTGTGTACTTTGCCATGAATAAAACCTCCCAGATTGTTCGTGTTGGAACAAATGGTTTACCTTATATATTTTTAAATATAACACCTATTCCTCTTACTTATTGTAATGATGTTAGTGTCAAATTTCAACAGAAAAATGATTGAGAATGCTTATCACATAAGGGATTCTCTTTAGCACTTCCCCCTAAAAGATGACTTTAAACGTCAAATTTATATGAAAATCTGTTAAAATAAAAAGAACCAAAAAACGAAACTTGTCACAGAAGAAATGTAGGTGTGTTTAGATTGGCGATAAACTTCTTTGATACCGTGGTTCTCGACTGTCTGGACAAAATAGACGGCGAACGGACTCCGAGTGCTGTGTTTCATTTATTAAAAGGAAAAAAGTCGTCTCAAACCATTCAGGATGCCGGCTTATTTCAGATCGCTAAATATTTCGGCATGGCTTCACAGTGTGAACGCGGCGATATTGCTGCTTCTTTGCATAAACTCACCGAGAGCTCATACATCACAGCCGGAAAAGAAGAGGGGACGTGGAAAGTGACTGCGCGCGGCGTTCAAAAGCTTGAACGGGCGTTTGCCGAGCGGCCTTGGCCGAAGCACTGCCACGGCGCGAATTATCAAACGCCTGCTGGCACCCTGTGGAGGCGGCTTTCCCTGCTCATTCAAGTCCTGTCAAACAAAGAGCATCAATGCAGTCAATATATCCCGGTTACCAACGATGTGCAGACGCTGAGATGGGTCAAACGGTTCATGCGGAAAAACAGAGATGCTAAAGAGCTTTCCGTCCAAATGCATGACGTGCTGTTTCAGCTTCTGCAAGGCGTAAGTGAACGGCAGGCGCTTATTTTTGTCTATTCTTTAACTTCATTCAACAGAATCGGCAAAACGAATAAGCAGCTCGCTCTCCAGCTGAACGAAGATGAATGGTATGTGTCCGTCCAGTTTTGGGGAGCGGTACATTATGTTATTCAATCGCTTCCGCAATGTGCATATCCCGCTCTGCGCGAGCTGCTGTCCGATCTGCAGGCGGAAAGCGCGCTGACACAGTCTGCCAGAAAAACCTTTGAGCTGTTGGAAAAAGGGTTTCCGATTGAACGGATCGCCGCGGTCAGAAATTTAAAAACCGCCACAATCGAAGATCATATCGTAGAAATATCATTGCACCAGCCTGCATTTTTTATAGAACAGTATCTTTCTGAAGAGGAACAGCGTATGATAACGGCATTTGCAAAACAGCATCAAACGAATAAAATTAAACGGATTCGCGAAGGAATGCAGATGCGCTTCAGCTATTTTCAGATCAGGCTGGCGCTGGCAAAGACGGTGAATCAGCATGACTGAGCTGCATAAAGCTTTATCCAGGTATTTTGGTTTGCATTCCTTTAAAAAAGGGCAGGAAGAGATTATGACTAGCGTGCTCCAAAAAAAAGATACGATCGCCATGCTTCCGACCGGCGGGGGAAAATCATTATGCTATCAGCTCCCGGGTTACATGATGGACGGGCTGGTGCTGATTATTTCACCGCTTCTTTCATTAATGGAAGATCAGGTGCAGCAGCTGAAAGCGAAAGGGGAAAAGCGGGTTGCGGCATTAAACAGCATGCTGAATTCCGCAGAGCGGCATTTTATCCTCAGCAACATCAGCCGGTATAAATTTCTCTATATGTCTCCTGAAGCCCTTTCTTCACCTTATGTGCTGAACCGTTTGAAAAATGTCCCGGTCAGTTTATTTGTTATTGATGAGGCTCATTGCATATCAGAATGGGGACATGATTTCAGGCCTGATTATTCGAAGCTCGGACCTTTCAGGCAGGCACTCGGAAAGCCGCCTGTATTGGCGCTGACCGCAACAGCGACAAAAGAAACGCTCAGAGACGTGACGGATGTGCTCGGCCTTGAGCATGCGGTGCGTCATCTTTATTCAGTCAACCGGCCGAATATTCTCCTGGCGGCAGAACATTTGGCGGATAATGCCGAGAAAATAAGCAGGCTCACGGAGCTTGCCGAAAAGCTTGAAGGCCCGGGTATCATATATTGTCCGACCAGAAAATGGGCGGAAGAGCTTGCGGCTGAGCTGAATGAAAAAACGGGAAAGCGGACGGATTATTATCACGGCGGAATGGATACAGGGGACAGAATCTTGATCCAGCAGCAATTTATCCATAACCAGCTTGATTGCATCTGCTGCACCAATGCGTTCGGCATGGGTGTGGATAAGTCAGATATCCGCTTTGTCATTCACTTTTATCCTCCCCAAACGGCCGAGGCCTTTATGCAGGAAATCGGCAGAGCGGGACGCGACGGCAGCCCGAGTGTCAGTATTTTGCTGAGGGCGCCCGGCGATACCGAGCTTCAGCAGCAGATTATTCAGACAGAAAGCCTGTCTGATTATGACCTGGAAGCCATTCTGGCCGTCATACGGGATGCCGGTACGGGTGATGAGCGAAAGCTTCGGGACGTTCTGATCAATAAGGGCGTCCAGGAAACACAGGCGCGAACGGCCGTCCATCTGTATCTGCAAGGAAAAACCACAAAAGAGCAGCTGCAGGAAGAACTGACATACCGCGTGGAAAAAAAGCTGCGTAAAATGAATCGTTTTTCGGCGTTATTAGAGCGGAAAGAATGTATAAGAGAAGCGCTGCTGTCTTATTTTGATGAACCGTATGAGCCTGATGGTCAAACCGGACAATGCTGCAGCAGCTGCGGACTTGATCTGGCTCCGTACGAGCAAAAAGGAGAACGTAAAAACATGGAACGGTTTGAAGATTGGAAGCTGGAATTAGGCCGGATTTTCGGTTCAGAGTCTGCGGGTGAGTTCAGCTGAGACGGCAAAGCGAATTGATCCGGCAGCTCTCAGACCGGGAGATTGTGATGCAGCTGTATGCCACCCAATTGCTCATATTGGCGGTTTCAGCTGTTATTGGCTTTTTCTTTTTCACCGACATTCACGATTTTTTAAAGCTGTGGCATATACGTGACGATAATATCATATGGTACGGTGTAACTCTTGCCGTCCTTGTCATTTTTGCCGATCTTGCGGTGATGAAATGGTGTCCTTCGCATTTATATGATGACGGCGGCATTAATGTATTGCTTTTTAAGAACAGGCCGGTTTTGCACATTTTGTTTTTGACGCTTCTCATTTCGTTCAGCGAAGAGATTTTGTTCAGAGGTGTTCTGCAGACACATATCGGCTTATGGGCCGCCAGCTTCATTTTTACCGTGCTTCATTTCAGATACTTGGCGAAGTGGCTTCTGTTTATGATGGTTGCGGGCATCAGTCTTTTGCTGGGGCTTATCTATGAATGGACCGGCAATTTATTCGTTCCGGTTACAGCGCATTTTATTATTGATGCGGTATTTGCCTGTCAGATCCGTTTTCAATATGTTAGGAGGGGTTTGCATGACGGAAATGTCAAGAGTTGAAAGAAGAAAAGCTCAGCTGCGTGCCGAGCAGCAGGTTGCCGCGGCCGCGGATGAACAAATTGAATATCTTGAAGACAGCCTCCCGACAAGACAATCTGTAAAAGAGGAGCGTAAAAAAAAGGAAGAGCAGGTAAAGGAAAAAACCAAAACAAAAACGCCGCTGTTCACTTTTCTGACCGTCCTGTTCATTATCGTAACAATCGGTGTCTTTTTCGGTCTTCTTTATATGACGAACAGCAGCAGATTTGACCCGAAGG
Organism: Bacillus sp. EKM208B; assembly: GCF_011800725.1. Classification (NCBI taxonomy): domain Bacteria; kingdom Bacillati; phylum Bacillota; class Bacilli; order Caryophanales; family Bacillaceae; genus Bacillus; species Bacillus sp. EKM208B. Next base: position 216,573 of record NZ_JAANHO010000005.1, on the reverse strand, counting down.
ACTATGAAGATGTCTTCATAGACCACAGTGAAAGCGCGCCTGCCGTTATTCCGAAAGGCGCTCAGAAAGAAACGTCAGAAACCGCTCTTTTAGAACAACAGAAAAAAAAGTCTGACGACAAAGATAAGAAAGAAGCGGCTGCATCTGAAAAAACGAAAGAAAAACCAAGTGAAAAAACACCTGAAAAAACGGAAACGCCCTCAGAAAAACAAGTAAAGCCGACAGACACCGAATACGCGGAGACAAAACAGCAGTCTCCGCCGGCTGTCCGTGAAAAAGCGGCTCCGGCTTCCGCGAGTGATCAAGCCGGGACTGTCCCGAAAAAAGTGCGGACCGTACAGCATACTGTACAGCCGAAAGAAACGCTTTACCGCATTTCAATGAAATATTATAAAAGCCGGGCGGGCGAAGAAAAAATCCGCAGCTACAACGGATTAAACGGAAACGACGTGTACACCGGCCAGGTTCTGAACATTCCGCTGTCTGATTAAAATAAATGCATGTTTTCACCGTGTTTTTCATATAGTGTACCAATGAAAACGGACAAGGTGTGAAGCGCATGGATTCTTTATGGAAGCAATTAGACCGATTTGCTGACGGACCGACGAAACAAATGCTTCAGGCGCTGGTGAAACGGAAATTAAAATACGAAAATTATGCCGCACAATGCCGAAGATGGCAGTGGGCGTCCCTCGTTTGTTTTTCCCTGATGTGCATACTGCTGATGTTTAAAAGCTTTAATGCCCCCCAAGCCTCTCCGCAGCTGATTCTGCAGGAAATATTAGGCCATACGGTTTACTTGTGCTGGATTATGGCTTCCGCTTTTGCGTATTGCACTTCTTATTATTTTAAAAAAAAGGAAGAAAAAGCTGAGGGTGAATTTCATAAACTGAGATGTGAAATTATCCAAAAAAGCACGGATTTATGGCCCCAGCCTGAAAAATGGAGGGCGAGAGAATCTGTTTTTCACTTGATGAAACATCGGTATGATATCAATCTTTATTTTGAAAGCAAATAAAATGAGGCGTTTTCCGGAAAGGATAGAAACGTCTTTTTTTGTTTGTCCGTCTAATATAAGACAATGACAGAATGGAGAGTGCGTTTATGAAGCTTACAGCGGGAATTCTCGGCTCATTGGCGGGAGCGGCTGCGGTTATGGCGGCCGTTATGTACAAAACGGCAAACGGCAGCCATCTGAAAACACATACATTTACGCTTGATAAAATGAAGGGGATGAAGCCGCTCACCATCTTCTTTATATCTGACGTGCACCGCCGTTTAATTGATGAAAAGCTTCTCCGCGAAGCGGCAGTTCATAAGCCGGATGCCGTTTTGCTCGGCGGTGATTTGGCGGAGGGCGGAGTTCCTTACGCCAGAATTGAAGAAAACATCAAACGTCTGACGGCTCTTGCGCCTGTCATGTATGTGTGGGGAAATAACGATTACGAGGTCAGCCAGCAAAAACTGCTCTCTCTTTTACGGGCATATAAAGTGATCCCGCTGAGAAATGAATCGGTTCAGTTTGCTTATAAAGGGGAAACCGTTACGATCTGCGGGGTGGATGATATCAGGATGATGATGGATGATTACGATTCTGCAATCAGATATACGGATGCTGACAAAGTAAACCTCCTGCTTTGCCATAACCCCGACATCCATGAGCAGATGAGGGAGTCAGACGGGATTGACGCTGTGTTCAGCGGCCATACGCATGGCGGCCAAATCCGTTTCGGCCGGTTCGGGCCGTACGAATTGGGCGGGACGGGAACGGTAAAAAAAGCGCATTACCTGATCAGCAACGGCTACGGGACGACAAAAGTTCCGCTGAGGCTCGGGGCGAAACCGGAGACGCATATGATTACGCTGTGCGGACCGGATGAGCCGTTTTCATGAAACTAATCCGGCCGCGGTGATAAAAAACGGCGTTCTGCTTGTCTTCCCGCTGTACACGGTGTAAACTGATAACAAATTAAGAACCTATGACTCATTTATTCATATACTGTGTTATATGATTTGTGTGCAAGAAGAGGCAGGAGGGAACATTATGCGGCTTGAGCGTCTGAACTATAATAAGATTAAAATCTTTTTAACCCTCGACGATCTGACTGATCGGGGACTGACAAAAGAAGACCTCTGGAAGGACTCGTTTAAAGTCCACCAGTTATTTAAAGATATGATGAATGAAGCAAATACAGAGCTCGGCTTTGAAGCGAATGGTCCGATCGCGGTGGAAGTATATTCTCTTCAGGCACAAGGCATGGTTGTGATTGTAACGAAAAATCATGACGCGGACGCAGAAGATGACGAATATGACGATGATTATATCGAGATGCAGGTCAAACTTGACGAAAGCCCGGATATTATTTATCAGTTCCATTCGTTTGAAGATATCATTCAGCTTGCCGGAAGCCTTCACCGAATCGGGATTACCGGCGGCACTGTCTACCACTATGAGAACCAATACTATGTAAGCCTTGAAGACCTCGGCTCCCGTTCCGCCGAAGGCGTCATCGCGGTGCTGGCTGAATACGGACACCCGGCGACGATTACGATTTACAGGCTCCATGAGTACGGAAAACTCATCATGGACGGCAATGCTGTGGAGACCATCCAGAAACATTTTTCATAAAAAAGATTTGAAACGGCAGCTGTTTTCAGCGGCCGTCTTTTTTTAAGCGAAATAATGGAAAAATCATTGTCTTTCTTCTATGCACGGAGATATTGAAGGTGTATACTAGTCACTGAAAGGGAGCATGAGAGAAACAGAAGATTTTAGGAGGTTAACTCAAATGGCAGCCGATCGATTCACCGGTCATAATGAAGAAGACAAACATGATGTATTAAAATCAACCCAAACCGTAATACATAAAGCTCTGGAAAAATTGGGGTATCCAGAAGAAGTGTATGAACTGCTGAAAGAGCCGCTCAGATTATTAACGGTTAAAATTCCTGTTCGGATGGATGACGGGTCTGTGAAAATATTTACAGGCTATCGTGCGCAGCACAATGATTCCGTAGGTCCGACAAAAGGCGGCATTCGTTTTCACCCGAATGTAACTGAAAAAGAGGTGAAAGCACTTTCCATCTGGATGAGTTTAAAATGCGGAATTATTGATCTTCCTTATGGCGGTGGTAAAGGCGGAATTGTTTGTGATCCGAGAAATATGTCATTCAGAGAGCTTGAAAGGCTGAGCAGGGGATATGTCAGAGCAATCAGTCAGATTGTCGGACCGACTAAAGACGTCCCGGCACCTGACGTATTTACAAACTCGCAGATTATGGCTTGGATGATGGATGAATATTCAAGAATTGATGAATTTAACTCACCCGGCTTTATTACGGGAAAACCGCTTGTACTCGGCGGGTCCCACGGCAGGGAATCAGCTACGGCAAAAGGCGTTACCATCTGTATAAAAGAAGCGGCCAAGAAAAAAGGTCTCGATATTCAGAACGCGCGCGTCGTCGTACAAGGTTTCGGAAATGCGGGCAGCTATCTGGCCAAGTTTATGCATGACGCCGGCGCGAAAGTTGTCGGAATTTCTGACGCGTACGGAGGCCTTTACGATCCGGACGGTCTTGATATTGATTATCTGCTTGACCGCAGAGACAGCTTCGGAACGGTGACGAAGCTTTTCAATGACACCATTACGAATCAGGAGCTGCTTGAGCTGGACTGTGATATACTTGTCCCGGCGGCGATCGAAAACCAAATTACAGAAGAAAACGCTGACCGCATCAAAGCGAAAATCGTTGTAGAAGCGGCAAACGGACCGACGACACTGGAAGGAACGAAAATCCTGACAGACAAAGGAACGCTGCTGGTTCCCGATGTTCTGGCGAGCGCCGGCGGTGTAACGGTTTCTTATTTCGAATGGGTTCAAAACAACCAAGGCTTCTACTGGAGTGAAGAAGAAGTCGAGGAAAAACTGGAAAATATGATGATAAAATCGTTTAATAATATTTATGAAATGTCCCAAAACCGCCGGATTGACATGAGGCTTGCGGCTTACATGGTCGGCGTGCGGAAAATGGCTGAGGCTTCGCGTTTCAGAGGCTGGATATAAACCAATCGTTTGCATAAACAAAAAAAATCTCCTATGATAATATAGGAGATTTTTTATATGAGTGGAAACTTATGATGGAAATGCCAATCGCAGGAGTTGAAGGACATGACAGAAGAAAAAGCAATTATAATAGGCGGAGGTCCTTGCGGATTATCGGCGGCTATACATCTGAAGCAAATTGGCGTGAACGCGCTTGTGATCGAAAAAGGGAATGTCGTAAACAGCATTTATAACTATCCGACCCACCAAACTTTTTTCAGTTCAAGTGAAAAATTGGAGATCGGCGATGTTGCCTTTATTACGGAAAACAGAAAACCGGTCCGAATACAGGCTCTCTCTTACTACAGAGAGGTCGTCAGAAGAAAAGAGCTGCGCGTAAACGCCTTTGAAACAGTGGAGCGCGTAACGAAACAGGAAGACGGCCGTTTTCTTGTAGAAACATCAAAAGACCGCTACCTCACTCCGTTTTGTATCATTGCGACAGGATATTATGATCATCCGAATTATATGAACATCCCGGGTGAAGGGCTTCCTAAGGTATTTCATTACTTTAAAGAAGGCCATCCTTATTTTGATAAAGATGTTGCTGTGATCGGCGGGAAAAACTCAAGTGTGGACGCGGCTTTGGAACTGGTGAAGTCCGGTGCGCGCGTCACGGTGCTCTACAGAGGACATGAGTACTCCCCGAGCATCAAGCCGTGGATTCTGCCTGAGTTTGAGGCCCTTGTCAGAAACGGCACAATCCGGATGGAATTCGGCGCTTGTCTTGAAGAAGTGACGGAAGATGAAATCATTTTCCGCTCCGGCCGAAATGAGACGGTCCGGCTGAAAAACGATTTCGTATTTGCCATGACGGGATACCATCCCGATCACGGTTTCCTCGAAAAAATCGGTGTGCGGATTGATGCTGAATCAGGCCGGCCGTTTTTCCGGGAAGAAACGATGGAAACAAATGTTGACGGTGTTTTTATCGCCGGAGTCATTGCGGCTGGAAATAACGCCAATGAAATTTTTATCGAGAACGGCCGTTTTCACGGCGGCTTGATCGCAAACGAAATATCAAAACGGCTGGGTAGAGAGAGCATATGATCATTCATATGCTCTTTTTTAAAAAAATTGAAAGATGTAAAAATATGAACAACATGGTACCATAGATATAGGAATATAAAGGAAAGAGGTTGCCTGATGTTTGCAATCATCTCTGCAGGAATTGCTCCCGGCATTGCGCTGTTAAGCTATTTTTATTTAAAAGATCAGTATGACAATGAACCCGTACATATGGTGCTGAGGTCTTTTTTTCTCGGGGTTGTCCTTGTGTTTCCGACCATGTTTATCCAATATGTTCTTGAAAAAGAGCATGTGGGGGGAGGAAGCTTTTTCGTTTCGTTTTTGTCTTCGGGATTTCTGGAAGAATCGGTGAAATGGTTCGTTCTGATGATCAGTGTGTATCCGCATGCTCATTTTGATGAGCATTATGACGGAATCGTTTACGGGGCCAGTGTGTCTTTAGGATTTGCCACGCTTGAAAATATTCTGTATCTATTCGGCCACGGCGTTGAGCATGCTTTCATCAGGGCGCTTCTGCCGGTCTCCTGCCATGCGCTGATCGGAGTGATTATGGGATTTTATCTCGGAAAAGCCCGCTTTTCGCAGAAAAAAGCCCGTGTCAAATGGCTTGTGATTTCGCTGGCCGTGCCTTCATGTCTGCACGGTTCTTACGATTTTATTCTTACCGCCCTCAATCATTGGGTATATTATATGCTGCCGTTTATGCTGTTTTTATGGTGGTTCGGGCTGCGAAAGGCAAAAAAAGCACGCTCCGTCAATATGATCCAAGTGTGAAGAAACCGCGCGTCGCGTGCGGTTTCTTTTTTATGCCTTGACAGGGGATAAGAAGGAAACGTGCATAAAAATAACCTCGTGACAGACAATACGGGTACACTTTAAATTTTGCAGTAGGAGGCTTGAAGAGATGAAGTGCAAAGGAGCCTTTATGGCATGTCTCATTCTATTTTCTTTCGCCGCCGCTTTCTTCGATCATCATGAAACGGTTCATGCGTTTTCAAGTCAAGTGATTCAAAGAGGCGCGACAGGTGATGATGTTATAGAATTGCAGGCCCGTCTTCAATATAACGGATTTTATAACGGGAAAATCGATGGTGTTTACGGCTGGACCACATACTGGGCCGTGAGAAATTTTCAGGAGAAATTCGGCATGAAGCCGGTTGACGGCCTCGTCGGCGCGAAAACCAAACAGGTGCTGATTTCAAAATCAAAATATTACCGTGAATATGTAATGGAGCAGATCCAAAAAGGGAATACGTTCACTCATTATGGCAACGTCCCATTGGAAAACCAAACAAAACCGAGAGCCGGAACGCAGAAGCCGGCGGGAACGAATAAGCCTGCTCAAAAGCCGCAAAACAATACAGGCGGTCAGTCAAATCAAAAGCAAAATACGACAGCGGCCAATATGCCTGGCGGTTTCTCAAACAACGACATCAATCTTTTGGCACAGGCTGTGTACGGGGAAGCGCGCGGTGAGCCGTTTGAAGGGCAGGTTGCCATCGCCGCGGTTATTTTAAACCGTATTAAAAGCCCGTTATTTCCGAATACGGTGGCCGGCGTCATTTTCGAACCGCTCGCGTTTACCGCTGTTGCCGACGGCCAAATATATATGCAGCCGAATGAAAGAGCAAAAGAAGCGGTTCTTGATGCAATCAACGGCTGGGACCCTTCTGAAAACGCGATTTATTATTTCAATCCTGATACGGCGACAAGCAAATGGATTTGGGGACGTCCGCAGATAAAAAGAATCGGAAAACACATTTTCTGTGAGTAAAAGTACGAAAAATGAGGTGTTAACATGATTAGAGGAATCATTATCGCTGTTCTCGGTGTCGCGATCGCCGCAACCGGATATTGGGGATATAAAGAGCATCAGGAAAAAGATGCGGTCCTTCTGCATGCGGAAAATAATTATCAGAGGGCTTTTCATGAATTGACGTACCATGTAGATCAGCTTCACGACAAAATCGGGACGACGCTTGCGATGAACAGTAAAAAATCTCTGTCTCCGGCGCTCATTGATGTATGGAGAATAACATCTGAAGCTCATAACAATGTGAGCCAGCTGCCGCTGACTCTCATGCCTTTTAATAAAACGGAGGAGTTTTTATCCAACATAGGAGATTTCAGCTATAAAACATCCGTCCGGGATTTAGATCAAAAACCGCTTGATAAGAAAGAATATACAACACTGAACAGCCTGTACAAACAGGCGGAGAACATTCAAAACCAGCTCCGCAGCGTTCAGCATCTCGTCATGAGCAAAAATTTACGGTGGATGGATGTTGAGATGGCACTCGCCTCTGACAAAAAACAAAGCGATAATACGATCGTCGACAGCTTTAAAACAGTCGAAAAAAATGTAGGCGCTTTTTCTGAAGACAGCATCAGCCCCACATTTACGGGAGCAAATACAGAACGAAAAGGTTTTACGCATCTGAAAGGAAAACAAATTACGGAAAAAGAAGCGGTCAAAATCGCACAACGGTTTGCGCCTGATCATAATTATTCAATTAAAGTGGTCAAAAGCGGCAGGAAGACGAATCGGGACGTATACAGCATCCGCATGAAAGACGCCGACAACAAGTCTTTTATCTATATGGATATTACCCAAAAAGGCGGACATCCGGTCTATTTGATTCAAAAACGGGCCGTGAAGAAACAAAAGATCAGCCTCAATGAAGCATCTAACCGGGCCGTCGCGTTTTTAAAGAAAAATGGATATGAAACAAAAGGCCTCGAAATTGATGAAAGCGCGCAATATAATAACATCGGCGTCTTTTCTTTTATCCCCGTGGAGAAAAATGTCCGCATTTATCCGGAAGCCATCCGAATGAAAGTGGCGCTGGATGATGGTGAAGTCGTCGGTTTTTCCGCGCGTGATTACCTGGCGGCGCACCGCACGAGAACGATTCCGGCTCCCGCTTTGTCAGCTGATGAAGCGAAAGCGAAGCTGAATAAAAATGTTGAAGTGCGGGAGACCCGGCAGGCGCTGATCACGAATGAACTCGGTCAGGAAGTGCTTTGCTATGAAATGCTCGGAACGATCGGGAAAGACACGTATCAAATGTTCATTAATGCGGACGACGGAAAAGAGGAAAAAATAGAAAAGTTAAAAAGTGCAGAACCTATATATAAAGACCTATAAAAATAAAGGAGGAAAGGACTAAAAGTCTTTTCCTTTTTTTCGTTACATGCTTTAATAAAAGCATAAATAATGAAAGAGTGAAGGCCCATGATAGCTGTCGGAGATTATATTTGGATTGAATACATAGAGAACAATGAGCCCAAAAAAGCGAGGAGCAAAGCAGTAAGCGTTGAAAACGGCGAACTGCACATCTCATATCCCGTCGATCTGGATTCGGGACGGACGGTCTTTTTGCATAAAGGATTGGAAATAACAGCGGAATTTATGGGGAATGGCCAAGTGCCGTATCAATTTAAAAGCATAATCAAAGGAAAGAAAAAAGACCCCATCCCGATGATCGGATTGGACATCCCCCCTCAGGAGGAAATGAAGCGGATTCAAAGACGCCGATACGTCCGTGCAGACGCAGTATTGGATGTATCCGTCAAAATGGAAGCGAAAAAAACCGCTTTCCAAACGGTTTCCTCTAATATCAGCGCCGGCGGAATCGCTGTTGTGATGCCTGAGCATATTTCCGCGGAACCAGGTGAAAAGCTGTATGTCTCATTTTCTCTTCCCGGCAAGGAAAATACGGCGGATATTATTGCCGAGGCTGTTATCCAGCGGATTTTTTATGATGAAAAGGCGGATAAACAAAAAATGACGCTTGAATTTGCAGAAATCGCTCCCGCTTCGCAGCAGCTTTTACTCCAATATTGTATGCGCGCGCAGCTGCAGCAGAGAAGAAACAGTCTGTCGGAATAAACAGCAGCGCACTTTTCCATACTAATCCTAATGGAGGTGCGCGTGTATGAAAACGTTTGAACGTCTGCTGATCAAATTGGTCTGCATTCAGCTTATCATTTTGGGCGCGGTGCAGTTTTTGCTTCATTATCAGCCTATTGAACCTTATATTTCGAAAGCTGTGAAATATGAGGGAGTTGATAAAATGGAGAAAAAAGAATGGATTGAAACGGTAAAGCGGTAAATCAGCTCAATTTTTTCGCCCCTTTTCCGGCAGTTCATGATACAATCCATAGAGGAGTAAAGAGCAAGGAGAGAGATTATGGACAAGAAATTATCAATTGCGATCGACGGGCCGGCCGCTGCCGGAAAAAGCACCGTTGCTAAAATAGTGGCTGAGAAAAAATCATATGTGTACATTGATACAGGAGCGATGTATCGTGCCATTACATATACGGCGCTCAAGCAGAATGCCGATTTAACCGATGAAGCCGCGCTTACAGAGCTGCTGAAGCATACGGAAATTGAGCTTGTATCCGCTCCGGAAGGACAAATCGTTCTGGTAAACGGAGAAGATGTGACAGAAGAAATCCGAAAAGACGAAGTCAGCAACCAAGTATCAATCGCCGCCAAGCATAAAGGCGTCAGAGAAGAAATGGTCAAAAGACAGCAGCAGCTCGGAGAAAAAGGCGGTGTCGTCATGGACGGCCGTGATATCGGTACTCACGTGCTGCCTGATGCCGAAGTGAAAATTTTTCTGCTCGCGTCCGTAGAGGAAAGAGCGAAGCGCCGATATGAAGAGAATAAGAAAAAAGGCTATGACGTGAATTACGAGACGCTCATTGAAGAAATTGCCAGACGCGACAAACTCGATTCAGAGAGGGAAGTTTCCCCGCTGCGCAAAGCGGAAGACGCGATTGAAATCGATACGACGTCACTAAGCATTGCCGAAGTCGCAGGAAAAATTCTGGAGATCGTCGATCAGAAATCACGTTAAGCCCGGGCGGAGCGCTTTATAATTTTTTTCGAAAGACAAGATGTTATTGCTTGACAAACCAGTCCATTTATTAGAAGTTAATACTAATAAAACTTTTTATTGATCATTCAAAATCTTTTTTGGATGATTCTTTAATACATATTCGGCTGAAAAGCGGACATTCACATGTTCAGCTTTCAAACCGTATTAATTAAGCTGTGTAGGTTTGGACCAAGGAGGTTATTCAAATGACAGAGGAAATGAATCAAATTGATGTTCAAGTGCCAGAGGTTGGAGATGTAGTAAAAGGGATTGTGACAAAGGTAGAGGACAAGCATGTAGATGTCGAAATTGTCAATGTCAAACAGTCCGGAATCATTCCAATCAGTGAATTATCAAGTCTTCATGTAGAGAAAGCATCGGATGTCGTAAAAGTTGACGACGAGCTTGACCTGAAAGTAACAAAAGTGGAAGACGATGCTTTGATTTTATCTAAACGTGCCGTTGATGCTGACCGCGCTTGGGAAGACCTTGAAAAAAAATTCGACACAAAAGAAGTGTTTGAAGCTGAAGTGAAAGATGTGGTGAAAGGCGGTCTCGTCGTTGATATCGGCGTTCGCGGCTTCATTCCCGCATCACTTGTCGAAGCTCATTTCGTCGAGGATTTCACTGACTATAAAGGGAAAACCCTCTCTCTTATCGTCGTTGAACTCGACCGTGATAAAAACCGGGTGATTCTGTCACACCGGGCTGTAGTTGAAAAAGAACAGACAGCCAAAAAGCATGATTTTCTCCAAACGCTTGAGGTTGGAAGCGTGCTTGAAGGAAAAGTGCAGCGTCTGACTGATTTCGGCGCATTTGTCGACATCGGCGGAATTGACGGGCTTGTTCATATTTCGCAGCTGTCTCATTCACACGTCGAAAAACCGTCTGACGTGGTGGAAGAAGGTCAGGACGTAAAAGTGAAAGTACTGTCCGTAGACCGCGATAACGAGCGTATTTCTTTATCTATTAAAGAAACGCTGCCGGGACCTTGGAGCCAGATCGGCGAAAAGGTAAAACAGGGAGATGTGCTTGAAGGAAAAGTGCAGCGCCTTGTAAGCTTCGGCGCCTTCGTTGAAATTCTTCCGGGCGTGGAAGGACTTGTGCACATTTCGCAAATTTCCAATAAACATATCGGAACGCCGCATGAAGTGCTTGAAGAAGGACAGACTGTTAAAGTGAAAGTGCTTGACGTGAACGAAAGCGAAGAGCGCATTTCCTTAAGCATGCGTGAGCTTGAAGAAGCGCCGAAAGCCGATCAGGAGGACTTCCGCCAATACCAGGCGAAAGAAGAGCCGAGCACCGGCTTCCAGCTTGGCGATTTAATCGGAGACAAGCTTAATAAATTAAAATAAATTGGTGATAAAACGTGACACGAGCAGAACGAAAAAGAGAACATATAAATCATGCGCTGTCTACCGGCCAAAACCGGGAAACGGGGCTTGATGATATTACGTTTGTTCATGTCAGCCTACCGAACCTAGCATTGGAAAAAGTGGATATATCAACGAAAATCGGCGGACTCACAAGCAGTTCGCCGATTTTTATCAATGCGATGACAGGCGGCGGCGGACAGCTTACATACGAAATTAACAGATCGCTGACAAGAGCTGCGCGCAAAGCCGGCATGCCGCTGGCTGTCGGTTCGCAAATGTCAGCTTTAAAAGATCCCTCCGAACGGTATTCTTACGAGATCGTCAGAAAAGAGAATCCGGACGGGCTGATATTTGCCAATTTAGGCAGCGAGGCGGATGCCGAGCAGGCGAAAAGGGCAGTTGATATGATTCAAGCAGATGCCCTGCAGATTCATTTAAATGTGATTCAGGAGATCGTCATGCCAGAGGGTGACAGAAGCTTTACTGGCGCTCTCGGCCGTATTGAGCGGATTGCGGCGGAAGCGGGAGTGCCCGTTTTTGTCAAAGAAGTCGGCTTCGGAATGAGCAAGGAATCGGCACGGCAGTTATTTGATGCCGGCGCAGCAGCAGTTGATGCCGGCGGATACGGCGGTACAAATTTCTCTAAGATCGAAAATATGCGCAGAGAGAAGGCGCTTCAATTTTTTAATACGTGGGGAATTTCCACTGCCGCAAGCTTAGCGGAAATCCACTCGCTCTCCGCTGATCAATCAATTATCGCATCCGGCGGGCTGCAAAGTGCCCTGGATGTCGCCAAATCGATTGCCCTCGGTGCTTCCAGCGCGGGAATGGCGGGCACTTTCCTGAAAGCTCTCACCTCTAAAGGAGAAGAGGGCCTGTTTGACGAGATGACGGCGCTTTTACAAGAGCTGAAAATGATTATGACCGCCCTCGGATGCCAATCGGTTGCCCAATTGCAAAAGGCGCCTTTGGTCATAAAAGGTGACACACATCACTGGCTTTCTGAACGGGGAATTGACACATCCCGTTTCAGCAGACGTTAAAAGGCATGCGGACCCGCATGCCTTTTTCTGTTTTTTACGATTTTCTTTTTCGGAATTCCCCGTTTTGCTCAAGGCTTGTCGCTCCTTTATGGTGAATCGAATCATCGCGATCAGATTCCACTCGTCGGGAGGCTTTCAGTTTTTTCTCCTGTCTGTCTTTTCCCATCCTTATCCGCTCCTTTCAGGCATAATTGGTTTAAAAAATGCGTTCCCGCTCCATACTGATCAGAGGAGGAGCGATTATGGAACCGTTTTATTATTACTGGTCAATGTGGTTTTTATGGATACTTGCGACTTTTATTTTTGCCAAAACGAAAAGCCGTTTTTACGTATCAGTCTTTATTTTGACTAATATGATGGCAAGCATACATCAGATTACGGCTTATTTTACGCTGAATGCGGCATATGTCATGTTTTTTGCTGCGGCATTTGTTTATGCGGGAAGCCTCGGCATGCATAAACGGCTCCGTAATATTGTGATTCATCTGACGGCGGCTGCGGCGTACGGCTTTATTTTTCTTTTTGCATTATATGATCCTGTTTGGTTTATCATAAAACCTGAATGGGCGGCGGTTATACTGCTTACCGTTATTACGCTTTCCGTTGAGGGGCGGTTCCCTGAGAGGCTTTGTCTTTTTGTTCTCGGCATGTGCCAGGGGGAGCTATTGTATGCTGCGGTCATCCGCAATATTGCGGGTGCGGCAGCCGTCGGTGATTATAAATGGCTTTCAGGCTGTTCGGCGGGAGTGATTCTGCTCGTCGGGCTGACTACATATGAACAGCTTGCGGCGCGCATCAGCCAAAAAAGCAAAAAGCAGGGCAAAGGAGCGACAAAAATGTCTTGAAAACAGACGAAGACTGTTACATGAATGCGAAACATTTTGAAGAATACATTGTGATCTCAGTGAAAACTGATATAATAAATGAGTTAAGCCCTTCTGTTTGAAGGGTTCTTTTCATAGCGAAGATGATTTTTAATAACCGGTTGAACAATTTTTTGTGAAAATGTAAGCGGCTGGATTGAAAGGAAGGGTACTATGGGTAAACCTGTCGTAGCCATTGTCGGAAGACCGAATGTGGGAAAATCCACAATCTTTAACCGGATTGCGGGTGAAAGAATTTCAATAGTAGAAGATACCCCCGGAGTGACGCGGGACCGGATATACAGTTCGGCGGAATGGCTGAATTATGATTTTAACCTGATTGATACGGGCGGAATTGATATCGGAGACGAACCGTTTCTGACACAGATCCGCCAGCAGGCTGAAATCGCCATGGACGAGGCTGATGTGATCATCTTTATGGTGAACGGCCGCGAAGGTGTGACGTCTGCTGATGAAGAAGTGGCAAAAATACTGTACCGGACAAAAAAACCGGTCGTATTAGCCGTTAATAAATTAGATAATACCGAAATGAGAGCGAACATCTATGACTTTTATGCGCTCGGCTTTGGAGAACCGTATCCGATTTCGGGCACACACGGTTTAGGATTGGGAGATTTGCTCGATGCTTGTGCCGAGCATTTTAAAAACATTCCGGAGACGAAGTACAGTGATGATGTCGTTCAATTCTGCCTGATCGGCCGCCCGAATGTCGGAAAATCATCCCTTGTCAATGCGATGCTCGGCGAAGAGCGGGTTATCGTGAGCAACGTAGCCGGAACGACTAGAGACGCTGTGGATACGGCGTTCACCTACAATCAGCAGGAATTTGTAATCGTTGACACGGCGGGAATGAGAAAAAAGGGTAAAGTATATGAAACAACAGAAAAATACAGTGTGCTTCGGGCGTTAAAAGCCATTGACCGCTCAGACGTCGTCGGGGTTGTGCTGAATGCAGAAGAAGGCATCCTTGAGCAGGACAAGCGGATCGCCGGATACGCCCATGAAGCCGGGAAAGCCGTCGTCATTATCGTAAACAAATGGGATGCCGTTGATAAAGACGAGCGCACGATGAAAGAATTTGAACAGAATATTCGGGAACATTTCCAATTTCTTGATTATGCGCCGGTGCTGTTTATGTCGGCACTGACGACAAAGCGGATTCATACACTCATGCCTGCGATTATTAAAGCGAGTGAAAACCACTCTCTCCGCGTGCAGACAAATGTCTTAAATGATGTCATCATGGATGCGGTCGCCATGAATCCGACTCCGACGCACAACGGCTCCCGTCTGAAAATTTATTATGCGACTCAAGTCGCTGTTAAGCCGCCGAGCTTCGTTGTTTTTGTCAACGATCCGGAACTGATGCATTTTTCTTATGAACGCTTTTTAGAAAACCGAATCCGGGACGCTTTCGGATTTGAAGGTACGCCAATTAAAATATTTGCAAGAGCAAGAAAATAAAAAGGTGTGATACAGAGATGAAAAAAGTGGCAATGCTTGGAGCGGGAAGCTGGGGCACTGCACTTTCTTTAGTGCTGGCTGATAACGGACATCAAGTTATGATGTGGGGACACCGTGCCGAATTGATCGATCAAATCAACGATCTGCATGAAAACAAAGATTACCTGCCGGGGGTGGAGCTATCAAGTTCTATCATCGGTACAGCTGATTTAAACGAGGCTTTAAAAGGAGCGGACTTCATCATTGTGGCAGTTCCGACAAAAGCCATTCGGGAAGTGCTGAAAAAGGCTCTGCCGTACATCCCGAAACAATCGATTTTTGTTCATGTCAGCAAGGGAATTGAGCCGGATTCGCTTCTCCGTATTTCAGAATTAATGGAAGAGGAGCTGCCTGAGGAGTACAGAAAAGACATCGTCGTGCTTTCAGGGCCGAGCCACGCTGAGGAAGTCGGATTAAGACACCCGACGACTGTTACATCATCTTCAAAAAATATCAAGGCTGCAGAAGCGGTTCAGGATTTATTCATGAACCAGCATTTCCGCGTCTATACCAATCCGGATATGATCGGTGTTGAAATAGGGGGAGCGTTAAAGAATATCATCGCTCTTGCAGCGGGGATTACAGACGGATTGGGATACGGAGATAATGCAAAAGCGGCCTTAATCACCCGAGGTCTTGCTGAAATCGCCAGACTCGGCACAAAGATGGGCGGAAATCCGCTCACCTTTTCCGGCCTGACCGGCGTAGGCGATTTGATCGTGACGTGTACAAGCGTTCATTCCCGAAACTGGCGCGCCGGCAACCTGCTCGGCAAAGGATATAAGCTGGAAGCTGTCCTGGATAAGATGGGGATGGTTGTTGAAGGCGTGCGGACGACGAAAGCTGCGTATCAGCTGTCTCAAAAATACCAAGTGAAAATGCCGATCACAGAGGCGCTTCACCAAGTATTATTTAACGGGCAGAAGGTAGAAACGGCCGTAGAATCCTTAATGGCCAGAGTGAAAACCCATGAGATGGAAGACTTGGTCAACACATTCGAAAACCGGGTGAAGTGACAATAACATGCCGTCAGCATATTCTGAAGTGACGAAAGTCCAAAACGCAGAACTCTCCGGCTGAAATCGCTTAAAACATTTGCTGATTTAGGCAGAAGAGGATGCAGACGTACGCATCTGCGCATACTATAGCATCGAAGTCCAAGAGAGTGTATCTCAGACGTACAGGTGAATATAGTCAACTTGACTGAAGCAAAGTCCCCCTCTTTGCTTCAGTTTTTTTGTTTTTTCAATAGATGGAAAACCTGTTGATCTTTTCAACATTTGTATATTAAAATGAAATATAACGCTTACAATGATGGGACGGGGGGCACGAACGTGAGTGTGGCATTGATGAAAATGTGGTTTGCGCTTGGTGCTATGGGATTAATGTTTGTTGCGGTGGCCTCTATTTATGTCAGCAGGTACAAAGTGAAAAACAAACTGATAAAAGCAGCGGTTTCTTCACTCGCTTATGCCTGCATGGTCATCTCGGGATTGATCGTGTTAATGGTCGTTTTCAGCGGGCCTGTCAATGAATAAAGCAAAAAGGGGGCGCGGAATGCATAAGTTTAAAATGGCCGTCATAACGGCAATGGCGGTGCTTCTGCTGTCCGGCTGTCTGTACCCTGAAGCGGAAAAAACTGAAAATAAAGTATCTTACAAACATCAGCTTCAGCAGGTGCAAGCGGCAGTGGATGAATTTAAAAAGGCGAACGGCGGACTTCTGCCGATTCAGACAAAAGATATGAAAACACCGCTCTATCAAAAATATCCGATAGATTTTAAGCGGCTCGCGCCCAGATACATAGAGGAGCCGCCGGCCTCAGCTTATGAAAGCGGAGGAATGTACCAATACGTGCTTGTCGACGTGGAAAATAAGCCGACCGTCAAGCTGGTCGATCTCCAAATGGCGGAAGCAATCCGCGACATGAAGCTGCGTGTCAAAATGTATCAGGAAAAGCATACATATCCTCCCTATGAGGACGCCGTTTCAAAAGGGCTGTTCACTTTAAATAAAAAAAAGCTCGGCATGAAAGACTCTCCTTCAGTCAAAAGTCCGGTTTCAGGCACGTCTCTGCCGCTTTTAATCGGCGCTGACGGAGAAATCTATGCCGACTATCGCGTCGATCTAGCCCGCTGCCTGAAGGAAAACAAAAAGAAAATCAAACCGGGCGCGGAAATTCAGGATATTTTATGGAAAGAGACTCCTTTCGTCCCGGCCTTTTCAGTCACATACACCGTAAATGAAAAACAGGAACCCGTTTTTTTAGAAAGTCAAACGAAACAGGAATGAACCTTTTTCCCGCGCATACAAATAGGGAGAAAGGTTTTTTTGATTTTGATAGAAAAGACTGCCTGAAAATTTTCTAAAGATGTCATATTGAAATAGGACAACGTCATACACATATAGTGTCCTGTATTTGATTGGAGAATGGTGAATGAAAAATGATAAGGATAGGAAGTCCGGGAGGGGATCACTTGGAAAAGGTCGATATTTTCAAGGATATCGCTGAACGAACAGGGGGCGATATATACTTAGGAGTCGTTGGCGCTGTCCGTACAGGGAAATCTACATTCATTAAAAAATTTATGGAGCTCGTGGTGCTCCCGAATATCAGCAATGAGGCCGATCGAGCGCGGGCGCAGGATGAGCTTCCGCAAAGCGCAGCAGGAAAAACGATAATGACCACAGAACCAAAATTTGTCCCGAATCAAGCCATGTCCGTTCATGTCGCGGAAGGACTTGATGTCAACATCCGTCTTGTGGATTGTGTGGGATATACGGTTCCCGGGGCGAAGGGATATGAGGATGAAAACGGCCCGAGAATGATCAATACACCTTGGTACGAAGAACCGATTCCCTTTCATGAGGCAGCGGAAATCGGTACGAGAAAAGTCATCCAGGAACACTCCACAATCGGGGTCGTCATTACGACAGACGGCTCAATCGGCGATATTGCGCGGGGCGATTACGTGGAAGCGGAAGAAAGAGTCATCGACGAGCTGAAGGAAGTCGGCAAACCGTTTATTATGGTCATCAACTCGGTAAAACCGTACCACCCGGAAACAGAAGCGCTCAGAGCTGAATTAAGCGCGAAATATGATATTCCCGTCCTCGCCATGAGTGTTGAAAGCATGCGGGAAACAGATGTGTTAAGCGTCCTCAGAGAAGCGCTTTACGAGTTCCCTGTGCTGGAAGTCAATGTCAACCTTCCGAGCTGGGTCATGGTGCTGAAGGAAAATCACTGGCTCAGAGAGAGCTACCAGGAATCAGTGAAAGAAACCGTAAAAGATATTAAACGCCTGCGCGATGTCGACCGGGTTGTCGGCCACTTCAGTGAATTTGAGTTTATTGAAAGCGCCGGTCTGGCCGGAATCGAACTTGGCCAGGGTGTCGCAGAAATTGATTTGTATGCGCCGGATCATTTATATGACCAGATTTTAAAAGAAGTGGTCGGTGTTGAAATCCGGGGGAAAGACCACCTGCTTGAATTAATGCAGGACTTCGCCCACGCGAAAAAAGAATATGATCAGGTATCAGATGCGCTGAAAATGGTGAAACAGACCGGCTACGGCATTGCCGCCCCGGCCTTAACCGATATGAGCCTTGATGAACCGGAAATCATCAGACAGGGATCAAGGTTCGGAGTAAGGCTCAAAGCGGTCGCTCCGTCCATTCATATGATCAAAGTGGATGTGGAAAGTGAATTCGCGCCGATCATCGGGACGGAAAAACAAAGTGAAGAGCTTGTCCGCTACTTAATGCAGGACTTTGAAGATGATCCGCTTTCTATCTGGAACTCCGATATTTTCGGCAGATCATTGAGCTCTATCGTAAGAGAAGGAATCTCCGCAAAACTGTCACTCATGCCGGAAAATGCGAGATATAAACTGAAAGAAACGCTGGAGAGAATTATTAACGAAGGCTCAGGCGGCCTGATCGCCATTATTTTGTAAGCTGAAGGACCTCTTCCTGAAACGGGGGGTCTTTTTTTATTCTTTTTAGATACTGGAAATCAATCAAGGATTAGGAGGAAAAAAGCAAAAAAAGGAATATTTGTTCGGTAAAACACGTGAAAACCTTGACGAGCAAGGGATTGAGGCTTTAAAATGCTTGATATGGCTTTTTATATGTGTTACTCTACATACAGAAAATCTTCACTTTGTTGGACAAACATTCCTCAAAGTGTCTGTTTTCTTATGAAAAGCCGTTTACTTGTCTGTTCTTCCCTGCTTTGATTTTTTATCAGACAGGTTTAGAATCAGGCTGAACTGTGAAGAAATGATAATAAACTGCTGATTTGATACCCTTTTGGGAGGAGGTGAAAGGCATGAACAAGACAGAACTAATCAATGCGGTTGCTGAAGCAAGCGAATTGTCTAAAAAAGACGCTACAAAAGCAGTTGATTCTGTTTTTGATACGATTTTAGATGCACTTAAAAACGGTGATAAAATCCAA
Source organism: Bacillus sp. EKM208B (assembly GCF_011800725.1). Lineage (NCBI taxonomy): Bacteria > Bacillati > Bacillota > Bacilli > Caryophanales > Bacillaceae > Bacillus > Bacillus sp. EKM208B. The sequence goes on along the minus strand of NZ_JAANHO010000005.1, from coordinate 197,287 downwards.
CTGATCGGTTTCGGTAACTTTGAGGTGCGCGAGCGCTCTGCACGTAAAGGACGTAACCCGCAAACAGGTGAAGAAATCGAAATCCCTGCAAGCAAGGTACCTGCTTTCAAACCAGGTAAAGCTCTTAAAGACGCTGTTGCAGGAAAATAATTGTGAATATAGATCGTGTATGCATCTGATACATACACTTTGTTTCTTCACAGAAAAGCCCCTTGATAAAGGGGCTTTTCATATTTAAGCAGCCTCGGTCACCGGGCAGGACTTTCGTTTTGCTTTTGGCGCGGCAAATGTGCTAGAATCGAAATTAAATGTATTCAATGGTGGAGGACACAGACAATGAAAGAAGTTAATAAAGAACAGATTGAACAGGCGGTTCGCCAGATTTTAGAGGCGATTGGAGAAGACCCGGACCGGGAAGGGCTTTTAGATACGCCGAAACGCGTGGCAAAAATGTACGCGGAAGTATTCTCGGGATTAAATGAAGACCCGAAAGAACACTTTAAAACCGTTTTCGGAGAAGACCATGAGGAGCTTGTTCTTGTAAAAGATATCGCGTTTCATTCCATGTGTGAACATCACCTTGTTCCTTTTTACGGAAAAGCGCATATTGCCTACATTCCGCGCGGCGGCAAAGTGACGGGCCTGAGTAAATTGGCGCGGGCGGTGGAAGCCGTCTCAAAACGCCCGCAGCTGCAGGAGCGCATCACTTCAACGATTGCCGAAAGCATCGTAGAGACCTTAGATCCCCACGGCGTCATGGTTGTCGTCGAAGCTGAGCATATGTGCATGACGATGAGGGGCGTAAGAAAGCCGGGTGCAAAAACAGTGACTTCCGCTGTAAGAGGTATTTTTAAAGATGATGCAGCGGCGCGTTCCGAAGTGTTAGAACATATTAAACGTGCGGATTAATAATGATAGAGGGTGCAGATATGAATTCCAAGCATTCAAGTGATTTTGTCGTCATTAAAGCGGTCGAGGATGGCGTGAACGTCATCGGTTTAACGAGAGGAACGGATACGAAATTTCACCATTCCGAAAAACTGGACAAAGGCGAAGTAATTATCGCTCAGTTTACTGAGCATACCTCTGCCATCAAAGTGAGAGGCAACGCCCTCATCCAGACCGCTTACGGAGAAATGAACAGCGAAAAAAAATAAGCCGGCTGTTTCCCGCTTTTGCCAAATGCCCGCAAACGGCGGGAGAATACAGCCAATTTCTTTTTTTTATGCTATAATGATACCTGCGTATAATAATGACGAGTAAATCTCATACATATTAGAATAAATGTGAATTTGGGGACAAGGGTGATATTTTTGCAAGACATCTACGGAACTTTAGCGAATCTAAATACGAAATTAAAACAAAAGCTGTCTCATCCTTATTTAGCGAAACATATTTCTGCGCCTAAAATCGATGAGGATAAGCTTCTTCTTTTTCACGCTTTGTTTGAAGAGGCGGACATTAAGAACAACGACAGAGAAAATTACATAGTAACTGCGATGCTTGTCCAAAGCGCCCTTGATACCCACGATGAAGTGACAACAGCCAGAGCGTTAAAGCGAGACGAAAATAAAAACCGGCAGCTCACCGTGCTTGCCGGCGACTATTTCAGCGGACTGTATTATTCGCTTTTATCTGAAATGAAGGATATCTATATGATACGGACGCTCGCTACGGCAATTAAAGAAATCAATGAGCATAAAATCCGTCTGTACGATCGGTCTGTCAATGACTTGAATCAATTGATCGAAAGCATGGCGATTGTGGAAGCGGCCCTGTTTCACAGAGTGTCAGACCACTTTAATCTTCCGCGCTGGAAAGAGCTGGCGAGTGATTTTTTTGTATATAAGCGGCTGATGAACGGCAATGCTATATTTCTCGATGTCATCGGCAATATTGTAAAGTCAGGGAAATCAAAGGCTGACATAATGGAAGATAGCTTCCGAAAGGCAAAGCAAAGCATTGAAACGCTGCTGCCGCTCAATTCACCAATCCAAAACCTAATGCTGAACCGGCTTACGGCGATCAGCCGGGACAAAACATATCATCAGAAAGTGGAAGAAGGGTAATCAACATGCAGGAGTCAAAAGAACAGCGCGTACACGGCGTGTTTGAAAAAATCTATAAAAATTATGACCAAATGAACTCTGTTATCAGTTTTCAGCAGCATAAAAAATGGCGCGATAAAACGATGCAGATCATGAATGTAAAAGAAGGCGCAAAAGCGCTTGATGTCTGCTGCGGAACGGCTGACTGGACGATTGCCCTCGCAGAAGCGGCCGGAAAAAGCGGCGAAATCAAAGGACTGGATTTCAGCAAAAATATGCTGAGCATCGGTGAGAAAAAAGTGAAAGAGGGCGGTTACAGCCAAATTGAGCTTTTGCACGGAAATGCGATGGAGCTTCCTTTCGCTGATGATTCTTTTGATTTTGTCACCATCGGCTTCGGGCTGCGAAACGTTCCCGACTATCTGACCGTGCTGAAAGAAATGCGGCGGGTCGTCAAACCGGGCGGGCAGGTCGTATGTCTGGAAACATCCCAGCCGGAAATGTTCGGATTCAGACAGGCATATTTTCTTTATTTTAAATACATCATGCCTTTCTTCGGAAAAATGTTTGCGAAGAGCTATAAAGAATATTCTTGGCTTCAAGAATCGGCAAGAGAATTTCCCGGTATGAAAGAACTTGCGCGTCTGTTTGAAGAAGCGGGCCTGACGAATGTCAAATACCATTCGTTTACCGGCGGAGTGGCCGCTACGCATATCGGTTGGAAATGATGAATATACAGATGTTTGGGTGAATGATATGAAATTTAAAATGGCCTATTCTTTTTTAAATGACGATATTGATGTGATCGAAAGGGAGCTTGAGCAAACGGTGCGGTCAGACTATCCCTTGCTGAGTGAAGCCGGGCTCCATCTGCTCCAGGCGGGAGGCAAGAGGATCCGCCCCGTTTTCGTATTGCTTTCCGGCATGTTCGGCGACTATGACATTAATAAAATAAAATATGTTGCGGTGACGCTGGAAATGATTCATATGGCGTCCCTCGTGCATGACGACGTCATTGATGACGCCGAGCTGCGGAGGGGAAAACCGACCATCAAAGCCAAGTGGGACAACCGCATCGCCATGTATACCGGTGATTATATGCTAGCGGGCTCACTTGAGATGATGACGAGATTGGATGAGCCGAAAGCCCACCGGATCCTGTCCAAAACCATCGTAGAAGTATGCCTCGGAGAAATTGAACAGATCAGAGATAAATACAATATGGAGCAAAACCTCAGAACCTATTTGCGCCGCATCAAACGGAAAACGGCTCTTCTCATTGCCGTCAGCTGCCAGCTCGGCGCCATCGCTTCGGGAGCTGATGAGAAGATTCACAAAGCATTATATTGGTTCGGTTATTACGTGGGCATGTCCTATCAGATTATTGACGACATTCTTGATTTCACTTCAACGGAAGAGGAACTGGGAAAACCGGTCGGAGGGGATCTGCTGCAAGGAAATGTCACTCTGCCCGTTTTGTACGCGCTCCGTCAGCCTGAATTGAAAAATCAGCTGAAATTAATTAACAGTGAAACAACACAGGAGCAGCTCGCCCCCATTATTGAAAATATTAAACGCACAGACGCGATTGAAAAATCAATGGCCGTCAGTGACAGGTACTTAAAAAAAGCGTTTGAAAAACTGAATACACTGCCGAGAGGACGTGCGCGCTCATCATTGGCCGCCATCGCCAAATATATCGGCAAACGGAAATTTTAAATTCCTTTTACGAACAAGATGTGAACATTCTCCGCCCTGGATTGATTAATTGTCAGAAAGATGTTACGATTTCGGTGTGCAACTTGAAAGCCTATACATAATGATGGGGTGGAGAATCTTATGGAAAAAACTTTTATCATGGTAAAACCGGACGGCGTACAGCGCCAGCTGATCGGAGAGATTTTATCCAGATTTGAGCGTAAGGGCTTACAATTGGCAGGAGCCAAGCTAATGCAAGTTTCAGAACAGATGGCTGAAAACCATTATGCTGAACATAAAGGGAAGCCGTTTTTCGGCGAGCTTGTGGAATTCATTACATCAGGACCCGTATTTGCAATGGTATGGGAAGGGGAAAATGTAGTAGAGATCACAAGACAGCTGATCGGAAAAACGAACCCGAAAGATGCACTGCCGGGCACGATCCGCGGTGACTACGGCATGTTTGTCGGCAAAAATATCATTCACGGTTCAGACTCCTTAGAAAGCGCTGAGCGGGAAATTCACATTTTCTTTAAACAGGAAGAGCTTGTACCGTATCAAAAATTAATGGCCGACTGGGTGTACTAAGCCGTCAGCCTTTCTTTTTCTCGTATTATGAAAAGGTTTACATCATTTATGAAAGACAGAGGCTGCGCCGCCCTGTCTTTTCGTTTCTCACAAATCAGCCCGCGGGCTGATTTTTTTATTGAAATCGTACAATTTCGACAGAAAACAGGCTATACTAGGACAAAAGACAGCGAGATTGGGAGAGAAGCAATGGAGCCTTACGACATTTTTATCACCAAGTGGAAACAAATAACCGGCGTTGATTTATCTTTATACAAAGAAGCACAGATGAAAAGGCGGCTGACGTCCCTTTATGAAAAGAAGGGGTTCAGAGATTTTCAGGAATTTGCCGCCGCTTTGGAAAAGGACAAGCTTTTATTAAACGAAACATTGGACAGAATGACGATCAATGTTTCTGAATTTTACCGAAATTATAAACGGTGGGAAGTTCTTGAAACCTCAATTCTTCCGTTAATAAAGCATAACAAACCGTTAAAAATATGGAGTGCGGCCTGTTCAACGGGAGAGGAGCCCTATACTTTGGCTATGATTCTCAATCAGCAGACGGGACTGGCCGGATTTGATATATTGGCGACAGATATTGATGAAAAGGCGCTAAGCAAAGCCAAGCGGGGCATCTATCAGGAACGCTCGCTGCAAGAGGTGCCGGCTTCCGTGAAAAGCCGTTATTTCACCAAGCAGGCTGACAGCAGCTATCAAGTAAAACAAGAGATTCAGAAAAACATCCGGTTTAAGCGGCACAACCTGCTTGCCGACAGCTATGAACAGGATTTTGACCTGATCGTCTGCCGCAACGTCTTTATTTATTTTACTGAAAAAGCAAAAGAAGAGCTGTATGTGAAAATGGCGGGCAGTCTGAAAAAGAACGGAATTCTGTTTGTCGGCAGTACAGAACAAATTTTCAGCCCGGAAAAATTCGGCCTTGAGAGCACTGATACATTTTTTTATCAAAAAAGATAGAAGACATTTAATGAAAACTTGTGTTATAGTTTTACTTAAAAGCGTTAATGCGATGAAGGGAGAAAAAAGAAATGAGATACTTAACAGCCGGAGAATCACACGGTCCGCAGCTGACGACAATTATAGAAGGTGTGCCTGCGGGGCTTTATATAACTGAAGAAGACATTAATTTTGAGCTTGCCAGACGTCAAAAAGGGCACGGCCGCGGACGCCGCATGCAGATTGAAACGGACAGAGCGAAGATCACAAGCGGTGTGCGGCATGCCCGGACACTCGGTTCACCTATCGCGCTCGTTGTAGAGAATAAAGATTGGACCCACTGGACAAAAATCATGGGCGCCGCACCGATTACAGAAGAAGAAGAAAGTGAAATGAAACGCCAGATTTCAAGACCGAGACCGGGACACGCAGATTTGAACGGTGCTATTAAGTATAATCACCGCGATATGAGAAATGTGTTAGAACGATCTTCCGCGCGTGAGACAACGGTTCGCGTGGCTGCCGGAGCCGTCGCTAAAAAGATTTTAGCGGAGCTTGGCATTAAAGTCGCCGGGCATGTCCTGCAAATCGGCAGCGTAAAAGCAGAGAAAACCGATTACACATCCATTGAGGATCTCAAACGGGTAACGGAAGAATCACCGGTCAGATGCTACGATGAAGAAGCTGGCCGTCAAATGATGGCAGCCATTGATGAAGCGAAGGCAAACGGCGACTCGATCGGCGGAATCGTTGAAGTGATCGTCGAAGGTATGCCGGTCGGTGTCGGAAGCTATGTCCACTATGACCGTAAGCTGGACAGCAAGCTCGCTGCTGCCGTTCTGTCGATTAACGCGTTTAAAGGCGTAGAGTTCGGCATCGGTTTTGAAGCGGCCGGTAAAAACGGCAGTGAAGTTCATGATGAAATCGTATGGGATGAAGAGAAAGGCTATACACGCGCCACAAACAGGCTCGGAGGATTAGAAGGCGGTATGACGACGGGAATGCCGATTGTCGTCCGCGGCGTTATGAAACCGATCCCTACTTTGTACAAGCCGCTGAAAAGCGTCGACATTGAAACGAAAGAACCGTTTACAGCGAGCATTGAACGTTCAGACAGCTGCGCGGTTCCGGCAGCAAGTGTAGTGGCTGAAGCAGCAGTGGCCTGGGAAATCGCAAATGCCGTCGTCGAACAATTCGGGCTTGACCAGATCGACCGCATTAAAGAAAATGTTGAAAACATGAAAAAACTATCGAGGGAATTCTGATGAAAGAGCTTGAGGTTCGGACAGCTTCCTCCGCATATCCCGTGTATATCGGTGAAGGCATAAGGAAACAGGCCGCTGCCCTTTTGTCTTCACTGAACAGGCCGCTGACAAAGATCCTTCTCGTCATCGATGCTGAAGTTGACCGGCTATACGGTGATGAGATGTTCCGGCTTTTAAACGAAACATGGCCCGTGAAAAAAGTGATCGTTCCAAGCGGAGAAGAAGCGAAGTCTCTGAAAGAGTATGAACGGATTCAAACGGAAGCGATCGCTTTCCATATGGACCGCTCCTCATGTATGATCGCCTTCGGAGGCGGCGTGACGGGTGATTTGGCCGGCTTTTGCGCAGCAACTTTTATGCGCGGAATTGATTTCATTCAAATGCCGACGACACTGCTTGCCCATGACAGCGCGGTCGGCGGCAAGGTGGCCGTCAACCATAAACTCGGAAAGAACTTAATCGGCGCGTTTTATCAGCCGAAAGCGGTGATTTACGATACGGAGCTACTGAAAACCCTGCCGGAACAAGAGCTGAGATCGGGTATGGCTGAAGTGATCAAACACGCGTTTATCGCCGATCATGCTTTTTTAGAAAAACTTCTCACGTTTGACACGTTGCAAGGACTGACAAGCGCTGAGCTGAATGAAATGATTTATAAAGGAATTTCAATCAAATCGGCCGTCGTGCGTGAGGACGAAAAGGAAGAGGGGATAAGAGCTTTTCTGAATTTCGGCCATACGCTCGGCCATGCCGTTGAGGCGGAATACGGCTACGGCCGGATTACACATGGAGATGCGGTCGCCCTCGGCATGCAGTTTGCCCTTTACGTGAGTGAACAGGTTGCTGGATGCAAGATGAACAGAAAAGAACTCACGCAATGGCTGATTGGGCTCGGCTACCCGGGAAGCATCAGACAAGATATTGAAACGCCGGTTCTCTCCGCCCGGATGATGAATGATAAAAAAACGCGCGGAGGCATGACACAGTTCATCGTGTTAAAGGAATTAGGCGAAGCGCGGGACTGCATGCTTTCAAAAGATGAGCTCGAAAATTTGCTGAACAAATGGCGAATGGAGGAAACAGCATGATGATACGCGGCATTCGCGGAGCAACAACGGTGGAACAAGACACCGAACAAGAAATTTTAGAAAAAACACAGCAGCTGCTTGAAAAAATCATTGAACAAAATGGATGCAAGCCGGAAGACGTTGTGCAGATCCTGTTATCCGCCACGCCTGATATCCATTCCGTATTTCCGGCAAAAGCGGTCCGCCGCCTTTCCGGGTGGCAGTACGTCCCGGTGACGTGCATGCAGGAAATGGATGTCACCGGTGCTCTGCAAAAGTGTATCCGTGTCCTGATGACGGTTCAGACGGATGCGCCTCAGGATGAAATCAAGCATGTCTATTTAGAAAAAGCCGTTGTGTTAAGGCCGGATTTATCATTGACAAAAAATACTGACATGTAATACGATAAACAAAGCTTAGAAATACACAAGAGTGTGTATAGAGCTGGTAAGTAAGATATTGAACAGTTGAGTTTAGAATAGGGTAGCAGAGAATGAGTTTAGCTGAGCTGAGATAAACACGTTTTTATTCTGCCCAAAAGAATCCTTTCTTTTGGGTTTATTTCTTATACGCAAGACTCCTCTCACTCTTCATCTCATTCTCCTTACCGTAAGGAGGAGAATCATGAATTTACAATCGGATGTTTCTTTATTTTTAAAGGACAGTCTGACACACCGCACCATTCCAATCGCAGAGACTTTTACGGTCGACACGATCACACCCATTCAGATGGTTGAAAAACTGGACAGAAACATTACGTATCTTTTAGAAAGCAAGGATGAGTCGTCAAGCTGGTCGAGATACTCTTTTATCGGCCTCGATCCTTTTATCACCATTAAAGAAAGTCATAACACATTCACTGCCGCTGATCCAAATGGGCATACGCTGTTTGAAGGCGGAGAATTAAAAGCCGTGCTTGACTGGATGAATGAGAGCTTCCGCATTAAAACACCCGAGCTTGATATCCCATTTTCGGGAGGGGCGGTCGGTTATCTGAGCTATGACATGATTCCTTTGATTGAGCCTTCCGTGCCAAGCCACGCGAAAGAAACAGATTTCGAAAAATGCATGCTGTTTGTCTGCCGGAAAATCATCGCGTACGACCACGAAACGAAACAAGTGCATTTCATTCAATATGCGGAGCTTAACGGCCGGGAGACGGAGGAAGAAAAGCGGGCCGTTTTTAAAGAAAATTGCGCGGAGCTTCGTAAGCTTATCGGTATTTTGACAGAATCGAAAGATATGAAAGAGCCGTTTTTTTCTAAAGAAACGTTTGACACGCCAAGTTTTGCCGATGTGACATCCAATTATACGAAAGAAGAGTTTATGGCCGGCGTTAATAAACTGAAAGAATATATAAAAGCGGGAGACATTTTTCAAGGGGTGCTTTCGCAAAAGTTTGACATTCCGGTATCCAGACATTCATTTGAGCTGTACAGGGTGCTCCGCATCATCAATCCTTCACCCTATATGTACTATATCAAACTGCCTGACAGAGACATTGTCGGGAGTTCGCCTGAACGTCTGATCCGCGTGCATGACAGGCACCTGGAAATTCATCCGATTGCCGGAACGAGAAGAAGGGGCGCCGGAAAAAAAGAAGATGAACGCCTGAAAAAAGAGCTGATGAATGACGAAAAAGAAAAAGCTGAACATTACATGCTCGTCGATCTTGCGCGCAATGACATCGGCAGAGTTGCGGAGTACGGTTCCGTAGCCGTTCCGGAATTCACAAAGGTCGTTTCTTTTTCACATGTGATGCACATCATCTCTGTTGTAACCGGCCGTTTAAAACAGGGCGTCCATCCCGTTGACGCGCTGATGTCAGCATTCCCGGCAGGAACACTCACGGGCGCTCCGAAAATCCGCGCGATGCAGCTTTTAAATGAATTAGAACCGACTTCCAGAGAAACCTACGGCGGATGTATCGCTTATATCGGATTTGACGGGTCAATTGATTCGTGTATTACCATCCGCACCATGAGTGTCAAAAACGGTACGGCGTCGGTGCAGGCGGGCGCTGGAATAGTCGCCGATTCCGTCCCGGAAGCCGAATATGAAGAAAGCTGTAACAAAGCGGGGGCGCTTTTAAAAACGATTCAAATCGCAGAAGACATCTTTTCTGGCGGGGAGGAGAAGACGGATGAACAAATTTCTGCAATCGTGCGTTAATGGCCGTACGCTGAAAATTGGAGAAGCCGAAAAGCTGATGGAGATGATGATGAACGGGGACATGTCGCAGTCTGAGATAGGCGGGATTTTATCGGTATTAGCCCACCGGGGTGAAACGGCGGAGGAGCTTGCCGGATTTGTAAAAGTGATGCGGGCGCGGGCACAGACATCAGGTGGCTTGGCGGATGTCGTTGATACGTGCGGAACAGGCGGAGACGGGATTTCTACGTTTAACATATCCACGGCAGCGGCGATTACAGCTTCTGCCGCCGGAGCTAAAGTTGCCAAGCACGGAAATCGCTCCGTTTCGTCTAAAAGCGGCAGCGCGGATGTGCTGGAAAAGCTGGGGGTTTCCATTCAAGCCACTCCAGAAAGCGTTAAACGCAGCATTGAAATGAAACAAATGGGGTTTTTGTTTGCGCCGCTGTTTCATTTGTCAATGAAGCACGTCGCCGCCGCAAGAAAAGAGCTTGGCTTCCGAACCGTATTTAATCTGCTGGGCCCGCTCAGCAACCCGCTGCAGGTGAAGCGGCAGGTGATCGGCGTCTATTCATTTGATAAAGCGCGCCTGATGGCAAGCGCTTTGGAACAATTTGATGTCAGACACGTCATGCTTGTCTCTGCCCGTGACGGATTAGATGAATTGTCCATCTCAGCACCGACCGATATCATTGAACTGAAAAACGGTGAACGTCTGGAATATTCCGTTTCACCTGAACAATTCGGTTTTGCAGAAGGTTCATTGAAGGATATTCAAGTGAGTTCATCGGAAGAAAGCGCGCTCCTCATTCAGAATATTTTTGCAAATAAAGCTCCGTCATCCGCTCTGCATATTACCGCCTTAAATGCGGGCGCGGCCATTTATACGGCAGGTCTTGCAAACGATCTGAAAGAAGGAATGAAAACCGCCTTAGAAGCGATTCAAAACGGAGATGCCAAAAGGCAGCTCGAACGTCTGAAACAGAAAGAGGAAGAAATGTATGCTTGATCAAATCATTGAGCAGAAAAAAGAAGAAATTAAATCCATCGTGCTGCCGGAAACCTATCAAATTGAACGGAGATCCTTTAAAAAAGCGCTCCTGAACCCGAACCGTTTTATCGGGCTGATTGCCGAAGTGAAAAAAGCTTCGCCGTCTAAAGGATTGATTAAAGAGCATTTTGTTCCGGAAACGATTGCGGCGGATTATGAAGCGGCTAAAGCCGACGCCCTTTCAGTTCTCACGGATACCCGTTTTTTTCAGGGGAGAAATCAATTTCTGACAGATGTTAAACAAACCGTGTCTCTTCCCGTGCTGAGAAAAGATTTTATTATTGATTCCCTTCAGGTGGAGGAATCGTTCAGGATCGGCGCCGATGCCATTTTGCTGATCGGGGAAGCGCTGGAACCTTCAGAGCTTCATGAGCTTTATCTGGAAGCCCGCGAGAAGGGCATGGACGTTCTCGTTGAAGTCCATGATGAAACTGTGCTTGAACGGATTTTACAAGTGTTTCAGCCGGACATTCTCGGCATAAACAACCGGGACTTAAAAACGTTCTGTACTTCTGTTTCGCAAACGGAAAAAATAGCGCAGCTTGTACCGGACGGCTGCCTGCTGGTCAGCGAAAGCGGAATCGGTTCTTTGGCTGACCTGCAATTTGTCAACAAGCACGGGGCGCAGGCTGTATTGGCCGGAGAATCCTTAATGAGAGAGGATTCGCAGCAAAAGGCGATCCGCGGACTGTTCGGGGAGTGACGATATGAAAAAGCCTGAGTTAAAGTACTGCGGAATACGATCGAAGCGTGATTATGAACTTGCGGCAGCTTCAGAAGCGGATTATCTGGGATTTATTTTTGCTGCAAGCAAACGGAGAGTAACGCCGGATGAGGTCCGGAAATGGAAAGAGCAGGTCCGGACAGACAAGAAACATGTCGGAGTATTTGTAAATGAAACGATAGAAAACATCGCGCAAATCGCCTCTGATCTGGCACTTGACGTCATCCAGCTTCATGGTGATGAATCGCCTGAGGATGCCCTCCGCCTCCGTCCGCTTGTGCGCTCGGAGATATGGAAAGCGCTCCATCACGGGGAAGGGACGCTCCGTCAGATGGCTCAATTTGCACCTGCTGTCGACGGCTATGTCATTGATTCTTCAGTAAAAGGAATGAGAGGCGGCACGGGAATCGCGTTTTCATGGGCCCGTGTCCCCTTGTACCGAAAGCAGGCTCAAAATGCAAACAAGCGCTGTTTTATCGCGGGCGGCGTTAATCCTGAAACGATTACCGGCTTACTGAGATCGCGTCCGTGCGGTATAGATCTTGCCAGCGGAATTGAAAAAAACGGACAAAAGGATCAAACACTGATCCGGCTTTTAGAAGAAAGGATGAACCACTATGTATCCATATCCAAATGAAATCGGAAGATACGGCGAATTCGGCGGCAAATTTGTCCCTGAAACATTGATGCGGCCCCTTGAGGAAATCGAAACGGCTTTCACAGAATTAAAGAATGATCCCGTTTTTCATGCCGAATATAAAAAACTATTGTTTGATTACTCCGGAAGACCGACTGCATTAACGTTCGCAGACAGGGTGTCGGAGTATTTGGGAGGGGCGAAAATCTATCTGAAAAGAGAAGATTTAAACCATACCGGCTCTCATAAAATTAACAACGCGCTAGGCCAGATTCTGCTTGCCAAAAAGATGGGCAAAACGAAAATCATCGCCGAAACCGGTGCGGGACAGCACGGTGTGGCTGCCGCGACAGCCGCCGCAAAATTCGGTTTTAAGTGTACGGTTTTTATGGGTGAAGAAGACGTTGCACGCCAGTCGCTGAACGTATTCCGGATGAAACTGCTCGGCGCGGAAGTGGTGCCGGTCACAAGCGGCAACGGCACGCTGAAAGATGCGACGAATGAGGCAATCAGGTATTGGGTCCAGCATTGTGAAGATCATTTCTACCTTATCGGTTCTGTAGTGGGGCCGCACCCGTATCCGTATATCGTTCGCGAATTCCAGAAAATCATCGGCGAGGAAGCGAAAGAACAGCTCCGCCGGGTTGAAGGAACGCTCCCGGATAAGGTTGTTGCATGTGTCGGCGGCGGAAGCAATGCGATGGGCATTTTTCAGGCCTTTTTAGACGAAGATACTGAGCTGATCGGCGCCGAGGCGGCCGGAAAAGGAATTGATACGCCGCTGCATGCGGCAACGATCGCAAAAGGGACGCTCGGGGTGATTCACGGTTCAATGACCTATTTAATACAAGATGAATACGGGCAGATTATCGAACCGTATTCCATTTCAGCAGGCCTTGATTACCCGGGGATCGGCCCTGAGCACGCCTATCTGCATAAAAGCGGCCGTGTAACGTACGAAAGCGTGACAGACGATGAAGCGATTGCCGCGTTACGTCTGCTTTCTGAAACAGAAGGTATTCTTCCGGCTATTGAATCTGCCCACGCCCTGGCAAAAGCGTTTGAAATGGCAAAAGACATGGATAAAGATAAAATCATTCTCGTCAGTTTATCGGGAAGAGGAGATAAAGACGTTCATACGCTGATGAATGTTTTGGAAAACGGGGTGGAGACACATGTTTAATCTGCGAGATTCTGAAAAATTATTTATCCCTTTTATTACAGCTGGCGATCCGCTTCCTGACATTTCTGTTGAGCTGGCAATATCATTGCAGAATGCAGGCGCTTCTGCCCTTGAAATAGGCGTACCTTACACAGATCCGCTCGCGGACGGACCCGTCATACAACGGGCTTCAAAACGGGCTCTGGAAAACGGAATGAATATCGTAAAAGCAATTGAACTTGGCGGCAAAATGAAAAAAAACGGCGTTCATATTCCAATTATCCTCTTTACGTATTATAATCCTGTGTTACAATTAGAAAAAGAATACTTTTTCGCTTTACTGCGGGAAAACGACATAGACGGTCTGCTTGTACCCGACCTTCCATTAGAGGAAAGCGCCCTTTTGCAAATGACATGCAAAAAGGAGAACATCGCTTATATCTCACTGGTTGCGCCGACAAGTGAAGACCGTTTGAAAATAATTACTGAACAGGCCTGCGGCTTTGTGTATTGTGTATCCTCTTTAGGAGTGACGGGCGTACGCAGCGAATTCGATCCGTCTGTATACTCTTTCATTCGTAAGGTGAAAGAATTCAGCTCTGTTCCGGTGGCGGTCGGTTTTGGCATTTCAAACCGCAAACAGGTTGACGGGATGAATGAAATATCTGACGGTGTCGTTGTCGGCAGCGCGCTTGTCAAAAAAGTTGAAGAGCTTAAAACAAAGCTTGTGAATCCCGGCACAAGAGCTGATGCGCTTCTTGAATTTGAAGAATACGCAAAGACGTTCGGACGACTGTACAGTGTAAAATGAGGTGACTGGATTTGCAGATTAAAGAACAGCTGCGGCAGCTGAAACCGTATCAGCCGGGCAAACCAATAGAAGAAGTGAAAATGGAATACGGGCTTGAGAAAGTAGTAAAACTCGCTTCTAACGAAAATCCGTTCGGCTGTTCACAGGCCGTTAAAGATGCGCTGCATCAGGAGATTGAGCAGCTTGCGCTGTATCCCGACGGTTACAGTGCCGCTTTGAGAACGCGGCTCAGTGAGCATCTGCAGGTCAGTGAATCTTCGATCATTTTTGGCAACGGCTCTGATGAGCTTGTGCAGATTATCTGCCGTTCTTTATTAAATGATCAGGCAAACACGATTACCGCCGCCCCGACTTTCCCGCAATACAGACACAATGCGGTGATTGAAGGCGCTGAGGTGCGCGAGGTGCCGCTCCGCAGTGACGGCGCTCATGATTTGGACCGGATGCTGGAAGCAATTGACGGCAAGACGAAAGTCATATGGGTATGCAACCCCAATAATCCGACGGGGACATATACTTCTGAGCAAGAGCTAATTGCCTTTTTAAACAGAGTTCCCGAGCATATACTCGTTGTACTTGATGAAGCGTACTACGAGTATGTCACGGCGGAAGATTACCCAGAAAGCATTCCGCTTTTAAAGCAATATGCGAATGTCATGATCCTCCGCACCTTCTCTAAAGCGTACGGACTTGCCGCGCTGCGTGTCGGATACGGCATTGCGGACGAAGCGCTGATCCGCCAGATTGAACCGGCGAGAGAGCCGTTCAATACGAGCAGAATCGGTCAGGCTTCGGCACTGGCAGCGCTTGATGACCAGACATTTATTCAGGAATGCGTCGAGAAAAATAAAGCAGGCCTTAAGCAGTATTATGATTTTGCAGAAACTCACGGATTAACTTGTTATCCTTCACAAACCAACTTTGTGCTCATTGATTTTAACCGCCCGGCGGATGAACTGTTCCAAGCCCTGTTGGAAAAAGGATATATCGTCCGCTCAGGACAGGCGCTCGGATTTCCGACAGCGTTAAGGATTACGGTCGGTACGAAAGAGCAGAATGAGGAAATTCTCACAATTTTAGCTGCAATATTATAAGAGGTGATCAGGCATCACCTCTTTGCTCTATTAAAATAGTTGAAAAAGGAAATGAGTGAAATGAAGGATACTATATTGCTTGCGGGGATCGGGCTGATCGGCGGATCGATCGCATTGGCCATCAAAAAGGAGCATCCGCATAAACGGATTATCGGTGTGGATATTTCGGAAGAACAGCTCACTGCCGCGCTGAAGCTCGGAATTATTGACGAGCGGGCCGGCTCATTTACGGAAGGGGCGCAGCAAGCGTCTGTTGTCATTATCGCCACGCCTGTCGCCCAAACGCTGAAAATGCTCGATGTGCTGGCCGCATCAGACATCACCCATGAACTCCTGATTACGGATGTCGGCAGCACGAAACAGAAAGTCGTCAGCTACGCCGACAAAGTGCTTCCGGCTCACTATCAATTTGTCGGCGGCCATCCGATGGCGGGATCTCATAAATCCGGGGCCGCTGCCGCGAAAGAATTTTTATTCGAAAATGCGTTTTACATTTTAACACCCGGAAAATCAACTTCTAAAGAGTCAGTAACGCATCTGAAGGAACTCTTGAAAGCGGCAAACGCCCACTTTGTGGAGATGACTCCCGAGGAGCATGACGGCGTAACGAGCGTCATCAGCCATTTCCCTCATATCGTTGCTGCAAGCCTCGTACATCAGGCTCATCATGCTGAAGAAGATTATCCGTTTTTGAAACGTTTCGCAGCCGGCGGTTTTCGGGACATCACCAGGATCGCCTCAAGCAGTCCGGCGATGTGGAGGGACATACTTCTTCATAACAAAGATAAACTGCTTGACCGCTTCAAAGAATGGAAACGGGAGATTGACACGATCGAATCTTATGTAGAAAATGAAGATGCGGACAGCCTGTTCGGATATTTTAAAAAAGCGAAAGATTATCGCGACGGTCTGCCGCTCCGTCAAAAAGGAGCGATCCCGTCCTTTTATGACCTTTATGTCGATGTTCCCGATCATCCGGGGGTCATTTCGGAAATTACGGCGATATTGGCAGAAGAAAAAATCAGTATCACCAACATCCGCATTATCGAAACAAGAGAAGATATTAACGGAATTCTCAGAATCAGTTTCCAGACTGATGATGACAGGAAGCGGGCGGAAACCTGCATTCAATCCCGCGCTAAATATGACACATTTTACGCTGACTGAGGTGGAAAACATTGAAAAGAGAAAAAGTGACGTCTTTAAACGGTGAAATTCATATTCCGGGGGATAAATCCATCTCCCACCGTTCTGTTATGTTCGGAGCGCTTGCGGAAGGAACGACAACGGTAAAAAACTTTTTGCCCGGAGCCGATTGTCTGAGCACCATTGCCTGCTTCAGAAAAATGGGTGTCTCCATTGAACAAAACGGAAGTGATGTAACGATATACGGGAAGGGCATTGACGCACTTTGTGAGCCTGACAGCCTTCTTGATGTCGGAAATTCCGGCACGACCATCCGCCTGATGCTCGGCATTTTAGCCGGACGCCCATTTCACAGTACGGTAGCGGGCGACGAAAGTATTGCAAAGCGCCCGATGAAGAGGGTGACGGAGCCTTTAAAACAGATGGGAGCCGCGATTGACGGAAGAGCGGACGGAGGATTTACGCCTTTATCCGTAAGAGGCGGACAATTGAAAGGCATTGATTACGTCTCCCCTGTTGCAAGCGCGCAGATCAAATCCGCCGTGCTGCTTGCCGGATTGCAGGCTGAAGGGACGACGACCGTCACTGAGCCTCATAAATCAAGAGACCATACGGAACGGATGCTGAACGCTTTTGGCGCCGAGCTTGCGGAAACGGAGACGAGCGCTTCCGTAACGGGCGGTCAGAAGCTTCGGGGGGCTGATATTTTCGTGCCCGGTGATATTTCTTCAGCAGCCTTTTTCCTCGCGGCAGGTGCTGTCGTTCCCGGAAGCCGGATTGTGCTGAAAAATGTCGGCCTGAATCCGACACGCACGGGAATGATTGATGTCTTAAAGCAAATGGGGGCTTCACTTGAAGTGATTCCTTCAGAAGCGGACAGCGCGGAGCCTTACGGAGACCTGGTTATTGAGTCTTCAGATCTGAAAGCGGCAGAAATCGGCGGAGAAATCATTCCCCGTTTAATTGACGAGATCCCGATTATCGCCCTTTTGGCAACGCAGGCTGAAGGCACAACTGTCATTAAAGACGCTGCGGAGCTGAAGGTGAAGGAAACGAACCGGATCGACACCGTCGTATCAGAGCTCCGGAAAATCGGTGCAGACATTGAACCGACTGAAGACGGCATGAAAATACACGGCAAAAAAACGCTTGCGGGCGGAGCCGATGTGTCAAGCCACGGCGACCACCGCATCGGCATGATGCTCGGTATCGCTTCATGCCTGACAGAAGAGCCGATTGACATCCGTGATACTGAGGCGATTCATGTCTCATATCCGTCATTTTTTGAGCATTTAGATCAATTAGCCAAAAAAGCCTGAAGACGATTCTTCGGGCTTTTTTCTTCATGTGTCATAAAATCTTGGGCTTTGACATAGCTTGTCTTAAACAGAAAATAACAGAAAGGGGGAATGCGTTTTCGTTACAGAAACAGCCGGAACAAATTGTGCTGTTTGCGTATAAAGATGCCGTCCCCTTTTTTGCCGTTTTCCTCTTAACTATTTTCTGATAAACTATAATGCCGGGTGAAGCATCTTATTTGCGGGCAGGCCCTGTCTGAATTATGATAAGAATAACCCGAATAAAAACCCTTTTCATTGGTTGATGAGGTATAGGAAAAGAAAGGACCGGTCTGATTTGAATACATTGATTCAAGAAGCCATAAAATTAGTTGAAGCAGGTGAAACCGAAAAGGGACTCAAAGCGCTTTCAAAAGCTGAAACGCAGCTTCATGACGAAGACAAAGCCATTGCAGCCCAGCTCTACTATGAATGGGGAAACGCCGAAAAAGCGTTAGCGCTGATCAGTGATCTGCATGACCTTTATCCGGATGAGTCTGAGCTGACGAATTTTTACGCCGAATTGTTAATAGATATTGATGAAGAAGAAAAAGCTCTTGAGGTGCTGGAGACGATTTCTCCGGAAGACCCGTCTTACGCGGAAAGCCTTCTTTTAATGGCTGATCTGTATCAGATGCAGGGCTTATTTGAAGTAAGTGAGCAAAAGCTGTTACAGGCGAAAGCGATGTTACAAGATGAACCTGTTATTGATTTCGCTCTGGGGGAATTATACTTCACTCAGGGGTCATACGCAAAAGCCGTTCCGTACTATGAAGAGACGGCAAAAGAACGGCACGAAATCGGCGGCGTAAATGTTCATCAGAGGCTGGCTGAGTCATTGAGCGCGGCGGGTGAATTTGAGGAAGCGATTTCATGGTATGAAAAAGCGGCGGCAGAACATACAGAACCGAATACGATTTTCGGGTACGGGTTCACAGCCTATCAGGCGGGAATGGTCAAAACAGCCATCAAGCAGCTGTCTGATTTAAAAGGGCTTGACCCTTCCTATTCATCGCTTTATATGCCGCTTGCAAAAAGCTACGAGGCAGAAGGCATGTATGAAGATGCATTAAAAACTGCTAAAGAAGGTATTACTTACGATGAATACAATAAAGAGCTTTTTCTCTATGCGGCGAAAATGGCGTTAAAGCTCGGCAGCGAAGAGGAAGGCAAAAAGCTTCTTCAGGAAGCGCTGGCGCTCGATCCGGGTTACGTGGAAGCGCTCCATACGCTTTTAGCCGTCTATCATAAAGAAGAAAGCTTTGAAGAGATTATTGATCTGATTCAGGAAGTCCGCGGCTACGGAGAAGAAGATCCGAAATACAATTGGTATTTGGCGGGTGCCTATACAGGCCTTGAGCAATACGCTGAAGCGAAAAAAAGCTTCGAAGCTGCGTATCTCCATTATCAGGATGATCGGGATTTCTTATATGAATACGCTCACTTCTTATTGGAAGAGGGTCTCCAGAAAGAAGCGCTGCCGCTTTTAAAACAAGTGCTTTCAATGGATGGAACAAACGAAGAGCTTGAAGAAACAATCTTACGGATAGAGGATGAATTTTTAAGATAAGCAGGATTTTGGACCACGCTTGCTGAATGTATAAGTGATGTCAGATTATACGATCGATAGAGGAGGGAATTACATGCAGACCCCTGTTTCTGTCAATGAAAAAAAGGATTTTATCCGTTGGTTTTTAAATCATTATCAGCTTAAACGCCGGGAGTGCGTCTGGATTTTAAATTATTTAATGAGTCATGATTCATTAATGGAAAAAGTCCATTTTGTAGAACAAGCCGAATTTTGCCCGCGAGGCATTATCATGTCTACTCATTGCGTTGATGAGGTGCCGTTTAGGTTTTACAAAGAAAATGTCATGACTACGGACGCGGAAAAATCTTTTCACGACATCCGGTTAAATAAACAGCAGGATTTATTTATCCAGCTGAATTTCCGTTCGGCCTACAGCTCACCGGAATATGCCGCTGTTCTTGAATCAAATCCGCATCTGCCGAAAGACCTGTTTGAAAATAAACAGGATCAGGGAATGGCCGAAAAAATATTAGAACATGCCATTTCCACTTTCCAGCGGGAAAAGCTGCTTAAAGATATCGACGAGGCGCTGGACCGCCACGACAAAGAAACATTTGAAAAGCTTTCCCGCCAATTGAATCAGCTCACATAAATGACAGCCTTGCAGAGTATGCAAGGCTTGTTGCGTAAAGAGGAGGAACGAGACATGAGATGGAGGGCCGCTGATGCCGATGCCTATTTACAATCTGCGGATTACATTGATACCGCTGTCATTCCGTTAATTTCCATAACATCTTCAGGAGGCTTAAAAGAGGCCGTTGAACAGGGGGAAAGCACCCAATTGCTTTCTGAAGAGCTTGAGCGCCAATTGAAGGGACGGGTATATTTATTTCCCTCTTATACATATGTTGATATAGACCAATCACAAATCGCCCTGCTTCAAAAACTCAAAGAAGAGGTGATGACCAACTTCCGGAACGCCTTGTTCCTGACGGCAGACGAAAAATGGAAGGATTCTGAAATAGGGTCTGATGTCATATACATACCTGCCGTTCCGTTTGAACATATGAAAGACTCTTTAAAGAGAAAAATTGCGGATGACAAGTGCGGAGAAATTTTGAACGTTTTGTTACAGAAGTGGAACAATTCTTAAAAACTCCATACATCCCGCAAAACACCCGTTTTGCCTCTGTTGACCTTGCTGAAAGATTCATATATTATGAGGGTGTCAAATCTCAGAATTATTTTCTATTTTAGTTAATTTTTGGTCAATCTTTAGGGGGGGAAGAGATGGGCGGAAAACAAGATATATCAAGAAGACAATTTTTAAACTATGCGCTCACCGGCGTGGGGGGATTTATGGCCGCCAGTGCGCTTATGCCCATGGTCCGTTTTGCGCTGGACCCGGTATTAAAACCGACGGGAGATCAAAAAATGGTGCAGGTTGTCAGTGTGGATGAGCTGACGAAGGAGCCGAAGCGGTTTGACTTTAAAATTCATCAAGTCGACGCCTGGTACGAATCGGAAGAATCCAGGTCAGCCTGGGTTTACAAGCACGGGGATGAAATTATAGCGCTTTCTCCGATCTGTAAACATTTGGGCTGCACCGTAAACTGGAACAATGATCCTAAAAATCCGAACAAATTCTTTTGTCCCTGCCATTACGGGCTGTATGAAAAAGACGGCACGAACGTTCCGGGCACGCCGCCGCTCGCGCCTCTTGACCGTTATGAGCAAAAAGTAAAGGACGGCTTTTTGTATCTTGGAAAAGCAAAGCCTAGGGGGGAAGGGTGACATGCTGAATAAAATTTATGACTGGGTGGATGAACGCCTCGATATTACGCCGATGTGGCGGGATATCGCCGACCATGAAGTGCCGGAACATGTAAATCCCGCTCACCATTTCTCGGCTTTTGTCTATTGTTTCGGCGGTTTGACGTTTTTTGTAACCGTTATCCAAGTGCTGTCCGGGATGTTTTTAACGATGTATTATGTGCCGGATATAAAAAACGCGTGGGAATCCGTGTATTATTTGCAGAATGAAGTCGCTTTCGGGCAGATTGTAAGGGGTATGCACCATTGGGGCGCAAGTTTAGTCATTGTGATGATGTTTTTACATACGCTGCGGGTTTTCTTTCAGGGAGCTTATAAAAAGCCTCGGGAATTGAACTGGATCGTCGGTGTTCTGATCTTTTTTGTGATGCTCGGTCTCGGTTTTACAGGGTATCTGCTTCCGTGGGATATGAAGGCGCTGTTTGCGACAAAGGTAGGTCTTCAGATTGCGGAGGCGACGCCATTGATCGGAGCGCAGGTGAAAACTCTTCTTGCCGGCCACCACGATATTGTCGGCGCCCAAACGCTGACGAGATTTTTTGCGATTCACGTATTTTTTCTCCCTGCCGCTTTGTTTGCGCTCATGGGCGCCCACTTTGTCATGATCCGCAAGCAGGGAATTTCAGGACCGCTTTAATACAAATCTGATATAAAAGGGAGGGGATGACATGCACCGGGGGAAAGGAATGAAGTTTGTAGGAGATTCAAGGATACCGGCTGAAAAAAAACCGAATATACCGAAAGACTATTCAGAGTATCCTGGAAAGACAGAGGCGTTTTGGCCGAACTTCCTGCTGAAAGAATGGATGGTCGGGGCCGTTTTCCTCGTCGGATTTCTCGTTTTAACGATTGTGCACGAGCCGCCTTTAGAACGGGTGGCGGACCCGACGGATACAGGGTATATTCCGCTGCCGGATTGGTATTTTCTATTTTTATACCAGCTATTAAAATATGAATATGCCGCAGGGAGCTACACCGTTATCGGCGCGATGATTATACCGGGTCTTGCCTTCGGGTCGCTGCTTTTGGCTCCGTTTCTCGACAGGGGGTCTGAAAGAAGGCCGTGGAAGCGTCCGGTTGCGGTCGGGATGATGCTTTTGGCGCTTTGTGCTACGGTCTTTTTAACGTGGCAGTCAGTCGCGACGCATGACTGGGCGAAGGCGGAGGAGCAAGGGAAAATCAAAAAAGAAGCCGCCATTGATACTGAATCAGACGGTTATAAGGTATTTAAAGAACAAGGCTGTATTTCCTGTCACGGGGATAATCTTCAAGGCGGAAGCGCCGGTCCGTCCCTGGTCGATAACGGGCTGAGCCCGGAAGAAATTAAAAAAATCGCCGTCAAAGGGAAAGGACAGATGCCAGCCGGTATTTTTAAAGGGAATGACAAACAGCTTGATCAGCTGGCGAAGTTCATTTCTGAAACGACAGCGAAATAACGTATTGTGAAGCAGACAATAGCAGGATATACTTTTATGAAAAGAGCTGACCGGATGTCAGCTTTTTTTGCATGATACATACTTTTACGGACTGAGAGTTGATGGTATGAGGTGGATTTCTTATCTTTTAGGGTTGCGCGGCATGCTTCTGCTTGTTCTTGCCGTTAATTTTATCGGTACGGTGTACGGCTATTATTGGTATGTGCCTCAGCTTGCGGACACGCCGTTCCGATTTCTGATATTTGTGCCTGACAGCCCGACGGCGACGTTTTTCTTCCTGTTCGTGCTTCTGGCATTTCTCATGGGAAGAAACGCGCCGCTGTTTGAAGCGCTGGCTCTTGTAACCCTTGTAAAATACGGGCTGTGGGCGGTCGGAATGAATGTCTTTGTGTTGGCCAAAATGGGGCAGATGCCTTGGGAAGGGTACATGCTGATTGCTTCACATTTTGCCATGGCCGTTCAAGGCGTTTTATACAGCCCGTATTTTCGGTTCCGGTTATGGCATCTTGCCGTTGCCGCTGTTTGGACGCTTCATAATGATGTCATTGATTATCTTTTCGGCATGATGCCCCGCTACTCAATGCTCAATGACTATATGCAAGAGATCGGCTATGCTACATTCTGGCTGAGCATATTTTCACTCGGCCTTGCATACTATTTGGTGATTTCCAAAAGACGGATAAAGCTTGACTTACACTGATAGAATCTTGGTCTAACCTTGTCCCGCTCCTCATATTCTGTAAAGAGAAGGAGTGGGAGGGACCTCTATGAAACGAAAGCTGACGATCTGTCTTTTACTTGCTCTTATGTGTTTCATCACAACTGCCAAAGCTGAAGATGAGGGCGGTCTCAAGGAACTGAACGACCTTTCGGATA
The DNA here is from genome assembly GCF_011800725.1 of Bacillus sp. EKM208B. Taxonomy (NCBI): domain Bacteria; kingdom Bacillati; phylum Bacillota; class Bacilli; order Caryophanales; family Bacillaceae; genus Bacillus; species Bacillus sp. EKM208B. The sequence continues at coordinate 173,893 of NZ_JAANHO010000005.1, read as the reverse complement.
CCGTTTTCCAAATGACGCGGCATTCGCAGTATGATGAGGCTCTGCAAGTGCTTGGCTACTTTAAGAAAAAAATGACACACGTAAACTCACTGAACGGCGCCGAAGTCAGGCAGGTGACTCTGGGTTTCAATGATTTAGTGCGCGTTCTGAAACAGGCAGACGCCTCAGATAACGAAAAAATCCGGGCAGCCGCCCAGTTCAGGTTGGTAATGGATGCGATGGAAGACCACTCCGATCCGCTGTGGGGTTCGCTTGAAAGACCGATTATGGCGACATTCAGCGCCTTAAAAGAAGATGTCAGCGGAAACGGAAGTGAAAATTTCAATGAAAAGTGGAATGAATTTATATCATTATATGATTTAATTTATCCCAGCCTGACAATGGATGTGTCGGCCGGCCAGCTTGATACGGTGGCGAAACATATCGAGGTAATTGAGCAGGAAGGGTTTCAGCAGATGACAAAAGGAACAAAGCTTGAGCGTCTGACGCTCCTGCAGCAGGATTTAAAGCGGGTTTTTGACAAGGTGGAGCGGGATGACGCTGATCCTTCGCTGCTCTGGGTCATTCTGACAACAGGCGGTATCATTATTACTGCGCTGACATATGTCGGCTACCGAAAATACAGAGCGGAAAAAAAGAAAGAGAAAAAGCGTGAATATCCTAAGTCTAAATAAACACAAATTGCTGTAAAGGAGCTAAGCCAGTGAAAAAACTCATCCAGCAATTGGCTTCAAAACACCTCCCGCAGCCGATCAGAGGCAGAAAAGGGGCGACTGACGAAGGACCGCGAAACCTCGCGCGTGACTTCCAGAATCCTGACATGCTCGTTCCGCCTTCAACGGATGCAGGAACGGTTCAAAACTTGAAATTCTCATTTTCTGATACGCATATGAGGCTTGAAGACGGCGGATGGTCCAGAGAGGTGACGGTCAGGGAACTGCCGGTATCCAAAAACATCGCGGCGGTGAACATGAGACTGAAGCCGGGAGCTGTGCGGGAGCTTCATTGGCATAAAGAAGCCGAATGGGGATATGTGATTTACGGAGGAGTCCGTTTAACTGCGGTCGATCAAAATGGGCGGAATTTTATTGATAATGTCAGTGAAGGGGATCTGTGGTATTTTCCTTCCGGCATTCCTCATTCCATTCAAGGATTAGAGCAGGGAAGTGAGTTTTTGCTCGTCTTTGATGACGGCTCTTTTTCAGAAAACAGCACCTTTTCAGTAACGGACTGGTTTGCCCATACCCCGCGCAGCGTGCTGGAGGCGAACTTCGGTGTTCCCGGATATGAGTTGGCTTATATTCACAAGAAAGAGCGTTACATGTTCCAGTTGGAACCTCCTCCACCTATCGAGCAGGCAGCAGTTTCTTCCCCGGAAGGCACCGTTTTGGAGCCGTTCAGCTACAAGCTTTCCCGGCAGGAGCCCCTTGTTACCAGCGGGGGAAGAGTAAAGATTGTCGATTCAAAAACGTTTAAGGTGTCAAAAACGATTGCCGCAGCTCTTGTGGAGGTCGAACCCGGGGGCATGAGAGAATTGCATTGGCATCCGAATACGGACGAGTGGCAGTATTATCTTTCAGGAGAAGCGAAAATGACGGTGTTTGCGGCGGAAGGAAGAGCGCGGACATTTAACTATCAAGCGGGTGACGTAGGATATGTTCCTTTTGCAATGGGACATTATGTTCAGAATACCGGTGACACCGTGCTTCGCTTTCTGGAAATCTTCAAAAGCGACCGTTTCGAAGACGTCTCTTTAAACCAATGGCTGGCACTGACGCCGCAGCGCTTCGTCGAGCAGACGCTCAATGTCAGTCCGGCATTCGCCCGCCGATTGAAAAAGAAAAAATCACCGGTTGTCAAATGGAAACACGAACAGTAAAGGCGGCAAAAGCCGCCTTTTTATTATCGTCTGATCGGATTTTTATTTTCATCAAGCGTAAATCCTTCGCCGAGCACATCATGGACGTCGCTTACTGCAACAAAGGCGTGCGGGTCAACGGAAGTGATGACGCTTTTCAAAAGCACAATTTCGTTTTTCGGAACGACGCAGTAAAGAACGTCCCTGTCTTCTTTTGTATATGATCCCTGTCCTTTCAAAACGGTGACGCCGCGCTCCATCTCTTCAATGATTTTTTGCTGGATCAAATCGTTTTTCGAAGAAATAATCGTTGCCCCTTTTGCGGCATAGCCGCCTTCCTGTATAAAATCAATCAATCTCGCAGCGACAAAAACGGCTACAAGCGTGTACATCGCTTCCTTGTAAGAAAGATACGTAAACAAAGAAAGAAGAATGACACAGGCGTCAAAGGCAAACATCGTCCGGCCCATCGGGATTCCGAAAAATTTGTTGATCAGCCTGGCGATGATATCGACCCCGCCCGTCGTGCCGCCGTATTTAAAAATAATGCCGAGACCCGCGCCGATAAATACACCGGCGAACAAGGCGGCCAGCGCTAAATCATGGGACAGCGGCATATGAATTTCGTAGCGCTGAAAAACACTCAGAAAAACAGAAAGAGAGACGGTGCCGATCAGGGTATAGACAAACATCGTCCGGCCGAGCATACGCCAGCCGATGAAAAAGATAGGAATGTTCAATACCAGGTTGGAAATAGAAGGGCTGATGTGGAATAACGCATATAAAAGCAGCGTAATGCCGGTAAATCCGCCTTCCGCCAAATTGTTCTGCATATTAAAGTGAACCAGTCCGAATGAAAAAACAGCGGCGCCGATTAAAATAAAGCAAATGTTTTTGATTCTGATTTCTCCAAGCATTGCATCAAACCCCTTTTCCTTCCATAAGATTGCGTAAATATTATAGTGGATACAAAAGAAAACAGCAAACTGCCGTTTTTAACATTTGTCAAATGTACTTGAATTAGCTAACATGGAAGAGATGACAGGAGGTATTCGCACAGTGAGTGACAAAACGATGAAAGACTTACAAGCTGAGGTCGATGAATATATCGGCCAATTCAAAGAAGGCTATTTCAGCCCGCTTGCCATGATGGCCCGTCTCACGGAAGAACTGGGCGAACTTGCAAGAGAAGTCAACCATTATTATGGGGAAAAGCCGAAGAAAACGACGGAAAATGAGAAAAGCATGGAAGAGGAAATGGGCGATGTGCTGTTCGTCCTGATCTGCCTCGCCAACTCCCTTGATATTTCATTGGAGGAAGCTCATAACCGCGTCATGCATAAATTTAATACACGTGATAAAGACCGCTGGACTAGAAAAGAAGAAGGAAAGTAGGAGAAACCATGTCAAATGAAACCATTAAAGTCGTCATTGCCGGACCGAGAGGCAGAATGGGCCAGGAGGCCGTAAAACTTGCCGTCCGCACGCCTCATTTTGAGCTTGTCGGCGCTATTGACCATACATACGATCAGCAAACATTGCGGGAAGTGATGTCAGCTGATTCAGACGCTCTTATTTATACGGATATCCGCGCATGTTTCCAAGAAACAAAACCGGATGTGCTGATCGATTTGACAACGCCTGAAATCGGCAAAAAACATACGAAAGCCGCTCTTGAACACGGCGTCCGCCCCGTTGTGGGAACGACCGGATTTTCTGAAGCGGATTTAGAGGAGCTTCAAGCTTTAACTGAAGAAAAAGGAATCGGCGCCATCATCGCTCCGAACTTTGCATTGGGCGCGGTGCTGATGATGAAGTTCTCACAAATGGCCGCCAACTATTTTGAAGATGTAGAAATCATTGAGCTTCATCATGATCAAAAGCTGGATGCCCCGAGCGGAACGGCGCTGAAAACAGCGGAAATGATCTCAAGCGTCCGTACAGAAAAGCAGCAGGGCCATCCTGATGAAAAAGAAATTCTGCCGGGCGCCCGCGGTGCTGAATTAAACGGCATCCGCCTTCACAGCGTGCGTCTGCCGGGCCTTATCGCCCACCAGGAAGTCATGTTCGGCATGGACGGCCAGACGCTGAAACTGCGCCATGACTCCTATAACCGGGCTTCCTTTATGTCAGGAGTGAAGCTGTCAGTGGAGCAAGTGATGAAAATCGACCAGCTTGTATACGGACTCGAAAATATTATCGACTGAATCGGCAAGGGGGAGAACATCAAATGAAAATTGCTTTGATTGCTCACGATAAAAAAAAGCAGGATATGGTTCAGTTTACGACCGCATATAAAGATATACTGAGCCATCATGAGTTATACGCGACAGGTACGACGGGCCTGAAAATCCAGGAAGCGACCGGATTGTCTGTTGAACGTTTTCAATCCGGCCCGCTCGGCGGAGATCAGCAAATCGGCGCATTGATTGCAGCAAATGCCCTGGATCTCGTCATTTTTCTGCGCGATCCGTTAACTGCGCAGCCTCACGAACCGGATGTCTCGGCGCTGATCCGGCTGTGTGACGTATACGCGATCCCGCTCGCCACAAATATGGGAACAGCGGAAATCCTCGTCCGGACGCTGGATGGCGGGGCATTTGATTTCCGCAATCTTGTGCGCGGAGGAGAACCGAATGTCTGAACACGTTGATATTCTGGCGTTCGGCGCCCATAGTGATGATGTCGAGATCGGTATGGGCGGCACGATCGCAAAATTTACGGCTCAAGGAAAAACCGCGGTGATATGCGATTTGACCGAGGCCGAACTATCATCTAACGGAACGGTAGGGATAAGAAAAGAAGAAGCGGCAAAGGCGGCCCGAATTCTCGGCGTAAAAGAGAGAATCCAGCTTACGCTTCCCGACCGCGGGCTTTTGAAAAGTGAGGACGGCATCCGCCGGATTGTCAGTGTCATCAGAGCCTGCCGGCCGAAAACCGTTTTCATGCCTTATCCGAAAGACCGCCATCCTGACCACGGCAATGCGGCGGCTTTGGTCGAAGAAGCGGTGTTCTCGGCGGGAATTCATAAATACAGAGATCACCAGGAACTGCCGGCTCATAAGGCTCAGCGCGTATACTATTATATGATCAACGGGTTTCACCGTCCGGACTTTGTAATCGACATAACGGAAACCATCGATTTGAAAAAAGAAAGCCTGCACGCCTATGAAAGCCAGTTTATTCCTACAGCGCAGTCAGTGAATACACCGCTGACCAACGGTTATATCGAAATGGTGGAAGCACGGGAAAGACTGTATGGCAAAGAAGCCGGGACGGGGTATGCCGAAGGCTTCTTTTCAAAACAGCTTCCCGTTTTGAATGATGATGTTTTTGGGGGCGGACAATGAGACCATTAAAAATAGGGATTACATGCTACCCGAGTGTCGGAGGCTCGGGTATTATTGCGACGGAACTCGGCAAGCTGCTTGCGGAAAAAGGGCACCAGGTTCATTTCATCACATCAAGCATCCCGTTCAGATTAAATACATATCATCCGAATATTCATTTTCATGAGGTGGAAGTCAACCAATACGCGGTATTTAAATATCCGCCTTATGACCTTACGCTGGCGAGCAAAATCGCCGAGGTTGCCGCGAGGGAAAATCTTGATATCATTCACGCGCATTATGCGCTGCCGCATGCGGTATGCGCTTATCTCGCCAAGCAGATGCTCAAGCGCGACATCGGCATCGTGACGACGCTTCACGGTACGGACATCACCGTTTTAGGATATGATCCGTCATTAAAGGATTTAATCCGTTTTGCCATCGAAGCGTCCGACAGAGTGACGGCGGTATCAACCGCGCTTGCCGGAGAAACATATGACTTAATCAAGCCGGATAAAAAAATTGAGACCATCTACAACTTTATTGATGAACGTGTTTATCTTAAGAAAAATACAGAGAGTATAAAAGAGAAACATGGCATTTTGCCGGATGAAAAGGTCGTCATCCATGTTTCGAACTTCAGAAAAGTAAAACGTGTTAAAGATGTCATCCGTGTTTTCCGTAATATCGCAGCCAAAACAAAGGCGAAGCTCCTGCTTGTCGGCGACGGGCCGGAAAAGTGCGTCGCTTGGCAGCTTGTCGAAAAATACGGACTGCAGGATCAAGTGCTGCTCCTCGGAAATCAGGACAGGGTGGAAGAGCTGTATTCCATCAGCGACCTTAAGCTTCTTCTGTCTGAAAAAGAAAGTTTCGGACTCGTCCTCCTTGAAGCAATGGCCTGCGGCGTGCCGTGCATCGGAACAAATATCGGCGGAATCCCGGAAGTGATTAAAGATCAAGTAAGCGGTTTTCTGGTGGAAGTCGGAGATATTCAGGCGGCATCTGAAAAAGCGCTTGCCGTTTTAGAAGATAAACAGCTCAGCAAACGATTGACTGATCATGCGCTGAAAATGGTGGAGACCGCCTTTTCTTCGCAAAGAATCGTCAGTCAGTATGAACGGATTTATGACGAATTGGCAGGACCGGAGTGATCTTATGGAACAGGAATTTGTCAAAGCCCTCCCCATCCTTCATCATCTGATGAAGGCGGGCCATCAGGCGTACTTTGTCGGGGGAGCCGTCAGAGACAGCTATATGAAACGAAAAATAGGTGATGTGGACATCGCAACCAGCGCTTCGCCGAATGAGGTGGAGCGCCTCTTTAAGCGGACTGTCGATGTAGGAAAAGAGCACGGCACCGTCATCGTCTTGTGGGAAGATGAAACCTATGAAGTCACCACTTTTCGTGCCGAATCAGAATATAAGGACTACCGGCGCCCTGAAGCTGTGCGGTTCATTACTTCTTTATCAGAAGACTTAAAGCGGAGAGACTTAACGATTAATGCGATGGCGATGTCTGCCGAGGGAGAGCTGCTTGATTATTTCGGAGGCGCGCATGATATCGGTCAAAAGCTGATCCGTACGGTGGGTAATCCTGAAGACCGTTTTCGGGAAGACGCTCTGCGGATGATGAGAGCCGTCCGTTTTATGAGTCAGCTCGGCTTTCTGTTAGAAAAAGAAACAAGAGAGGCCGTCATAAAAGACAGGGAGCTTTTGGCACATGTATCAGTAGAACGAAAGACCGTCGAGTTTGAAAAGCTGCTGCAGGGCGCTTCCTCACAAGAAGCGATTCAAACGATGGTGCAAACAGGTCTGATACAAGAGCTGCCCGGCCTTTCCGGTTATGAGCAGCAAATGCTTGAAGCAAGCGGATTTCCGTTTTCTTCTTTAGATGCACGCGAAGAACGCTGGGCAGCGCTGTTATTGTTTCTCGGTCTTTGTCCGAAAAGCGCCGAGGCGTTTTTAAAACAATGGAAACTGCCGGGAAAAGTCATAAAAAAAGCGGTGCAGATCATAAGCGTTTATCCGGCGCAGCTGGAAGCGGAAGCGATGTACCGGGCGGGAGAGGCGCTGTTTTCAGCCGTTAAAATCGGGATGCTGAAAAAGCATAAGACGATTGATGAACAAAAGCTGAAAGAGGTTCAGAGCCTGTATGAGCAGCTGCCGATCAAAAGCCTTCGAGACCTCGACATTTCAGGCGCTGATCTGATGGAGCTCAGAAACCGCCGCGCGGGTAAATGGGTGGCCGAAGAACTTCGCCGGATTGAAGAAGCGGTATTGGCAGGGAAGCTCCCTAACCGAAAACATGACATAAAGGAGTGGCTCGCATCATGGGATCAACATTAAGAACCCGATTAATTGATTTATTTTCTGAGGCGGGTGACGGCTTTATCTCCGGGCAGAAAATAAGTGACGCGCTCGGCTGCTCGAGAACCGCCGTTTGGAAACATATAGAGGAGCTCCGCAAAGAGGGCTATGAGGTTGAGGCGGTCAGACGAAAAGGGTACAGGCTCATTAAAAAACCGGGGAAACTCAGTGAATCCGAAATCCGTTTCGGGCTGAAAACAGAGGTTTTGGGCAAACAGCTTCATTACCGGGACGTCCTGCCGTCCACCCAAAAAACCGCTCATGAACTTGCCAATGACGGTGCGCCGGAAGGGACGCTCGTAGTCGCCGATAAACAAACGGCAGGCAGAGGAAGAATGGCCAGAGTGTGGCATTCACAGGAGGGAAACGGGATTTGGATGAGCCTCATTCTGAGACCCGACGTTCCTTTGCAAAAAACGCCTCAGCTCACCCTGTTATCCGCCGTTGCGGTCGTACAGGCCATCGAGGCTTTTACAGGTGTACAGCCCGCCATTAAATGGCCGAATGATTTAATGATTCACGGCAAAAAAGCCGTCGGGATTTTAACTGAGCTGCAGGCAGAAGAAGACCGTGTCCGTTCGGTTATTCTTGGGATCGGCATCAACGTGAACCAGCAGGAAACCGATTTTCCCGGCGAGCTTCAGGACATTGCGACAAGCCTCAGCATGGAAGCCGGCGAAAAAATTGACAGAGCGGGTCTGATACAAGAGATTTTGCTGACTTTTGAAAAACGCTATCAGGATTATTTGAAGCACGGCTTTACACCGATCAAGCTGTTATGGGAAAGCTATGCGGTCGGACTGGGGAACGAGCTCAGAGCGAGAACGCTGCAAGGAACGTTTTACGGGAAATCGCTCGGCATTGATGATGAGGGAGTTCTTCTCCTGGAAACGAGAGCCGGTATAAAGAAGATCTATTCTGCCGATATTGAGCTCAATTAATCTTAGTTGGTACAAGCCTCGTGAATTTGGTATACTTCCTATGGGCAGTATCATAATGAACTGCACCTGATCAGCAGAACAGAGATTACGAAAAGTCTGCCTTGATCCAAAAAAGGACTGGGACAGAGGGATGACATTCGCCGAACGTTAAACAAGTGGGAATCCTTCTTATTTTACAGAAGGCTTTTTTGCTTGCGAAGAATTGGCGGCTCATCTCCTCACCGTTTAGAGGAGGAGAAACAGAATGAAAACAAAACTGGATTTCATGAAAATGAAGGAAAACGGAGAGCCGATCGTGATGCTCACCGCTTACGATTATCCGCAGGCAAAGCTTGCGGAACAGGCGGGAGTCGACATGATTTTAGTCGGGGATTCGCTCGGAATGGTCGTGCTCGGACTCGATTCAACAGTCGGCGTAACGGTCAGTGACATGATTCACCATACAAAAGCGGTAAAACGCGGTGCGAAAAATACGTTTATCGTAACTGACATGCCGTTTATGTCTTACCACCTTTCAAAAGAGGATACATTGAAAAACGCCGCGGCCATTATTCAGGAAAGCGGCGCGGACGCGTTAAAGCTGGAAGGCGGAGACGGCGTTTTCGAATCCATCCGTGCGCTGACTCTCGGCGGAATTCCCGTCGTCAGCCATTTAGGCCTTACACCGCAGTCTGTCGGCGTATTAGGCGGATATAAAGTGCAGGGAAAAGATGAGCAAAGCGCGAAAAAGCTCATTGAAGACAGCATCAAATGCGAGCAGGCGGGAGCGATGATGCTCGTGCTTGAATGCGTGCCTGCTGAACTGACTGCTAAAATAAAAGAAGAAGTATCCATTCCCGTCATCGGAATCGGAGCCGGTTCAAAAGCGGACGGCCAAGTCCTTGTTTATCATGACGTCGTCGGCCACGGCGTGGACAGAACACCCAAGTTCGTGAAGCAATACGCCAAAATCGACGGCACGATTGAGTCGGCCCTCAGTGATTATGTCCGTGATGTGAAAGAACGGGTTTTCCCGGAAGAAAAGCATTCCTTTCAGATAAACCAAACTGTGCTGCAAGGCTTGTACGGAGGAAAGTAAGCGATGAAACAACTGACAGAAACTCAACAGCTGAAAGAATTAATTGCACAATACCGCTCAGAAGGCCGGACGATCGGATTCGTCCCGACAATGGGTTTTCTTCATGAAGGACATCTGACGCTGGTTGAAAAAGCAAGCAAAGAAAACGATATTGTCGTGATGAGCATCTTTGTCAATCCGACTCAATTCGGACCGGGCGAGGATTACGAAGCATATCCGCGGGATTTAAAGCGCGATGCCCGGCTTGCAGAACAGGCGGGGGCAGATGTTTTGTTTACGCCGTCTCCAAGTGACATGTATAAAGGCGAGCAAAATGTTGCCGTGCAAGTGAAAAGGAGAACTGACGTGTTGTGCGGCGCCTCCCGCGTCGGCCATTTTGACGGAGTGGCCACTGTGCTGACGAAGTTTTTCAATCTCGTTAAACCGACCCGCGCCTACTTCGGCCTGAAAGATGCCCAGCAGGCAGCGGTTGTGGACGGATTGATTGAGGATTTCTTTATGGATATCGAATTGGTTGCAGTGGACACGGTCAGAGAAGAAGACGGACTTGCCAAAAGCTCTCGCAACGTCTATCTGACTGAGCAGGAACGCAAAGAAGCGCCGATGATCTATAAAGCATTGCAGCAAGGTGCCGAACTGATCAAAGACGGTGAAAGAAATCCGGAAACCGTCATAAAAACCGTCACCGATATCATCGAAAACACAAGCGGCGTCATTGATTATGCCGAACTGTACGCTTATCCGGAGCTGACTCCGCTTAAAACATTAAACGGCAAGGTCATTCTGGCCTGCGCCGTCCAATTTTCTAAAGCCAGACTGATTGATAATATCATTATTGATATTGATGAATGGGAGAGATCATAATATGTACCGCACTATGATGGCCGGAAAACTGCACCGCGCTACCGTGACGGAAGCCAATTTAAACTATGTCGGCAGCATTACGATTGATGAAGATCTTTTAGATGCCGTCGGAATGCTCGCTAATGAAAAAGTTCAGATTGTGAATAATAACAACGGAGCGAGACTTGAAACGTATATTATTCCCGGTAAGCGGGGGAGCGGCGTCATCTGTTTAAACGGAGCTGCCGCCCGTCTCGTCCAAGAAGGAGATAAAGTCATTATTATTTCTTATCAAATGATGTCTGATCAGGAAGCAAAAAGCCATCAGCCGAAGGTGGCCGTACTGGATGATCAGAATAAAATCGAGCAGATGCTGGGCCAGGAGCCGGCACACACGATTTTGTAAAAGAGCCCCCTTCATGGGGGTTTTCTTTTAAGATTTAGGGGCAAAAGCTGTTTTTCCGCTCCATTTCTCAATAAAACGTGTTACACTTTTCTCGTATGCAAGAATTGAGGTGTCCATTTTAATGAACAAACAACGGTTCGTTGTCATAGATGTCGAAACAACAGGAAATTCGCCGAAAAAGGGCGATAAAATCATTCAAATCGCAGCGGTTGTCATTGAAAATGGACAAATAACTGAGCGGTTTTCAAAATATATCAATCCGAATCAGGCCATCCCGCCGTTTATTGAACAGCTGACGGGAATTTCGTCCGGAATGGTTGAAAATGAACTGCCGTTTGAAGCGGTCGCAGAGGAGATTTTTCATCTGCTTGACGGCGCGTATTTTGTTGCCCACAATATTCATTTCGACCTCGGATTTGTCCGGCATGAACTGAGCGAAGCGGGCTATGAGCTGCCGGATTGTGAAGTGCTTGATACGGTTGAGCTTTCGCGTATTGTTTTCCCGGGGTTTGAAGGATATAAGCTCGGTGAGTTGTGCGCGGAGCTGAATATTGTTCATGACCGCCCTCACCGCGCAGACAGCGATGCGGAGGTTACGGGACTGGTCTTTTTAGACATTTTACATAAACTGAAACATTTGCCTTTACCGACGTTAAAGCAGCTTAGAAGGCTTTCACAGCATTTTATCAGCGATTTGACGCTGCTTTTGGATTCTTTTATACATGAAAGCAGGCCGGCGGAAGAAAAGAGCTGCATTCCATACGCCTCTTTTTCAATCAAAGAGCCCGATCACATTCCGGTTTCCCGTCCGGTGAATGCGGCCATTGACCTTGAAAAGTGGAACGAAGAAAAAGAACAGATCTTATCCGATATCATCCCCCGCTATGAAAAGCGGAAAGGGCAGCTTTCGATGATGGATGAAGTGCTTGGCGCCTTCCGCAATCGGGAGCATGCGCTGATTGAAGCGGCGCCCGGCATCGGAAAAACGATCGGTTATCTCGTTCCGGCTGTTTTATTTGCCAAAGCGGAACAAACTCCCGTGATTATCAGCACGTACTCTACTCTTTTGCAGCAGCAGATCATGTCTAAAGATCTTCCGCTTTTGGAGCGTATGTTTCCTTGGCCGGTCAAAGCCGCTATTTTAAAAGGGAAATCACATTATCTGTGCCTGCCTAAGTTTGAACATATTCTGCATGAGGAAGATGACAACTATGATGCGGTTTTGACGAAAGCACAGCTTCTCGTCTGGCTGACGGAGACTGAAACGGGCGACGCCGCTGAGCTGAATCTTCCATCAGGCGGCAGATTGCTGTGGGAGCGCATGGCTTACGATGAGAATTCTTTTTTGAAAAAAGGGAAGGACTCGGCTGCCGGGTTTTATGAACGGGCTAAAGAAAAAGCGCAGGCCGCAGATCTGATTATCACAAACCATGCTTTGCTGTTTTCAGATCAAAGCAGTGAAACGAAAAAACTGCCTGCAAGCGGAACGGTCATCATTGATGAAGCGCATCATTTCGAACGCGCCGCCAGCGAGCACCTCGGGAAGAGAGCTTCATACATCGGACTGCACACAAAGCTCAGCCGAATCGGAACCTTAAAGGAACACGGACTGTTAAAGCGGATGAGGAAACTGTTTTATACGTATGAACTGCCGGCGGAAAGTTTTTTTGACGCCGATGAGTGGATGAAGCATATTCAATCGGAAAGCGACGCATTTTTCAGTTCAGTGCATTCTTTTGTCAAACGAAGAAAACCTAAAGACGATCTGAACCGTCTCGTCTATAGTCTCAATCATAAAAGCCAGGATAAAGGGTTTCACATGATAACGGACGGAGCGGAGCGGCTTTGTGCGATGCTGGATCAGCTGCTTGACATGTTTTCAGTACAGGAGAAACTGTTACATCAAAAGCTTGATCAGATGAAAAGCGGAGCGGCTTTTTTAGCGGCCGAATATGTAAAGTGTATCAGGGGGCTGAAAGAATATCGCGATACGTTCAGCAGGCTGCTGTTTGAAAATGATGAGAAAGAAGCCGTTTGGGTTGAAATTGACGCGAAAGGCGCAAAAAACGCCGTCAGCATCTATGCGCAGCCTTTGGAGCCCGGTGAAATGCTGGCAGACCAGTTTTTCGCCCGCAAAAAAAGCGTTGTGCTCACATCAGCGACCTTAATGGTGGAGCAGTCTTTTCAATTTATGATTGAAAGGCTCGGACTTGCGGATTTTTATCCGCGCACCAAAAGCATCCCGTCTCCTTTTTCTTACGATGATCAGATGAACGTCATCATTCCGAAAGAGATGAAATCCGTTAAATATGACGGGGAGCGGGAAGTCATTGAGCATATTGCCAAGTATGCGGAAATCATGTCAAAGGGAAAACAGCCGAAGATCCTTGTCCTGTTTACGTCTCATGATATGCTGAAAAAAGTGTATCAGGAACTGAAACTCAGTATGGAGATCTCAGGCATTCAGCTTCTCGCCCAAGGTATTTCGGGCGGGAGTCCCGGTAAATTAATGAAAACCTTTAAAACGGCAAGCCGGGCGATTTTGCTCGGGACGAATCATTTCTGGGAAGGCGTTGATTTTCCGGGGGATGAATTGTCAACTGTCATGATCGCAAGACTTCCTTTCAGGGCGCCTGACAATCCGCTTCACGCCGCAAAATGCGAATTTGCCAAGAAGCAGGGGAAAAATCCGTTTCAGACGATTTCCCTGCCTGAGGCTGTGTTAACGTTCAGACAGGGGATCGGGCGCCTGCTCCGTACGGCGGGAGACAAGGGAACAATCGTTCTTTTAGATCAGCGTGTAAAGACGGCGGGTTACGGACGGCTGTTTCTTGAAGCGCTCCCGACTTCATCTCTTTTGGAGCTGACGGATGCCGAACTCGGGGCTTATGTCAGCCAAACGGAATAAAAGCCGCATAAACGCGGCTTTCGTGGTGTGGGATGAGGAATTGTTTTTATAGTAAAAGCGGGTTCATGCCGCCTTGTGATTTTATTATGCCGCGGGCGCATCCCGTTATGACTAACAAAATTTGTTCGACCGATGGAGGGTATAAAAATGGAAAGCAAAATTGAAATTCTGTCAACGATTAATGTGGAGCATTCAGATGATTTATATAAAATCGTCGATACATTAAACCGGACTTTGAAACGGGACAATCTGATGTTCGGCCTTGCGCTCGACGAAGAAAATCAAAATGAAGCGGTCTTCACCATTTATCGTACATAGGTGAAAAAGATGAGAAAAAAAGCATTAATATTTACAGCTGTATTTGGTATTATTTTTTTAGCAGTTCTTTTATTTTCGGCCAGCATTTTTAAATCTGCAATGGCTCAAAAAGAAGAAGGCCACGAAACAGCTGCCGCAGCCGCTAAAGAAAAAACGGATCTGACAGATGCTGAGAAAGTGGAGACCTTTGTCGGCAAACAGAAATATTATGTTGTTACCGGAACGGATAAACATGGAAAAGATATGTATGTATGGGTTCCGGCCGACAAAAAAGCAAAAATTCTCTCAAAAAAAGCCAGTGACGGCATTTCAAGCGGCAAGGCTGCCAAGATCGTTCGGGACGAAGGGCTTGTTTCCAAGCTGAATGGCGTTCACCCGGCGAGAGAAAACAATGTTCCGTTATGGGAAGTGACCTATATCAACAAAAGCGGGCAGTATAGCTTTAGCTATGTGGACTTTACAAGCGGCAAGATTCTCAAAAACATCACACCGTGAGACGTATTAGGGGGAGTTCAAGTTGAAATTGGCAAAAAGAGTATCCGCATTAACACCGTCTGCAACACTTGCAATTACTGCAAAAGCGAAAGAGCTGAAAGCAGAAGGCCATGATGTCATCGGCCTCGGAGCAGGAGAACCGGATTTTAATACGCCTCAGCACATTATAGATGCCGCGGTGCGTTCCATGAATGAAGGCCACACAAAATATACGCCTTCAGGCGGTCTGCCGGCGCTGAAAGACAGTATCGCAAAAAAATTCAAAAACGATCAGGGGATTGAATATAAGCCGTCAGAAATCATTGTCTGCACCGGAGCGAAACACGCTCTGTATACATTATTTCAGGTCATTCTTGATGAAGGGGACGAAGTGATTATACCGACTCCTTACTGGGTCAGCTACCCTGAGCAGGTGAAACTGGCAGGGGGGCGTCCCGTCTATGCAGAAGGGCTGGAATCCAATCAGTTTAAAATTTCACCGGAGCAGCTGAAGCAGGCCATCACCGAGAAAACAAAAGCGCTCATTATCAATTCACCGAGCAACCCGACAGGTGTTATGTATACGAAAGAAGAGCTTGCGGAACTCGGAAAAGTGTGTCTGGAGCATGGCATTCTGATCGTTTCTGACGAGATTTATGAGAAGCTTACATACGGAGGAAAAAAACACGTCTCAATCGCACAGCTTTCAGATGAATTGAAAGAGCAGACGATCATCATTAACGGCGTTTCGAAATCTCACAGCATGACGGGCTGGAGGATCGGCTATGCGGCGGGTTCGGAGACGATTATTAAAGCGATGACGAGCCTTGCGAGCCACAGCACATCAAATCCGACGTCCATCGCTCAATACGGCGCTATTGCGGCCTATAACGGTCCGGCTGAGCCGCTGGAAGAGATGAGACAGGCATTTGAGCACAGACTGAACACCATTTACGCTCAGTTCAGTGAAATTCCCGGATTCACCTGTGTCAAGCCTGAAGGGGCGTTTTACTTGTTCCCTAACGCCAAAGCGGCCGCAGAAAACTGCGGATTCAAAGATGTCGATGAATACGTCAAGGCGCTTCTGGAAGAAGAAAAAGTCGCCATCGTGCCGGGCTCGGGCTTCGGCTCACCGGACAACGTCCGTTTATCTTACGCAACGTCACTTGATCTTTTAGAAGAAGCGGTCGAAAGAATCCGCCGCTTCACGGAAAAACACAGCTGATTCTGAAAAAGCGGCTTTTAAAGCCGCTTTTCACTTGCATTGACCCCGTTAGAGTAGAACGGGTATAATAAAGTGATGAAAAAAGAGATTCAGGCAGATTCCTGAATGTCTTTCTTGTTCTGGAGGGAAAGAGTTTGAAAACAACAATCAACCAAGTGTATAAACACACAGGCGAGGAAGTAACGATTGGAGCTTGGGTCGCTAATAAACGCTCAAGCGGTAAAATCGCATTTTTACAGCTGAGAGACGGTACCGGCTTCATTCAGGGAGTTGTCGTCAAAGCTGAAGTAGAAGAAGACATCTTCCAAATCGCGAAATCAGTGACGCAGGAAACGTCACTTTATGTAAAAGGAATTGTGAAAGAGGACGAGCGTTCACCGCTTGGCTATGAGCTTGCTGTTACATCCATTGAAGTCATTCACGAAGCGACTGATTATCCGATTACGCCTAAAGAGCACGGTACGGAATTCTTAATGGATCACAGACATTTATGGCTCCGTTCGAAACGCCAGCACGCAATTATGAAAATCCGCAACGAAATCATCCGTGCGACTTATGAATTTTTCAACAAAGAAGGCTTCGTGAAAGTTGATCCGCCGATTTTGACGGGAAGCGCTCCGGAAGGCACGACTGAGCTGTTCGCGACGAAATATTTTGATGAAGACGCCTTCTTGTCTCAAAGCGGCCAGCTGTATATGGAAGCAGCTGCAATGGCGCTCGGAAAAGTATTCTCTTTCGGACCGACGTTCAGAGCGGAAAAATCGAAAACGAAACGTCATCTCATCGAATTCTGGATGATTGAGCCTGAAATGGCATTTGTTGAATTTGAAGAAAACCTTGAAGTTCAGGAGAATTATGTTGCGTACATCGTACAAAGCGTGCTGGAACATTGTAAGATCGAGCTGAACACATTAGGAAGAGACACATCGAAGCTTGAACAAATCAAAGCGCCATTCCCGCGCATTACGTACGATAAAGCGATCGAATTCCTGAAAGAAAAAGGCTTTGACGATATTGAGTGGGGAGATGACTTCGGTGCGCCGCATGAAACAGCGATCGCAGAAAGCTATGACAAACCGGTGTTTATCACTCATTACCCGACGTCATTAAAACCATTTTATATGCAGCCTGCCAAAGATCGTGACGATGTCGTGTTATGTGCCGACTTAATCGCTCCGGAAGGCTACGGGGAAATCATCGGCGGTTCAGAACGCGTTCATGATATGGATTTATTGGAAGAAAGATTAAAAGAACACGGTCTGGATTCAGATGCTTACAAATGGTATGCTGAACTCAGACAATACGGTTCTGTTCCGCACTCCGGCTTCGGCCTTGGACTTGAGCGGACAGTGGCTTGGATCAGCGGAGCGCCTCACGTGCGTGAAACGATCCCGTTCCCGAGACTTCTGAACCGTCTGTATCCGTAATAGTTATGAAAAACGAAGTCTCCTGCAAGGGAGACTTTTTCTAAGTAAAGGGGAAAGCTCCCGGAGATAACCTTTTACAGTAAGAGGTGTAAGGATGAAAAAACAGCAATTTATAGATATGCAGGAACTCGGCATTTCAAGCATTCCCAACCTGCTGCTGACACATTACCGGCAGCTTGGGCTGAATGAAACCGAATTGATCCTGCTTTTGAAGATTAAAATGCATTTGGAAAAGGGCTCTTATTTTCCGACGCCGTTTGAACTTCAATCAGGCATGTCCATCTCTGCTGAAGAATGTACAAGCTGCCTGAGAATGTTTATTCAAAAAGGTTTTCTGTTTATTGAAGAATGTGAAGACCATAACGGCATAAAGTTTGAAAAATATTCTCTGCAGCCGTTATGGGCGAAGCTGTATGATTACATGCAGCATTCACAAAACGAAACGCAGGAAAGAACGTCAGAAAGAGAACAAAAAAGCCTGTATACCATCTTTGAAGAAGAGTTCGGAAGACCGCTGTCGCCGCTTGAATGCGAGACGCTGGCCATATGGCAGGATCAGGATCAGCATGATGCGATTCTGATTAAACACGCCTTAAAAGAAGCCGTTTTATCGGGGAAACTCAGTTTTCGCTATATTGACCGGATTTTATTTGAATGGAAAAAGAACGGCTTCAAAACGGTTGAGCAGGCGAAGGCGCACAGCCAAAAATTCCGGCGTGTTCAAACGAAACAAAATGATCCGCAAAAAGAGTATACGAGGCAGGTGCCTTTTTACAATTGGCTGGAACAATAACATGAGAAGGGGAGAAACGTGTTAAATTTAAAGCAGATTGAATATTGTCTTGAAAAAATCGGCGATATGTTTCCGCACGCAGAATGTGAACTTGTCCATTCAAATCCTTTCGAATTGGTTGTGGCAGTCGCATTATCCGCGCAATGTACGGATGCTCTCGTCAACAGAGTGACAAAAACGCTATTTCAAAAATATAAACGGCCCGAAGATTATCTTGCCGTATCGCTGGAAGAACTCCAGCAGGATATTAAATCAATCGGCCTGTACCGTAATAAAGCCAAAAATATTCAAAAGCTGAGCAAAATGATCATCGAAGAGTACGGCGGAGAAGTGCCGAAAGACCGGGATGAGCTTGTGAATCTGCCGGGTGTCGGACGGAAAACGGCAAATGTGGTCGTGTCTGTTGCTTTCGGCGTACCTGCGATCGCAGTAGACACTCATGTGGAGCGGGTCTCTAAACGGCTCGGTATCTGCCGCTGGAAGGACTCTGTTTTGGAAGTAGAGAAAACATTAATGAAAAAAGTGCCGAAAGAGGATTGGTCTGTTACGCATCACAGATTAATATTTTTCGGCAGGTATCATTGTAAAGCGCAATCTCCCCGCTGTGCGGAATGTCCTTTGCTTCCGCTATGCAGAGAAGGGCAGAAGCGTGACAAAAAAGGGCTGGTGAAACGGTGACGGCGATTGACATTCTGGCAGGCTATGAAACATACCTGCGCAGCCTTACGGACTTGGAA
This sequence comes from Bacillus sp. EKM208B, assembly GCF_011800725.1. Lineage (NCBI taxonomy): Bacteria > Bacillati > Bacillota > Bacilli > Caryophanales > Bacillaceae > Bacillus > Bacillus sp. EKM208B. The sequence continues at coordinate 155,189 of NZ_JAANHO010000005.1, read as the reverse complement.
AGCCACGAGATCAAAACGGCGCTGCGCCGCCATCCGCTGTATATGGATTTCAGCGGTCAGCCAACAGTGCAGCCATGGAGGGAAAGGGGCGAATATGTCCCGTTTCTGTTTCAGATTTGGAACGAAACGAAAGAAACGCTGCTTCCCGTTTTTCAAACAAGAAAATCGAGATGTGATCAAAATGACATGCTGAAGGGAATTGCCTGTCTGATTGCCGCTTTTCACTGGACGGCAGGGGAGCGGGTTACATCACTCGACTGGACTGTGCTTGAAACAAAACATTTTCCCGCCGAACCGATCAATTGGGCGGAGCGAATGGCGTTTATTTTAACGAAACCGACTCAATTTCACTCGTTTATTCAGCTGGATGAATTGATGACGGAGATGAAGAAACAATATCATAAATATGAAGCCATGAACAAATGTTAAAAACCTCCTTTTCTCATAAGGAGGTTTTTTTGTATGAAAAAAATCCTTCACCTGTTTGAGGTGAAGGATTTCGTCCGCTAATGAGCGGAATTTGACTGGATGGTTGACGAATTGGACTGCCCGTTGATATTTGAAGATGAGTCTTGGTTTTTGTCCGTTTGACCGCTGTCAGGTTTATTTGTGCCGTCTGAACCGGAATCGGAATCATTATCAGAGCCGTTATCTTGCTGTCCGTTGTTATCCGTCCCGTTACCGGGCTGATTCTGATTGTTGTCATCCGTTTGATCCTTATCGGATTGATCCTGATTTTTATCTGAGTCATCAGTGGGTGTTTGATCCGATCCGTCAGACGTATCTGTCTGATTGTCATCTGTGTTTGAATCATCGGTTTGCGTCTTGTCTTTATCTTTATCTTCATCAGACTTCTGTTCATCGTCAGTCGCTTTATCTTTATCTGCATCGTCTTCTTCATCTTTCGGGACTTTGAAAGATGCTGATGCCGTATCGCTTTTTCCGTCATCGTTTTCCGCTGTCACCTGGAAGCTGTATGTGGAGCCTGGCGTGACATCTGAGACGACGGCTTCTTTTGCCGAACTGTTTTGAATGTCACTATAGCTTCCGCCGTCAACGGATTGTTTGACATTGAATGTTGCATCACCGTCATAATCCCAGCTTAAGGTTAATGATTTTTTATCTTTGTCGTATTTCACTTGCAATCCTGTCGGTTTATCGGCTTTTTCTTTCGTGTACGTTTTAGAAACGGCAGTTGGCTGCGTTCCTTTCACGAAGTACTCCGTCACTTTTTTATCATCCGGTGTATTCGGTCCGGCTAAAGCGGCAGGATTCGAGCCTTTCTCAACCGTTTCTTTGACGACGCTGTCAGGCTGCTTGAAGCTTCCTTTACCGTCATCAACGTATGAGATCAGCTTTTGGAAAATCCGTTTTGCGACTTGCTGGTCAGCAGAAGACAGTGATTTCTTACCTGCTTTGTTGCCAGACTCAACTCCGGTCCAAACCGCTGCTGTATATTGAGGGGTGTATCCGACAAACCATGAGTCTGGGACTCCGCCTTGTGCGATATTATATTTTTGAATGTCCTCTTTAGTAAAGTTAGTGGTACCCGTTTTACCGGCGACTTCCACGTTCGGTACTTGAGCTAGTCTGCCTGTTCCTGACTGCACGACTGTTTTGAGCATATCGGTAATCATGAATGCCGTGTAATCGCTCATAGCACTTTTCGGTTTCGGTGTTAAATCAAGCTTAGTGCCGTCATTAAATTCAATCGATGTGACCGCATGCGGTTCATTGTACGTTCCGTTATTTCCGAAAGCGCTGTAGGCGCCCGCCATTGTCATAGTAGATACACCGCGGTTATCCTGACCAAATCCTCCGATCGAATAAGATTCGGTTACACTCTCTTTGTTTAATCCTAGTCCTAAGTCATTTGCGAAGTCGACGGCATTATCTTTACCGGCTGCTTGATATGCTTTCAGAGCCGGAATATTACGCGAGTCTGAGAGGGCCTCTCGCATTGATATCATATTTCTGTATTTATTGTCGTAGTCGTGAATCGGTGTGCCGTCAGAGTACGTATAAGCCGAATCATCAATCTGCTCATACGTCGACCATTTTTTATTTTCAATGACCGGGCCGTAATCCAGAATCGGTTTTATCGTTGAACCGGGCTGGGTTTTACCTTGTGTTGCATAATTGAATCCCCCGGTAGTTCTGTTCCGTCCTGCTCCGATGGCGCGGATTTCTCCGTTTGTCGTATCAAGGAGCGTGACGCCGCCCTGCATGCCTTCGGTAAATCCGGCTGTGTCGCCGTTCATCAATTGATCAAGATAATCTTGTGCTTTCGTATCAAGAGTCGTATAAATTTTCAGTCCGTCAGTTGAAATATCGACGTCTTTCTTTTCTTTTGTCTCAATTTCTTTCATAACTTCTTCAACAAAAGCGCTGTATTTATTTGTGTCCTTTTTATCGTATTCCTTTTGGCTGACGACGCCTTCATCTTTCATGGACACTTTCTTCGCTTTTTGGTATTCAGAATTTGAAATGAATCCTTGCTTTTCCATTAAGCTGAGAACAATGTTTCGGCGTTTTTCGGAAGCCTTCGGATTTTTAACCGGGTTATATCCGGTCGGGCTTTGCGGCATTCCGGCAAGCGTCGCCGCCTGTTCAACCGTAAGCTTGCTCAAATCTTTTACGCCGAAGAATTCTTCAGCCGCTTTACCGACGCCATAGGCGCGCGGTGAGAAATAAATTCTGTTTAAATACATTTCTAAGATTTCATCTTTAGAATAATGGCGCTCCAGCTGCAGTGAAAGCCACACTTCCTGTGCTTTCCGTTTAATCGTTTTCTGATGGGTCAAAAGCGAGTTTTTCACAACCTGCTGGGTGATTGTGCTTCCTCCCTCTGAACCGAATCCATCCGTAAAGTTGGCGACCAAGGCGCCTCCGATCCGGATCGGGTCTATACCGTGGTGCTTATAAAAACGGGCGTCTTCAGTTGCGATAAATGCTTCTTTCACAACATCGGGTATATCCTTAATCGGGACGTAGGTTCGTTTTTCGCCGCCCACTTCCGCGATTTCTTTGCCGTTTTTATCGTAAATCGTTGAAGAGTAAGGCGTTTTCAGCTTTGCTTCGTCCAAAGAGGGCGCGCCGGAAACCAAAACGGCAAATGCCGCCGCTCCGCCGACTATGCCAAGGACAAACAGAATAACCAAGGACAGCACAATCTTTTTGAATAAACCGCCTTTACGCTGTTTCTTGCCTTTTTTCGGTGAAGAGGGCTTAGTGCTTTTCGTCTGCCTTGCCTTACGGCGTTCTTCACGGCTCATAAATTGATCTGACATAACATCTCAACCTTTCGTTTATCAACCTTTCGCTCAGTCTACTGTTCCTGCGAAAAATAAAGCTGTTCAATAATACTAATATAATCAATTCTCGGTGAGTATCCAAGGGAAATCGGAAAGGAAGCATCTTCTAATTCGTCTTTGCGAATCGATTTTCTGCCGTTCTTCTCCTTTCTGTCCCAAAAGACAAACAGCTTGTCGGCTTCGAGGAAATAAACCTTTCCGAAAGCGGATATAATAACAAAACAAATGCCGTCTTGCCTGACCACCTGCTTCATATGCTCAATCTGATGATCATGAAAATTCTGCAGGGGAAATGCCGTTTTGTTTTTTGTTTCTTTTGCCTCAAAATCAATGTAGCGTCCTTTATAAATGCCGTTGTAGTCAGTTGTTGAAGACTGTTTAAAATAAGCTTCCTTAATGACTGCGGCGCTTCTTTTCGGATAGTGGACGTTTACAATCTGGACGGGTGTCGGCTTTTTGTGAATGACAGCAATTTGGTTAGCCAGATAATACTTATTCGTTTCATTCAGGTCGTCTTCGAGGGTCATGCCGCGATTACTGTATGAATGGGTCCGTTTCTGGCTGTTTTGGGATGAAACCGTTTTGTTCGGCTGAAAAGTTTTTCCATTCGGGTACCGAATCACTTTTTCCATCCTCCTTATCAAACTAATAGTGACGGAAGTGAATGAACGTGCATAAACGACAGACCGTAACCGCCATTCTTCGCCTGATCGAAAAAGAGACAAAAATAAAAAATGCCGATAATATTTCCCGGACGAATGCCTATAAAGCATATTATGACCGCCATCCTGAGATCAAGTGGCCGCTTTTGGCATCCTTTGTGTCCCGCAATGCGGGCTGGTCGATGACTGATTTAAGAGGCGTCCTTTATCAGGAGGGTCTTGACAGCAGTCAGAAAAACTGGTTTTTCCTTTCGTATGAAAGGGCGAATTGGCTGATTTTTTCTGATGCCTATCCTCAGCTTCTGGTCTACCAGTGGTCAAAACAAATCGGCGAACCTCTTTTCCGTCATCTTCCTCATTTCCGCGTCTCGGCTTTTATGCAGGAAGAATGGTTTCGCTTTTGGCGTGACGGAGATACGGAACGGCTCATGTATGCTCTTATTATAAATGAACAAAACACTATCCAAGCACCTATTATACAAAATCCTTCGTTTAAAAAGAATGTTTTTGGCACGATTCCTTTTTATTTAAGTGATTGGTTTCACTTTAATACGGTGATATTCCCTTCATTTGACGGACATTTATACGGAATTTCCGTCAAACGGTTTTCGAAAATCGAAGAAAGAATTACGCTCGGAAAACAGCTGGCCCGCCTTCTGTTCAGTCCTGATCTGCACGCTTCTTTTTACCGTTTTCTTGATACCGTGCCTCATACCGGTTCGCGCTTTGATATGGAGAAAATGATCGGCATCAAAAAAAGAACATCACCGATGCTGAGGACAACCTATCCCATTGTTGCCCACCCATTAGACGGCGAAAGGGCGGATTGGTTTCAAAAAAGGTTAAGAAAAGGGGCTTTCTTACAGGAGAAAATGCCGAAACAGCTTGAACTGACGGACTGGTACTTCCAAAAAAGACGGGAGCTCCATGCGCTCTTCGCGGTGAAAGAGTGGCTGAAGAAATGAAAAAGCCCGAAACCGTTCGCTGGGGTTTCGGGCTGCTGATGTGTTACGTGGAAGGGCGGTTTGGGCCGCCTAATTTTTTATCAAGCGTATCAGTCGTTTTTGCTTCGGTTTTTTGCTGTTTACCTGCATTTTTCGGTCTCGTTTTCATACGGCACCTCCTCAACTGTATCGTTTGCATTAACGTGCCGGTTCATACAAAGTTTGCGGCACTTTTTTGTCGAAAGGCACGCCTTTTAGGATAATCTCTGTTTGTTTGCCGAACTGCTTCTAGTTTTGTCATGTGCAGAGGAGAGCGGTATGAAAACGAGAATTATATTCTAAAGAGACGCAAGTGATAAAAGGGAGGAACATGAATGTCTGTTTACACGAGCAAGGCTGATATTCTCCGTCTGCTTTCTGATATTGAAATCCGGATTTCTGCTGCTGAAAAAACGCTTACCCAAGCAGTCAGATCCTGTCAGGCGGAAGCTGAAGAAATCAGACAGGAGAAACTTTCCCGCCTTGAGGAAGAGGCGCGGGAGCTTCATGTTTGTATTGATGACCTGTTTTTGGCTGACCGGCGTAAAAAGGATTTGCCGAGAGCCTGCCGGATCAGCTGATTTTATGCAAAAACTTTGGTACCATATGTACTGAGGTGAGTCCGTTTGCAGACACAGTCGTTATTGGAGCTGACAGAACTAATGATAGAGGCGGTTCTTGAAGCCGAAAAAAGATATCAGGATGGAAAAGAGTCCGGCCGTTCATATGATTTTTTTGAGATTATTAAACCCGATGTTGAAAAAAGAGACCGGCTTTGCGCGCTTTGGACTAAAGCAGCGCTTGCGTTTATTCAGGAAAACCGTCCGAAATACGTTCATCACGCACAAATTCAGGCCGTTACAGAAAATTTCGGAGAGCTGATGCTCCAATCATATGTTCATCATATTCATAAAAAAAGATACAGGGATTTAACTGAATCTGTTTTATATACGCTTCGTATATTAAGGGATGAAATTGAAAAAGAAGGCAGCTGAAAACGGCTGCCTTCTTTTATATAAAGGGGTCGGGTATGTTATTCATACGCCGGGTTTTCTGCTCCACTTGCTTCGAGAACCTTCATACTGTTTCGAAATTCGGTTGCGGTGAAATGGCCTTGAATATAGAGGAATTTTGCAAAGTCCATCAGTTTATCTGCACAATCTGTTTCATATTTTTTCACTTCAGCAAAACGCTTTCTTAAGTATGATACGTTCATAATGGTGCATCCCCTCTCATGTATGTTGAGATTATGGTAACATAACGATTCGACTTTTTTCTGTTTTTAAAAAATTAAGACTTTCGACAGCATTTGACAAAGATCAGAATCTCCGAAAGCACATAACCAAGGCGAAATTCATACATATATAGCAGAAACTTAGTGAGAGACAAGGGGGAATGTCATATGCAATGGAGAGCGCAGCCCTATCAAAATATGTACCAGCAGCCGGCGGGATATTTCTACCCGCAGCAGATACAGCCATTACAGCAGCCGAGTCCGCAGCAGATACAGTCATTACAGCCGCCGTATCCGCAGCAGATACAGCCATTGCAGCCGCCGCCATATCAACAGCAAGGGCAGTACCCGCAGCAATTTTATCCGAATCAGGAATACGGTCATATGCAGCAGCCGTTTGCTCCCCCTCCTCCTCAGGCAGCCATGCCCGGGGGGCAGCCGGGGTTTGTGAATCCTTACCCTGTTCCCAGACCGAATCAGCAGCAGTCTTCCCAATTCTCAGGCATACTCTCCCAGTTTAAAAAAACGAACGGACAGTTTGACTTTAATAAAATGATGGATACAACGGGGCAGATGGTAAGCGCCGTAAATCAGGTCGGATCGCTGGTGAAAGGCCTCACCAGTATCTTCAAATAAAAAGCATGAATGATATCCATCATTCATGCTTATTTTTTAGGGAAAAAGAGGGTAAGCGTCTGTTCATTCCAGGATGTTTCCATATCTTCTTCACTCACCTTATACGGGAGGACAACGGTTCTTGTCATGCTTGAAGACACGTGGGATGAATGAGCCTGTTTATGATCGTAGCGGATTGTAACGTGAAGGTAGCACCCTTTCGTTTCCACCAGCATATCCCCGTCACGGAATGTCTCGGGAACGCTGATATCAACCGCGAGGCCCGTCGGCTCTTCTCTGACGTCAATCGTCACTTGCGCTTCAGTAAAAGCCGAATTGACAAGGTGTTGAAAACCCTGCATCAATTCTGCGAAGGGACCTGAGTGAAAAAATTGGTCCATCGCATGGCTGATGATGTCCTCATTTCTTTGCGGATCAAGTTTATCGTTTTGTGATTGATCCATATGACCACCGCCTTTTTACAAACAGACTATGCGATGTTATGCCGTATGGTTAAGAATTGAAGGAAAAAAGAAAGTATGGTTAAATAGTGGAGAATAAACTGGTAACGGATTCACATTTAGGAAGGGGAGCACAACACATTGCTGAAAAAATTATTTGGATTGGGAGACAGCCGGAAAAAGCCGGCCGAAGAAGTGATTTTTTCTCCGGCTGACGGAGCGGTGATGGATTTGGCTTCAGTGCCGGATCCTGTATTTTCACAAAAAATGATGGGGGATGGGATCGCCGTCGAGCCTGCAAACGGAGACATTGTTTCACCGGTTGAGGGAGAAGTGATTCAGCTGTTCCATACAAAACATGCTGTCGGCATCCGCACCCTTTCCGGAGCGGAACTTTTGATACATGTCGGCTTGGATACCGTCAATATGAACGGTGAAGGCTTTGAAGCGCATGTAAAAGAAGGCGACAAAGTGAAAACAGGCGATCTGCTTTTAACGTGCCGGCTGGATTTAATAAAAGAAAAAGCAAGCAGCACCGTCATCCCTATGGTGATTATGAATGGCGATGCCGCAGAACCTTTGCAATTTGCAGGCGCAAATGAAGCGAAAAAAGGACAAACAGAGCTTTTTACGATAAAAATGAAGTAGGCAGGGGCTGATTCCCTGCTTTTTTTCTTGTGCAGGATTTTCATCTAGCCAGGCAAACAAATATTCGGTAAACTGTACCTCATAAAGAGGTGTGAACGATGAAGAAAAAATCACTGAGCGAACTGATACAGGAATTAAAAAATCATGAAAATATTGTGCATTGGCATGAAGAGGAACCGCGGGAGGCGAAAACCATGCCGATGCCGGAGCAAGTAGATCCGAACATTCGGGCGGCTCTCGAAAAGAGGGGGATCGAGCGGCTCTTTACACATCAATACTCCGCTTTTCAGACGGTTCAAAACGGAGAAAGCATTGTGGCTGTCACACCGACGGCCTCCGGAAAAACACTGTGCTATAATCTTCCGGTTCTTCAGTCTATCGCGGAAGATGCCTCAAGCCGCGCGCTTTATTTATTTCCGACAAAGGCGCTCGCACAGGATCAAAAAAGCGAGCTGAACGAAATCATAGACGAGACGGGCATGGACATTAAAAGCTTCACCTATGACGGAGATACGTCTCCGGCCATCAGGCAGAAAGTCAGAAAAGCCGGGCATATTGTGATCACAAATCCCGATATGCTTCATTCAGCCATTCTTCCCCACCATACAAAATGGGTGAGTCTGTTTGAAAACCTGAAATATATCGTCATTGATGAATTACATACGTATCGCGGCGTATTCGGCAGCCATGTGGCGAACGTCATCCGCCGTTTAATGAGAATCTGCGCTTTTTACGGAAGCAAGCCGTCATTTATCTGCACATCCGCCACAATCGCCAATCCGATGGAATTGGCGGAGCAGCTGACGGGAAAATCAGTGCGCCTGATTGACGACAACGGCGCCCCGGCCGGAAGAAAGCATTTTGCTTTTTACAACCCTCCGATTATAAATAAACCGTTGCATATTCGAAAAAGCGCCACCGTGGAAGTGAACGAACTTGCCAAAACTTTTTTGAAAAATAAGATCCAGACGATTGTTTTTGCAAGAAGCCGTGTGCGGGTTGAAATTATTTTAAGCCACATTCAGGAGATCGTAAAAAAGGAAATCGGCGCGAAGTCTGTCAGAGGTTATCGCGGCGGATATCTTCCGAAAGAAAGAAGAGATATAGAGCGGGGGTTAAGAGACGGCAGCATTCTCGGGGTTGTCAGCACAAACGCGCTGGAGCTTGGCGTTGATATCGGCCAGCTTCAGGTCTGCGTGATGACGGGGTACCCGGGCAGTGTCGCGAGCGCATGGCAGCAGGCGGGCCGGGCCGGACGGCGGCAGGGAGAGGCGCTTATCGTGATGGTGGCGAACTCTGATCCGATTGACCAATATATTGTGCGCCATCCTGATTATTTCTTTAAACGCTCGCCTGAATCTGCAAGGATTAATCCTGATAATCTCATTATATTGGTCGATCACCTGAAATGCGCTGCGTATGAGCTGCCTTTCAGAGCCGATGAAACATTCGGAGAAAATGATGCAAGAGACATTCTCGAGTATTTAGAAGAAGAAGGGGTGCTTCACGAAAACCGCGAACGCTATCACTGGGCGAGCGAATCTTTTCCCGCCTCCAACATCAGTCTCCGTTCGGCGTCACAGGAAAACGTGGTCATCGTTGACCGGTCAGAGACGGCTGATGTAAAAATCATCGGAGAAATGGACCGTTTCAGCGCGATGACGCTTCTTCATGATGAAGCGATTTATCTTCATGAAGGGGTGCAGTACCAGGTTGAAAAGCTTGATTGGGACCATAAAAAAGCGTACGTACGAAAGGTCGATGTCGAATATTATACAGATGCCAATTTAGCGGTGCAGCTGAAAGTGCTGGACATTGACAGAACGGACAGCAGAAAGAAAACGGCCTTACATTTCGGCGATGTAACCGTGAACGCACTTCCGACAATATTTAAAAAAATTAAAATGACGACATTTGAAAATATAGGATCAGGGCCGATTCATCTTCCAGAAGAAGAACTGCATACCAGTGCTGCCTGGCTTGAATTGAAAGAGACGGATTCGGAGATCGGCGAAAAAACGCTTGAACAGCTGCTTTTAGGCATTGCCCACGTCCTGCAGCATATCGTGCCTGTATACGTCATGTGCGACCGAAATGACGTGCATGTCGTGCCGCAAATCAAAGCCGCACATACCGGACTTCCGACCATCTTTCTGTATGATCATTATCCGGGCGGAATCGGACTTGCTGATGAAGTATATAAGCGATTTGATGAAATCAATGAAGGGGCTGAGCGCCTGATCAGACAATGTCCATGTCAAGACGGATGTCCTTCCTGCATCGGCTCCGAAATAGAAGGAATAGATGCAAAGAAAGCGATACTCCGGCTCTTGAATTACGTGTAAAAGAAAAGGGGGACGAAAGATGTCCTTGAAAAATAAATTAAAGCGGATGAAAAACCACCTGAATGTGCCGGAAGCTGAAAAAAAGCCGGCAGCTTCACAACTTTCGGTGCCGGATATTCAAGTCCCATTTAGAGAAGAATGGGAGGCATTCGGAGTGAAGCCTTTCTTTTTTGAGGATGAATACTGTCTTATCCGCGAAACCGTCTATCCGCTTTCGCACCGTCACGGACGGTACAGCTTCAGTGAACTTGATGACGTCATGGCATTATGGAATAAAGGCGGTTTGACACATACTTTATCAGCAGAAGGATACGAAAAAAGCCAGCTGTTCTTCTTTGATACTGAAACGACCGGCCTCGGCGGCGGGGCCGGCAATATGATCTTTTTGCTCGGTCATGCAAGAGTGTATGAAGACCGTGTCGCGGTTAAACAGCATCTGCTTCCTAAACCGGGAAACGAGACGGCTCTTTACAAAAGCTTTTTAAGTGAGGTTGACATTACGTCTCTTGTTACGTATAACGGAAAAGCCTTTGACTGGCCGCAGGTAAAAACTAGGCATACATTGCTGCGGGACAGGCTTCCGAAACTTCCTGACTTCGGACACTTTGATCTTCTGCACGGAGCGAGACGGCTTTGGAAACATAAATTAGAGCGTGTATCGCTTTCGGCGGTTGAAAATGAAGAGCTTGCTTTTAAAAGGGACGAAGACACACCTGGTTATTTGGCGCCGATGCTGTATTTTCAATTTTTAAAGGCGGAGGACCCGGCTCTTTTAAAGGGAGTGCTCTCGCATAATGAACAAGATGTGCTTTCCCTCATCGCTCTTTACATCCATATGTCAAAAAAGATTTTTGCATCTTCTGATCAGACGTCAGAACGTCAGGAAGCATACGCCATGGCGAAATGGTTTATCGCTCATAAAGAAACCGACCGGGCTGTTTCACAGCTGGAAGCGCTGCAAGGCAAAGCCTTTGAAGATTCAGATCGGGCCCTTTTTGACTTAGCAATGCTTTATAAAAAACAAAACCGCAGGCAAGACGCCGTGCCCCTTTGGGAGAAACTGACGGGCTCTGATCTTCACATATGCAGACACCAATCAGCGGTAGAGCTGGCGATCTATTTTGAGCATCACGCAAAAGATTACAAAAAAGCTCTGCAGGCCGCGCAGCAGGCGGCAGAAGACGGGGAAATATCGGAAAAAGAAGCCGAGAAGCTCCATGTGAGAATTGCCCGGCTCAAGAGGAAATATTCCTCTTGAAATATTGCCCGGGAAAGCGCAAAAGCCGAGCTGTTTCGCCAAAAATATTTTTTTCTGAATCCGCATCGATTTTGTTGTAGAATGGTGCCGCATCTTGTAAAATAGCGTTAGTTATTTATAGGGGAGAGTTGGTATGTATAAAGGTGTTTTTTACTTGTTCTTTGTCGTGGTTTTTTTGATTGCGTTTGTATTTTCGAATTTTAAAGACAGCTTGCTGACACACTTTTAAATTGGGTGATTGAATTAGAACATGCACCCTCTTTTCTTCATAACCTAACAGTGTAATAAAAGTTAATGGAGAGGGGATTTAGCATGTTTCATCATCATTGTTGCAGACCAAACGTGATGCCGCCGATTGTCCATCCGACTCATTGCTGTGAACACCATTGTTTTTCTAACACAGTTGTGCCGCATATTCATCCGCAACATACAACTAACGTAAATCACCACAACTTTGAGCACGTTCATTACTATCCGCACACTTTTTCAAATGTTGACCCGACAACTCACCAGCATTTTCAGTGCGGAAGCCCTTGCTGCGATCATTAGTATTGAACGCTTAAGCAAGATCGGTTAGGATATCAGCAAATCAAAATGGGGCCCGATGGGGAGCCCCATTTTTTAAGCAGGTGATCAATTGAAAGTATTAGCCGTAACAGGATACAAGCCGTTTGAACTCGGGATTTTTAAACAGGATGACCGGGCGCTTGTTTATATAAAAAAGGCGATAGAAACCAGACTCAGAAGCTTTATTGACGAAGGCTTGGAATGGATTCTCATATCCGGACAGCTGGGGACTGAGCTTTGGGCGGCAGAAACGGCGTACGATCTCAGAGAAGAGTATCCGGAATTAAAGGTTGCCGTTATCACGCCTTTCTACGACCAGGAGGAAAAGTGGAAGGAGCCGAATAAAGAAATGTATGAAGCGGTGCTTGCTCAGGCAGATTATGAGGAGAGCCTGACGCATCGGCCGTACGAAAGTCCGCTCCAATTCCGGCAGAAAAACGCGTTCTTTATTGAAAAGTCAGATGCGCTTTTGCTATTATATGATCCTGAAATGGAAGGATCGCCGAAATATATGCTGCAGCAGGCAGAAAAACGCCGTGAAACAGACGGATATCCGATTTATTCGATTACGATGGATGATCTCCGTGCCGCCGTTGAAGAAGAAGATTTCTTTACATAACACGTCAGAGAATATTTGACAACGGGACGTGTTTCTGAATAAAATATAACATGATGATTCACGATATGAGGTGAAAAAGATGCTTGCTGATAAAGTAAAGCTTTCTGCGAAAGACATTTTGGAAAAAGAATTTAAAACAGGCGTTAGAGGTTACAGACAAGAAGACGTTGACAAATTTTTAGATATGATTATTAAGGATTATGAAACCTTTCATCAAGAAATTGAAGAACTGCAGCAGGAAAATCTGCAGCTGAAAAAACAGCTTGAAGAAGCAAGTAAAAAACAGCCGGTGCAGTCCAATACGACCAACTTTGACATTCTGAAAAGGCTGTCCAACCTTGAGAAACATGTATTCGGCAGCAAACTTTATGACGAATAAGGCAGAAGCACTTGTCAAATGAGACAAGTTGCTTTATAATGAACAAGTGTTCTTAACGTTCGGGTAATCGCTGCAGATCTTTGAATCTGTAGAGGAAAGTCCATGCTCGCACGGTGCTGAGATGCCCGTAGTGTTCGTGCCTAGCGAAGAAATAAGCTAGGGCAGCCTTGATAGGCTGACGGCAGGAAAAAAGCCTACGTCTCCGGATATGGCTGAGTATCCTTGAAAGTGCCACAGTGACGAAGTCTCATCAGAAATGGTGAGAGTGGAACGCGGTAAACCCCTCGAGCGAGAAACCCAAATTTTGGTAGGGGAACCTTCTTGAAGGAACTGAACAGATAGAAGGACAGAATACTTTCTGTAGATAGATGATTGCCGCCTGAGTACGAGGTGATGAGCCGATTGCAGTACGACGGAACAAAACATGGCTTACAGAACGTTAAACATTATTGATATGACAAATTAGAGCTCTCCTTAAAAGGGGAGCTTTTATCTTGAATGAAACGAAAGCTTAAAAGAGACAGGGTGATACGATGAAGAAGTACACACTAATAGCGACGGCGCCGATGGGAATTGAAGCGATCGTCGCCAAAGAAGTGCGTGATTTAGGTTATGAATGCAAAGTAGACAACGGAAAAGTCATTTTTGAAGGAGATGCGCTTGCGATCTGCCGCGCTAACTTATGGCTGCGGACGGCTGACCGCATCAAAGTACAGGTCGCCGAGTTTCAGGCGAAAACGTTTGATGAGCTGTTTGAAAAAACAAAAGCGATTGACTGGCGCGCGTACATTCCGGAAAACGCAAAGTTCCCCGTTATCGGAAAATCTGTGAAATCAGTGCTTGCCAGTGTGCCTGACTGCCAGCGGATCGTCAAAAAGGCGATAGCGGAAAAGCTGAAACTGCAATCAGGAAAACAAAATGAATGGATTGAAGAAACGGGACCCGAGTATAAGGTGGAGATTTCCCTTTTAAAAGATAAAGCCGTACTTACACTGGATTCATCAGGAACAGGCCTTCACAAACGGGGATACAGGGTTGATCAGGGAGGAGCTCCGATTAAAGAGACGCTCGCTGCCGCGTTAATTCAGTTAACCAACTGGACGCCTGACCGTCCGTTCGTCGATCCGTTCTGCGGTTCCGGCACGATCGCCATTGAAGCCGCTTTAATCGGACAAAACATTGCTCCCGGTTTTAACCGTGATTTTGTTTCAGAAGACTGGGAATGGATCGGAAAAGAACTGTGGGACAAGGCGCGTCTTGAAGTGGAGGAAAAGGCGAACTATGATCAGCCGCTGCAGATTTTTGCCAGTGATGTGGATCACCGGATGGTAAACATCGCCAAAGAAAACGCAGAAGAAGCGGGACTTGGTGACCTGATCGAATGCAAGCAAATGCGGGTGCAGGATTTTACGACAAAACTCGAATTCGGAGTAATCGTCGGAAACCCTCCGTACGGCGAACGTCTCGGCGAAAAAAGAGAAGTCGAGCAGATGTATAAAGAAATGGGCCGGGCATTTGAATCTCTTGATACATGGTCTGTCTACATGTTAACGTCAAATGAACAATTTGAAGAGGCCTACGGGAGAAAAGCAACCAAAAAACGGAAGCTCTTTAACGGTTTTATCAAAACGGATTATTATCAGTACTGGGCTAAAGTGCGGCCGCAGCGGAAAAAGCCGCAACAAAGAGAAGACGCCTGAAACAGCGTCTTCTCCGGCATCTTTACGTTTTATTCTGCCATTACCAGCGGTGCGCTTTTGCGTTGCTCCGTAAAATAATGTTGGTCTGGGACATTTCGGTGTGGCCGTTCACTTGTGATTTAGAGCGTTTCGGCCGCGTCCAATTGTGATGAAACAATTCAGAATGCTGATCTAATCGATCTTTATAACTCATGTAACCATCACTCCCGGGTAGAATAAATTTGTGAAGATGGATATTCGATCGAATATCTGTTGTAGTTTGTGCAGGTCAGGTGCGGATCATTCAGGATGGCATGTATAGAAAGTGAAACATCGGCATAGAATGATGATTATTTCTATTTGAGAGGTGATCTTATTTTATGCTGAACAGCGAGCACTTCAGTAAAATACAAAAGGCGTTAGACGCAACTGCTTTCCGGCTGGAGGAAGCTGGATCGGAGTTCGGTCCTTCCGCCATGACACACGCACAGGAAGAACTTGAAAATGCGGTAAAACATACACATTCAACAGACCATCCGTTCCTATGTACACATATCATTAACTGGAAATGATCATGACAAAAACTTGGCGAGGCCAAGTTTTTTTGTTGTATTGAAAAGGGTTAAATGATATTATAGATGGTCTGAATGCCGAATAGTTAGGGGTTGGAGTTGGGTGACAACATCACGTTTGCCTTTTGCTTTAACAAAAGAAAAGAATTTTTACGAAGAATTGAACAATTGGATTGGTGACGTGTTTTACGATATCCTTCCCGAGAAAGGCTTTGACCTTCGGGATGAGCAGGTATTTATGGCGTTTCAGCTTGAACGGGCATTTAAAGAGAAAAAGGTCATGTTCGCTGAGGCAGGAGTCGGTACGGGGAAAACGCTGGTGTATCTGCTGTTTGCCATCAGCTATGCCAGATATACGGGTAAACCGGCCATTATCGCATGCGCCGATGAAACGTTAATTGAACAGCTTGTCAAAAAAGAAGGCGACATTTCCAAGCTGACAGAACATTTGGATCTGCAGATTGATACACGGCTGTCCAAATCCCATGAGCAGTATCTGTGTCTGAAAAAGCTTGAGAAAACAATGCAGCGTTCTGATGATGAAAAGTGGCTGGATCTTTATGAGTCGCTGCCTTCATTCGTACACCAATCACAAGCGATGCAGCGCTTTTATCCGTACGGCGACCGCAAACAGTACGCTGATTTGACGAATGAAGAGTGGGCAGGCGTCAGCTATGATTCCTTCCAAGATTGTTTAACTTGTGATATGAGACATAGATGCGGTTTAACACTTTCAAGAGATCATTACAGAAAATCAACGGATCTGATTGTTTGCTCCCATGATTTCTACATGGAGCATGTATGGACGGAAGAATCACGTAAAAGGGAAGGACAGCTGCCGCTTTTGCCGGATCACAGCGCCGTCGTGTTTGATGAAGGACATCTGCTGGAATTCGCCGCGCAAAAAGCGTTAACCTATCGCGTGAAGCAGTCGACGCTCGAGCTGTTTTTAGAGCGTCTGCTTCAAAATGACATCAGAGAGGAATTCGCCGAACTGATTGAAGATGCCCTTGCCGCAAACGATGAGTTTTTCTATGTGCTGTCAGAGGAATCGAAGGAAATCGCCGGCTCTCACCGATTGGACATCCAAAACGACCAGCGCGTTAAGCGTGCGGCTGACGAACTGTGCCGTCTGCTCGATAAAATCGGCGAGGCGCTCGTATTTGAATCGGAAATGTATACGATTGATAAGTACGAGCTGTCAGTTGTAGAAGAATACGTCGAACAAATGGCATATTCGCTGTCGCTGTATCAGAAGGATGCCATCAGCTGGCTTGAAACGCGGGATACAGACTCAACGTTTGTCGTTATGCCGAGAACTGTAGCCGAAGTGCTGGGAGAAAAGGTCTTTTCTAAAAAGATTCCTTATATCTTCTCATCGGCCACTCTTTCTGAGGGCGGTTCATTTGATTATATCGCTGACAGCCTCGGAATCCGTGATCCTTTATCATTCACCGTTGAATCTCCGTACGATTACGAGGAGCAAATGTCTGTTGCGCTTCACGGTGACATGACGTCTGAGCAGAAAACAGCCGAAACGATTGAAACCATTAAGGAGAATGAAGGACGCACCCTCGTTCTTTTCCCTTCCTTTGAAGACATGAAAGAATTTAAAGAACAGGCTGCCGCGTGGGAGCTGCCGTATCCGATATACTACGAAGGTGACGAAGAGATCAGCAGTCTGGTCGAAAAGTTCCAGCGGGATGAAGAATCCGTGCTTTGTTCCGTCCACTTATGGGAAGGTCTTGACATTCCCGGTGACTCGCTCCGGAATGTGACCATTTGGGCATTGCCGTATCCGCCTCATGATCCGGTGTTTACCGCAAAGCGGAACGGAGCGAAAAAAGATCCGTTTGAGGAAGTTGATCTGCCATACATGCTCTTGAGAGTCCGGCAGGGAATCGGCCGCCTCATCCGTTCTAATCAGGACAGCGGAACCATATCCATTTATGCGGGCGGAGAAAGTGAACGAGTCTTGGCCGAAGTCAAAAAGATCTTGCCTGTTACACCGAAAATCGTATAAAAACAAAAGCTGCAGGATTCTCTCCTGCGGCTTTTTTAAATCCGGGAAGTTGACTTTATCACGGCATTCCATTAGCCTGTAATTGATAGTGAAAAGGGAGGGGAACGGATATGGATTTACATACATATGAAAAAGAGTTTTTTGATCTGTTAAAAAGAGTATCCCACTATGTCGAAGCCATTGCGCTTATGCATTGGGACTTAAGAACGGGAGCCCCGAAAAAAGGCTCTGATGACCGGGCGGAAAGCATCGGACAGCTTTCGGCTGACGTTTTTCAAATCCAGACATCCGACCGGATGAAAGAGCTGATCGACATCCTTCTCGCGCATGCAGAAGAGCTGCCTGAAGATACAGTGAAAGCGGCGGAACTTGCGAAAAAAGATTATGATCATAATAAAAAAATTCCTGAAGATGAGTATAAAGAATATGTCATTTTAACATCGAAAGCTGAAACGGCTTGGGAGGATGCAAAGGCTGCCTCTGATTTCTCTATGTTTGCTCCGTACCTTGAGAAGCTGATTGATTTTAATAAGCGGTTTATTTCGTATTGGGGCTATGAAGATCATCCGTACAACGCATTGCTCGATATTTTCGAACCGGGTGTTACGGTAAAGGTGCTGGATCAGCTGTTTTCTGAATTGAAGGAAGCGATCATTCCGCTTATCAAAAAAGTGACGGAATCCGGCAATAAACCGGACACTTCCTTTATAACGAAAACGTTTCCGAAAGAACAACAAAGAGACCTCTCCTTGTATTTCTTAAAAGAGTTCGGGTATGATTTTGACGGCGGCCGCCTGGACGAGACGGTGCATCCGTTTGCGACGACAATCAACCGGGGCGATGTACGGGTGACGACCAGATATGACGAAAACGATTTCCGTACGGCAATTTTCGGAACGATTCATGAATGCGGGCATGCGATCTACGAGCAGAATATTGACGAAGCACTGAGCGGATCGAACTTATCTGACGGTGCATCCATGGGAATTCATGAATCCCAATCGTTATTTTATGAAAACTTTATCGCCAGAAATCAACATTTCTGGACCGCCTATTATGAAAAAATGGTTGAGGCTTCGCCTGATCAATTTCAAGATGTGAAAAGAGAAGATTTTGTACGCGCTGTCAACGAGGCGAAACCGACCTTTATCCGAATTGAAGCCGATGAGCTGACATATCCGCTTCATATTATTATCCGTTATGAAATTGAAAAAGCGATCTTCAGTAATGAAGTGACAGTGGAAGAACTGCCTGCATTGTGGAATCAAAAATATCATGATTATTTAGGCATTACACCGCCATCTGACGCAAAAGGCATTTTGCAGGACGTACATTGGGCGGGCGGCGATTTCGGCTATTTCCCTTCCTATGCGCTAGGATATATGTATGCGGCACAGCTGAAGCATACCATGCTTGACGATCTGCCTGAATTTGATCAATTAATAGAACGGGGCGACTTTGAGCCGATCAAACAATGGCTGACAGAAAAGGTTCATCAGCACGGAAGACGCAAAATGCCGCTTGACATCATAAAAGATGCAACGGGAGAAGAGCTGAACGTTCAATATCTCATTGAGTATCTCGTCGGCAAATATTCAAATTTATATTTATAAACGAAACGCCCGGTATACACCGGGTGTTTTTCTAAAAATTCTAAAAAGACGAATAATCGAAAACCAATTCTTTGTAAAAGTTCGGAAATATTCAAATTTCACTATGCAAAAGAAGTGTATCTTGTTATAATTTGATTAATATCATACGAACACTCATATAATCGCGTGGATATGGCACGCAAGTTTCTACCGGTCACCGTAAATGTCCGACTATGAGTGAGCAATGGAACGGCTTTATTCGGCCGTTGCGTGTAGATCATTCGGCATTGCTTGCTCTTTTTTTGGAGAGCGGGCAATGCTTTTTTTATTTTTTATAAGCGGGGGTAATCATTGTGGAAGCATTAAAACGAAAAATAGCAGAAGACGGAATTGTTCTTTCTGATCAAGTGCTGAAAGTGGATTCTTTTTTAAACCATCAAATTGATCCGGTTCTCATGCAGCAGATTGGCCGGGAATTTGCGCGCCGTTTTGAAAAAGACGAGATAACCAAAATCGTCACAATTGAATCTTCGGGCATTGCCCCTGCGGTGATGGCCGGCCTTGAACTCGGCGTTCCCGTCATCTTTGCGAGAAAAAGGAAGTCTCTCACATTAACGGATGATCTGCTGACGGCATCCGTCTATTCTTTCACGAAAAAAACAGAAAGTCAGATTGCAATCTCCGGAAATCATCTGTCGAAAGAAGACCGCGTGTTAATCATTGACGACTTTTTAGCGAACGGACAGGCGGCAGAAGGGCTTTTATCCATCGTAAAACAAGCAGGCGCAGCGGTTTGCGGGATCGGAATCGTCATTGAAAAGTCATTTCAGCCGGGAAGAGATGAGCTGGTGAAAAAAGGATGCCGGATCGAATCACTGGCGAGAATTCAATCGCTTGAAGACGGAAAAGTGACATTTGTACAGGAGGTCCGTTCATGAAAAACGGCTATGCCAAAACACTTTCCCTCGGTATCCAACATGTGCTTGCCATGTATGCCGGCGCCGTCGTCGTTCCTTTAATTGTAGGAGCGGCATTGGGACTGAACGCAGAACAGCTGACATATCTCGTATCAATTGATATTTTTATGTGCGGGGCGGCTACGCTGCTTCAAGTATGGAGAAATAAATTTTTCGGTATCGGCTTGCCCGTTGTGCTCGGCTGTACGTTCACCGCGGTAGCGCCGATTATTTCCATCGGTAAGGAGTACGGGATTTCAGCCATTTACGGAAGCATTTTGGCATCGGGTCTGCTTGTCATTCTGCTGTCGTTTTTCTTCGGTAAGCTCGTATCGTTTTTCCCGCCTGTCGTAACCGGATCTGTCGTGACGATTATCGGGATGACCTTAATGCCGGTCGCGATGAATCATATTGCCGGCGGGGAAGGCAGCAAGGATTTCGGTGATCCGGCTAACCTTGCCCTCGGATTTACGGTGCTCGTCATCATCGTGCTGCTTTATCGGTTTACAAAAGGATTTTTGAAATCCATTTCGATTTTAATCGGCATTGTCATCGGGACGGCCATCGCATATTTTATGGGAAAAGTGCAATTTGACAATGTGGCGAATGCTGACGCCATTCAAATGATTAAACCGTTTTATTTCGGGACGCCGACATTTCATGCGGCACCGATTATTACGATGTCCATCGTTGCCATTGTCAGCCTTGTTGAGTCAACCGGCGTCTATTTCGCTCTCGGTGACCTGACAAACCGGCGCCTGTCTGAACGTGATTTAGCAAAAGGCTACCGTGCGGAAGGCCTGGCGGTATTCATCAGCGGCATTTTTAATGCTTTTCCGTACACGGCTTATTCCCAAAACGTCGGCCTCGTGCAGCTGACGGGAATTAAGAAAAACGCGGTCATCGGTGTCACGGGCGCACTTTTAATGCTCTTCGGCCTTTTTCCGAAAATCGCAGCCTTCACGACCATCATCCCGTCTTCGGTGCTGGGAGGCGCGATGGTGGCCATGTTCGGCATGGTCATTTCCTACGGCATTAAAATGCTCAGTCAAATTGACTTTAAAAAGCAGGAAAATCTTCTGATCGTCGCGTGTTCGGTCGGATTGGGACTCGGTGTAACCGTCGTTCCCGATATGTTTAAGCACCTGCCGTCTTACTTAAATCTGCTGACCACAAACGGAATCGTCGCCGGAAGCTTTACCGCCGTGATTTTGAATATTGTTTATAACATGATTCCTAAAACGAAAAAAACCCTTGATGTGACAAGGGTTCAAGAGGGTTAGTTACCCGTTTTTCTTAAAAAAATAACATTTTAATAACATTTCTTTATGAAATCCCGAGATCGAGGATGCTTCCGAAAGTTTGCTGAACTTTTTGTGAGGCATTCTCTTTCATTTTTTGAAAAAGAAACTAAATTGAGTGATGAGGCATCCGCCTTATTTCGCCGAAAAACCGTCCCGCACTATATGTACGTGAACGAGTATTTTGTGCACAGATCCTTACAAAAGAGAGTGAAAAGAAGGGAATGCCCCTTCTTTTAATTAATCCATCCTTCAAAAGTTGCTCGATAGAACCCTTCGATTATCTCTACTTTCTTAAGGTAATAAGTAACACCATTCTTAACAGTTGTATTTGGGATATCCCATCTATGAAGGTAATCCATTGTAAAAGAATCTTTGGTCGCTTGTGTCGAAATTTTTGTTTGAGTTGAGTCGCTATTTGTATTGCCAGGGCTGGATGCAAAAGCAGGGGCAGCGGAAACGAGTAAAGCGAGAGACAAGGCAGAACCAGTTAAAACCTTTTTCAATTTCATTTTAAACACTCCTTTGTTTTTAATACACTTGTATTATTACATAAAATACAAAAATAACCAAGGGTTTTTTTGTTAATATTTTGTGAGTGTAAATTTAGTTAGGGGCAATCCTTTCATTCACCGTTGCGGCTTATGTCAGGATATTGATAAGTATATAGAGAAAAAGAGTTGAATATTGCTGGCCTCTGGTGATCTGCAGCTTTTGAGTGAGTGCTTGCTTTAGATATTTCAATGCTTTTCCAACGGGGAAGGTGCGATATGAAATTTAACACTGAAACAATTGTACAAAAGTAAAATCTTTATTTAAAATGTTATAAATAAGAATTTTCAAT
Organism: Bacillus sp. EKM208B; assembly: GCF_011800725.1. Classification (NCBI taxonomy): domain Bacteria; kingdom Bacillati; phylum Bacillota; class Bacilli; order Caryophanales; family Bacillaceae; genus Bacillus; species Bacillus sp. EKM208B. Next base: position 133,137 of record NZ_JAANHO010000005.1, on the reverse strand, counting down.
ATAGGAGGTTATCTGATGGCAGAAAAGAAAAAAGCTTTAATCATTGTGGATGTACAAAAAGCCTTTGATGATAAAAAGTGGGGAGACCGAAATAACGTAAAGGCGGAAGAAAATATCAGCAAAATACTGAAATTATGGAGAGAAAAAGGATGGACAGTCATATACATACAACATATTTCTGATAAACCTGGTTCTTTATTTTATCCAAAAAATGAGGGGGTTGCTATAAAGGAAATCGTTAAACCTATGGATAAAGAAGTCATTATAACCAAGAAAGTAAACAGCAGCTTTATTGGTACTAATCTGGAAGAGCTTTTAAAAGCAAATGATATAACAACTGTCGTAATCACTGGCTTGACTACACCGCACTGTGTTTCAACAACCACAAGGATGAGCGGTAATTTAGGATTTGATACATACCTGATTTCAGATGCAACAGCAGCCTTTGGAATGAGAGACCAAAATGATACATATTATGATGCAGAGACTATTCACAATATATCTCTGGCAACATTGCATGATGAATTCGCCACAATATTAACGACTGATCAATTAATCAATGATTTTATAGCCGGCTGAAAAGCATATTCAGGCGCATACAAGGACCTCGTCGGAAAATACGGGGATTACCGACTCTTTTCATCATCGCAATATCGATTGAAAAAAGGCATCTGCTTCAGATGCTTTTTTTGTTTCTTGTAAACCGGTTTCGGTAAAAAATGATCGGCGGTTAACGGTCTGATTCGGCTTCGGTTTTGAATAACAAAAGGCTTACTAATCCGCGAATTATTCAAGATTTTTTGGCTTGTGCTGAGTCTGGTGTTTTTTGATTTCCTCGAATATATTGGCTTGATCATCTTTTTGAGGCCGAGGCTCTTTGTTAAGACATTTTGGATCGATCACATTTTTAAGATCTTTGATGGTTTACAGTCATCTTTTAATTCGTAGCCTAATTGTCCATTAGTTTCTAAAGTGGCATATATATCGGATCAATTATTAAGGTCAGTGAAACTAGAAAAAGGGGACAGAGCCCCCTTCATATTCGTAACAGCGCTCATCATTCCCATACCAGATTCCGTTCCAGAAAGAAACTCCTTTTAGATACCAATTGTTGATACCGTCCAGCAGTTGCAAAAGCAGGAGATGCTGATACAAGTAGAGCAAGAGATAATACAGAATCTGTCATAATTTTCAATTTTGACACTTCTTAGATACATGTTAGCAATCATTTATTCTCTCATCTGCACGGTAACATACGGATTATTTTTAGTTATTACTTAAGACAAACTTTCCGCCCGTCATGAAAAATCAGCTTTTGTAGACGGCTGTCCAAGTGCCATCAGCACCATGGAAGGTGATGTTGTCAAAATAATAGGTGATTCCATTCCGGTAAATTGAAGTAGGATAATCAGGGCCAGAACCATTAAGTATGAACGTCGCCAAAGCAGATACTTCCTTCGTTTTACTTTCTGCAGAAGGTGTATCAGCAGGACCTGCGGCAAAAGCAGGGGCGGCAGAACAGAGTAAAGCGAGTGATAGGGCTGAGCCGGCTAAAGTTTTTTTCATTTTCATTGTAAACACTCCTTTTCTTTTTTTAATACAATTGTATTATTACATATTATGTTAAATAAGTACATGCTTATCTTTGTTAATTTTTTGTGAACAAACAGATAATCTATTTAAACGCAGAGTTGAAATAAGTATGATGATGAAGCAATTATCATCTATAAAAATAAGATCAGGAAGTAGCTGATTTTCTCAAAAATCATCTGCTCTTGCGAAATGAGGAGTTGCATGACATTTACGGCACGGGCGGTAGCCATTATCAAACAGATACCTGAAGGAAAAGTGATGACGTATGGTCAAATTGCCGGTCTTGCGGGAAGTCCGCGGGGAGCGAGGCAGGTTGTGCGGATTCTTCACTCCATGAGTAAAAAGCATCATCTTCCTTGGCACAGGGTCATCAATGCAAAGGGCGAAATCGGATTGAGAGATGAAGAGATGTTTTTCGTACAGAAGCTGTCTCTTGAAGCTGAGGGGGTAGCGGTCACGTCAGACGGACGGATCGATCTCAATTTATACGTCTATGATCCGAATATGTAAAAAAACCTGCCGTATATCGGCAGGTTTTTCAGTTATATGCTTTGAGCCGGCCAGAAAGGTTTTGCCGGATATAAGGCCATTCCTCCCGAAGGATGGAGTAGTAGGCGGTATCTCTGAGGCCGCCGTCGACAGCCGGAATGTGTGCGCGGCGGATCCCTTCAAATTGGGCTCCGATCCGCAAAATCGCAGTCCGTGAGCGCTGGTTGCGAACGTCGGTTTTCAGCGTCACCCTGACAGCTTGCCACACGTCAAACGCATGGGTCAGCATCAGAAGTTTACATTCCGTATTGACACCGGTCCGCTGCACGGCAGAGGCATACCAAGTGCTGCCGATCTCACACACTTCCGGAGATGCATCTGTCGGCCGCGTAAACACTTCCGCATCCATAAACCTCGTGCTCCCGACGATTCGGTCTGTTTCAAGACTCCGTACTGCAAAAGGCAATGCAAGTCTTTTTTCATAATCGGAAAGCGCGCGCTCAATATAACGCTTTGTTTCTTCGATTCCGTCAGGAACATGGGTGTAAGCGTAAGTCGTCCTATTTTCTGAAGCAGCGTCACAAAGTGCCTGAGTGTGATCAATCGCCAGCGGCTCTAACTGAACGAGTGACCCTTTAAGAATGACAGGCTTCAGCATTCCTATCACAACCTTTTTTTTATGAATGGATCAAGTATAGTCGAACGGTTTCTTATTCAAAAGGGCCAATTTCCTATTAAAATGGCATGTCAGTGAAATTCTCGATTCACACTTATGCATACATTCAGGAAAAAAGCGGAAACCTTTATGTAAAGAGGTGATGGGCATGGCATATGTGTTATCTGTCGGAACGAGCATTCCGAAGTATCATGTCTCGCAAGAAACGGCGGCGGATTTTGCGAGAGGGATGTTTGCCGATTCATTTAAGGATATTGACCGGCTGTTAAAAGCCTTTCAAAACGGCGAAATTGAATCAAGGCAGTTTGTCCGGCCGATTGAATGGTATAAAACGGCACGGGGTTTTTCAGAAAAAAACCGGCTGTATACGGAAGAAACCGTCAAGCACAGTGCGGATGCGGCACTTGATTGTTTAACAAACCCGGATTGTTTAACAAATCCCTTTCCGTATGAAAAAGTGGATGCGATCTTTTTTATTTCCAGCACCGGGCTTTCGACACCCAGCATTGAAGCGAAAGTGATGAATCAGCTTCCGTTTTCTGCGAAAACAAAACGGATACCGATCTGGGGTTTAGGATGCGCGGGCGGAGCGGCCGGCCTGTCCAGGGCGTACGAATACTGCCGCGCGTATCCTGAAGCATACGCGCTTGTCATCGCGGCTGAACTCTGCAGCTTAACGTTTCAGCCGAACGACAAGTCAAAAAGCAACTTAATCGGAACTTCCCTGTTTGCGGACGGAATTGCCGCAGTACTAATCGGAGGAGAAAAGGCGAACCGAAACGACGTCAAACAGCCGCTTCTTCCGCGGATATTCGCCACTCAATCGGTGATGATGCCGGATGCGGAAGATGTGATGGGCTGGGAATTCACCGACAGCGGTTTTCAAGTCATTTTTTCAAGAGATATTCCCACCCTGGTTTCACAGTGGCTGAAGGACAATGTTGATGAATTTTTATTTGAATATGGTGTCAGTCCTCACGACATTAAAACCTTTCTTGCCCATCCAGGCGGGAAAAAGGTCATTGACGCCTATTTAACGAGTCTTTCAATGGACACCGGTCAGCTTGCGGCATCTCGGAAGGTGCTGCAAAAACACGGGAACATGTCTTCCGCAACTATTTTTCATGTGATAAAAGAACAGTTGCTCCACGGACGGCAGAAAGAAAACGAAAAAGGGCTGATCGGCGCTCTCGGGCCGGGATTTTCGTCTGAGCTTTTGCTGTTCAGCTGGGAAAAGGGGGCTTCTTAATGTTTTTGCTGTTTATCATGCTGCTTGCGGCCCAGCGGATTGCGGAGATGATCGTGGCCCGGCGCAATGAGCAAAAGGTGAAAAAGCAAGGCGCAGTCGAATACGGAGAAGGACATTATCCCTTTCTCGTCCTGATGCATGTGCTCTTTTTTGTCTCTCTTACAGCTGAGGTGGCGGCGTTTCAAAAAACGCTTTCTCCAAGGTGGGCCGCCATTATATGTATCATTTTATTTGTACAGGGGATCAGGTATTGGGCGCTATTATCATTAGGACGGTATTGGAATACTAAAATCCTTGTCGTGCCGGATGCGGAGCTTGTCAGAAAGGGGCCGTACAGGTGGATGAAACACCCGAACTACGCGGTCGTCATCTTAGAATTTATTTTTCTGCCGCTGTTATACGGAGCGTATTGGACACTGTTTCTCTTTTCGATTCTCAATGCCTGCATGCTCACTGTGAGGATTCGCGCCGAAGAGAAAGCGCTAGAAGAAAACACCGCAAAATAGAGATTGAAAATCATTCTCACTCATGATAAGGTATAAATATGAAAATGATTCTCATTCAAGGTGGTGCCGAAAATGACAATGTTATTTTTATTTGCAGCCGTTTGTACATACAGTGTTTTAATTGGTTTCGTATTGAAAAAAGTTTCGAATAAATCGATGTCTTCTTAAACATCTGCGGTTTTTCCTGCCGCGGGTGTTTTTTCTTTATCAGCTGCCGATATCGGCGGCTTTTTTGCGTTTCCTGAAGAAAAGTGTGCCATTCTTGTGTAAAATGGGGGAGAGGTTTTTTTCAGAGCTTTCTAAAAATGAAAACGTCATTTGATGCGACAGACACAAAGGGGTAAAGACACATGACAGAAGAAGAACGCCATAACAGGGAGATTTTCAGCAGAACGGGTGCCTTATACGCACAATTTTTGGATCATCAGGATGAAAAAAGGGCCGATCAGCTCGCGGCCATTATGAAAAAAGCGGCTGATGAAGAGGTTTATATCGCGTTTACCGGGCATTATTCGGCCGGAAAGTCCTCTTTATTAAACACATTGCTCGGTGAAGACATACTGCCGACAAGCCCGATTCCTACAAGCGCCAACCTCGTTGTCATCCGGCACGGTGAAGATAAAGTCGTGCTTCATACGACGGACGGTGCTTATGCAGAGATCAAAGGAAGTTACGATAAAGAACAAGTGCAGCAATTCTGTAAAGATGGTGAGCAAATTGAGACGGTGGAAGTCTATGCCGGCTTTAAGGAGTCAGAGCCTTATGCGGCCTACATCGACACACCGGGAATTGATTCGACGGACGAAGCGCATTTTTTATCTGCGTCTTCGGTTCTCCATCAGGCTGACGCTTTATTTTACGTCGTTCATTATAATCACGTTCATTCAGAAGAAAATATGATGTTTCTCAGTTCCATCAAAGACCGTATTCCGAATTTGTTTCTGATCGTCAACCAAATTGACAGGCATGATGAAACTGAAACGAAGTTTGAAGCGTACCGCAGGCAGGTGGAAGATATGCTTGAAGACGCGGGAATACCGAAAGAATCGCTTTTCTTTACGTCTGTCACTGAGCCTGACCATCCTTTAAACGGCATGGAACAGCTGAAAAAACATCTGCAGAAGCTGAAACAGCAGGCAAAAACAAATTTATGGTCCTTAACGGAGAGAAAAGTCGCACACTTAGTCACAGAGCATACAGAGATGCTCGTAAAAGAAGATAAAAACGGCAGCGGAGAGCAGTTTGACAAACAAGAAGCACTTGTCCGTTCTGTTGAAGATGAGCTTAAAAAAGCCGTTCAACAGGCTGAAACAGCAGAGAAAGACATCAGAAAAGACGTGCAGAACATATTGCAAAACGCTAATCTGACACCCTTTGAGATGAGGGAGCTTGCATCTGCTTATATTGAATCACAGCAGCCCTCATTTAAAACTGGGTTATTCTTTTCAAAAGCGAAAACGGCTTCGGAAAAAGAAAGAAGGCGTGCTGAATTTTTTGCCGATATTAAAAAAAGAACGGAAGGGGAAGCGGATTGGCATATTATCGACACATTTACGAAAGCGGCCAAGCGGTATGAAGCGGATTCGGACGAACTGATCAGGAAAATCCAGGCGTACCGTACACCGCTTTCTGATGATATCACCGCTCAGGCCCTTAAGCAGGGAGCGGCCTTTTCATCTGAATACGTATTAACTTATACGAAAGACCTCGCTGAAATGATCAGAAGGGAAGCCAAAAGACAGACAGCGGAACTCATTGAGGAGCTGACCGCTTATGTTCAGACAAAAAACGGACCGCTCATTGAGAACTTGAAAAACCGGCTCGAAAAAGAAAAGAAAATAAGGGATGAGCTCGCGCAATCGGCAAAAGAAGAACGCAATGCCTTGGAAAAAGCAGCCCGAGTCCGCGCTTTGTGGGAAGAAGAATTGACCTGTGATACGGGAAACGGCGACTGGTATACGCGAAAAAAACGCCTTGCAAAAGCGCCCGTCCAAAAAGAGAAACCAAAAGAGGCTGTACGGCATGAAGTAAGCAAGCCCGAAAAAAATGCGATGAAGGAACTTCCTATAAAAGAGCAGACTGATCGGTTCTATGAGCTTGCCGGGATTCTTGAATCCTCAAGCATATTAGGAAAACAGGCAGAAGCCTTTCGAAGCAGGATTGAGCGGCTTGAAAAGCGCCAGTTTACCTTGGCGTTATTCGGCGGATTCAGTTCCGGTAAATCATCATTTGCAAATGCGCTTGTCGGTGAATACGTGCTTCCGTCATCTCCGACGCCCACAACGGCTACGATCAACAAAATAACGAAACCGCAAGACGGCAAACCGCATAAATCTGCGGAGATCGTTTTTAAAACGGAGGAGGAGCTGGACGCTGAAATGCTTCAGCTGACTGAGCTGAAAGACGCTGACGTAAAGGGGCGTTCACTGAAAGAGAGATGGAATTATGCCATTAAAAAGGGAAAAGTTCCGGGTGAACTTATTCCTGTGATTCAGACGATGCTGCAGGCGTTTGATACGTATGAAGAACAGATCCGTCAAAGGCTGACACTGACGGTGCCGGTTGAAGATGTAAAACCGTACGCAGCCGAAGAAAAAACGGCCTGCTGCGTAAAAGAAGTCACCGTCTATTATGATTCGCCTCTCACGCAAAAAGGCATCACCATTGTTGATACGCCGGGAGCAAGCAGTATCAATAAGCGCCATACGGAACTTGCCTTTCAATATATAAAAGATGCTGACGCGTTCTTTTATATGACGTACTATCAGCATTCTTTTTCAAAAGGAGACAGGTCTTTTCTGAAGAAACTCGGCCTCGTCAAAGAATCATTCGGCATGGATAAAATGTTTTTTGTCATTAACGCCGCCGATCTGGCCAAAACCGAAAGCGAGCTGGAAACCGTCAAAGACTATGTCCGCTCAGAACTCTCAAAAGAGGGAATTAACCGGCCGAAATTATATCATGTCTCAAGTAAAGAAGAGCTTGCGGGTAAAAAAGAAGCTTTTTATAACAGGTTCTCTGATGTAAGAACCGGGCTTGAGCACTTTATTGAGGAAGATGTAATGAGGGCCAGCTGCGCCCAGCTGAAAACAGAGGCGGACAAATTGTGCGGTATGGTGGAACAGCTTCACGAATCTCTTCACCAGTCGGCAGAAGAAAAAGAGAAAAAGAAACAGCGTCTGGAGTCTTCCTATGAAAAAGCTCTCGGTGACATTTCAAAGCGCCGTACGTCTGAGGTCATCATTCGAAAAGTGATGAAAGATACGGAAGAACAGCTCTATCACATTAAACATCGCCTGACGTTTTATGCGAATGATATGCTGAAAACCGCCTTCCATCCGGGTCTTCAAAACGGTGATTGGAAACAAAATATATCAGCGGCGCTGAATGAAGCGCTCAAGGAATTCCGTTTTGAATATATTCAAGAGCTGAAAACGCTCGATATCCGGATGACCGGTTTTATTGAGCGCCATATGACTGAGGAATGGATGGAAAACTGTCAGAAGAAGCTTATGGAAGACGGAGATTTCTCCATTTATGTCAGCGGTGAAAACGAATTTGCCGTTCAGCTGAAAGAGGTCGCTCCGGTCATTGACGTCTCGGCATTCTCACATCACGTAAAGGAAGTTAAATCACCGAAGCAGTTTTTTGAACAGAACGGAAAAGCAGCGTTTGTAGAAGGGCTCAGGCTCAGCCTGCAAAAAGTGACAGAAAAGTGGCTTGAGCAGGAGAAAGAAAGCCTTTCAGAGCGATATGCTGAGCAGGTGCGCCGTCTGCAAGAAGACATGGCGGATAAAAGCCTGTCCCAGATCCGCGAGCAGCGGGACACTTATTTACAAGGTCTTGCGGAAAATACGAGTGCAAGGGAAATTGAACACCTTTACGAAGCCGAAAAAGCATGGAAAAAGAAAGATGAAATGCTGAAAATTTAAAAATCCGGTTGGCGGGCAGATATCAGTCGTGGTAGACTAAAATGAAAAAAGCGAGATGAAACCTTTTATGTCAGAAGTCCATAAAGCAATTTCAGCACATTCCGCAAAACAGCATCAGCACGTCAAAACATTTGTACAGCTTGATTATGAGCGTGAACAGGCCATTGAAGAAGCCATTGTAAAATGCAGACAGAATAAACCGTTCACGACAGATGCCATCAATGGCATCACCGCAAAAATGAACCAGCTGGCGAAAAAGGGCATCGTGCCGCAAAGACGATTCGTAAGTGAAGAGATGGTGAAAGAATTCGTCAGCAGACAGTAATGGATGAACCTGCCGCGTGTGTCATCAGCGCTTGCTGTACATACTATTCGTATCTTCTCTAAAGGGGGATATGACCATGGGCAGAACAAAACTGGGAAACAGAAATGCTCAGCAGAACAACAATGCCAAAAAGAAAAACGGCTTCGGACAGAAATTTGATTCTTATGCCGGCCGTGAAGCTGAAAAGCTGATAGCAAGCAATAAAAGACACGGTGAGTAACGTGACGGCAGCATCTTCCAAATGGGGGGATGCTGTTTTTTTACCGCCTTCTTTGGTAAAATAGGAACATTGAATAAAAAGGAGTTTCGATATATGAATAACAAATTACTGCTCGTTGACGGCATGGCGCTTTTATTCCGCTCGTTTTTCGCGACGGCCGTTCATCGCAATTTTATGATAAATGAAAACGGAATTCCCACAAACGGCGTCAACGGTTTTTTAAAGCATCTTATTACGGCGGTTGATACGTTTCAGCCCACACATGTCGTCTGCTGCTGGGATATGGGAAGCAAAACGTACCGTAATGATTTGTTTCAAGATTATAAGGCCAACAGAAGCGAACCGCCGCTAGAGCTGATTCCGCAATTTGATCTGGCGAAAGAAGCAGCGCGAGAGCTCGGTTTTTTAAACATCGGCATAAAAGGCTATGAGGCGGATGACTGTATCGGTACGCTTTCTGCCCTATTTTCCGGGGAAGCGGAAATTACGATTGTAACGGGTGATAAAGATCTGCTTCAATTGCTGAATCATCAAGTTCAAGTAGCGCTGCTGCAAAAGGGTATCGGCAATTATAAGGTATATACAGATGAGATATTCAGAGAAGAAACGGGAGTTCCGCCAAAAGCGCTGATTGACATTAAGGCGCTGATGGGAGACACGAGCGATAACTATCCAGGCGTTAAAGGGATCGGGGAAAAAACGGCGTACAAGCTGATCCGTGAATATCAAAACATAGACCGGTTATTAGAAAGCCTCGCTCTCTTGCCGAAGGGCCAGCAAACGAAAATTCAGCAAAGCCTGAAAGAATTGGAGCTGTCAAGGCAGCTTGCTGAAATACATTGCGAGGTGCCGTTAGTCTGTACGCTTGAAGAAGCACTTTTTTCATTGAAGATGGAAGAAGCATCCTTAATGCTCAGACGCCATCAGATAAAAGGAATTGAAAGAATGCTCGAAAAGCTGAACGCCAGAGAGATCAGCTGATCCCTCTAGCGTTTTGTATTGCTTTTTTTTGCGTTGTTTTCAAGGGCTGATTTCGGGTCTTTATGCGCGTTTCCTTCCATATTTCCCTGAGGATTCACGCCCCCGGTCAGCCGGCCTTTATTTTCTTTTCTCATAGCTGTTCACCTCATTTGTAGGATGAACAGTGAGACGCAATTTCATTCCGGTTATTTATTCAGCCGAATCGCTTTTTTTGCGAGCTGATCGGCTGTTTGGTTTTGTCTGCCGGGAATCCACTTAATGAAAAACAATGGAAATCCGGCCTTTAAGCGGATGATTTCGTCCACAAACGGTTGAAAGGCCTTGTTTTTAACCACTTCAAGATCTGCGGCCCGCTCCACGATATCCGAATCCGTCCGGAATGACACGGACTCAAATCCGCGGGCGGCACACAGCTTCATTCCTTCAATTAAAGCGAGAAATTCAGCTTCCTGATTTGAATGGTCGCCGATCGGAATTGAGAAAGATTCTGTTTTCCCGTCATGTTTAATAAAAATACCGATACCGGACGGGCCCGGGTTTCCGGCGCTTGCACCGTCTACATAAATTTCAGCGGGCATCATCCGTCACTCTCCATTCGGCGTCATTCGTTTTGCCGCATACGCATAAGGGACAGAAATGAGTGACACCGCAAATTTAATCAGGTAAGTTGAAATGAAGATGCTGAACCATACTCCCGCGGAATAAACGCCGATAAAGGCCACGGCAGTGAAGATAAATGTATCCAGCAGCTGGCTGAGCGCCGTGCTTCCGCTGTTTCTGAGCCAGAGAAGCCTGTCTGAAGGAAAGATTCTCCGAATGGCTGAATATACATAAACATCTATCGTTTGGCTGAAAATAAAAGCCAAGAGGCTTCCGAGCGCAACACGCGGCAGAAAACCGAAAATCGTCTCAAGGGCCGGCTGTGCGATATCTGACGCAGCCGGTTTATATAAAAGAGCCCCCTGCATGGCGCATGTCAAAGCGAGCAGAGTGGAAAACCCGAGCCAGACGGCTTTGCGCGCTTCCCTGGGACCGTATTTTTCATTCAGCACATCCGTTGCGAAGAAAACGGTGCCGTACATGATATTTCCCAGTGTCGCCGTAAGCCCGAACAGCTCGACTGTTTTGACAACCTGCAAGTTGGCGCACACCGTGGCGAAACCGATCCATACGAATAGGCCCGTTTTGCCAAATCCTTTATAAAACAGAAGAACAATGATAAAATGAATGACCGCAAATAAGATCCATAACACATCGTTAAACAAAACCTGCTGACTTCCTTTCAATTTGAGAATGGTTTGATTATAGCACACGCCCGTCAACTAATGAATGGTAAGGTGATTTCAATGAATCTTAAGCCGTATATCGAAATAGAAGCAAAAGGAACAGGCCCCGTCGCGTTTTTTTCCGAAGATTGGCTGACCGTTCCGAAAGCGCGCATGCTTGCAAGAGAAGTCAGCCGCTTTCCTTATATAAAAGACATTTATTTTGAGGATGAAAAAGGCGCGAGCTGGACGCTTAAAGAATTAGAAAAGCTTACTGAAGAGCTTGCGCACGAACCTGACGACATTACAGTGTATTTCGACGGCGGCTTTGACAAAACAAGCGGACGCGCCGGACTCGGAATTGTCGTGTATTATTCTCTCGGCGGCAAGCGGCACCGCATACGGAAAAACAAAAGCTTAACGCTTCAGACGAACAATGAGGCGGAATATGCCGCTTTGTACGAAGCGCTTAAGGAAGTGCAGGAACTTGGCGCAAGCAGAAATTCAATCACGATAAGAGGGGATTCCCTCGTTGTTTTACATCAGCTTGACGGCAGCTGGCCGTGTTATGATGAAACGCAAAACGAATGGCTGGATAAAATTGAAGCGCTGCTCGAATCCTTAAAGCTGACACCGACATATGAAGCCGTAAACAGAAAGGAAAATCAAGAAGCGGATGACCTTGCCAGAAAAATTCTCTCGGACCGGCAGATTGAAAGCCGCATAACATTAGAAGGTAACGGAGATGACTGATATTGGATAAAAAAAGCATTTATAAAGAATTGACAGAGCTTCAGGATGAATATTGCAAAGACTGTTTCGTAAAAAAGCATTTCCGCAAAGAGTTTGGAAAAACGCACGCTCATTCTTTCTGCATCAACCAATGCACGGTGGGGGAGAAGCTGAAAGCCTACGGCAAGGTGCTGACAAATCAATAAAAAATAAAACCGCAGCTTCTGCGGTTTTATTTTTCGAATTCATCGAGCTGATGCTGGCAATCGTCGAGAAGCATTCGCTGCTTTTGCAGAAAATCCTGGTCGAGAGCCTGCAGTTCACTGGATTGTGACATCGTTCTGGCATCCTGAATCGCCTGGTGCGCAGATTCCACCAAAGTTGAATTTTGGCCCCGGGTAGCCGCTCCCGTTGTTTTCTGGGCCGTTTCCACCGCTAATTCAAGCTGGCGTTTATCCGTCAGTCCGTTTGGAAAAAATTCAGAGTCCATTAAAAAACACCTCCGCAAATAGTTTGGAGATTTTTTTTTGAAATATGTACGGAAAATAGAAAAAAATATAGAAAATAAGCCGATATAACTATTGAACCTGATTAATTAGGGCTAATTTACTATTATTCGGGGTATCTTGGGAGAGAAGGGAAAAACCAGCCGTGAATGATAAAGATTTAAAAACAATCCTTCAGCAGACATTTAAAGAAATATACGGTGATTTGGGAAGTTTAGCGGAAATGGCAAAAAAAGGAATGCCATCAATGGAGAAACAAATTGAAGAAATCGAGCAGCGCTGCAAGCAGAATCTTGTCGCCATCGAGATTCAGACGGCAATCAAATAGGAGAGGCATACGCCTCTCCTCTATTTGTCATCTGATCAACATGTATTGAGTTTAGAGTTTTACAACATTAGAAGCTTGAGGTCCACGATTACCTTCGACAATTTCAAAAGAAACTTCTTGTCCTTCTTCTAATGATTTGTATCCTTCTCCTTCGATAGCAGTGAAGTGAACAAATACGTCGTCTCCGCCTTCAACTTCGATGAAGCCGAATCCTTTTTCGTTGTTGAACCATTTTACTTTACCGTTTTGCATATTGCTTAATTCCTCCTAGTACTGTAGCACCTTCGTGCTAAAAAAAATTTTGTCATCATCCAACCGTACGTATGTAAACGTTGTTAAATGATGGTTCAACTATACACCATATGGGAGCGGGCGTCAAGCGGCAGCTCCCTATTTTTTATCTTTATTTTTCCAGTAACAAAGCTTAACCGGAAAAAACAAAAAGCACACGAACCGTTCGTGTGCTTTTCTTTTACGATAATGCCATATCCGCCTTCCCGGCCATCATTTCAGATTCTTTTATAATGTCCTGCAAAATGACTTCAGAAGAGTTGGGGAGGTGAAGGCTTTTAATATTGTCCTTCATCCGGTTCAGCTTCTCCTCATCCGCAAGAAGGGAGGTGACAGACTCTAAAATTTCTTCGTGGCGGTTGACCACGACAGCCGCACCGCGATCTTCAAAGAAAATGGCATTTTCTTTTTCCTGTCCGGGAACCGGTTTGTACAAAATAACGGGTACTCCGATCGCCGTCGCTTCCGTCAGTGTGATGCCGCCCGGTTTCGTGATCATGCAGTCCGTAATACGGAACAGCTCGTCAATTCTTTCTACATAGCCCAGCACTTTCAGCCGGTCGGCATTGTCACCTTCCAAGCTGCTGAGGGATTCTTTCAGCGAGCTGTTTTTGCCGCATACCACCACAACCTGCACCTGATCGTCATGAACGAGATTTTCGCACAGTTCTTTTACGTTTTTCAGCACACCATGCGCTCCCGCCATAATAAGAAGAACTTTTTTGTCGGGAGAGAGATTGTATTTTTTGTAAATCGCCTCTTTCGGCATCGATTCCTCGAATTGAGGCCTGATGGGAATGCCCGTAATCTTTACGTTGTTCGGGTGAGTGCCGATTTCAATCAGTTTTTCCTTCACGTAATCTGTGGCGACATAATATTTATCAACATTTTCATGAACCCAGATTTTGTGAAGGCAGAAATCGGTCATAACGTTGAACGTCGGGATCACTTTTCCGGTTCTCCGTCTGTATTCCGGTACGACAATCATCGGAAATGTATTGATAATAATGTCCGGCTTATGCTCTTCGACGAGCTGGCCTAAACGTTTATTTCCCATTTTAAAATAAATATTGAATTTGCGTTTATTATAGATTTTGTCAACTCCGTAATAAAACAAACGATAAAACTGTTTTCCGATTGAGAAGCTTTTTAAATAAAGGTATTGAGTAACCTCTGAAACAATCGGATTTGACTCTTGATACAAATTGGAAACCGTCACATCTAAGCCGAGACGCAGACATTGTTCGTAGAGCGTTTTGGCCACTTGAACATGCCCGTTTCCGTAATTTGCAGTCAAAATTAATACTTTTTTATTGGTATTCAAGTAAATTCACCTCAATGTAATCAACAACAAGCAAGCTTCATGCATCGTAAGGAGTTATTGTCTATAGATAAACATAACACAAGTGCATCATTTTATAATAAGCGCGGCAACATATTTAAACTAAATTTAATTGATATGTTCCATTATTTTAAAGTTTTGTTATACGCATACTGAATCAAGAGTATTTTATCATATTTTTGTCACCGTATCACTCAAAACAAAAATTAATCCCATTCATACGGGGTTTCCTGATATACGTAATAATTCAGCCAATTCATAAACAATAACGTTGCATGAGCTTTCCAGCGGTTAACAGGTTCTTTCCCGCCGGGCGCAAAATAGTGCTTAGGAGCTTCTACGTTTGAAAGATTTCTCTCTATGTCTCTCTCATACTCCTGAAGTAGCGTATCGGTATCATATTCCGGATGACCGGTTAAGAAAATCTGTTTTTCGTCTTTTGAAACGATTAAACAGACCCCCGCTTCCTCTGAAACGCTGAGCACATCCAGATCCGAAGCCGATTGCAGCTGCTCCGTATTAATATCTGTATGCCGTGAGTGGGGCACATAGTATAGCTCGTCAAATCCTCTTACCAATCTCTCATGTTTTTTAAGAACGGTATGCTCAAACACACCGAAGATTTTTTTCGGCAGCTCCACTTTCTCAATGCCGTAATGATAGTATAAACCGGCTTGAGCGCCCCAGCAGATATGGAGTGTTGAAGTGACGTTCGTTTTGCTCCATTCCATGATTTCCTTCAATTCTTCCCAGTAAGAAACATCTTCAAACGGCAGGTGCTCAATCGGAGCCCCGGTAATAATCATTCCGTCAAACCGTTTGTGGCGGATGTTGGAAAAATCCGTATAAAATTCATCCAGATGCTGCCTTGCCGTATTTTTTGGAGTATGTGTGCTCGGAATTAAGAACGTAAAGTGAACTTGTAAAGGTGAATTCCCAAGCATCCTGAGGAGCTGGGTTTCCGTTTGGATTTTTTTCGGCATCAGATTTAAAATCACGATCTTCTGCGGCCGGATATCCTGATGAAAAGCCCGGCTTTCATCCATTACAAAGATGTGTTCACTTTCAAGCACCTGCTTAGCGGGCAGGTGATTTGGTATATTAATAGGCAACATGCCACCTCCGTTATTCCCCGTTAATTTTCTTCATTATAGAAATTTTTAAGCCATTTTTCAATCCATCCCGGCGTAATAAACCGTATTTAACGCATAATGACAGGGATAAAAGCGGCAAATGGGCATAAATTCGGAGCGGCTCTTTATTATGACGGGTAAAGAGCCGTTTGGTTCCTCGAAAAAAACGTTTTCCGTTAAGTGGAAGGAAAAAGCGGTTACCGTTTGTTTTGCAGTGTAAAACAGGTAAAATAAATGAAGAATGTAAAAAGGAGGGCCGCAGATGACAATTTACGATATAAACGTACGGACCATAACAGGCGAAGACATGACGCTATCGGCTTACAGAGGCAAGGTGATGATCATTGTGAATACAGCAAGCAAATGCGGGTTCACATCCCAGCTCAAGCAGCTTCAGGAGCTCTATGATACATATCGGGAGGAAGGTCTTGAAATATTAGGATTTCCCTGCAACCAATTCATGAACCAAGAACCTGGAAACGAAGCGGAAATTCAAGAGTTCTGTGTGAAAAACTACGGGGTCACATTCCCGATGTTTGCGAAAGTTGATGTCAATGGAGCAGACGCTCATCCTCTCTTCACATATCTGACGGAACAGGCAAAGGGGATGCTCGGCACAAAAGCGGTCAAATGGAATTTCACTAAGTTTATCGTGGACCGAAACGGTGAAGTCACCGGGCGTTTTTCACCGAACGTCAACCCAAAAGAGCTTGAAGATACGGTGCAGAAGCTTTTGGCCCGATAAGAGGTGATACGGTGAACGAAAAAGAGCAGCTGGAAAGCGTTAGGAATTGGGTCAGAGACAAGCTTATCAATGAACGAACGGGCCATGACTGGCTTCATATTTCCCGGGTCGCAACACTTTCTGTTTATATGGCAAAAGAAGAAGGCGCCGACTTATTTATCACTGAGACGGCCGCGCTGGTTCATGATCTGATTGACGCCAAGCTCGAAAAAAGCGAAAGGCTGACGGCAGGCGAAGTGACAGAACGGCTGGCTGCTTTCAACATCGCGGATGGCCCCATTCAGGAGATCACGGATATTATCACGAGAATGTCATTCAGACACAGGGAACTGCTGAAAAAGCGGCCGCTTTCATTGGAGGGGAAAGTTGTTCAGGATGCAGACATGCTTGATGCGATCGGCGCAGCGGGCATCGGCAGGGCTTTTATGTTTGCCGGGGCGAAGGGTCATCCGATGTACGGAACTCAAACAAGTGTGCTGGCCCATATAGAGGATAAATTAATCAAGCTTAAAGGCTTAATGAATACAAAAACGGGGGCCGGTTTAGCAGAGGAGCGGCATCAATTTCTTTTGCAGTTCGCCGCCCGTATCCAAAAAGAGGCCGGCATATGCAAAAGCTAAGCGGCGCAATAGAACGCTTGTGCCGACTATGTTAGAATAAGTGTCAGATTGCGCATAGGAGGACCAATATGAAGATTAAATCAATAGAACCGACGCCGAGTCCGAACACGATGAAAGTGATTTTGACTGAAGAGCTTCCGGCAGGGAAAAGCAACAATTACAAGCCCGATCAGGCAGATGATGCTCCGGCTGTCGTACGTGATATTTTAAACATTGAAGGAGTAAAGGGCGTTTATCACGTTGCCGATTTCCTGGCTGTGGAGAGAAACGCCCGTTTTGACTGGAAGGAAATTCTGCCTCAGGTCCGTTCCGCTTTCGGAATGGAACATACGGAGCAGTCTGAGAGCCGTTCTGAACAGGAATCGTTCGGTGAAGTGAAGGTTTTCGTACAAATGTTCAGCGGAATCCCGATGCAGGTCAAATTGACGGACGGCGAACGTGAAGAACGCTTCGGCCTTCCGGAACGTTTCCAAGAAGCCATTTTAAAGCTGCGTTCCGAAGCTTCAAATGTCGTATTTGAGCGGGCTTGGAAAGAACAAGGTGTGCGCTTCGGAGATTTTACCGAAATCGGACATGATGTCACAGAAGAGCTTCAGGCCGCCTACAGTGATGAACGGCTCAAACGTCTGACAGAAGCAGCCGCACAGCAAAAGGGTGAGGCCAAACCGGCAGTGCAGCGGAAAGCTTATAAAGTGACATTGGAGATGCTCGATGATGAAGACTGGAAACAGCGCTATGCCCATCTTGAGCAAATGGATCCGGATGAAGACGATTTACCAGTATTGGAAAAGGCGCTGCATGATCCGAAGACTTCGATCAGAAGACAAGCCGTCGTTTATTTGGGAATGATCGAAAAGCCGTCTGTGCTTCCGCTGTTATACAAAGCGCTTGAAGACAAAACGGTGACGGTCAGAAGGACGGCGGGTGACTGTCTGTCGGATCTCGGCGATGCGAGCGCCATCCCGGCCATGATGAAATCGCTCAGTGACTCAAGCAAGCTTGTGCGCTGGCGCGCGGCCATGTTTTTATATGAAGTCGGCGATGAAAGCGCGCTGGAAGCATTAAAAGCGGCGGAAGACGATCCGGAATTCGAAGTCAGCCTGCAAGTCAAAATGGCGATTGAACGGATTGAGCACGGAGAAGAGGCGAAAGGTTCAGTCTGGAAACAGATGACTGAAAGCAGAAAAAAAGAACAGTTATAACAAAAAGGTGCGCCATGCACCTTTTTTATTTGAATTCACTTTTTATAAAAATTATTTAGAATATTGTTGAAAAATGATTCAAAACTCTATATAGTAAGTACAATATTAATTGTTGGAGGGTTTTTATCGAAATACAGAAAGAATAGAAAAGCGAGACAGGGCAAAGATACTGTAAAATTTGCAGAACGCGCCCTAGAATAAACTGAAAATTTTAAAAATAATGCACAGTCTAAAAACAGTAGGGGGATCACCATGGCAGAATTACGCAGCAACATGATCACACAGGGAATTGACAGAGCGCCGCACCGCAGCCTTCTTCGCGCTGCCGGCGTAAAAGAAGAAGACTTCGGCAAGCCGTTTATCGCGGTCTGTAATTCATACATCGATATCGTTCCCGGGCATGTTCACCTGCAGGAATTTGGAAAAATCGTAAAAGAAGCAATCAGGGAAGCGGGCGGTGTGCCTTTTGAATTTAACACGATCGGAGTAGATGACGGAATCGCGATGGGGCATATCGGCATGAGATATTCGCTGCCGAGCCGCGAAATCATTGCCGATTCAGTTGAAACGGTCGTCTCGGCGCACTGGTTTGACGGAATGGTCTGCATTCCGAACTGCGACAAAATTACGCCGGGAATGCTGATGGCGGCTATGCGGATTAATATTCCGACCATTTTTGTCAGCGGGGGGCCGATGGCAGCCGGCCGTACAAGCGACGGCCGCAAAATTTCGCTTTCTTCAGTATTTGAAGGCGTCGGCGCATATCAAGCCGGGAAAATCGGTGAAAGCGACCTGCAGGAGCTGGAACAGTTCGGCTGCCCGACATGCGGATCTTGTTCGGGCATGTTTACGGCAAACTCCATGAACTGTCTGTCTGAAGCGCTCGGTCTGGCGCTTCCGGGCAACGGAACAATTCTAGCAACTTCACCGGAGAGAAGAGAGTTTGTGAGAAAATCAGCGGCCCAATTGATGGAGACCATCAAAAAAGACATTAAGCCGCGCGATATCGTCACCGAAAAAGCGATTGACAACGCGTTTGCGTTAGACATGGCTCTCGGCGGCTCAACCAACACGGTGCTTCATACGCTTGCGCTTGCCAATGAAGCTGGGGTTGAGTACTCTTTAGAACGCATTAACGAAGTGGCTGAACGAGTGCCTCACTTATCGAAATTGGCGCCGGCCTCGGACGTCTTCATTGAAGATCTGCACGAAGCGGGCGGAGTCTCGGCGGCCCTTAATGAATTGGCGAAAAAAGAAGGGGCGCTTCATCTTGACGCGCTGACTGTAACAGGCCGCACACTCGGAGAAACAATTGCGGGTCATGAAGTAAAGGATTATGACGTGATTCATCCGCTTGACAATCCGTTTACCGAAAAAGGCGGTTTGGCCGTCCTGTTTGGGAATCTGGCTCCGGACGGCGCCATTATCAAAACAGGCGGTGTACAGGACGGGATTACAAGACATGAAGGTCCCGCTGTCGTCTTTGATTCCCAGGATGCCGCGCTTGAAGGCATTATAAACCGCAAAGTAAAAGAAGGAGATGTTGTCATTATCCGTTATGAAGGGCCAAAGGGCGGCCCGGGCATGCCGGAGATGCTTGCTCCGACGTCTCAGATTGTCGGAATGGGGCTTGGCCCGAAAGTGGCGCTTATTACAGACGGCCGTTTTTCAGGAGCGTCCCGGGGCCTTTCAATCGGGCACGTATCGCCTGAAGCGGCTGAAGGCGGCCCGCTCGCATTCGTAGAAAACGGCGACCATGTCATCGTTGACATAGAAAAACGGATTTTGGACGTACAAGTGCCTGAAGAAGAATGGGAAAAACGCAAGGCCGAATGGAAAGGCTTCGAGCCGAAAGTAAAAACAGGATATCTGGCCCGGTATTCCAAACTCGTAACAAGCGCCAATACAGGCGGAATCATGAAAATATAAAACAGAGGCCTGAACAATTGAATTCCGGCCCCCTCTATAGTATCCTTGACTTCATATAAGGATTTTAGAGGGGGCTTTTTTATGTCAATGGCTTATGAAGAATATATGCGCCAGCTGGTCGTGCCGATGCGCCGTGAGCTGACGGGTGCGGGTTTTCAGGAATTAACGACTGCTGAAGAAGTAGAAAGTTTTATGGAACAGGCAGAGGGCACGACATTGGTCGTTGTCAACTCCGTGTGCGGCTGTGCAGCCGGTCTTGCCCGTCCGGCTGCGACTCAGGCTGTTTTACAGCATGAAAAAGCGCCTGATCATACGGTTACCGTATTTGCCGGTCAAGATAAAGACGCAACTGCAAAAATGCGTGAATATTTTACGGGGCAGGAACCTTCATCGCCATCAATGGCGCTGTTAAAAGGGAAAGAGGTCGTTCATTTTATTCCCCGCCACGAAATTGAAGGGCATGACATGGAGGAAATTATGAAAAATCTGACGGATGCCTTCGATGCGCACTGCTGAAATGCCCGATTTCCGGGCATTTTCTTTTTGGAGAAAAAAATGATCACAACGAGTTACAGACCAAGCGAATATACGATACACACAGCGCAGTCACTCAGTGTCAGGCTGGGTGACACTTACTGCAGCCGCAATAAACAGCCCATTGAAAAAATGCTGGAACGAGCGGCTGGCGATCTTTTAGTCATCGGAAAGGAACGGTTCGAACTTTACACGAAGCAAGGGGAGAAGTTCTTTTTTCACCCGAATACAGCGATGTTCCGTGCAAAGCGGTTTTTGAGAGGGGAAGCCGAGCCGTTGTTAAAAGCAGCCGGATTACGCGAGGGGGATTCCTTTTTAGATTGTACGCTCGGCCTGGCATCTGATGCGATTTTGGCAAGCCTGGCAGTCGGAAAAAGCGGACAAGTTATCGGCCTGGAGAAAAACAAGCTTGTCTCATTGCTTGTTGAAACAGGACTTCAAACGTGGGAAACCGGAATGGAGCAGCTCCAAACCGCCATGAAACGCATTCAGGTCAAACATGCCGACTGCGCCGATTATTTGCGGGAGCTTCCTGATTCATCGGTAGATGTCATTTATTTTGACCCGATGTTTCACGAACCTGTTGAAACGTCAGACGGCATTGCACCGCTCCGCGCGCTGGCAGAAGAGGGTTTTAACGAAGAGTGCATCACGCAAGCCGTCCGGGCGGCGAAAAAATGCGTAGTGCTTAAAGACCATTGGAAAAGCCCGCGGTTTGAACGATACGGCTTCAAGGTGCTGAAAAGAAAGACGGCGCTTTTCCACTTCGGTGTCATCCATGTAAGCTCATGATATCATGGGCTTCTTTTTCGTTAATCAGTGATTTCCATAACGACAAAATAAAGCAGCGTGAGAAGTGATACAGTCGCAAATAAAGCGTTAATCATCTCATCCCCTCCTTTTTCTCCTTCTTATTGTAAGCGGTTTATCCGCTCGGTCACAGTTACCAATTTCCCATATTGCATGATAATACGCTGCCGGACATGACGCCGCGCTTTCATCTATGCTAAAATAAAGGAAAAGAGGACAATAAAACAGAGGGGAACAATCTGTCATGAAATTGTGGATGAAAAAGACCCTTGTGGTTCTGTTTACCATTGTAACGTTCGGTCTCGTGTCTCCTCCGGCTGCTTTGATGACAGACAAGCCTTCAGGACAGTCGAGCAGTCTTGAGCAGAATGATTACACCGCTTTTTATGATGAACATGCCCTGCCGGGAGAAGAGAAGGCAGGGCGGGAGCCTGAATTACTGTTTCAATCGTATCAGCAGCAGCTTCTCGGTGATGCTGAAAATCAATCATTTTTAAAATTCGGCAGCAAAATCTCTCCGGTCATTGAAGATGATTACAGAAGTGAAATTCTGCCGAAAATCGAAGATGTGATCACAGGACATTTAGCCAAGTTTCAAGGTGATGAAGCGTATCAGGATGTGGTTATTTCCAGTAAACCGTCGGCCGGAAAAACCGAAAAAATTTTTCATGTGTATAACAGGCTGACGGGTGAAGATCTTTTAAGGTTCCACGTCCGCCGGGATCATCCTCCGCAAGACGGCTACTGGTTTAATTTTCATTACCATACCGCTGAAGACGGATTTCAATCACATCATGAGCTCGGCAGCATTTACTGGGACCGCAATACGCCGCCTGACTGGATGAGCGTGTAATAGCGAGAAGAAATAAAAAAATCATTTCTGAGAAATTTTGCAGAAATGATTTTTTATTGTGTTACACTACTAAAAGACTACTTTAAAAGGATGAAAAAAATGAAACAATATAAAGATTTGTGCCGTCATGTGTTAGAAAACGGAGAAAAAAAAGGAGACCGTACGGGAACGGGTACGATCAGCACGTTCGGCTACCAAATGCGGTTTAATCTTCAGGAAGGTTTCCCGATGCTTACGACGAAAAAGCTCCATTTTAAATCCATCGCGCATGAGCTGCTTTGGTTTTTAAAAGGAGATACGAATGTCCGCTACCTTCAGGAAAACGGAGTCCGCATCTGGAACGAATGGGCGGATGAAAACGGAGAACTCGGACCGGTTTACGGTTCTCAATGGCGTTCATGGCGCGGAGCGGACGGCGAGACCATTGATCAAATCTCCCGGCTGATTCACGACATCAAGACAAACCCGAATTCCAGACGTTTAATCGTCAGCGCTTGGAATGTCGGCGAAATTGATCATATGGCGCTTCCGCCTTGCCACTGCCTGTTTCAGTTTTATGTCGCGGACGGAAAACTGTCGTGTCAGCTTTATCAGCGCTCAGCGGATGTCTTTCTCGGTGTGCCGTTTAATATTGCGTCTTATGCGCTTTTAACAATGATGATCGCGCATGTGACGGGACTTGAACCGGGTGAGTTTGTTCATACATTCGGAGACGTCCACATTTACCAAAACCATGTGGAGCAGGTGAATTTGCAGCTGACAAGGGATGTCCGTCCGCTGCCGAAACTGCGGTTTGCGCGAAATGTTGATTCTATTTTTGATTTTACGTTTGAAGACTTTATCATTGAGGATTATGACCCGCATCCGCACATCAAAGGAGCTGTCAGCGTATGATTTCGTTTATTTTTGCGATGGATGAAAACCGGCTGATCGGAAATGATAACGATCTGCCTTGGCACCTTCCCGATGATCTCGCATATTTCAAAAAAGTGACGACGGGTCACACCATTGTAATGGGGCGGAAAACGTTTGAATCAATCGGACGCCCGCTTCCGAACCGGCGTAACATCGTTGTAACCTCACGGGACGAATCTTTATTCCCGGGCTGTATTACCGCCGACTCGGCTGAGGAAGTGCTCAAGCTGATCCCGGCCGATGAAGAATGCTTTGTGATCGGCGGCGCCCAGCTGTACAGTGCGCTCTTTCCTTATGCGGACAGACTCTACATGACAAAAATTCACCATGTCTTTGAAGGAGACCGTTTTTTTCCGGAATTTAATGAAGCTGAATGGGAATTGACATCCCGCAAACAGGGAGTAAAAGATGAAAAAAACCCTTACGATTATGAGTACCTTGTATACGAGAAAAAGAATTGAGTTTAAGCAGGGGGACAAGAATTGATTCGTTACGGCTGCCTTGTGATGTACGTTGTATTTATGTTCATGAAAAATATTCAAGAATATATCAATCAAAAAGAGCTTGACCCGCGGCTTTCTTTTCAAAAACAGATGAGGCTGGTGTATGAGCGGCCGAAAGCCTTTATGAGAGGCTGCATTGACGTGTCGGGATCGGCAATCGGCATTCATCATGATCAGCCGATACCGGACGGCCCCGTATTGTATGTGCATCCCAGATTGCGCCCGGCTGATCTTCTTCTGCTTGCGGGACATCTTGAAGAGCCGGCTGGTTTTATCGCTGGCGAGAAAGCTTTCCGGATGCCGTTTCTCGGAAATTGGCTGCGGCTGATGGGTGTCATTTGTGACGGAGACAGCCAGGATGCCGTGTTTCAGGAGGCGGAAGTCCGTCTGCAAAAAGGGCAAAGCCTGATTCTGTCCGAAGACGGCAAAATCAATCCGGAGGAACTGGCCCTTCGTTTCGATCTCCCGATTGTGCCTGTCAGCACTTCGGGAACAGACCAGCTGCTGCGGGGCAGATTACTGAAACGGCTGAAACCGGCTGACATTGAATTACATATAAAGCCTGCTTATTATCCGGCCGGTCAGAAACGGCTCCGTGCATAAAAAAAGCACAGTCTCTATACGAGAGGCTGTGCTTTTTTATTTCAGATAAAGGGAACTTTGACGCAATAAAATAAAATACAGAAAAACATCGAGGCGCTGCCGCCTAAAACAAAACTGTGCCAAATGGCGTGATGATACGGAACCTTTCTCCAAATATAAAATATTGTGCCGGCGGAATATAATAAGCCGCCGAATAGAAGAAGGCCGAAACCGGGGCCTGACAGCGAAGCGTACAGCGGTTTAATGGCGATGATGATCAGCCAGCCCATCATTAAATAGACAAGCGTTGAAAAAATGATAAACCGCTTTACGAAAAAGATTTTAAACACGATGCCTCCGATGGCAAGCGACCAAACAATAATTAAAAGGGTCAGGCCGAGCGCCCCTTTAAGGGGTCCTAATAAAAATGGCGTATATGTTCCGGCTATTAATACGTATATCGCGGAATGATCCACAATCTCAAGAATGTCTTTCGTTTTTTTATGCTGAATGCTGTGCAAAAGAGTCGAGCTGAGATACAGCAGCAGCATTGAAGCGCCGAAGATTGAAAAGCTGACGATGTCTGTCGGCGAGCCGTATTTCACCGCGAAGATAATGAGAAAAATAAGCGCCGGAATCGACAGCAATACACCGATTCCGTGTGTGACGGCATTTGCGATTTCTTCTTTTATTGTGAACAATCAAATGTCCTCCTTTTTAAAGGATTTGTTTTTGCAGTGACTGCAAAAAGCTCAACCCTTCTAATGTAATTTTTGTTCCTGCGCGTCCTCGGCCTTTTGTCACATAGTTCATCTTTTCTAAGTAATCAAGCCTGTTTCTGACCTGCTGGGGCGATAATGTCATTGTGCTGTTTTCGCTTAATTCGGATATGCTCCGTCTGCTGGCGGGTTCGCCCTTTGTATTTAAGTCTTTAATTGATTCCAAAATAAACAAAAACTCTTCTTTCTCCATCAATGTCAGCCGTTTTTCTTTTTTCTTAGCTGTTTTCGCTTTCTGGCTGTTTTTGATATACGGCGGGACATCATCGGGATAAATCGTGCTGCCGGATGCTGCCGCGGCCATATAGTACGCCGCATTTTGAAGTTCTCTGATGTTGCCGTTAAAGGTGTGCCGCTCAAACAGCGGATAAACGGACGGATCGATATGAACATGCTGCCCCGTGGCTGTCAGCATATGCTGCAGAAGAAGCGGTATATCGCTTTTTCGTTCAGATAAAGCAGGGAGCGGAAGGCATAACACGTGAAGCCTGTAAAATAAATCTTGGCTGAACGTATTTTCCGCGCCGGTATCGCCAAGATCCGCCGTGCTGCTTGCAATGATGCGGGCGGAAAGCCCGGCGTCCAGCTCGGAAAGAAGGCGGGCCTGTACCGAGAGCGGCATGTCTCCGATTTCATATAAGAATAATGTTCCGCGGCGGGCCCTGTTTAATGCGCCTTCAGCGCCGAACAGTTCATACTCGAGCCGCTCTTCGCTTTGGCTGCAGTGAACGGTAATAAATAGTTCGCTGTTTCTGCGGGATTTATGGTGGATCGCTCTGGCCATTTGTTTTTTTCCGGTTCCGACTTCACCTGTTATGAAGACCGGCAAATCAGATAAGGCAAATTGCGAGGCCAATCGTTTCGCTTGTGAAAAGGTGTGATGTTCGCCGGCTAGTTGATAAAAAGGATCAGTTTGTTCAATTACACTCATGAATTGGCTCCTTTTGGTTCTAATTGGTTTAAGTATAACACGTTTGTGCGATCGAAAATATCTTTTTCTCTTGTATCGGTTTATTTATTTTTATTTACGAAATTAAAATAATTATCTTATTGTTTGAATATTCATGTTATAATGGCGTATTAAATAGGGATTTAAATAAGAAAGGACTCTGTAAATGAAACCGTTGCTTAAAGAAGACTCTCTCATCCAGGTAAAAGACATTTTAAAAGCGCACCAAAACGTAAAGGACGTTGTGATCCATACGCCTTTGCAGAGGAATGACAGACTTTCTGAGAGGTATGGCTGCAATATCTATTTGAAAAGAGAAGACCTGCAGGTGGTCAGATCATTTAAGCTCAGAGGGGCTTATAATAAAATGAGGCAGCTCTCAAAAGAGCAGACTGAAAACGGAATTGTATGCGCAAGTGCGGGAAACCATGCGCAGGGGGTTGCGTTTTCATGCAAACACCTCGGCATTCACGGCAAGATTTTTATGCCGTCAACCACACCGAGACAGAAAGTATCCCAAGTGGAACTGTTCGGAAAAGAATTTGTTGAAATCATATTGACGGGTGACACTTTCGATGATGCGTATAAGAGTTCTGCGGAATGCTGTGAAAAAGAAAACCGCACGTTTATCCATCCGTTTGACGATCCCGATGTCATGGCCGGACAGGGAACGGCTGCCATCGAAATTTTAAATGACATTGACGTTGAACCGCATTTTCTTTTTGCAAGCGTAGGGGGAGGAGGACTCCTGTCCGGGCTCGGCACGTACATGAAAAACATCTCGCCGGATACAAAAATCATAGCGGTAGAGCCGAAGGGCGCAGCCTCCTATTTTGAATCGAAAAAAGCCGGACAAGTGGTTGAACTTGAGAAAATTGATAAATTTGTCGATGGGGCGGCCGTAAAAAAAATCGGCGCCGAAACCTTTCAAACGCTCGAAACCGTTGTCGATGACGTTGTGCTTGTCCCGGAAGGAAAAGTGTGCAGCACGATTCTCGAATTATATAATCAATGCGCCATCGTAGCGGAGCCGGCGGGTGCATTGTCCGTATCAGCACTTGATCTGTACAAGGAAGAGATTAAAGGAAAAAACGTCATCTGCATGGTCAGCGGAGGGAATAACGACATCGGCAGAATGCAGGAGATGAAGGAGCGCTCGATGATTTATGAGGGGCTGCAGCATTATTTTATCGTTAATTTCCCGCAAAGGGCGGGAGCGCTTCGCGAATACCTTGATGAAGTGCTCGGGCCTGATGATGACATCACCCGGTTTGAATACACGAAAAAAAATAACAAAAGCAGCGGCCCCGCATTGGTCGGCATTGAGCTCAAGCATCGGGAAGATTACGGCGCGCTCATTGCCCGGATGAATCAAAAAGGATTTCATTACGTAGAGGTGAATAAAGACCAGGATCTGTTCCACCTGTTAATCTGACTTTTTTTAGAACGGCCGCGCAAAATGACAGACACGCTTTCTCAGATTGTATATAATAAAAAGAAAACAATCGAAAAAGAAGGATTGATATCTTGTTACTCAAAAGCCTAGAGTTCAAACGACAGGACGGGATTCAGGTAAAAGTGACAGAAATACCGGTTGTCACGGAAGGTGAACATTATTTTTTTCAAATTCATCAGCACCTTGAGCTTTATTTGAGAGAAGTTTTTGCTTCACAAAGTATGAGAACAGTGTATTCATTCCGACAATATGTCAAGCGCCGTATGAAGTGGAAAGATTACGAGGCCGTTTTCAACCAAGAGATTTTAAAACATAACGCATAACGGTGCATATTCCTTAGCGCCTTCCTTTTGATAAGGGAGGGTGCGGGAATTTTTTTATGATGAATGCTGTAAGCGTTTTATCCATGGGGGGGAATGGAAATGAAAAAAATGAAAATCTTCACTGCCGTCTTTTGTTTGCTGCTCTTGTGCGCCTGCGGGGGGAAAACGATAAAAGACCCGCTGAACTATCAGATTGAACCGTTTTCATTTCAGAACCAAGACGGAAAAACAGTGTCACTGAAAAGCCTGAAGGGGCATGTCTGGATTGCGGATTTTATGTTTACAAACTGTAATACAGTCTGTCCACCGATGACGGCCCACATGACCGAACTGCAAAAAAAACTGAAGGCTGAGAATCTGGACGTGCGGATTGTGTCGTTCAGTGTAGATCCTGAAAAGGATACGCCGAAACAGCTGAAAGCATTTGCTTCCAAATATCCGCTTTCGCTTCGCAACTGGGATTTTCTGACCGGTTACAGCCAAAAGGACATTGAAGATTTTGCGCTGAACAGCTTTAAAGCAATCGTCAAAAAGCCGGAGGGAGAGGATCAGGTCATACATCAAACTTCTTTTTATTTAGTCGGACCTGACGGCAAGGTGCTTAAAGATTATGACGGTGTGCAGAAAGTTCCGTATGATGATATCCTGTCAGATGTCAAAGCGGCTGAGGAGCTCAAGTAAACTGGCAGATTAGACATTTTCAAATCTGAAAAAACATGTTACACTTTCCACTAGTAGACGGGGAAGGAGCAACCAGATTGAAGCTGCGAATGTTCTCATTGATCGCCGGACTGGCTTTGCTTTTATCAGCTTGTTCTGTCCAGCGCACCGGTTCTGACGCTGAAGAACCGAAAACGAAAGATCATATTGTCATAGCTGCGGTCGGTGATTCATTGACTGAAGGAGTAGGAGATCCTGACGGTTCAGGATACGTCGGCAGGGCAGCGGAGTCTCTTAAGAAAAAGGGACATGTGAAAACGGTAGATATTAAAAATTATGCGGTGCAGGGGGACAAAACGTCGGACCTGCTGGAAAAGCTTGATAATAAAAAAGTTCAGAAATCATTAAAGAGCGCCGACTATATCTTTTTTACCATCGGCGGCAATGACTTAATGAAGGTGCTCCGCCAGAATATGATGCAGCTGACGGTTCAGCCGTTCCAAAAGGAAGAGAAACCTTTTGAGAAACGATTCAAGGCGATCGTTTCAAAAATCCGCAAATATAATGAAAACGCAGAGCTGGTGTATGTCAGCATGTATAACCCATTCACGTTTACGCTGCCTGAATTAAAAGAAATTAATGGGGTTGTAACGGATTGGAACAAGATCGCCGCAAAAGAGCTGGAAAAAGATCCCCACGCCGCCGCGGTGAATGTTGAAGACTTGTTCAGTCAAAAAAGCGGCAGCAGACGGATTTCAAAGGATGATGATTTTCATCCGAACGCAAAAGGGTATGCACTCATCGCCGATCGATTGTACGGCATCATTGAAAAACAAGGGTTACCAGCAGAATAGGGTGAAATGATGAAAAAGTGGAAATCGCTGTTTTTTGTTCTTCTCGCACTCAATGTGATTGCCGCCGCGGTAATTGTGACATTATTGGTTATGCCGGGAGAGCAGGCGGAAATACAAGATCAGACAAAAAGTGAGTACGGCTTTCATATCACAAGCTCCAAAGAATCTCTTGCCAGGTTTGTGAATGCTTACTTAAAAGAGAAGGCATCGAATCAGCTTGACTACAAAGTGGACATCAATAACGATGTGCACGTGGCAGGTAAAATCAAAGCATTCTCAACCTCCATTAATGCGGTCGTCACTTTTGAACCGTCCGTACAGGAGAACGGAGATGTGATTTTGAAAGTGACGAAATTTTCATTAGGCGAATTAAGCCTGCCGATCAGCTTTGTGCTGAATTATATGGACAGCTTTTATGAACTCCCGTCATTTGTGCACGTTCATCCTGGGGATAAAAGCATCGAGATCCGTCTGTCAGAAATGCCTTTAGACAACGGCATGTATGTAAAAGCGGATAAAATCAATCTCGACACGGATGAAATTGAATTTTCCTATTATCATCCGAAACAATAAGTTTTCATAAAAAAACACAGATCCTTTCAGGGATTTGTGTTTTTTCGTGTCAGCGTTTTTTGTCTAGCTTGCTGAACAGTTTGATTAACGTTGCAAGCTCTTCATCAGAGTAGCAGTCAAACCGTTTAAAAAAGTATTCTGTTTTTTTCTGGTTGAAATGATCGACAATTTTCTCCCCGGATTCCGTAATATGGATTCTGATAATTCGCCTGTCCTCTTTAGAACGGATGCGGGTGATCCATTCCTTTTCTACTAAAGCATCGGTCACTGCGGTAATGTGGCTTGCGGAGACCTCAAGAATGGGGGCGAATTCCGTTACTTTTTTAGGCCCTTGTTCACTGAGAATCCGCAAAATGGTGAATTCGTTCCTGGACAGCTCTTTATCTAGAATTTCATTAACTTCATTTCTGATTTGTTTAAACACTTTTCGAAGCAAAGCTTCCATATCATACATCATTTGTGTCCTTACTTTCAAATCATGAACCTCCAATATGTAGTCAGCGTGGCATTCGTTCAGCTTCCCCTGAAAGCAGAATTATTTTTATTCTGTTTATACATGCTATAATATAATAATACCACGTATGAACAAAGGAGGGCACCCGTATGTCAGAAAAAAAAGAAATCGCCACATTTGCAGGCGGCTGTTTTTGGTGCATGGTGAAGCCGTTTGACGAACAGCCCGGAATTGAAAAGGTGGTGTCCGGCTATACAGGAGGCCATACTGAGAATCCGACTTACGAAGAAGTGTGCAGTGAAACGACCGGACACAGAGAAGCCGTTCAAATCACATTCCAACCTGACATTTATCCGTATGAAAAGCTTGTCGAGCTGTTTTGGCAGCAGATCGACCCGACTGATGCAGGCGGCCAGTTTGCAGACCGCGGAAGTTCATATCGGGCGGCGATATATTACCATAACGATGAACAAAAACAAATCGCTGAAGCCTCAAAAAAACAGCTTGAAGAAAGCGGCATATTTAAAAAGCCGATCGTGACAGACATTTTAAAGGCTGAGCCTTTTTATGAAGCGGAAGGCTATCATCAGCACTTTTATAAGAAAAATCCTGATCATTACGGGCGCTACCGTGTAGGTTCCGGACGTCAAGGCTTTCTGGATGAGCATTGGAGGGACAGATAAGATGGCTTTTAATAAAGAAGAAAAAATCAAATCATTAAACCGCATGCAATATGAAGTCACGCAAAATAACGGAACGGAGCCGCCGTTTCAAAATGAATTCTGGGATCACAAAGAAGAGGGGGTGTATGTTGATATCGTATCGGGAAAGCCCTTGTTTACTTCTCTGGATAAATTTGATTCTCATTGCGGCTGGCCCAGTTTTACAAAACCGATTGAGGAAGAAGAGGTTGACGAAAAACTGGACACAAGCCACGGGATGATCCGGACGGAAGTGAGAAGCAAAACAGCGGATTCCCACTTAGGCCACGTATTTAATGACGGCCCGGGGCCAAGCGGTCTCCGTTATTGCATTAACTCTGCGGCACTCCGGTTTATTCCGAAAGACAAGCTGAAGGAAGAGGGCTATGAAGCCTGTCTGCATTTATTTGAAAAATAGAGCTCAGCAATGAGGCCTGCCTATCAGACAGGCCTTTTTTCTATGTTTTTTTTTCTTCATGTAATCGTTCAATAATCTTTACGATTGTGTCTTTTGTGATGAGCGGCGCCTGATCGGATTGATATCTGGGGAGATTGACCTTCCGAAATTCCGGATGTTTGGCGGGTTCCGGCAATATTGCGTACAGATTGCCCCATTCATATAAAGATTCCGTCTCATGAGGAGAGGTCAGTTCTTCATGAAGCTTCTCACCGGGGCGTTTTCCCACTTCAACAGCGGCGGGGCGCGGCAGTCCGTGCCGGAACGCATATTCTTCAAACCCGTGAAGCAGTTCTTCGAGCCTCAGGGACTCCATTTTAAAAATAAACGTTTCTCCGCCCTTTGTGATCGCCGCAGATTGCAGGGTGAGCGTTGCGGCGTCATCAATCGACATAAAAAACCTCGTCATGTTTTTATCCGTAATGGTGAGCGGGCCGCCTGCCATCAACTGCTCAAATAAAATAGGAATAACGGAACCGCGTGAACCGAGCACATTGCCGAAGCGGACCGAACAAAACACCGTACCGCGGTTTTGAACATGATGATTTGCCTGATGAAACAGCTTCTCGGACAACAATTTCGTAGCTCCCATTGTGTTTACCGGGGAAACGGCTTTATCGGTTTTTTAAGATATTTACTGTATTTTGAGGGACTATCAGTGACGGTGAGGTCGAAAACGAAAAATAAACCTCAGGATAGGGGTGATTTCAAACTGAGCCGGATTTGGCCCTTTTCTTTTTTGTGTCATAGTAACGATAACATCTTTAAAGACCATTCTTAATAGCGCGTTCTTTTTCTCTGTGCTTGATTCAATGTGATATTGATCAATTATCTTATTTATGTTGTTTCTGACTGTATTACTGTCTATTTCTGATTTCGCTTCTTGAGTTCCATTGAGCTCATGCTTGGCAATCTGGAGTTCTTTAAATTCTTCATCTAAAACAGCTTTTCTTTTCAAAAAAAGTTCATCAGTGTAAATGCCGCTCTCATATTTCTCGAAGATAAAATTCTCTTTGTTTTTTAACTCTTGTTCTTTTTGTGAAAGATGTTCAGACATTTGCTTCTTTGTTTTCACATTACTATTTACGTCTTCGTATTTAGAAATCATTGAAATGATATGTTTTGTTAAAGTCTTATTATCTAAGTTGCTTAAAGAAGAGAGGTAATCCAAAATGGCATTTTCAACATCGTTATATCTCACATAAGTGCATTTATTCTTTTTGCAAGTGAGTGATTTAACGTGATACACACTTTCCGTGCCGTTTTTGTTTTCTCGCGTTCTCCTAGTTTCGTATTTAGATAATGGTTCACCGCACTTAGAACAAGTGCATACGCCTGCCAATTCACTTAATTCCAATGCATTTTTATTAGGCAGCAGGGGGACTTTGTTTGCAATTTTCTCTTGTGATTGTTGAAATTGTTCTTGATCTATTATAGGGACATGTGCATCCGATACTACAATTTGTTCCTTTTCAGGTCTAATTGTTCGTTTACCGTCTTTTGTTTTTTCTCTAACCTTATATTTAACAGTTCCGATATACGCTTCGTTTTGCAGAATTGCTTTAATTGTGTATTGATTCCAGCGCTTTTTTCCTGATGGAGTCGGTATTTGTAATTTTGTTAAGTGAGAAGCAATCGCTGTATAACTATAATCTTTTCCATTCAACCCATTTAAAAAGATGTTAAAGATGAGTTGAACGACTTTTGCTTTTTCTTCGACTGGGACTAGTTTGGATGTTTTTTTGTTTAACCGGTATCCATAAGGCGCTAGTCCGGAAATCCATTTCCCTTGTGCCGCATATGTGTATTTAGCGCCTGTCATACGCTCTCTGGTCATTTCAAATTCTTCTCTGGCCATAAACAATTCAAAACGAATTTGACGCATGTCTGCAGGATTTCGAGGGTCATAAACTTTATATGGTGTAATGATAATCAATCGCTTGCTTTGAAGAAGGTTAACAATTTGTCCCGCATCGCTGTAGCTCCCGCGGCTGAGTCTTGTTATTTCTTTAACAGCAATTGCCTGGTACTTGCCTTCCTCGAGGTCTTTAAGACATTCTTTAAAAACAGGGCGGCCCTCAATGCTTTCTCCTGACCCGATTTCCATTTTTAATTCATAGGGGATTTCAATCGACTTCAGTATTTTATTCATGAGTTCATTTTGTTCTGTTAGCGTATCTTCGCCTGTTCTTTTTTCCCGCTCCATATCCTGACGAGAGCGTCTGAGATAACCCAAAATATTTGTAATGTTGTAAGAATGAACGATGTTTTTTAACTCCAAAAAAACAGCACCTCCTCTTTATTGTATTTACTGTAAAAACAGAAGTATTCATACAATATTCTGTCTGACATTGAATACGAAAATAACGTAATATATTGTAAGGATTGTATTGTTTGAATATTTATTCTAATCGTATTCATTTTTTAATTAAACGCCGTCTGTAATTAACAGGGTTTTTATTTTGTTCATGTAATCCTCATATGGCAGCGCTTATGAGCAACTATAACTTGAACACTAAATAAAATAATGGTTTTATCCATAAACAAAGAACTTAAAACGGTGGGGGAAATATCAAAGGAACTTAATATCCCAGACTGGGGTATTCTGAATCTATTTAAGGCAAAAAAAGTGGACAAGCTTTCTTACTCTGAATTGTCAAAGAGGAGGAGAGCAAAAGACTTTGATCTGCTATACGATCTGATTTCAACAAAAAAATGAGCCTAAAGAAATTGGCCGGAAATATAATTATTCGCCTCCCTATATCCGTCAAGTTTTTAAGGATCAAAGAATTGAGCACTTGGCGTTTAAAAATCAGAATAAGAATTAAAGAAATTAACGGATACGTTAATTCTAAAAACATCTAAGACTGTTTTTGAGAACAGTCTTTTTTGTGTAGTAAAAATATCTTAAATTGTGAATGAATATTTGATCACCGTAGTGATTTCTGAACAGTTTCAAATGTAGGGCTGCCTTACCTTTTTTAAACGAATATAATAAAAACAGGAAAAAATGTTAGTATTTTATGGTATTGTGGTCAATGTGTTGAACAATAAAATTAGGGATAAAGGAGAGTTCAAATTGAAAAGTCTATTTGCTAAAATTCTTTTGATGTTGCTTGCAGCCGTTATAGCCATCCCTACTGTTGGAGCTTCGGCCTCAGAAGTGCAAAAAGCGAGTGTTTCTAAACAGGACGTGCAATTTACTTATAATCCTACCGAGCTTCAAAAACTAGCTAAAGAATACTCAGTCCCGTCAGTAAAAGAAAAAGGCATTTTAGATGCTGCTGAAGAATTAAAAGGTCTCGAAAATGGTAACTCACAAGATCAAATGAGTACTATGGGAGCTAAAAGCGCCGCAGCTAAAGAAGCGATTAAGGTTATTAGAGGACTAGCGAATAATGCTTGGGCAAAAGACATTTTAGGTACAATGTTTGGAAAGTCCACGGTAAACAAGATTATTAAAAACACAAACAAAATTTGTAAGGTTCTCGAAGATATAACCGGGGCTCCTAAAGAGGTTGCTGCTATGGCAAGAAAACAAATTCCACCAGCTATTAAAGGTGCAGTTGGCGCAGGAGTTGCTGAAACAATTGGCATGGCAGTAGAATATATCATCCTTGCTGCAGATTATCTTGTTCTTTAAATACTAAAATTAAAGGTGATAACATGACTGGAAATCGTTTTGTAGACTGGTGTAACGAAAATAACCTAAATTCTGAAGACGAAACTTTTCTCGTCCAGTTGTCAGGTGCATTTTGTAATTATGAAAATGATAAAGCGAAAGAAATGAATAAACAACTATTCATTAACCGATACGGTGAAGAGCTTGGAATTAGCTCCATTAAAGGAGATAATCGATCAGAATATGAAGAAATTATTCGTACTTATGAAAAGAATAATTACAAACAGAACGAAATTAATATAGATGAACTGCTGCAGGCATTATTTGAGACAGAGATGATGTTATCTTTAAAAGAAAAGTTTTGATAAAATCCTAATTGATGTATCATAGGGGTTTAATCAGCCACTATAGGCCACAGAGTCCCTCACACGCTCTGTGGTTTTTTGTTTAGATGAATGTATTCGAATAAAAAAAGAAGCCTCAGAGGGCTTCAAAATAATTAATTCTTCTCACATGCAAAGTTGTCATTATCCCGATCCATTTTAGATGTATAAGCAGGGTGAGTGCTTGGTACGCCATGCGGATATTTCTTTCTCAGCTCTGTGCAGTTTGCAAAGTGTTCTATTCCTCCGGCAGAAGGGGAGGCTTGTGCAGAGTTAGAAGAGCTGCTTGATGCTGAACTGCTTGAGTTCGATTTATGTGTCTCGGATTGGTGTGTTGCAACTGACTTTTGAGCCGGCTTAGATACACTTACTGATTTCTTCGGTTTCGTTACGCAGCCATTAAATCCTTTATCAGTCGCATATCCATGCTTACTCCAAATCTTCAAGTCTTTATCTTTCGCAGCTTGCTCATCTTTCTTATACGTGTCTAAATACTTCGTGTTTGGCTCATATACATAAGCTACTCGTGCTAATCCTTCTTTAAGCAGTGTTTCTTGTACTGATTTGCCGTCTGCATAAACGTAAGCCAGCATTCTGCCATACTTGTCTGTGCGATCTCCTTTATCAAACTCCAGTTGAAGTTTTCCCTTGTTAACCAGCTGTTTGTTTCTTGCTGAAGCATCCTCACCATATGGTTGTACGCAAGAGTTTGGGCTCTTAGTTTTAGGCGTGTCAACAAGTAAATAACGAACAGTTTTGACTTCGCCTTTATAGTTAACTTTAATTGTATTCCCATCAACTGTTCTGTTAAGTGTTACATCGACCAGCTTTTTCTTTTTGTCAGACGCCTTTTTATCCGACGAATCCTTCTTTGAAGCATTTTCGGCTTTTTCATTGTTGTCATTATTGCTTTTGTCGTTTGATTGAGTGTCTGCCTTTGTCTCTTTTGCATCCTTTTCTTCTTGCTGCGTTGTTTTAGATTTATCTGAATCTGTTTTATCTGTAGAAGCAGAATCAGATCCACACGCAGCCAAAGAAAAGCTTAGAGATAATGCGCCAATACCTAACAGCCATTTCTTCAATGTAATTCCCCCAATTTGTTTGTTCTGTCTCTATATCGGACAAACCTTCCTAATTATAAATATAAAACCAAAGATTGTAAATTAGGTTTCTCATTTTAAGACACTCAAATACAGTTTTGTGGTAGAATTTAGCGGTCTAAACATTAGAGGAGGGTTTTTATATGGCAGAAGGGAAGTTAATTCACATGACTCTTAATGGAATAAAGGATGCTGTTTCTAAATACGGAACTTTTCCTATGTTCCAACATGGGGGACATGTCATGGAAGATGCTGCTTTTCAATTCAGAGATCCGGCCAGTCCTCAAGAAATTAACAGTTTAGAAAAAAAGCTAGGGGTAACTTTGCCTAATGATTATAAAGAGTTCCTATTCAGTCACAATGGAATGGAAATGTTTAATGGTGTTGAACTTCTCAGCACTGAAGGGATAATTGAATTTAATGAAGTTCAAGACTTCCCTAAGGGATATGTCCTAATTGGGTATCATTATGATGGCAGGTATGTTGTTGACACAAACAAATCAAATAAGGGATTAGGATATATGATGTATCTAGATTCAATTGATGACATTGAAGATGCGGTATATTTAGACTCTAACTTTGAGATATGGTTTGACATGTTGGTAGCATCAAATGGAACTAAATACTGGGAAGTGAAGCCGGAAATTCAAGGGTATTATAAATATGTCTCAGAATAGAAAGTTTAGATAAGATCAAGTGGAAAGGAGACGTAAATGAAAGTATTTGAAGCAGCCTCGTTCATTTCAGCCGCAGAAAAGCGGGCAAAAGAATATGATCAGATTAGAGAACAATTTATCAATCTCAGAAAAGCGTTTCAGGGAATGGCTGACTTAGACGACAGTGAGTTTTCAGGCAAAGGCGCAGAAAATATTAAAGCATTCTTTCAAGATCACGCCGGTGTCACAGACAGCTGGCTTGATCTGATCGATATGAAAATTGCTTTTCTTAACAGTATTTCTGGAAAAGTAGCTGTTGCCGGATTGGCCGATTCGTTTGTGGAAGAGTCTTTTTTAGAACACGAGCTGATTCATGCGAAGAATAAATCAAAAGCCATCATGCAGGAGCAACGGAATGAACTGAGGGATATTCTTAATGAGATAAGCGATATCATTCATCTTGATGTTTTCTCGACAGAGGACGTCGATCAAAAGCTGGACTCAGCAGACAAGAAACGAGACAATACCATACACAAGCTCGGAAAGCTCGATTACGATCTAACGAAAGAATACGCAGAAACCGAAGCGAATGAGCATTTCATCCAAGCTGACTTTCAACAGCTTCAAAATGCTACAGGCAAAGGGAAAAATGCAACACCACTCCACTATAACGCTAAGGCGTACAGAGAAAGCGACATACATAAGAAAAAAGGCGAGATTGAAAAACGTACTGAAGCTTATTTGACGATTAAGAAGAAGGAAGAAAAAGAGCGAGAGATTGAAAAACTGAAAGAAAGACTAAAGAATTATGATTATGCAGATGCCGATGAATTCTATTCAATGGCCAAAACAATTGGGTATGAAAATCTGACAGCAGAACAACAAAGATATTTCACACAGATTGAAAACACACGTGAGCTAATGGCTGGAGCCAAAGGTACTGTTACAGCTCTTTATGATATGACAGCTGAAACATTAGACTATATGGCACACAATCATCCTGTCGACATGGTTATTAATTCTGCAGTTGCAGTTTATCACTATGATTCCACGCTTAAGTCAATTAAAGATGCAATAATAACCTCCTATGTTAGAGACGTAAAGAACGGAGACGCAGAATCAACGGCTCATTGGATTACATGTGCAGCAGTCAACATCTTCGCTTTAAAAGGTGCTGGTTCAGTTGCTAAAATAGGAGTGAAAACAGCCGGAAAAGCTGCAGTCAAAAAAGTGTCTAAAAAACTTGATGAAACTCCTGATCCACTAACAGCAATTAAACTGTTTGTCATGCGAGAAGATGTTGTTGTAGCAGGTGGTGTGCCGTATAATGTCATCAATGGTGTGAGCGCAAAAGACAGGCTGCTTCAGCTTGCTAAAAAATTAGATGAAACAAGAAAGCCATTTACTGGTCAGAAAGTAAATGTCCCTTGGTTAAATAAAGAAAAGTATGGTGCTTATGAGGTTAAGGGCAAGGTGAAAGTAAAAGGAAATATCAAAGATGTAAGCCGAAGAGTTTATACAATGAAAGATATCGATATTAATCAAAAAGATCGTAAAGGTCGAACAAATCTTGAATTAATGAAAGACGGTAAGGCACCTCAAGCCAAAGACGGCACAAAAATCAATTTGCACCATTTAATTCAGGAGGAACCTGGAAATATGGTTGAAATTCCAAACAGTTTACACACAAAATATAGTGAGGTCATACATAAACTTAAAACTGATGGAGAGAGT
Organism: Bacillus sp. EKM208B; assembly: GCF_011800725.1. Lineage (NCBI taxonomy): Bacteria > Bacillati > Bacillota > Bacilli > Caryophanales > Bacillaceae > Bacillus > Bacillus sp. EKM208B. Next base: position 94,175 of record NZ_JAANHO010000005.1, on the reverse strand, counting down.
TTTAGAAATAATCCAGAATTGAAAGTTCAATATGAATATTTTAGAGCGAGATATTGGAAATGGAGAGCCACTCAATATTCAGAGTAAAAGAGGTTGGGAAAAATGGAACTATACACGCAAGTGGAACAGTTTTTAAATGATAATGCAAAAGAAAGAGATTTCACAGGAGGAATTGGAGAAGACAAAATATCTAAAATAGAACAAGATCTTAAAGTGAAACTTCCGGAGAGCTATAAATGGTTTCTGCGGAACTATGGTTCTGGGGGAGTTTATGGAATTGATATTCTAGGTTATGATTTTGGAGGCCCATCAGTTGTTGAATATACCAACGAGTATCAAGAACACTATAACTTAACCGAAGGTCTTGTTGTAATAGAGGATGTTGATTACTTTGCATATTGTCTAGATACCAACAAGATGAAAAATAAAGAATGTCCTGTATTTACGTGGGATAGAGTAATTGGTTACCAAGAAGTCGTTTCGGATAATTTCATTGAATTTTTCTTTGATAAGCTCCAAAGAATGAAAGAAAACTGGGAAGAAGATGAAGACTGGGACGATTAAGCAAAAGTAATGCAATTGATGATTAATTTCTTGCTAAGGGACTTTTCTTCGATTACGAGTTTGGCGTAGTAATAAAAATTAGGAGCAGTTTTATGTGGGTAAATTTATTAGAGAAAACTCGAAAAACTGAAGCAAAGTATGGAGATGAATTGAATTCTCCTGTTACAGACAAAGAATTAAGCAATTTTAATGAAGTAGTATTAGGCAAGTTCCCTATAAATGAAATTCCATCAGGGTATAAAAAATTTCTTCAAACCGTTAACGGATTAGATTTTAATGGCTTGGTAATCTATGGGCTGGATAAAGTATTTTTAGAAGAAGAAAATGATGAAGAAGTTTATGGTTTTATTGAAACAAATGAACAATGGCACGAAAATGACGAACCGAAAAAATACCTGTTTTTTGGTGATTCAGATACAGCTTGGTATTGCTTAGATGTGATTGAGAATGAATATTTGGAGCTTGATAAACCCTCTGGAACGTTGATGAACAAATTTGATGATTTTAACACCATGCTAGCTGATGCATTGAAAGTTAGTTTAGGCAACTAAACAAAAGTATTGCAATTGTATGGGATGATGAAAAAGTAAGCATTCGCAATCAAAATAAAATAATGGTTTTATCCATAAAACAAAAGTATTGCAAATTATTTCAATCGTTTTACTTGATGTGTTATAATCAGAACTGTAAGACATTTGATTGGTTATAGCGTATTTCTTTAATGAGAAATGCATAAAATAAAAAAGACCGAGTTGCTACCAACACCCCGGCTCTGTACAAAAAGTTGCCCATCAAAGGGCTTGCTCGATGTGGTTTCTAGGTAGACCTATCCCTTCAGGTTCTGAGGCTCAAGGGAGGTCTATTTTTTATTTATATACGTCAACAGGGCAATTATAAACGACCCGAATGCAAGCATTAGCATTAATGCCTGGAATGTTGACATAGCATCACCCCCTTTCATTAGGGGATGAGCAAGACTCCCTCTAGCGAGCAAAATTTACTGTACAGAAATATATTACTATACGTAAATGCCCTTGCCGTTAAAAATTCACAATATATCGGCAACGTGAAAGGAACTTGCAAAATGCAGGTTCTTTTTTTGTATTCTGTTATTAAATCATTTGGGCGATTGTCGATATTTAACACGTGTAAAAATGGAAAAGGTGCTAAAATTATAAAAAGCTCTGAGAGGATTGTGATTATGTGATTATTGGTGGTGAAAATAAACTCAATCGATCTTATTTAAGATCCAAAATTCTTAGCATTTTGCAGCTTGGGTACAGAAAGGTTGGAGGGGGTAATCCTACTCCTTCATCAATTAGTTTTAGTGAATTCTGTGATAAGCTTGAGAAAAATGAAGTAGTCAAACCCGAGAACCAAAAAAGCTCACTTGATCAAAATAAGTCTTTAGATTATTGGGAATCAAGATTTAAACCAGGAGGCAATCTTTCTGCGCTAGATTCGCAGGTATTAGATATTATTAAAAAAGCTTATAACTTAGGCATGGTTAATAAAGATAATATGCTATTGCGAAACGAACCTATTAATGCTTATAAAAATTCTATTTAAATAATGAAAACAATGCCCAGCTTAATAAAAGTTGGACACTGTTTTTTATTGATCATCTTTTTCTTCTTGAAGTTACTTTTCATTTCCTTCGTTCTTTATTATTGACAAATATATGTAAAATGCACAAAGCTTAAAAGGGAAAGATTATTAAGATAGAGCAAGTGGTCTTACTTTGATTATCTTAGGACGTTATGAAGGACAATCAACATGAAGAGGCTTTAGAATTGCTTATAAAGAAATCTAAGTCAAAGAGAAAATGAGAAAACTGAAGAGGATTTGATGAAGAAGTTTATCCGAGGACAATCTTAGTGGTAACAGCCCTTGGATTATCAAGTTTTGGTATTTACGCTAATAGGTACAGCAGCTGATAAGGATGCACTGTAAGAAATTTATTAAAAAAAGCTGATGCCAAAATTGAGTTTCAAGGAGAAATCTAAAGATAATCAGGTTGCATTTTTCTGTTCCCCACTTTTATTGGAAGTCAAGTGTCATGAGTTGCTTAAAGATACAGAAGAAAATGGTATATTAAAGTTTTGGATTAAAAAAGGGTAAATTAAAGGAAAGCAATTCCCTCTTTTTTTTGTTGGAAAGGAAGAAAGTTAGTGGGCATATCTTTTATTCTTCTAATATTTTTAATTGGATTAGTGGGTTCTTTTATGTCTGGGATGCTTGGTGTTGGGGGAGCAATTATTAATTATCCTTTGTTATTATACATACCTGTTTTATTTGGGTTTACAGGCTTTAATGCTTACCAGGTTTCAGGTATTGTGGCAGTCCAGGTTTTTTTTGCAACATTATCCGGTGTATGGGCTTACCGGAAAGGTGGTTACTTAAATAAAGAGCTTATCACCATCATGGGATTAAGTATTTTGATTGGAAGTCTAATGGGTGGTTTTGGGTCACATTTTTTCTCTGAAGATATCATAAACCTGGTCTACGGAATATTGGTGATAATTGCCGCAGTCATGATGTTTATTCCAAAGACAGGAACAGAAGATAATCAAAGTGATCACATTCGCCCTCCAAAGATATTGACCTCAATAATGACTTTTGTTATCGGTTTGGCTTCAGGTATAGTCGGTGCTGGCGGCGCTTTTCTACTTTTTCCACTAATGTTAGTCGTTTTAAAAATCCCTACAAAAATCACAATCGCAACATCACTCGCAGTTACATTTATTTCATCGATTGGAACAACAGTTACAAAGCTCGTAATTGGACAGGTGCCTTTTCTGCCAGCTTTAGTAATAGTGGCTGCCAGCCTGATTGCATCTCCGATAGGTGTTTTAATTGGCAAGAAAATGAATGCTAACATTCTTCAAGGTATTTTGATATTCGTTATTTTGATTACAACAGTAAAAGTTTGGTTTGATATCTTACATTAATTGTTGAAGATGTTCTATATTAAGACATAATTTTTAGAGAAATCAAAAAATACACTTTGAAGGAGGAATTAGATGAAAGAGGTTGCAGAGCTAACTTCACTGGTGTCAATTGGAAATTCGTAAACGATCATAAATTAAGTTATATATATCAAGGTATCAATGCACGGTATGTCACGCTGCTTAGAAAGTACTGTTGGCTCGATTTCCAAGGATCAAAATGGAATACATAAATGCTGACATAGTGGAGGGGGAAGGTTTTCTCAGTTCCGTGCTTTTTTTGTTTATTAAGGAAACTGGTTTCTAAGAGTAGCACATGTTTTTCGATTTGAACAGATTGAATAGAAGTTAAGTCTATCAATTGTGTGAGGAATTATAAGACCTTCGAATCTCAGCTCTTTAATTTCTATAGGATACCTGTCTTAAAATCATTATGTTGGAGGGTACATTATGTGTCAAAACCCAACTTTTTTTGAACGGCATAAAGAAGAAAAGTCAATGGAAAGCGGCTATTTAAGGCAAATCTTCTACTATTTGCAGGATGGAATCATTATTATGGATCAGGAACGTAGAATTTTGGTGATGAATCCGTCCGCAGAGAAAATGACGGGATGGAAATTAGGTGATAAGGTTCCATACTGTTCCTACTGTCAAAAGAGAAAACTGGAAGCGGGAGAAGAGCGTTGTTACTTGTTGGCCAAGCGTGAAGTCCCTTATTTTCTTTCTGCAATGCCGACCTATGAGGGACGATTCGTCGACATGGAGATGAGCACGGCTGTTATATATGAAAACGACGAACAAAAGAAACAAGAAGTACTTTTGGTTCTGAAAGATATAACAATAAAGAAAGCAGAAGAGGAAGCTAGGATCTCCAAGCTGGTTCTGCAAAAAACATTGGAGGCACAGGAAAACGAACACAAACGATTGGCTCAAGAACTCCACGATGGAGTAGGACAATCGCTTTATTCAATTTCAGTAGGCATTCAAGCAATTCAATCTCGTATTCATCAGGAGGAAAAATTTAAAGAATACATGCAGGAGATCGTTGATGAACTGGAAAATGCGATACAAGACATCAAGCTCTATACTCTTCAGTTGCGTCCGCATAGTCTCGATCGGTTGGGGCTGGTCCCTACTGCTAAGTACTTAGTTTCTAGCTTGAATAAAACTCATAAGGATTTTTCTATTACGTTTACCTGTAGCAATGTCAGCGATCGCATGCACCCAGTTTTGGAAATCAATTTATATCGCATCATTCAGGAGGCGCTACATAATGCTCTGAAATATTCGCAAGCGACATTTATTGAAGTCATATTGCAAAAAGAAGCCAATAAGCTAACTTTGATGATTCGGGACAACGGCATTGGTTTTGATCGTGACCTAATAGCGGATGGTCTGGGGCTCAAACATATGAAAGAGAGAGTAGATCAAATGGAAGGAAGTCTTCGAATTCACTCCGTTCCTTATAAAGGTACGTCTATTAAAGTGGAAGTACAGTATAAGGAGGGGAAGGAGAGTGATTAGGGTATTGTTGGTCGATGACCATACAATGATTCGAAAGGGTCTCCGTGTGCTTTTGGAAGGCTATCCTGAAATCAAAATTGTTGGGGAAAGCCATAATGGGAATGATGCGATCCTTAAGACAAGACAGTTGAAACCGGATGTGGTGTTGATGGATTTGTCGATGCCAACTGGATTGGATGGATTTACAGCAAGCAGTGAAATCCTTAACTTGAATCTACCGGTTAAAATCATCATTTTAACTATGTATGATGAAGAGATATTTGTCCAAAAAGCAATCGAAGTAGGGGCTTATGGATACATTTTAAAGAACAGCCATTACGAACTGCTTTATAAAGCGATAGTCGAGGTTTCCTTAGGGAAACTCTTTTACAAGACATCTGTATCACAAGAGATTCTCTCTCAATGGATGACATCAGAATCTAAAAAGATTTCTTCTGTTTTAACAGTTCGAGAAAAGGAGATTGTTAGATTAATAGTACTGGGCTATACAAATAAAGAGATTGCTAATGAGCTATCGATTAGCTTCAAAACCGTGGAAAACCATAAGACGAATATTATGCAGAAGTTAGAACTGGATTCGAAACATGAATTGATTCAATATGCGATCAATAACAACTACCTGGATCTTACATTGTAACGCACTGTTCCATGAACTGCCTATCATAAACTCATGGGATTTTTTTTGAAAAGAACTGGATTTCAGAAAAATAGGGGAGTCCCCCTATTTAGAAAAATTGATATGAAACTAAACTTAAAAATAGAGCTACTCCTCTATAAAAAACAACAAATTTTTAAAAAGAAAAAGGGGATATCTATGGCAAAACAAGTTCATTATTCCATTGTAATTGTAGGAGCCGGAACTGCTGGTGTTTCTGTAGCTGCCCGTCTCGTCCGAACTTCCAAAAACCTCAAAGGACAAGTTGCTATCATCGACCCAAAGTCCAAGCATTACTATCAGCCTTTGTGGACGCTAGTTGGAGCTGGCGCAGCGAAGAAGGAAGAGTCGGAGCGTGATCTAGCTTCACTGATTCCTGCTGGGATTGATTTGATTAGCGATGCTGTAACGGTGTTTCGGCCGAGTCAGAACACGCTCCTTACAAAACAAGGAACGACCGTTTCCTATGATTATCTCGTTGTATCAGCCGGTTTGCAAATCGATTGGGATGGGGTAAAAGGCTTGAAGAACACTGTCGGAAAGAATGGCGTTTGCAGCAACTACTCGTATCATACGGTAGACAGTACTTGGGAAAACATCCGCAACTTTAAAGGCGGAACCGCCATTTTTACTCATCCGGATTCTCCTGTGAAATGCGGGGGAGCTCCACAGAAAATCATGTACTTAGCAGACGATTATTTCCGTAAGTCGAATGTACGCAATCAATCCGAAATCATATTTGCCTCCGCAAAATCAACTATTTTTGATGTCGCGAAATATGCTAGTTCGCTCGAGAAAGTCGTCCAGCGCAAGGGCATCCAAACAATGTATAAAAGAAACCTGACCGAAATTCGACCGAATTCAAGAGAAGCCGTGTTCAAGAATCTGGAGACCAAGGAGCTGGAGATCATGAAATACGATATTCTTCATGTTACTCCTCCGATGATAGCTCCAAAATTTATTAAAGAGAGTACATTGGCGGATGACGGCGGATGGGTGGACGTTGATCCGTACACTTTAAAGCATAAAAAGTTTAACAATGTTTTTGGAATCGGGGACTGCGCAAACTTGCCAACTTCTAAAACAGGAGCAGCCATTCGCAAACAAGCTCCGGTAGTGGCTAAAAATTTGATTTCTTTGATGACTGGCTCGTCACTAGGTGCGAAGTATAATGGATATTCCTCTTGTCCGCTGGTAACTGGGTACAACAAAGTGGTGCTTGCTGAGTTTGACTATAACAAGGATCCGCAAGAAACATTTCCGTTTGATCAGTCAAAAGAAAGATTCAGCATGTACTTGTTGAAAAGAAGGTTGCTTCCCATCATATATTGGAATGGCATGTTAAAAGGATTGATGTAAGGAGAGGTCAGGAAGACAAGGACAAAGGTTTTGGTAAATATATAGATGAATATGTATGATAAAAAGTTCGAAAATCCTAAACATATTCCGCTTAAACTCGCTTCTCTATCCGATAAACTCTTTGTGAAATATGTAATGATGTAAGAGGAGGAAACAACATGTTATTGCGCTACTTTTACGATGAAAAGCTGGGCCATGCATCCTATCTTGTTGGTTGCCAGAAAACGGGAGACGCAATTGTGATTGATCCCAGCCGCAATATAAAACCATATTTGCAATTTGTAAAAGAAGAAGGACTAAACATCGTAGCGGCTGCAGAAACTCATATTCATGCCGATTTTGTTTCCGGTGCTCGCGAACTCGGCGTTACGCATCAAGCAAAGCTGTTTCTTTCCGATGAAGGTGATGCAGATTGGAAGTATCAATATGTCGATGAAATAAAACATCAACTTGTGAAAGACGGTGATCGCTTTTCCATGGGAAAGCTGATTTTTGAGGTTATGCATACCCCCGGCCATACCCCGGAGAGCATTTCCTTTCTGTTGACGGATCGCGGAAGTAATGCGGATCGTCCAATCGGCATCTTTACAGGAGATTTTGTCTTTGTAAGCGACGTCGGAAGACCCGACTTGCTGGAGAAAGCGGCTGGCATCAAGGGTACGGCAGATTGTGGCGCAAGAGCAATGTTCAAGTCCCTATTGAAATTCAAACAACTGCCAGATTATCTGCAGGTCTGGCCGGCTCATGGTGCAGGAAGCTCTTGTGGTAAGGCATTGGGGGCGATTCCTTCTTCCACTGTTGGTTACGAAAAGCTATTCAACTGGTCAATGACTTACACCAACGAAAAAGATTTTGTGAAAGCCTTGCTTGAAGGGCAACCAGAACCGCCAAAATATTTCTCTGTGATGAAACAAATTAATAAAAAAGGCCCTGCGTTGCTTAAAGATTTACCTGTAGTGTCAGAGATCACCTCAATGGAACAAGTGAGAGGCTTGCTGGATAGCGAACAAATTGTAGATACCCGTCCCTCTCAAGAATTTGCTAAAGGGCATGTGAAAGGTGCAATAAACATCCCATTTAACAAAGCTTTTTCTAACTGGGCGGGTTGGATTATTGATTACAATCGTCCTGTGTATTTTATTACGAACCCGCATGAAGCAGATAAACTTCTGAAAGCACTTCACTCCATAGGTATAGAAAATGTGGCAGGATTCATGGACAGTGGAAAAATCATTGCAAGCGGTATGTTTTCGCTCGAATCATACACGGAGGTAACATCGTTAGAAATAGCAAATGCGGTTGAGAACGGACTCGTACAAGTGGTTGATGTTCGCAATCTGACTGAATGGCAAGAAGGTCACATTCCGAACGCACAACATATCATGCTAGGAACGCTTCAAGGACGGCTAAATGAAATCAAAAGTGACAAACCGATTCTTGTTCAATGTCTTTCCGGAGCTAGGTCTGCTATTGGTGCCAGCATCCTCCAAGCTAATAACGATTTTAAACAAGTATTGAAATTGGATGGTGGAATTTCCCAGTGGCAGGAAGCTGGTCTTCCAATCGTGTGACAAGGACCAATCCCTTGTCTCTGTTCAAGTTTTCTCTTCAATGCAACTGAGTACACTAACTTATGTCAACTGTAGGGCAGTTAGCTAAGTTCTCTTTAGAGTTGCTTGAGAAGAAGTTAGGCATAATGGGGAACCAGTTGTATTATCATGCACATGGAATTGATTTATCTGAAATAGGAGCTCCGTTAATGCAAGGGCAGATTAGTTTTGGTAAGAGTCAGATTTTACTGAGGGATTACACAAGGAGAGAAGAGATTAAGGCTGTTCTTCTGGAGATTTGCGAGAAGTCGCAAGAAGGGCACGTGCACATAATAAAGTTGGTCGAACACTCAGTTTGGGAATTGGTTACAGTAAAGATGAGCTTGGCGATGGATTTCACCGATCTAAAACAATTGATCTTCCCACGAATATAACAATGGACAATTATCGATACTGCTTGATTTTGTTTGATAAGTTCTATACAGGAAAAACAGTAGGAAGTATTTCAGTTACTTTATCCAATATTGAAGACGATGTGAATCAGCAATTAAGTCTGTTTGAAAAGGATAGAGAGAAAAGAAGGAAGCTTGGATTTGTTATGGACGGGATAAGAAATAAATACGGATCTAAAGCGATTTTACGAGCTGTTTCATATACACCTGGTGGAACAGCATTGCATAGAGCAGGTTTGACTGGTGGACATAAGTCATAAAAATACCCCCATAAAAGGGGGTAGGCAAAACATTTATGCGGTTTGCCCTCTACGTTCCACTGAGAAGTCACCATAGTGATCAAGAGCAATTTGGATACTGGCTGTGTGGCCTCTTCGAGCTTCCTTTAAAACCTTGTGGTCGTCAAGAAAGTGATGTCCAACAATGCCAAGTAAGATAACTAAAAAGATAAAAGCTGATGCAAATTTAAATTTCATAAAGACAATCCCCTCTCTGAATTTGTTTTCGGGCATAAAGCACTTTCTCATAAAAGGCGGTAGCTACTTTATGGTCTTCATTTACATTATAATACATTGCTGCATCAGTCGCTAGGTCTTCCACATCTGAAAGCATAGCCTTTGATTCTAAGTAATCTAAGATTTTAAAAAGTCGGTCTTTGTCATTCTCAACGAATAAACCCATAAGAAAATCAAACATTTTTCCTAATACGTCATCGTTCAACTCCTTTGACAGCATAAGACCTTGTTCACAAACCTGTTTTCCATCAACTGTGTTGGACAACTTAAAGTGTGTTTTTGCCAACATTAGAAGTATGTCTAGCAGTCGGCTAGAATTGTGAAGAGAATTACTTTCGTAAATCGAGACACCTTCTTTAAAATACTCTAAAGCCTTCTCCATATTTCCTGTTGCAAATGAGCATAAACCGAGATTATACAAAGAAGAGCCTATTAACCGAGGCATTTTAATTTCTTGTGCTTGTTTTAATGCATTCATAAAATGCGGAATTGCTTTTTCAGGATATTCCATGTCTAAATAATTCAGGCCGATGACAAATGAACATTGAATTACTCTTATTGAGTATGTTTCGTGCGCTTTGTAGGTTCCTATTGCTTGAACAATATGGTGCATAGACATGTGGGTTTGCTTCATGTGATAGTACACTTCAGCTACTTTATAATGAAATTCGGCGCGCTCTATTTCATCGGGGACAACGGCTAACTTCTTTTCAGCTCGGTTGTAAAAACTTATTGCCTTAAGATATTCGTATTGTTCAAATTCATACATCCCATGAAAAAAGTTAAAATAATATTCAAGAATTCCTTTTAGATCACTTTGTTTACTTTCGATCTTTTCTAATAAGTCTGAAATCTTGGGTCGTTCTTCATTCATAGTTTTTGGTTCAAGATAATCAAGCATTAATTGATGTCTAAAACACATGAGCGAATAGTACAACAATAAATCTTGATCTTCTTCCATACACTCTATTTCTTGTCCAACTTCATCCTTTAGGATTTCTGCATCTGCAACACTGAACAATCTTATGTATTTGTACCATTCATTGATTTTTAAGCCAACTTTTGAAGAAGAGATCAATTGCTCCAAAAAAATCACCCTCCTAGCATTTCGTCTGATTATGTAATATTTTATCATAATGTAATAAGTTGGGAAGGGTGTTTTTTCTTATTTATCAATTTAGATATGAAATGCAAAAAAAATACCCTTCTCGTTAGAGAAGGGATGTGATCAGTTTGTTGTTGCTTTTAGAGAAGCAAGCCACTCATCTAATGTTCCTGAGAAACCTTGTTGAACGGCTAATTCATATGCTGATTTTCCATCTTTACCGGCAGCGCCAGTAGCACCTTTAACCCCGGTTGCACCTGTAGCTCCAGTATCGCCTTTTTCACCTTTTAATGAAGCTAACCATTCCTCTACAGTTCCTGAAAAACCATTGTCCACTGCAATATCATAAGCAGACTTCCCAGTGACAATTGAGACATTAACCATCGGATTGAAGAAACTCATTTATGCGCCCCCAAAAAGTTATATGTTATTCCTGACTCAGAAATCTTGAAGCTTGTGATAGGTGAATCACGAGCGTCCATTTGAAAGCCTTGTCCAGCTCTTAAATAGATAGGATTTCCACCATTGTTGATACGTGACATTCCTGATCAATCGAAAAGCAGCTGAACTTATAGAAAGAATATTTAATCGTCCATGTTGCAGGTGGGGAAGGGATTACTTCATGGTTAGATTCTGACTTCTCAAGCATTGAACTCCCGATATATCCAGATCCTATTTGCATGTTCAACAATCATTCCTTTCTTCTTAAAAATGAAAAAAGGGGAGATAAACTCCCCGATTAGGCGGTGATCCCCCTAAGATAGATATCACTGCTGAGTATTATGTGGTTGCCTTTGCTAAAGCTTTTGGAGGCAGGCCCATAATCTCAAGGTGCGATAGCAAAAGTTTTGAAGGGGAAACTCGTTGGATTGTTGATCATCATAACTTAATACCACTAAATTAAGATAAAACAACAATTTCAGATGAATGTAATCAGAGTATAATTAGACAACAATTACGAAATGGGTGAGTTAATGGATTCTAAAATTAATCAACTTGAAAAAGAAAACTTATTATTAAATCAACAGCTACAGAAAATAAAAAGGGAGAAATCTGATACAACTTAATCAAGAAATTGATTCGGCAGTTAGGATGGTAAGGGATTACAGGGAAAAGTCAATTGAAGACATTAATCAGTTGGATAAAGTTTATCAAGCCTTAGTTAAAATTGCAAAAATGAAAGTGAGCGAATTTAAGTCCGATGACAATTACAAGAATCTTTCAGAAGCAATAAGGATTTCACAAGGCATTATACATAAATCCTCTCACGATATGGTTTCAACCGACAGGAGAAAGGATTTCATGAAAGCTACTATTGAATTAAATCCTAAGCCTATTGGAAATCCGATAAATGAAAATAATAAAGCTGATTTCAAATAAAACAGCAGTTTTAAAGAGAGTTAACAGATAGAGTATCATGCTATAATATTGAATTAATTAGAAGTAGTGTTTAGTAAGAGAAAAATATTTAGGGCGGGAAGAGATTGGATAACTATGAGTCTAACATAAATATACTTAATGAGATTGATAAAAGATTAAGGAGATTTAATTTTAATTCTAAACTTGAATTATTAAGAGTGTTACATCATGCTACATCTGTAATTAATCCTAATGATGATTTTTTAATCAGTCTATTGCCTAATAATATATTAAGAAAACAAATTAGAGGTAACATATATAATCATGAACTAGCATATCTCTCCTTAGCCTCTATAATAGGGAAAGAGTGGGGTGGATATACGCCAGATATTAGTTATAATGATTTAGTGAAAGTAATTAAGTTATATCGAGAATATAATATTCCATTTAAGCATAAAGATGATTTGAATTTGTCTGATCAGGAATTATTGTCACAATTTTCTGTGAGAGTCGGTTTACAACAATTTATTTATCAGAGGCATCCTTTTAAAAGTTTTTATAGGTATCACTATCTGTTTAATTATGAAAGCCCTGAAATTAATGTTAAAAAAATTTTTCTTGAATTGTTTGGTTATGAGTATGAAGATTATTTGTTATTCTCTTGGGCTTTATATAATTGTTCCTCGAAATACTGGGAAATTGATAAAGATAATTTTATTAGAACACTTGGGGAAATTTTCCGATTTTCTGAAACAAAAGTGAAAACTTTAATAAATACCTTTTTAATTAATAGAGAAGAATTTATAGTTTTGTATGAACAATTTGCAACAATTGATCCAAAAATGAAAGTCTATGATTTCAACCCATTACTAATGAAACCGATTGTAACCTCAAATGGCTCTGACCTTTTATTTCCAATGCCTTTTTCAATTTTCATAGCTGTTACAGAGGGGATGTATCAACAAATTTGCACTGCAAAAGGTTTGGAATTCAAAAGTGCTTTTGGAAAACACCCTTACGAAGATTACATAGAACATATTTTAAAACTTCATAATTATCTTTATATAAAAGAGTTTGTGTATAGATTTCAAAAGAACAATTTAAGATCCCCTGATTTTATGTTAGTTAAAAATAATCACGTTATCATAGATATCTGCGCCCTTAACATACTGTTTCTTTTTGCTTTTGAATCGCTTACCCCAGTTGTTCTGATAATTCCTTACCCCTTTTCCAGCCCATGCTTCCATAATTTTGTTACGGACGGGATAAGAAATAAATATGGATCTAAAGCGCTTACGAGCTGTTTCATATACACCTGGAGGCACAGCTTTGCATAGAGCAGGTTTGACGGGCGGACACAAATCATAAAATAAAAAGCCCACTCATATGAGTAGGGCTAAATTAATTAATTTTTTAACCTCCGACTGGCCTTTCAGCTATCTGGATGTTAGATGGTGAATCTGTACTCAATTGCGTTAAAGCTACTCCACTTAAAATTACAGTTAAAATAGATACGCAAAGCATAATTTTTTTCATAAGATTCCCTCCACCTGATTCATTTTCTGTTCAGCCCAAATTTTTTCATTGAAAAAGCTTGTTGCTTCTTCAAAAGCACCTATTGATTCAAACCTTTTTGTAGCTATGTAGGACAATTCATCTACACTTTCAAGGTCATTTTGTTGTTTTAAAAACTCAATGTAACGGATGCAATTATTGAAGTTGTTTTTTAATTCACCACAATATAGGTTGTATAGGATGCTAATTTTGGCTTCGTATATCTTATTCTCCATTAATATGAGTCTTTCCTGTGCTTTATTGTAAAAATTAATGGCTTTCATTTTTTCGTCAATTTTAAATTGTTCCTTAATCATCATGAATAAAGAATTTATATAATAATTTGAATTCATCCAAGATTCATTTCCAATAGCTTTTTCGAGAGATTTAATGCACTTATCAGGTTTGTCCCAATCAGAATACACGATACTAAGGTTGTGATATAACTGAGCTTCCAAAAATTCATCCTTTGTTTCTTGTGCAATGTCTATTGCTTCTAAATAATATGTTTCTGACTCTTCAAACCGTTTCATATCGGAATAGTTTGCAGCCGCAATCATTGTTGAAGTTGCCAGTTTGCATTTATAGTCAGGGTGTCGCTTATATATTGCAATTGCATTCTTGATATAGTGTTGTGCCACAATGCTTTGTTTAACAAGAGTGTATAAGTAGGAGACCTTGGAGTAGAATTCAGCTGCTTCAATTTCATCCGGAATTTCTGCAAGCTTTTTCTCAGCTAATCCATATAAGTTAATTGCTCGATCATAATTTTTGTTGTATGCCTCGTACATTGCTTCAAATAGATAAAAGTTATATTCCAATTTATCGTTCGTTCTTTTTATGAAATTTTCATTCTCTTCAGTGAAATAAGTGTGCTTTTGTAATGGCTCTCCGCGTGAAGAATGCAGCAACATTTTGTGTCTTTCTTCTAATAAACTGTAATATGCAAGAACTTCTTGATCTTCTTCCATGTCATCGAACAGGCTTTTTATCTCTGAGTAATATTTTATTGACTCATTTACCTTTTGTTTCTTTATAGCAATGTACCAATCATTCAGTGTAGTAGCGACAACCTCTGAAGCGATCTTGCTCATCCAAACCCCTCTTTCTGAAAATTTCCAAAATCCCTTGAAAATAATCATAACATGTCATTGAAAAAAATGTAAAAGGATGTAGAGTTTTTGTGGTTTCTAATTTGAAAAAACGGAAAAAATACACTCCTCGTTAGAGAAGGGTACGTGATCAGTTTGCTGTTGCTTTCAGAGAAGCAAGCCACTCATCTAATGTTCCAGAGAAACCTTGTTGAACAGCTAATTCATATGCTGATTTTCCATCTTTACCGGCAGCACCAGTAGCTCCTTTAGCTCCAGTACTGCCTTTTTCACCTTTTAATGAAGCTAATCATTCAAAAGTGATGAATATTTAATTCGGGAGTAAGGGAAATTAACAAAAAAATGTGAGGGAATGTAGATGAAACGATTTATCTTGGTTATACCTTTATTGGCTGCTGTTATTGCCTCTTCAACTCAAATGAAAGCAAGTCCAATGCCTTGTAGTGCAGTCCTCGAACCGGTAAATCAAAAACTGAAAAATGCGAAGGGTGCGGCACTAATCTATAAAGTGCGGTTATACCCGCCAAGTGCTGCAAGAACGAATATGAGTATTCTTGCTGTCCACCTTCCTCAACCATCTTCTTATGGAAGCTACGACGGTTATGAAGGATTTGCCGCCAAAACAGGGGAGATCAGTTGGCGATTTAAACTATATCCGACTCCCGAGGGAGAGAGTCCTAATTGGGCTGGAAGGATTGATTCCATATCGGCTGAAATGACAAATGTTAAAGTGCAAGTACGCCTTTCAAATTCTAAGACACAAAAGTTGGGGCCGAGTGTATTAACAAACAATATTCAATCTTGCTATTAGAAAGTTAGAGCTCTTATCAAAGAGAGCGATGCGACTGGATCTTTTGAAAAAATTCTGATGAAAAATGAAAAAGATTCCATAAAGGTGGAGTGCAAAAGGCAACGGTATGAATGATGAGGAATTAAGAATCGTTCTGAAATCAATTCATCATTGACAGAACAGAGCCGGTAAAAGTCGATATTGCGTTTGATTTTGTACAAGAAAGACGGCATAAAAAGAAATGGTTAGCTAAAAAAAGGCAAAGAGTCAACGCTCTTTACCATCAGGTGTTTTCCTTAAGCGGTCTGCAATATGCTTAATTAAATTCAGCGCAGCAGTCACTAATCCAATAACTAAAACAATTTCAAGTAAGAGGATAAATCCAAAATTTAAACCGCGACTTTCAAAGTAATCACCAGTAAAAGAGAGCAATTGATAAATACCAAGCATTAGCACAATAAAGGAAGTGCCTATAATCGCCAGAGACTTTTTAGAGAACTCCTTAGTATGGTTAAAATTATAAACCAATAAGAACAAAAATAGACAAGCCATGGCGATCTTATGAGTCAATGAATCACTTGCTGAAAACCCTTGCACAAGTAAGGAGATAATTAATCCGGTCATTCCGATTATTTTGTTCAATATATCACCTGCTTTGTATAAGTATGACTTAGATGTCAGCTTACCAATTAAAGGTGATATTCTCAACATAATGCAGTTTAAAGTTAACTTAAAATGTGATTATTTTAAGAAAGAGGTTGAAATATGCTCGGTTGTCAAAAAGGGGAGCAAGTAAGGTTTTTGAGAATGAAGAATTGGGAATTATATTGTGGACGACAATTCGAGGTTCTGTAGGTGTTGAATGGGACTCTGGTGAATATGGTGAATACAATGATAAAGTCGATGAGCTATTAATGTTAGCAGATTAATATGTTTTCCGAAAGTTAAACGAAAGCAGTTCATTAAAGGAAGGGTTAGACAATGATTAAAATACCGCTATTCCAAGATGAATATTGCAATGGTGAATTGTTGAAATTGATAGGCTATTAAATGGTTTCATAAAAGCAGAGTTAATTAATATTGAAGTGATTGATATCAAATACATTTCACTAAATACTGTGTGAACTCATAATACAGCTCTGCGTATATATAGAGAAAGGACTTAAGATCACTAGGACGTGAAGATGAAATCATGATTTTAAACGGAGTAAGAAGAAGAAATGAAAACCTATGTAGCAACCAAGGAAACTGAGTACTTTACCAATGAATCAATTAAAGAGGTGCTTTATGCTGGTGACAATAAAGAAGCTGTCTTTAGCAAAATTGATGGCACTTCAGGCAACAGGATAATTTTAGATGTTTGTTTTGATGGCTTGAGGATTAAATCTTTTATCAGAATTCATAATGGTGATTGGCGAGTAGCTTTTGATAAATTGGGCAGCACAAAGAAAGAAGTTGAAGACTACAATGCCAAACTAATTGAGGCAAAATTTCTTTTAAATGTTGGAGAGAGCTGAACAAGTCTAGATAAAAGAAGAAGGATTTTATCTAGACTTGTTTTTTGTGTGGGAGCAGCCTTGAATATTCGATTGTATTACCAATATATCGTAATTTTTACAAATAATCCATTTCTGTCTTACGATAGTTTTTAACGAATACAAAAAAGCCCCACGAATGGAGCTGCTAAATTACGTTTTATTGAACATAGCCAGAAAAGTCGCTCGGAGCAGAGAAAGATAGATAGTAAAGCGCATTGGCATCTAGATTTTTTATTGTTCCTGTAGCTGTACCATTAGCATTTACAGTTAGTGTTTCAGTAGCAAAAATCCAGTCGGAATCATTCCAAACTTTCACAGTTAGTTTAGTTCCAATATTGTTTGTAATTGAATAGCTTATCGTAGATTTGCCTTGAAAATAACTGTTTGAATATAATGTATTGCCAGTTGCTTGTCCAGCGAATGTCAATTTGTTTTTCGTAAGATTTACAACGCTATTTGAATTAGGAGGGTTAAGACCAAAAGCTTTAAATTCACCTTCGACAGAGCTAGTAAGCTTAGTTGAAAACCTAGAATTGTCGGTCTCAGCAGATGCGGCAGTGGCAATGCTCAGAGAAAGAATGGCCACCATGGTGCAAATAATAAAACTAAACAACTTTTCCAAATTAAACACTCCTTTATTTGTAAATTAAAGTAAATAATAACATTTAATTTTAGGAGGTCAATAGGTTTATTCAAACTGGAATGAATCTGTCACAAAATATGAAGAGCATTTTGGTGAATTACAGCTAAACGATTTGGATAACTTATTGTATTACGTACTTGACTTTAAAAGGCTAAGCATTAAGGAGTTATGTAATGGAGAGATTATACTCTCCAAGATTCAAAGGAATGTATGCGGAGTTCCATGTAGTCCTTAAATCTATAATCACTTTCAGCCAGCTATAAGAATGTTTATTAATCTCATATGGGGAGTTAGCTTTTTTAATACGATTCCTTCAAGATGCTTTTCTTTGGTAGCTTAAAGTAAGCTAAACCGTTTCCCTGCAGACCTTCAATAACAAATACATTGTAATGTTCAAGGTTAATGTCTAAAAGCATGTTTTTTCGTTCAGTGAGCGGCTTATTAGCAATTGAATGCCCATTAATATAAATTACATCGACTACACAGTAAACGACCTTATGGGCAGATTTTTTAGACATAAAGCGTCCCATTACAGTCTCAAAGTCAGGAACACCACCTTGGGCTGCAAAAACAACAGTACCATTGAGCATATCAAGATTCGAGAGTTCTGGGAACTTGTTTGTTACTTTATTGTTGTGACGAAGTATAAAGCTGGAAGGTTCAGTGTGAGCTTTAGGGGCTGAATTTCTTAGAGAAAGCACTGTATGAAGAGGGATTTTAATTAAATAAAGCAGACATTAAGCCTGCTTTATCTTTTTGAACATTAATATGCATTATGTTCTCACCAAATGCCCGTCCTTAAGATTTTAAATTCTGGGCACGATCAGACTTTTTAGGGAAAATACATTCTAACAAAAGAAAAAATAAAGTTAATCCTAATGATAATTTAAAATTGTCGCTGTTCCCAATTGAACATAAGATACCCACTATATAAATGAATAAAAACCTAAACAATGAGGCAAATATAAACTTGAAGAAGTTATCCCCAATGAGATGCCTTCCAACAGCCACAAAAATATTATCAAAAGTAAAAGAATAAACAACCATACACACACTTGTTATAACAATCTGTTTAAATTCTATTTCTAATTCAAAGAAGCTTACAAGCACATTTGCTGATCCTGTTGCAAATAAGATTATCACCATTATGACTGCAGTAGGAATGAGTGATAAAACCAAAGCTCCTATTACTGTAGATAATAAAAATTTTTCATTTGTGTTTTTTTCTGCAGCTTCTTTCTTTTCTCCTCTGTACATAAAAATAAAAAAGACGATGAGAGATAAAAGATAAATTGATAACGTCATAACAAGCAGATTCATGGTGATCTCTCCTTACCTAATTAAAACAAAAGAGTGAAGGTTGTAAGCCTCACTCTCTTGTTTTTAATGTATAGTTATACCAAAAAGAACACAACAACCTTCGCAATTAACTGTGCATCAGCTAATGGAATTCCGGCTTTCACTAAGGCCACAGTAACAGCTGTTTCTCCGAAATTTGTAAGTTCATCTATAACGTCCGCCGCTTTGTGTCCCCACTTAGAACAAGCATCACCAGCTTTTTGAGCCCATTTATATGGGATCTTTTTAATAAGGTTTCCTAAAGCGGGGCCACCAACCCTAAGTGCTTTTACTAATATTTGTTTAGCGAAAGGAATGCCCTGTGTATGTACTTCAGAATTTGAAGCTAAAGGAGCCTGTACGCTATTTTGAACTACAGGTGCTTTTTTACTTTCTGCTGCACTTGCATAGCCAGGAGAAACAACTGATATAGCCAGCACAGTCAACGTGAACACCATGATAAATGAAATAAGTTTTTTCTTCATTTCTTCACCATCCTTAAATAACCATTAGTTTAATATATTTACAACTATATTGGATATTTGTAATAAAATCAATATATTACCTAAAAATTTTCAGTTATAAAAGAAGGAACAAGAATTTTAAAAACATACTTTTGTTATTATACGAGACACAACTTTTTTAAAAAAGAACCGAAAGTCTCATTGGGGATGCCCATTTTATGCCGTGGAGAAGATTCAATAAAACTGTAGTTTTAACAAAAACAAATATTTTCAGGGTAACGTCTGAGTGTAATATCATTAAAACACTCAGAGGGGGAATTAGGTTTGAGAAACACCATTGACAAGATTGGAATTTTACTGAAGTGGTTTGCTTTGTGATTTTGGAGTAGGAGTAAATGCAAAAGAGCTAAATCAAAGTAGGAATGATACTGAAAGCAATGTCTACCACCAACCAATCAATGTACTTAAGACCGCCTCAAATATTAAGAGCCCAGGTTTTTCGACAACTGCGGATGATTGGCAAGATGCCGGAACTACATACGGCGATACCAAGTTTGACAAGTATTCAACTGCTGCAGTCGTTCAAACATTAGGATTTGCATTAAATTTGCCTACAGGGGGATGGTCTTCTTATTTAGCTGGACTAGCTAACATGATTATTCTAGGTGAATATAAAATTGTTTACTTTAAGGATAAGCAGGAATTTAAGATGGCAGGGGCAACTCTCATGACAAAGCACCATGTAACGATTTATGAAGATAAGGATCGAAAGAAAAAAATCGGGAGTGACAGCTTTATCATCACAGACAAAGGTGGCCCAAAAGTTGTTGAAATGTAATGGATAAAAAATAATCCTCCCTTAGGTGGGAGGATTATTATATGCTGTTTATTATGCTGTAAACTAATGCTACAACAAACAATGGATAAGAGATAATGGCAATTAATTTTGAGGATTTACTCTTATTTTTTTCAAATGTGTAAATTAGTGCAAACCCTAAAAAGAATATTGTGACAAACCAAGAAGAATAGGACGGGTACAATGCAATAAGTAAGACAATAAGAGTGGATAACGCAAAAGAAGAGTTTAGTGTTATTTTCTGATCGTTTTTCAAATAAACCGCCTCCTTACACATATTCTCCCCATATAAAAACACTTAAACATTATATTAAGTCAGCATATGATTAAATGATAAACATTTTAAGTAAAGAACAAGATAAAGTAATCCGGCATTTCAAGGACAAGCTGAACATGTCTGAAAAACTGTACAAATCCTTAGTACATTTAAACTGCTTATAGATAAGCAAAATGATTAAGCGGAAAGGCTAGATAGACTTATAAGTCAGACCTTACCTAAACATTAGATCGCTTAAAGAAGGTGATGTGGTTGATCAGCCAATGGAATATTTCATGATGCAATTGTGCGGTTCTATAATGGTGAAGACCTCGCCGTGTTCCATTTGTCCAGGGGGAATTTGTTTAAATTCATAAACATGAGGCGTTTTAGTCTGTCATTTCCTAAAACAGTGTTTTATCCTTGTTACAAATATGCAAGAAGGGCGGTTTGAACTTGTATAGAGTGTTTATAATGCTGTTAATTTTGTTATGTATAACATTAGGGTGTCAAAACCAACATAACAAACATTTTATGGAGGCTGAGCAAACCATGGTCGGCTATGTCATTTTAAAAGGAGAGAATCAAGCAATTCTCATACCTAATGAAAAAGCTGATGTTAAAGACTATGAAAATCTTAGTGAAAAAGAGATTATTGAAAAGTATAGATCGGATATAGTTTTACTGGGACTTAGTGAACTTAACAATAAAGATGACTTGAGCAAAGGACAAAAAATTCGTATTTGGTATAAAAAATTAAATGAATCTTCACCTCCAAAAACAAACATCTCAAAGTTTGAAAGTATTTAGTTCATATTCTTTCATTCCTAGGAATGCCGCTGCAAAACTGAAGCGGCATATTGAACAGAAATTAATGTCTTCAAACCTCACCTCATTCGCGGTGGCTTATTCCTGCCCCGAGATTTATTTGACGATTGTTGACTCAGGTGCAGAGAAGGCATATGTCAAGAACACATTTTGAATTACTGGGCACCTTGAATAAAGCCAGCATTCCCATATTTATATGCGAAGAGATCGGTACTGAACGCTGGATAAAGAAAAAAGTTAACCATACATTTGAACAAGCTTGCGAGGCTTTGATAAAGAAAGAACAGTCAAGAGACGAACCATTACATACATATAATACTCCTGTGAAAGCGGGGGTGTAGTTTTGGAACCTTACCAACGTTATGAGGAATTAAAGAAGAAAACAATAAAGGTTGTCCATAAAGATAATTACAGTATCCGCTATATAGATCAGGATGAAGCGAGTAATGACTTAGATGAATTTTATAAACAATTTGCTCAGCATTTATTGGAGGCTGCTTTGGAAAGGAGTGCAGAGTAGACTTCTTTTTTTGATTGGTTTGTAGTAAGTATCTTAATAAACGGCTTTATCGGTACTGATATTAATCACATGCGTCACCTCTTGCAGCAAAGCGGCTTCTGCGACATTTTGTCCGCCGATAAGGTTGGTTTGAATGGCTTCAAAGGGATTATCCTCACATGTCGGAACCTGCTTCAGCGCAGCTGTGTGAAAGACAATATCAACACCTTTCATCACTTGGTTGACTCTTCTGTAGTCACGAACATCGCCGAGCACAAACGACAGTCTTTGTTCATCCGCGTATTTTTGTTTCATTACATATTGTTTACTGTCATCTTTGCTGAACACAATGACTTCTTTAGGGGTTAAGAGCAAAAGGCGTTTTACTATTTGGCTTCCGATTGATCCTGTCCCGCCTGTGACGAGAACAGTTTTATCGTGAAAAAACGGTTGTAGCTCTACTGCTTGCTGTTTAGGCATGGCTTATCCTCCAACTCTCGTTTCTCTACCATGCATCATATGTTGAACAATTTCAGCGAGTTAATGAAAGAAACCAATAAATCAAAAATTAGAGAAAAACATTAATCTGATGCGCTTTCATATCGCTTTATCCGATTAATAGAATAGAAATCACAAATAAAACATTGTACTAAATATTCATTTTAAATATTTGCTCACGTCAATTTTTTCTCTCCGTAAATTCTCACATGCGGACAATCTTCACAAAAACTTAACACTGAACTTCCTGTATGTATTTTACAATTAAAGTGAACGTTCATTAAAAGGAGGAAGGAAAATGAATCATTCAAAAACACTTTTGTTAACCGCGGCAGCCGGATTGATGCTCACATGCGGTGCGGTTTCTTCCCAGGCCAAGCATAAGCTGTCTGATCCTTATCACTTTACCGTGAATGCGGCGGCGGAAACGGAGCCGGTTGATACAGCCGGTGATGCAGCTGATGATCCTGCGATTTGGCTGGACCCCAAGAATCCTCAGAACAGCAAATTGATCACAACCAATAAAAAATCAGGCTTAGTCGTGTACAGCCTAGAGGGAAAGACGCTTCATTCCTATCATACCGGGAAGCTGAACAATGTTGATATCCGCTATGATTTTCCGTTGAACGGAAAAAAAGTCGATATTGCGGCGGCATCCAATCGGTCTGAAGGAAAGAATACCATTGAGATTTACGCCATTGACGGGAAAAACGGCACATTACAAAGCATTACAGATCCAGACCGCCCGATTGCATCAGCAATTGATGAAGTATACGGTTTCAGCTTGTACCACAGTCAAAAAACAGGAAAATATTACGCGATGGTGACAGGGAAAGAAGGCGAATTTGAACAATACGAATTAAATGCGGATAAAAATGGATACATATCCGGCAAAAAGGTAAGGGCGTTTAAAATGAATTCTCAGACAGAAGGGATGGCAGCAGACGATGAATACGGCAGTCTTTATATCGCAGAAGAAGATGAGGCCATCTGGAAGTTCAGCGCTGAGCCGGACGGCGGCAGTAACGGAACGGTTATCGATCGTGCCGACGGCAGGCATTTAACCCCTGATATTGAAGGACTGACGATTTACTACGCTGCTGACGGGAAAGGTTATCTGCTTGCATCAAGCCAGGGTAACAGCAGCTACGCGATTTATGAAAGACAGGGACAGAACAAATATGTTGCGGACTTTCAGATAACAGACGGGCCTGAAACAGACGGCACAAGCGATACAGACGGAATTGACGTTCTGGGTTTCGGGCTGGGGCCTGAATATCCGTTCGGCCTTTTTGTCGCACAGGATGGAGAAAATATAGATCACGGCCAAAAAGTGAATCAAAATTTTAAAATGGTGCCTTGGGAAAGAATCGCCGATAAAATCGGCTTTCACCCGCAGGTCAATAAACAGGTTGACCCGAGAAAACTGACTGACAGAAGCGGAAAATAAACATGAAAAAAGCAGCTTATCAAAGCTGCTTTTTTTGATGTGAAGAGCGTTTCATGAGAAAGTCCTGGAACGGATAGCCGCAAGCACAGCCGGCAGCCGGTCATACGTGTACGCCGGTACTGTCTCTTGGTAATTAAGCGCCGCGATTTGTTTACGTTCACCCGGGTTTGTCATATAAAAATGGATCTTATCCGCAAAATCCGCAAGCCCGCTGTAAGAAACAAAGGATGAAAACGGGGGCGCGGAAGAAAGGTCTGTCAGCTGAAAGGCCTGACAAGCCGCAATGTCTAAGCTCCTCGTATTTAAACTGATATTTTCGATGCCGCGTCCGTTCTGATTGAGCGCAAACCGATAAGAACGGTGAGGGTTTAAGACCACGTCTGCGCTGTTGTAATATAATGCGGCATGTTCGGGTTCAATCCATTCATCCATTACGAGCACATTTTGCTGCCTGGCGATTTTTTTAGGCAGATGTCTGCGCCATCCCTTCCCGATAATACGAAGCGTATACGGAAGCTTCGCCGCTGCTTTCACCAGTTCAACGCGGTTCGGGTAAGGGTATCCGATCAGAAGCAGATTTGTGTGAAGAGAGGCTTCAGCAGGTTGTTTCTTAAAAAGCCGCTGATTAACGGGGATCGGGACATAATATACGTGCTGTAAGCCCATTTGCCGGTAAGCATCAAGCGCGTTTTGTTCTATCGTCAAAACGGCATCGGCGAAAGGGGCGATTGTCATGCTCACATCGAAATAAAAAGGATCCTCCGTCATCCATAGATAAACGGGAATCTGTTCTGTCTTCAGCCATTGAAGCCATTCAGACGGAATACGGTCTCCCGTCATCATCAGACTGATGTCTGGTTTGAATGCCCGTATACTGCGGATGGTATCTTCCTCAAACTCAGAAACAGAAAAAAAGCGGACGGAAGACTGTAAAAAGCCTTCCTCGATCCAGCGGTCAAAATACGTGTATATGCCTTTATATCCTGAACGGATATATAAAACGTTCATATGCTGTTACGAAGTGAACGTGACACTTTCAACTTTGTCGACGTCAAGCAATGTTGTAGCAGAGCCTGCCGGTGTAACGGAATTTTCCTGCGTAACAAAAACGATTCCGTGAATTTCGTCAAAGGCAACAAATTGAACCGGGCCGATCATGTCTCCTGAATCCATCACAATGCTGATGACAGTGCCGGGCTGAATTCTTGCAAAAATCCATCTCGCCGCTAATGAAATACCGCTTCCCAATACAGATTGTGCGCTGAGACTGTCTTTCGCCGCTGCTTCATCTACTTTTGCATCAATTGCCGATTCCAATAAATCTTTTACTTTGTTTTCCACATTATCTCCTCCATCTGTGCCGCCAGATAAAGCGCTGTTGTCAAATACAGGGGCTAAAAGAGTTTTCAATAACTCCTTTTTAAGCTCCAAACGATCCTCGCTCATGCGAACATACACCTCCTTTAACAATTTCAACCTCACGTTTATTCATATTCCTGATTGAAGAGATTGGTATAAGTCGAATGCCGTTTTGCTTGTGTTTTTTTCAATATTTAATCAAACAGCTGAATTTTCGAATCAGGCTTTGTTTGCCTATGCGGATTGTAAGAGTATGACATACGTTGTATAGATTAAAAAATGAAGGAGAGGAATACTTTGGATTCAGAAGAAACTGTAAAACACGGGGGTTTTGAGGAGGAATTTCAGCTCGTACTGCTTCTTCTTCTTTTGTTATCCCGTCAGCCGTCCGGAGATCATTCAGATTTGCGGCGTCAGCTTGTAATGGCAAAAGAGCTTGGGGTTCCTGTATCACGCGTCAATCTGATTAACGGCAGCACACTGCAAAACGTAATTGTCAAAGAAGTGCTGTCAGATTTGGCCGTTTTTCAAAATCCGCTCAATAATACGAGATCAAACGTCGCGATTTCAAGCATCGTCAGCTGGGGTGCTTTTTAATAACGGATATCAGGCTCTGTCTCTTTCGGAGCCGTTTTTTACGTTTTACAGAAGGGGTGATGGGATGGAAAAGAAGATCTCAATTATCTTAACGAGTTACAACAAACCGGATCTTGTGAAACAGGCGATTGAAAGTGTTTTGCATCAGACCTACAGCAATTGGGAGCTGTTTGTGATGGATGATCATTCAAATGAAGAAACTTCGGCTGCCATCAGTACGTATATAAAAGATCCTCGCATATATTATGACAACAGTTTTATCAATCCTGCCGAACGGCTGAAGTCGACCCGGTATGCCGTTTTGATTAATGATGCGCTTTCACGGGCTAAAGGCGAATACATCACTTATTTGACAGACGACACCGTATTTCATCCGGATAGGCTCAGCCGCATGGCGGAAGTTCTTAATCAATGCAGCGGGTTTGATGCCGTCTATTCCAGCCAGAAGGTGATACATGTAAACGGGCGCGGAACAGAACAATTCCACTTCTATCGTTTTGCTGAAGAGGTGCTTGATCAGGCCGCTTTTCTCGTTGATCACTGTTCGGTGATGCACCGGAGATCATTGCTTGAGCGTGTGAAAGAGAAGTTCGGCAGCTTTTGGGACGAAGATGTTATGCATTGGAATCACGGAGACTCTGTTTTTTGGAGCAGGCTCAACACATTTACATCATTTCTGCCGATAAAAGAAGTGTTGGATACGACCTATAAAACACCCCACTCATTTCAGAACACGTATCAATCGCTTCCGTCTGTCCTGATCGACGGGTCCTTTGTAAAGGGGACGGATCAGAAAGTATATCAGCTTGACCGAAATAAAAGGAAGCCTGTAAACGAGCGCTGGCATACGTTATATGAAGGGCGAACCGTCGTCATTCCGGATCCGTTTTTATTTCAATATGAGGAAGAGAACTCCGTCAGTATTCCGAATTTTCAGCTCGTCAGGGATCAGTTTCATGTTTATTTTATAGAAGACGGGGAGAAAAGGCTGGTTGATCATAGCGCATTTCGCTTTTACCGATTTAAACGGCATGACATCCCGGCTTTAGAACGGGACGAAATACAAGCGTTTCCGGACGGTCCGCCGATCAGCCGGGGGACATCGGGCTGTATTCAACATCTGCCCGGGAGAATGCTGTTTCGCATTGAACGGGAATTTTATGTTTATTTGAGAGGGGTTCTCCATCCGATCAGTCATGACGTAGCGAAACGCTTTTTTGCGAATCAGAAGGCGATACCCATTTCCTTTCAGCAAATTAAACAATTACCAATTGGAATGCCGTTCTATCCGGTGTACGATGAAATTATGAGAAATCTCAATATAACAAAAGGTTGAGAGATGCAGTTGGATGTGTAAGGAAAAGGAGAGCTTTTATGACCGATCAATTTGATAAAACCGAGAAGCAGTATATAGAGCTTACTTCCGGCATTCAGAGGTTCGAGCATTTCAGTGTATATACGGACCCTTTTTTGCCGCAGATTTTTTCGCATAACTTTATTCAGCTGCACCATACATTTCCGTTAGACAAACTCCTGCCGTTTTTTTCGTCCGTTCCGGGCATGCTTCAAGCCAATTATATTCATGTGAAAGCGGCTCCGGAGCACACGTTTCCGCTTCTTCTGAAACAAACTCTGGTAAAGCAGGGCTGCGTAGTGGAAGATGAGCTGTTTTTTGCAAGGAAACTGGAAAATGGGGACCTGCAGGCCGGACACCCGCTCACTGCTTGGGGAACGGAAAAAAGCCTCGCCGACGGGTCGTCTATTATGAACATCTATGATGCCCTTTACATTGGCGAGGCGGCGGCCGAACAAAAGCTTGAGCGGAAATATCCTTTGTATAAGGACGGAACGGTTATGCTTGTCGTGTGCTACAGCGATGCCTCACAAACGATTCCGATCGGCTGCGGAGAGCTTTTCATCAACAAAGCAGATAAAACCGCAAAAATAGAAGAAGTCGCAATTCTGGATCAATTCCAACGAAAAGGCTACGGATCGATATTGATGAATGAGCTGATGGCGGCGGCAAAGCTGAACGGCATGGAAACCGTATACCTTGTGACGTCCGGGATGGACGGTGTAAACCGCTTTTATGAAAAACTCGGCTTCAAAAGATTTCGGCGCGTGCATACAATTTTTCATTATTTTCTTACATAGTTGGGCATTCGCATAAACCAATTGGGAGTTGGCCCGCATACAATGCCGTATATCGTAAGAAGAAAGGATGATTTGCGTATGTACGGATACGGATATGGCTACGGCTGCGGCAGTTTTGGCTATGGTTACGGGCACGGCGGCTGCGGAGGCGGAACCAGCACTTTTGTGCTGATTGTGGTATTGTTTATTTTATTAATCATCGTCGGTGCGGCTTTTATTTGTTAGACTGAAAAAAATCCTATAATGAAAATCAGCCTGCAGAGAACATCACTTTCTGCAGGCTTTTTGTTATTTCCATGCTGAAAAATCAGCTTGAAAAACATTTTAATACATATTACCTTTCTGGAGAAGGGGGCGAAAATGTGGACATAACGATTGAAGAATTACCTGAATCAAGAATTGCTTATTTCCGAAACGTCGGAGAGTATGGCGGAAAGCAAAACAAAGAACTGATGGAGTCATTTAAAAACTGGGCGCAATTGAATGGTCTGCTTGATCATTATGTCATTTTAGGAATTCCGCAAGATCATCCGAATCGTACTCCTAAAGAGAAATGCCGCTATGATGTTTGTCTTGTTATCAATCAAGACCATGTGCCTGAACCAGCCCGGATCGGTACATTTTCCGGAGGGAAGTACGCTGTTTTCTTGCTTGATCATACAAAAGAGGCAGTCAGTGGATTTTGGAACACTGTTTTTTCTGAGATCGAAAAAAATAATTTATCAATCAGAGAACAGCCCATTATCGAAAGGTATACTTTACAAAAGGTGAATCATCATTTGTGTGAAATATTGATTCCCATACAGTAAAGAAGACGGGAATTTTCCGCTTTCTGCTTATACTGATTCAGATCAAAAATGATGTGATGATGAGCTGAGCAAAGAATAAAATCAACAATAGGAATAGAATTTCCAGAACGCTCTTCAGGCTGTCGGACATCTCCGGCAGCCTGTTTTACAGAAAGGTATTTTCTGCAAAAAACTTTCTGAAGGATAAGAATGCGGTTATTCATCTGTTCATACAATGAAGCAAATGGGTTTTCGAGGTGGAAAGATATGGGGAGCTATTTAATCAAACCGGAGCTTGACGGGAATTATCCGTCAGTCAGTCATGGAAAGGGATCATATGTGTATGATCAGGAGGGGAACAAGTATCTTGACGGAGCATCGGGGGCGGTCACTTGCAATATCGGCCACGGCACGGAGGATATTATACAAGCTTTAAAAGAGCAGCTTGACTCCGTTTCGTTTGTGTATCGCTCGCAATTCACCAGTACTCCGGCAGAAGAACTGGCTTTATTCCTGGCCGATCATCTGCCGGGCGGGCTGAATTGGTCATTTTTTGTAAACAGCGGCTCAGAGGCAGTCGAAACAGCGATGAAAATAGCCGTTCAATATTGGCAGGAAAAAGGGCAATACCAAAAATCCGTCTTTCTATCAAGATGGGGCAGTTATCACGGTATTACTTTGGGAGCGCTTTCATTATCGGGGTTCTACGAACGGAGATATCGCTTCACCCAACTGCTCGAACGGTTTCCGGCCGTTTCAGCGCCTAATATGTATCGTTCTGAGCTGCAGGGAGAGGAATTTGTGAAGGCTGCGGCAGCTGAACTGGAAACGGCTGTTCAGCGGGTCGGTTCCTCATTTATCGCGGGATTTGTCGCAGAGCCGATTGTCGGAGCAGCCGGGGCGGCCATCACTCCGCCGGCAGGTTATTATGAAGCGCTTGAGGATGTCTGCCGCCGGCACGGTATTTTGTTTATCGCGGATGAAGTCATGACGGGGCTCGGGAGAACAGGGCGGATGCTTGCTTCTGAGCATTGGGGGATCGCACCTGATATCGCGGTGCTCGGAAAAGGGTTAGGCGCCGGTTACGCTCCGATAGCGGCAGCTGTTGCGTCTGATGACATCATTGAAACGATCAAGCGGGGCTCCGGGGTCATTATGAGCGGACATACGTACAGCGCCAACCCATACTGTGCAAGAGCGGCGCTTGAAGTGCTTCGCTATGTTAAGAAACACGAGCTGCTTCGGCAGTCAGAGGAAAAAGGCGTAATGCTGAAACGGAAATTAGAAGAAATCAAAGAGCGCAGCGGGGTGATTGGGGATGTCCGCGGTAAAGGCCTCCTGATCGGGGTTGAATTCGTTAAGGATAAAACGACGAAGGACGTTTTTTCGAAAAAACAGGCCTTCACCGAAAAAATCATTAAAGCGGCAAAAAAACGGGGCCTGCTTATTTACCCTGCAAAGCCCGGTATTGACAGCGGGGAAGGAGACGCCGTCATCATCGCCCCGCCGTTCACGATTTCATATGCTGAGCTGGATGAGCTGTCAGATCTATTTTCCCAGGCCGCAGAAGAAGTTGAAAAAATGATGAAGAAGGATTGAGCTGATATGTCTATTTTTCATAAAAAAACCGATATTCATGAAGCAATTGCCGATGTCAAGGACGAATCTGTCATCATGTTCGGCGGTTTTGGGGGAGTGGGTTCACCTCCGTCATTAATCGAAGCGATTTTGGAAAGCGGCGTTAAAGAGCTGACCGTCATCTGCAATGATGCCGGATTTCCGGAAATCGGCATCGGCCCGCTTATCGTTCATAAACGGGTAAAAAGGCTGATCGCTTCCCATATCGGCTCAAATCCTGTCGCGGGCAGGCAAATGACTGACGGAACGCTTGAGGTGGAATTTTCGCCGCAAGGGACGCTTGCTGAACGGATTCGCGCAGGCGGAGCGGGGCTAGGCGGTATTTTAACTGATATCGGCATTGATAACGCAACCGTTTGTGAAAACAAAGAAACCGTAACGATTGACGGAAAGTCCTATTTAGTTGAAAAAGCGCTGACGGCTGATTTCGCTTTTGTGTCCGCACATACTGCTGATGAATTTGGGAATCTGACGTTTGACAAAACGGCGCGCAACATGAACCCTCTGATGGCTGCGGCGGCCGAAAGAACATTTGCTGAGGCTGCAGAGATTGTGCCTGCCGGCGAACTTGACAGCGAGCATATTGTAACGCCGGGCGTTTTCGTGGAGGGTGTCGTGCAAAGTGAAGGAGTGAAGTGGAGATGGGCTTGGGAATAGCGGAAAGAGAGAGTATCGCGAGGCGGGCCGCCAGTGAAGTTACCTCAGGAATGATCGTCAACTTGGGGATCGGCATTCCTTCTTTAGTGCCGAATTTTCTGCCGGACGGCATGGAGGTAATGCTGCAGGCGGAAAACGGCGTCCTGGGGATCGGCGGAAGTCCGGAGCGCGGAGAGGAGGATGAGCTTTTATGCAATGCGGCCGGATTTCCTGTCAGTACAGTTAAGGGTGCTTCCTATTTTGATTCAGCTCTGTCTTTTGCCATGATCAGAAAAGGGCTGATAGATATTACCATTTTAGGCGCGCTCCAAGTCAGCAGGACAGGTGATCTCGCCAATTGGCTCGTGCCGGGGAAAAAAGTGCCCGGAATGGGCGGGGCGATGGAGCTTGCCCAAGGCGCAAAAAAAGTGGTTGTCGTCATGAGCCACACCGATCAGAAAGGCCGGCCGAAGCTGGTCGAAAGCTGTTCGTTGCCGCTTACAGCAGCGGGCTGTGCAGATCTCATCATTACAGAGAAAGCCGTCATCAGCATAGATGATGGGGCTTTTGTTCTTGAGGAACTGCTGAATGGCACGACCATAGACGATGTCATTCAAACAACGGATGCCGAAATCAGATTGGGAGAATGTTTTCTTAAAAGGGGGTCTGTCCATGGATCAATTAGAAAAGAAAGTCACTGAGTGGGCGGAAGAAAACACAGCAAAAGCGGTAAGCCTGCTGAAACGGCTGATCGGGGAAAAAAGCACGTTCGGCCATGAATTTAACGCACAGGCAGTCGTTTTAGAAAAACTGAGACAGTTTGACATGGATATTGATGTATGGGAGCCGAGTGTCAAACATTTGAAAGAGCATCCTTA
Source organism: Bacillus sp. EKM208B (assembly GCF_011800725.1). Classification (NCBI taxonomy): domain Bacteria; kingdom Bacillati; phylum Bacillota; class Bacilli; order Caryophanales; family Bacillaceae; genus Bacillus; species Bacillus sp. EKM208B. The sequence goes on along the minus strand of NZ_JAANHO010000005.1, from coordinate 62,268 downwards.
TTTTGTATCGGAACGCGAAAATTTCCATGAAAGCCCGAATATCACAGCCGTAAAAAAAGGGGCCGGGGGCGGAAGATCACTGATACTGAACGGACATATTGATGTTGTCCCGGAAGGAAATCCCGCCGCATGGACGTATGAACCGTTTACCGCTGTTGAAAAGGACGGCAAAGTTTACGGCCGCGGTTCAACGGATATGAAGGGCGGCAATACAGCCCTCTTGTTTGCGTTAGAAGCGCTTGAAGCCTGCGGGATTACGTTAAAAGGAGATGTTCTGTTTCAAAGTGTCGTAGATGAAGAGTGCGGCGGCGCGGGAACGCTGTCGGCTGTTATGAGGGGCTACAAGGCTGACGGGGCGCTTATTCCGGAACCGACTAATTTAAAGCTGTTTGTTAAGCAGCAAGGATCTATGTGGTTCCGCATTACGGTAAGAGGATTGTCCGCACACGGCGGCACCCGCTATGAAGGGGTGAGCGCCATTGAAAAAAGCCTGCATGTCATCACAGCCCTTAAAGAGCTTGAACACGTCCGCAACGCCCGTATCACAGACCCGCTTTATCGGGACGTTCCGATTCCGGTTCCCATTAATATCGGCACCGTCCAAGGGGGAACGTGGCCATCATCGGTAGCTGACCGTGTGGTGATAGAAGGCAGGTGCGGAATAGCGCCGAATGAAACGCCGGAAGCAGTAAAAGAAGAATTGGCAAGCTGGCTGAAAGATTTGGAGTACCGGGATGAATGGTTTAAACACCACCCCGCGGAAATAGAATGGTTTGGGGCTCAGTGGCTTCCGAATGATCTCCCGGATGAGCATCCGCTGATTTCCGCTCTGGAATCATCTTTTGAGAAAATGAAAGGGGCAAAACCGGTTCGTGAAGCGTCCCCGTGGGGAACGGACGGAGGGCTTTTGCAGCACGCGGGACAGACGCCGGTCATCGTCTTCGGTCCGGGAGAAGTCAAGGCGGCGCATCAGGCGAATGAATACATTGAAATCCGGGCGTTAATCGATGCCGTCAAAATCATTTCTCTTTTTATGATGGAATGGTGCGGGGTGGCAGATGGGGGTGACGGAGCTGATAAAGGAACTGAGGGCTGAAAAGGGGGCGGCTGAGATTGATGCAGACCGTTTCAATGAGCGGCTCAGAGTCATTCGTTATGACGGGCAGATTACGGCGCTTATTCCGGCCGTTTTGGCAGAAGCAAAGCAAGAAGGAGCCCAAAAGGTAATTTTCTTTGCTAAGCGCGGCGATGAGCCGGAATTTGTCAAGCATCTTTTTATTGTTGAGGGTGTCATAGACGGGTATTACAACGGGCATGAGGCTGTTGTGATGGTGCGCTATTTATCAGAGGAACGGAGACGGTCAGATTCATATGTATCAGAAGATTCGACTGTTGACCGTTTATATGAGACACCGCAGCGGGGACTGACTCAGACTGAAAGCGCGCTGATGTTCAGAAAAGCGGACGAAGATGATGCAGACCGCTTATCGCACTTATATAAACATGTTTTTCTTACCTATCCGACTCCTGTCTTTAATCCCCTTTATATTAAAAAAACAATGAGAGAAAACACCATCTATTATGCCGCATTTGATCAGGATCGTCTCATTGGGGCGGCAAGCGCAGATATCAATCCGGTATTGGGGCACGCTGAAATGACCGATTGCGCGGTTCTGTCAGATTACAGGGGGAACTCCGTAACAGCACACTTGTTTAAAGCGTTGGAGCAGGAACTCGCTGGCCGGGGAATCATTCATCTTTTTTCCTTGGCCCGTGCAGCGTCTTACGGGATGAATGCCGTTTTGTACCATGCGGGATACGGCTACAGAGGCAGGCTTGTGAACAACTGCCGCATTTCAGAAGGGCTCGAAAATATGAATATATGGTGCAAGACTTTACGTTTGGCCATTCATAAGGAGGAATTCGTTTGACAAACAAATGGTTTCAGCCAAAGCGTCATTGGAAGGAGATTGAATTGTGGAAAGATGTGCCGGAAGAAAAGTGGAATGATTGGCTGTGGCAGCTCACCCATACTGTAAGAACCGTCGATGACCTGAAAAAAGTCATTCATTTGACCGAAGAGGAAGAAGAAGGCGTCAGGATGTCTGTAAAAACCATTCCCCTGAACATTACGCCTTATTATGCTTCTTTAATGGATCCCGATAACCCGAGATGTCCGATCCGCATGCAGTCCGTGCCGCTGTCAGAAGAAATGCACAAAACGAAATATGACCTTGAAGATCCGCTGTTTGAAGATGAAGATTCACCGGTTCCCGGTCTTACGCACCGCTATCCCGACCGCGTTCTTTTTCTGGTGACAAATCAATGCTCGATGTATTGCCGATACTGCACAAGAAGGCGTTTTTCCGGACAGATCGGAATGGGGGTGCCGAAAAAACAGCTTGATGCGGCAATCGCTTACATCCGGGAAACGCTGGAAATCCGTGACTGCCTGATTTCCGGCGGAGACGGGCTTTTAATCAACGATCAGATTCTGGAATATATTTTGAAAAACCTGCGTGACATTCCCCACCTTGAAATTATCCGGATCGGAACGAGAGCGCCCGTCGTATTTCCGCAGCGGATAACGGATAACCTTTGTCAGATTTTGAAAAAATATCATCCGGTCTGGCTGAACACTCATTTTAATACGAGCATCGAACTGACGGAAGAATCGGTTGCGGCGTGTGAAAAGCTCGTTAACGCAGGTGTTCCGGTCGGTAACCAGGCCGTTATTTTAGCAGGCATTAACGATTCGGTGCCGATTATGAAAAAACTCATGCATGATTTAGTGAAAATCCGCGTGCGTCCGTATTATATTTACCAATGTGATTTGTCAGAGGGAATCGGCCATTTCAGAGCGCCTGTGTCAAAAGGGCTGGAAATCATTGAAGGACTGAGGGGCCACACAACGGGCTTTGCCGTGCCGACCTTTGTCGTCGACGCCCCGGGCGGAGGCGGTAAAATCGCCCTGCAGCCGAACTACTTGCTCTCCCAAAGTCCGGAGAAAGTTGTGATCAGAAACTTCGAAGGGGTGATTACATCTTATCCCGAGCCGGAAAACTATATCCCGAATCAAGCCGACGACTATTTTGAATCTGTTTTTCCGGGAACGATGGCTAAACAAGAGCCGGTCGGACTGAGCGCCATTTTCGCGGACAAAGAGGTTTCGTTGACACCGGAAAATGTATCGAGGATCGACAGGAGGAAAACGTTTACATCAAATCCTGATCATGAAACGCTGAAAGACCGCAGGGAAAAGAGAGATGAATTAAAAGAAAAGAAATTTATTGCACAGCAAAAGAAAGAGCAAAAAGCAGGATCGGAAGTCGGAGGTGAATCGCCGTGAAGCCATGCGAGTGGTGCGGCAATCAGAAGGCGTCAGCTTGTCAGGCGGCTGTGTACTGGGAGCTTCCTGACGGTACGAGGGCCATAGAAATTACAGAAACACCTGCATTCGCCTGTTCCTCCTGCGGCATGACTTATCAGGAGGAAGCGGTCATAGCAGAAATCGAAAATCAGCTTTTTTTAGTCAATGCAAAAAAATTACCGGAAACACTCACATATCAAGAGCTGATGGAGACAGAACGGATCTTGAAACGGAATTATTTTGACTTCTCCTAGTCTTCTTTTGTTGTAATTTCACACTTGAATTGTATAATAGTACAACAAAAGACAGTCATCAGGAGGGGAAACCCATGAAATCCTTTTATCACTATTTGATGAAATACAGGCATCCCAAACCGCAGGACGCAATCAGCCGGTTTGCGAATCAGGCATACGAAGATCACGGCTTTCCGAAAACGTCAAGCGATTATCACGAGCTCAGTTCTTATTTAGAACTGAGCGCCGACTATTTAGAAACGATGGCGACCTTTGATGAAGCTTGGGAAAAATATGAGACCGAGGTGCATCACGCCTGACGAAAAACCGCACATTGTGCGGTTTTTTTCTGTTGAAATCACTCGCTTATGAGGTGCCGTATGATCAAATCCCGCGACGCCGTCCGTTTTGATCAGCACGTAAACAAATCTTCCTGACAGCACGTATCTTAAGGCAGTAGAATGTATAGCTGCAGAGTTCACCGGATCAGGCCTGCTGCCGGCGGGGTCCCGTGTAAGGAGCATCTTCACTGAGAAATGTTTCTAATGAAGTGAGGGGAATCGAATGATCCATTAGGTAAGGCTGATGAGGCACTGACGTTTGGACGGAAAAGGGGATTTTATGTGACAAGGTTGAAGCGGATTGAAGCTGTGGCTTCATTGAAAGCCGAAACGAGTTTGGTTCTTCATGATACACAAGCCATTGCAAATATGCAGCCGGAATTGGATCTCCATACACCTTCGATGATGTGTTTCACGGCAAATCTTGAACATCACGGCGGTGATATTGTCAACATGCCTTCGGGCCGGGTATTTTCCTTTGCGTCATAGAGAAAAAAACAAAAACTCATAAAAAATAGAAGCTTTTTGTCTCAGCATTGTTACTGCTCATTCGATCGAGAGCGGAATGTCATCGGACGCTTCTGTTTACGATAAGTGAAAAAACGCACAAGCATGTTGCGGTTTTTGACATTTTGAACAGGTGCAGAAATAGATATTTCCTGTGGTTTTCATGCCCATGCGAAATTATGGCGGCCGGCATACGATAGCGTATGACAGTCCGCGGCAAGGGGGAGACAGCATGAAGCCAGATAAACCGAAATTTCAAGTGGGAGACATCGTGGTCGTCGTGATGTACGGAACCGTCGGCACCATTACGAAGGTTCATCAAATTGATAAACATTATCTTTACGAAGTCAATCATAATGAAGTGCTTTATTTTGAATCGTCCATCCAGCTTTATAAAGATTATGAGGGCGTGATCGTCGATATGGAGAAATTGGATATTGAATATGAATTTCTGATCGGCGACGTCGTATATGTAAAGGACTACGGAAAGGAATTATTCCGTGTCATCGGCCACAGAACTGAAATATGGAGATATTTAGAGGATGGCTGGGAGGATATTATTTATGAGCTGACTCGGCTGAAAGACGGAGAGTGGCTTGAAACGGAGGAAGAGGATCTCACGCTGGTTCTGAGAAAATATGAAATGGATCAGTTTGTGCATCAGCTGCTGTTTGTCCACTATGTTGGGGAAGCATCTCATGAGATCGGCGAGGATACCGTCGCGTCTGCTCTTCTTCAGTTTGAAGGCGATGCTGATGATCCCGATACCCTGCATGTGCTGGCGGTATCGATTGTAGATGAGCTGCTTGATATTTATAACGATTATAAGATTCTTTATCATTTGTTCGGTGACGAAGAATATAAAGATATGATGAATTTTGTGCTGGAAAGCCTGCGGGAGCATTTCAGCTAGCCGGCAAAAAAACGGACGGTGACATATAAAAACCAGGGCAGACAGCCGGCAAAGATTACAAACGACATTCCTTTCAGCACTTTTTCCAATACGATATCAAATCCATCTCCGTCCAAAAAAGCCATCATTTTCGTCATCATCTTTTCTCCCTCCGGGGCTTGTTTTTTAAAAGTATATGAGCGGACAAAACGTTTAGAACTTTCGGGTATAATTTGAACGGTTTTTTCATAAAACATAAAAAAGGAGGCGGTGTTTGCATGAAAGAAATAGATCTTGTGATTGACACAGAAGAAATAGCTGATTATTTTTACAGTCAGCTTGCTATGCGCGGGTACATACCGAGTGAAGAGGAAATCTTCGAAATAGCCGACATCACCTTTGATTATTTATTAGAAAAATGTATGATAGACGAAGAGCTTGATGAAGACTGAAACTGCGGAACCGAAGTGAAAAAGCTTCGGTTTTTTCAATCGGCTCGGGAGAATGAAACATGGGGGGAAAACGTTGTACAAGCCAGCAAGTCTTTTCGCATTGTTTATTCTGCTCGCAGCAGCGATCCGGATAGAAGCCGTCCGGGCTTTTGATGAGCGTGTGATAGAAGCGGCTGTCAGGATCAGGGCTGCCTGGCTGAATGAATTGATGTTATGGATAACGGAGCTCGGCACGACCGCGGTGCTTTTACCGCTTCTTCTTTTGACAGGCGCGGCTCTGTATATGTACAAAAAAACGCCGGATGTTGTTTTTTTGCCGCTTCTCTTTCTCATTGAACGGATTGTAAACATAAAAATAAAAGAATTGATTGAAAGAGCCAGACCCGCTTTTGAACCGCTCGTCCATGAAACCTCATACAGTTTTCCGAGCGGCCACTCCATGAATTCGGCAGTGATGTATCCCGTCATCGCTTACTTTTTGATTAAGCATGTTCCGTTTTTTACGAAAAGAAAACGGGCCGTCACCGTCTTTACCGGAGTTCTCGTCATTCTGATCGGACTCAGCAGAATTTATTTAGGCGCGCATTTTCCGACGGATGTCCTTGCCGGATTCAGTCTCGGACTTTGCCTCGTTTCGCTTTTTGCGCTCTTTGACGAAAAGTATCATCCGTTTCGACAAAAATAGAGACAGGAAAAATGAGAAAAAACGCTAATACTATTAAGAAATAAGAGGGAGGGATCTTGATGCTGTTATCGCTGCCCGTGTTTAAAAAAAAGACTTGCGCCTATGATGTGACGATTTTTCAAACACCCCGCTACGGCGAGAAAAAGGGATACAGGGTCGTCTATCGGACAGAGCTGGCCGCTGACAATCATCAAGACGCACTGGAAAGGGCATTTTCTGTTTTTAATGTGCCTGATACGGTCCCAAACGACTATCAAGCCAGATTCATAGCGACCGGAGATGTCATACTCATAGACGAAGGAAGAAAAGGAAAGACCTATTACAGGCTTAACCCTGCGGGATGGAGCAAAATTAACCGGCTGCTCGTCCAGCCGAGGTAAGACGGGGCCGGCTGAATCTTCAGCCGGCTTCCGTATTGTCTGGGAAAGACAGTGTTAAGGCTTCCGTTTAGCGGCGGAATGCTCTTTTCCATGCGCTTCATCAGCTGCAATGACGTCTGAAACGGGCACATGATTGTTTTTTTTCTGGCCGGTCACCCGGTTGCGCTGTTTTTTGCCCATTATGTTCACTCCTTTTTCTTTAGGCTTGTCATCCCGCATATTCTGCCCAAGATCGCCCTGATCATGCTGATGATTGTCTCTTACCGTTATTCAGTGTACAATGGGTGGGAGTTTGAATAGGCAGGAGGAAAAGGAAATGAGTGTACATATAAACGCAGAAAAAGGCCAAATTGCGGATACAGTGCTTTTGCCGGGAGATCCGCTCCGAGCGAAATTTATTGCGGAAACTTATCTTGAAAATGTGGAATGCTATAATGAAGTCAGAGGAATGTACGGATTTACGGGTACATATAACGGCAAAAAAGTATCAGTCCAAGGCACAGGCATGGGTGTTCCGTCTATCTCTATTTATGTGAATGAACTGATTCAAAGCTATGATGTTCAAAACTTAATCAGAGTCGGCTCATGCGGAGCCATCCGTAATGACGTGAAGGTGCGTGATGTGATTTTGGCTATGACGTCTTCAACGGATTCACAGATGAACCGTGTCGCCTTCGGCAGTGTAGATTATGCTCCTTGCGCAGACTTCGAACTGCTCCATAAAGCGTACCAGGAAGCGCAAAAAAACAATCTTCCTGTAGCGGTCGGAAGCGTATTCACCGCTGATCAGTTTTACAATGAAGACTCCCAAATCGAAAAGCTTGCCAGATACGGCGTGCTCGGCGTAGAGATGGAAACGACTGCTTTATATACGCTTGCCGCTAAATACGGCAAAAAAGCGCTGTCTATCCTGACTGTAAGCGATCACGTATTAACGGGAGAAGAAACAACGGCAGAAGAGCGTCAAACGACTTTTCATGATATGATTAAACTGGCGCTGCATACTGTATCGTAAACTTGAGATGAGGGTTATGCTGATTAAAGCAGCCCTCTTCTTTATGCATCGCCCTGATTCAAAAAAAGAAAGGTAAGTGTAAAATGAAGAAATCCACTAAATGGTTCTCGCTCGCTGCCGCTCTCAGCGTAACCGCAATCGTGGGCACCGGCTGCAGCATTTCAGGCGGCGACAGCCACAAGGACACAAAAACAGCAGCTGAAACAAAACAATCAGATGACACATCAAGCAAAAAAACAACGAAGACAGAAAACAGCGATTTTGTATTGGAGAGCAAATATTTTAATGATATTAAAGAAGTGAACGGGCTTGAGACCATTCAAAACCCGACAAATACACTTGCGCTCGTGAATAAGACATACACGCTGCCGGGAGATTATAAACCGAATGATCTCGTGATCCCGAAAGTCGAATTTTCTTTTACTGAGAAAATCGAGAAACGATATATCCGCAAACCTGCCGCCGATGCTTTGGCGGAACTATTCAGCGCCGGGAAAAAAGAAGGTTATGACCTGGTTGCCGTTTCAGGATACCGCTCTTATGACAGACAGAAAGTTATTTTCGATAATGAAGTCAGTCTGAAAGGTGAAAAAAAGGCGAAAGAAGCCGTCGCATATCCGGGGCAAAGCGAACACCAGACGGGGCTTGCCATGGACATTTCCAGCAAAAGCAACGGATATGAGCTGAATGAAGCGTTCGGAAACACGGCGGACGGCAAATGGGTGAAAGACCATGCGTATGAATACGGCTTTATCATCCGCTATCCTAAAGGCAAAGAAAATGTCACAAAGTATGAGTATGAACCATGGCATTTACGCTATGTAGGCAAAAAAGCGGCAAAAGCCATCCATGACCATCAATTAACGCTTGAAGAATATTTTAATGAAGTAAAGAAAGTGTAATGAGAAGAAGCCCGCTTGAAAAATAGAAAGCGGGCTTTCTTTATTACCAGAAGAGTAAACCTCCAAGCGCAAATCCGGTAATTAAACCAAGGCCGATACCGTAGGCTGCTCCCCAGCCTCCCCAGCCTCCCCAGCCTCCCCAATAGCCGAACCCGTATCCTCTGTGACGGCCGCCGACAGGGGCGATATACACTTTGCTATTAGTCACCCGTACGATTCTTCCGACGTGGACTCTGCCGTTTCGTTCTGTAATTCTTGCTACTTTTCCCTGGTGCTGCCGGCAAAGATGATAATAGTTTTGCATCTTTTCTCCTCCTATCCAACCTATCTTTCTATGTCAGCTTATGATAGAGTGCGGTAAAAAGGTTGGACGAAAACAGGAGGACAATCGCCGTTTTACTTGTAAGCGACAAAAGCGCAGTGTCCCATATATTCACGGTACGTCTGCATAAGCTCGTAATGAGCCGTCAGCGTATCGTAGTGAACCGGCTGAATAACGGGCGATAAATCCATTTCTGTAGTCGGCTCCTGCGCATTGTTTTCATAGACAGCGGGAATGAAATCCGCTTTCTGAAAGCCTTGCTGAAGCAATCTCTGTTTCCATGCCGTTTCATCCTGCAATACGGTAAAACCGTAGAAGTCTTTTATCTGCGTGATGGCGTTTTCCGGCATGGGCTTTTGTAAAGCAGCTTCAATGCCGATCAGCATACCCCCGGGTTTAAGGACCCGCAGGATTTCAGACAGCGATGCATCAAGATTTGAAAAGGTGAGAACTGATTCGGAAAGAACGGCGGAAAATTGATTTTCAGCAAACGGAAGCCGCTCAAGCTCCGCCAAATAGCCCGGAATGGTTAAGCCTTCAGCGGCAAATCGTTTTGCTGCTTTTTCAAGCATAAGGGGGTCCTTATCAACACAGGTGACGGGATACAGCAGGTGGCCGAGATAAGCGGCCGTCTGTCCCGTTCCGCAGCCGGCGTCAAGAATCGGTTCGCCAGGAGGAGGAGCCGCTTTTGTGAGAACGGCTTTGGAAAAAGCGAGTCCGCCGGGGTGAGCCCCTCCGACTCCGAATAAGGACAGCATTTCTAAATATTTGCTCAAAGGCCGAATCCTCCTTTTTTCCTCAGCATATGTTGAGAGAAAAGCATAGGTTTGGGTAAACGGGAAAGAAGGGCGCCTCACGTTTGAAGTTGACGAATGAGCGTTCGTCTATGATAATAATGTAAGAATAAAAAGGTGGTGTTTTCTTGAAGCGGCAATTTAAACTGTTTTTTATTATATTGATCACTGCGGTCGCAGCCTCGGCGCTTACGCTGTTTATCACGGGCAATACGACCATTTTCGGACAAGGCCCGGCTGCTTTGACGAACAGCAAATTTGAGAAATTCAATAAAGCCTACGAGCAGATTAAAAGTGATTACTATCAAAAAACAGATGACAGCAAATTAGTAGACGGAGCGATAAAAGGCATGATCAGTTCCCTGGATGATCCATATTCTTCTTATATGGACCCGCAGGAAGGAAAGTCTTTTGAAGAAACAATTTCCGCTTCGTTTGAAGGCATCGGCGCACAAGTGGAAGAAAAGGACGGCAGCATCCTGATCGTATCGCCGATTAAAGGGTCACCCGCGGAAAAAGCGGGGGTTAAACCGAATGACCAGATCTTGAAGGTCAACGGCAAAAGCGTTAAAGGCCTTAATGTAAACGAAGCCGTCGCATTAATCCGCGGCAAAAAGGGAACAAACGTCAAGCTCGTGCTGCACAGAGCGGGTGTCGGCGATCTGAACCTGTCGATCAAACGTGACACCATCCCGGTTGAAACGGTGTACTCTGAAATGAAAAAAGGAGACATCGGCGAAATCCAAATCACATCCTTCTCCGAATCGACGGCAAAAGAGCTGAATTCAGCCATTGACAGCCTCGAAAAACAAGGAGCGAAAGGATACATTCTCGATTTAAGGGGCAACCCGGGCGGACTGATGGATGAAGCCATCAAAATGAGCAACATGTTTATCGATAAAGGGAAAAATATCATGCAGGTCGAATACAAAGACGGCACGAAAGAGGTCATGAAAGCGACGAAAGAGCGCAAAGTGACAAAACCGACAGTCGTCCTCGTCAATGACGGCACCGCGAGCGCCGCGGAAATCATGTCGGCTGCGCTGCATGAATCATCGGGCATTCCGCTGATCGGCGAGAAAACGTTCGGAAAAGGAACCGTGCAGACGGCAAAAGATTACAGCGACGGTTCTACCGTTAAACTGACAATCGCTAAATGGCTGACAGCGGACGGAGAGTGGATTCATAAAAAAGGCATCAAACCGCAATATCAGGTTAAGCTTCCTGAATATGCGAACCTGCCGTATTTAGATGCGAAAAAAACATACAAATACGGGGATTCCGGAGCCACCGTCACCAATGCGCAAAAAATGATGAAAGCGCTGGGGTACAGCGTGAAAGTAAACGGCACGTATGATAAAGCATTTGAACAAGCCGTTAAACAATTCCAAGCAAAAGAGAAACTGAAACAAACAGGCATTGTAACGGGAGACACAACGGCAAAATTGATGACGGATCTGCAAAAACAGCTTGCGGACAACGATACACAAATGAAAAAAGCCGTTGAAACATTAAATAAGAATATGAAATAGTAAAAAACACCCGATGCGTCGCTCGCGCATTGGGTGTTTTTTGTTTGCGAAAAGCCCGTCTTATGTCGTTTCCTGTTCAAAAAGGTGGCTGTTCGCCTGAATGAAAAACTGTGATTGCTCATAGTGATAGGTGACTTTTGAGTAGTCAAACGGCTGGCCGTTGGTTAAATGAAAAATCGTTTCAACGCAAAGCTTAGGCGCTCCTGTAAACAGACCTAAGTACTCCGCTTCTTCCTCATTTAACATCCCCGCGTACAGATATAAATCTGAAAAACCGCGCTTTAACCCGAGACCTTCTCTAATATAATCAAATATTGATTCTGCCACGATCTCTTTATTCAAATACGTAATAATCGATTTGTTGTAAAATGACTCTTCGATACACAATGTCAGCCCGTCAATATATCTGATTCGCTTAACATAATACACGTCGCCGTCAGGCGGCATATTCAGATTTTGGGCAGCCTCAGGCGTGGGTTTTCTCACTTCCAGAGCTAATAATTTGGAAGTGACATTAAAATCTTCAAGTGATTCTTTAAATCCCTGATTAGAAAGCAGACTGATATACCCTTTTCTTTTATTCCGTCTGACAAAAATGCCGCTTCCCCTCACTTGAAACACAATCCCCTTTTTTTCTAATAAATCCAAGGACTTGGTGATCGTGCTTTTGCTCACGTTAAACCGGGTCATTAAGGTTTGCAGCACAGGCAGTTTATCCCCTTGCTGCAGCTGATGTTCTTCTATGTATTTTTCAATATCTATCGCGATTTGCTGGTATTTTAACATATACATTCCTCATTCATTTATTGTCCCGCTTCTTTCAGAATTATAGCATAATCGTTTTTAAAAGCCATTTCGTAAAGTAACTATAATTGTTTATGTATTGATAAATTATACCGGTACAATTATAATGTAAACGTATAATATGAAAATAAAGGCAGGAATTCTTCTGCACTATCGAAGCGGATGCTTGAAGCGGCTGTAGTGCATTTATTCGGCATGCAAGCGGCAGTCAAATAAAGGAGGATATAAACGATGGGGACATTGCCAAAAGATTTTTTATGGGGAGGCGCTCTCGCCGCCCACCAATTTGAAGGGGGATGGAATAAAGGCGGCAAGGGGCCGAGTGTAGTGGACGTCATGACGGCAGGCGCGCATGGTGTGCCCCGGAAAATAACAGATACAATTGAAGAGCGGGAATTTTATCCGAATCATGAAGCGATCGATTTTTATCATCGTTATAAAGAGGACATCGCATTATTCAGCGAGCTGGGTCTGAAATGTTTAAGAACGTCCATCGGCTGGAGCAGAATTTTTCCTAAAGGTGATGAAGCCGAGCCCAATGAGGAAGGATTGGCTTTTTACGACCGGGTGTTTGATGAATTGCTGAAACATGGGATTGAACCGGTAATCACGCTGTCACATTTTGAGATGCCGCTGCATTTGGCGAGGGAATACGGCGGTTTCAGAAACAGAAAAACAGTCGGATTTTTTGTGAAATTCGCTGAAGTGTGTTTTGAACGCTATAAACATAAGGTGAAGTATTGGATGACGTTTAACGAAATCAATAATAAGATGGATGTGAATAATCCGATCTTTTTATGGACGAACTCAGGCGTCGCCGTTAAAGAAAACGAAAACGCAAAAGAAGTCATGTATCAGGCCGGCCATCACGAACTGCTGGCAAGCGCATTGGCTGTTTCGAAGGGAAGGAAAATCAATCCCGAGTTCAGGATCGGCGCGATGGTATCACATGTCCCGATTTACCCGTACTCATCTCACCCCGATGATGTGATGCTGGCTGAAGAAACGATGAGACAGCGTTTTTTCTTCCCGGACGTGCAGGTTCGCGGATATTATCCAAGCTATGCGTTAAAAGAATTTGAAAGAGAAGGCTATCAGATACACTTTGAAGACGGTGATGAAGAGATTTTGAAAAACGGCCGGGTGGACTACCTCGGATTCAGCTATTACATGTCTACAACCGTAAAAAGTGATGTATCAAACGATAATACCGGGGATGTCGTAAACGGAGGATTGCCAAACGGCGTGGAAAATCCTTATATTACAGCGAGTGATTGGGGCTGGGCGATTGACCCGACCGGTTTACGGTACACATTAAACCGCTTATACGACCGCTACCAGATTCCATTATTTATCGTGGAAAACGGATTCGGCGCCATTGACACATTAGAAGAGGACGGTTCAATTCATGACGCTTCAAGAATTGAATATTTATCGTCACATATAAAAGCTTTGAAAAAAGCAATCACATATGATGGTGTGGATGTAATGGGCTATACACCATGGGGAATTATTGATATCGTGTCATTTACAACCGGAGAAATGAAAAAACGCTACGGCATGATTTATGTTGATCGGGATAATGAAGGCAACGGTTCAATGAGGCGGCTTAAGAAAGACTCATTTGAATGGTATAAAAAAGTGATTGAAACAAACGGCTCATATGTATCCTAAAGGTGTAAAAGGGAAGGCTTCACCGTTGTGTGAAGCCGGCTTTTTATCAGTAATTTTGAAAGCGTATTCATTCAAGCAGGAAGGAGGTGACTGTCCGGCTTTTCATTTAGAATCGCTTATAAAAATAAGGAAAGGGATGGTGGCTCATGTTTTTTAAAAAAGGTCTGCACATGACGCTGGTTTTTCTTATGTTTTTCTTTTTCATATCAAGCAGCACGGAAACCGAAGTGTATGCGGCTGATCGGAAGGCTTCAGACAAAAACAAAGTAAGGGTGTGGGTCAGTTCTGAAAAAGATCCGGCTTCCCGTACGTGGTATGACGGGCCGCTGGAAGTGAAATACGCCTTAGACGAACAAACACCGCTTACATTGACAAAAAAGAAGGCTTCTGACTCCGCCGCTGTGTATATTGATCCGTCGCGCCGCTATCAAAGTGTGTTAGGCGTAGGATCGTCCCTGGAAGAATCCACAATCCATAATTTATCAAAAATGACACCCGCAAAAAGAAAAGAAGTGCTGAAAAAACTGGTTGATCCAAAAGATGGTATCGGAATGGACGTTATGCGCATAACGATTGGGACATCTGATTTTACGGCACAGGAATTTTATACGTATGATGATATGCCTGAAGGCCAAACAGATCCTAAGCTCCGTCATTTCTCGATCCAAAAGGATATTGATTTACACATTACAGCAACCATCAAGGAAGCGCTGGCGATAAATCCGGAACTGAAAATCGTTGCCTCGCCGTGGAGCCCGCCGGCTTGGATGAAAACGAATGAAAACCTCAAGCGGGGAAAGCTGAAAGATAAATATATCGGCGCACTGGCTGTTTACTTCCGCAAATTTATTGAGGCGTACGAAAAGCAGGGAATTCCGATTTATGCGATGACCCTTCAAAATGAACCTTTGCTGGAAATCGACTATCCGAGCATGTATATGCCGCCGTCTCAGCAGCGTAAACTGGCACTGGCCTTAAAAAAAGAAATGAAAAAACACGTAATTGACACGAAAATTTGGATTTATGATCACAATGCGAGCGGGGCGTGGAACTATATTCCGCCGATTTTAGATGATAAAAAAGGAAACCGGGCGGCAGACGGCATCGCTTTTCACGATTATGACGGTGACCTTTCCGTCATGTCGGAAATCGGAAAGAGATATCCTGATCAATCTATTCACTTAACGGAGCGGTCTGTCTGGGGGACGGCAGGGGCGGACCGGATCGCGCAGTATTTCCGCAACGGCGCGTCGAGCTACAATGCGTGGGTGACGATGCTCAACAGTCAAATCAAGACGCATCATTGGATAGGCACCCCGGACCCGACGCTGTTTATTCAGGATGCCAAAAACCCTGACCGCTATTGGAATATCCCGATCTTTCATATGACAGGCAACTTTTCAAAATTTATCGACCGGGGAGCAAAGCGGATAGAAAGTAATTACGGCTCCAAAAACACAGTCTCGAATGTATCGTTCCTTAATCCTGATCAATCCATTGTGACAGTCGTAATCAACCAGACATCCGCCGATCAAAAATTCCATGTCGTTTCAGAAAATCGGCAGTTTGAAGCTGTCATCCCGGCTAAAACTGTGGCTACCTACAAATGGAAGCAAAAAAAGTAAAAACCGGCACATTTACGTGCCGGCTTCTTTCTGTTAAGCGCCTTTTTGGTTCAGTTGATCAGAAGGCGCTTTATTGAATAAACCGTCTTTGACGGCGTTTGAAGCCGCTTTTTTTACAAAAAACGGGTTAAGGATAATAACGGCTGCCATGTTAGCGGTCAAACCCCAAAAGCCTTCATATATACCGTGGGCGGATTGGGTGATATTTACCGTGAATGTCACGATAAGACCGACGAGAAGACCGATAATTGTCGCTTCTTTCGTTTGATTCTTCCAAAACAGACTGACGGCGATAGCCGGAAAGATCTGAACCATGCCGGAAACACCGAGAAGCTGAAGGGTAACGAGCGCAGTCGGGAACAGCATGCCGAATAAAAGCGCGAGCCCGATGACGACAAATACCATTGAACGGGTGATCATCGTCAGCTTGCTTGGTGACACATTCGGGTGAATCAAATCCCGATATAAGTTATTCGCAAATAAGTTTGATGCTCCGATGGCCATGATAGAGCAGGGAATCAATGACGCAAGGGCAATCGTGGAGTAAGCAAAGCCCTGCGCGACCCCGCCGTAAGACGTTTGAATCAGCTTCAATAAAGCGAGCCGCGGATTGGTATCTTCCGGCAGGACAAGAAACGCGATAAAGCCGAGAAAAATAACAAGAATCAAAACAATATTATAAAGCGGCAGAAACATGCTGTTTTTGCGGACGGCATCTGCGCTTTTTGCCGTAAATACGCCGGTTGCCGCATGCGCCCACATAAAGAGCGCCAGCGCAGATACGATGGAAGCTGTGATAAACCAAGGAATTCCTTTCGGCCCCGAGTCCGGGATCGTCAGCATTTGCGGCGCTTTTTCAGCCAAAGTGTGAATCATCGGCGTCCAGCCGTGAAAATGGATCAGCGGGAGTGAGACGACCATAAACAGCATAATCACCCACACGAGAATGTCTTTAATAATCGCCGTAAACGTCGGCCCTTTAATTCCGCTGAAAAAAGTATACAGCGCTACAAGAATAAAAGAGATGATGACGACCATATTGACATTAATGACACCCGTTCCGGCCACCTGAAGCGTATCTTGAATTCCGCTCAACTGGAGACAAATATAAGGAATGAGCATAAGAACGCCGACAATCGCGACAAGACTGGCCAAAAGTTTACTGTCAAAACGCTCACGGGCATAATCGGCAAGTGTCGTTAATTTGTGTATTTTTGCCACTTTCCACAGCTTCGGCAGAAAGAAATAAGCGATAAAATACGCCAAAACAGAATACGGGATTGCAAAAAAAGCAACGCTTCCCCCTGTGTAGGCTGTGCTTGTTAAGCCTAAAAACGTATAAGCCGTATAAAGATCCGCGCCGACTAAAAACCAGACGAGGAGCCCCCCGAACCGTCTGCCGCCGACAGACCATTCCTCAACAGAAGTGCGTGATGATTTGTCTCTCCCGGCTATAAAGCCGATGCAGACAACGGTTAAAACGATGACGGCTGTAATGATCAATGCTGTTATATTTGCGGGCATCAGTCCAGTCCTCCTTGTTTCTTCTGCAGCCTATAAATAAGAAACGAACATAATGGAGTGACTGCGATCCATAAAAGCAGCCAGAAATGAAAAAAAGGCAGCCCGATAATGATCGGATGAACCCGATTAGAGACTGACAGCAGGGCCAGCTGGCTGAAAGGGATTAAGATGAGAACGAAAATTAGTGCTTTTCTGACCATTTACTTTCCTCCTGAAACTTGATAATGCTCCTTATCATAGCAGGTGTCAGAAAAGATCACAAGATATTTTTCAGAAAAAAAAGAATTCTATTACTTTTTTAACTGAAACACTTTAGTTGCATCTTCATTCATATTAAATTAGAATAGTTAATATCTCGAAATCAAGATATTTAGGAGTGAATACATTGAATACACAAGGATTGCACCATGTTACCGCATTTGCAAAAGATCCTGCTGAAAATCTTCGGTTTTATACTGAAGTGCTGGGTTTGCGGCTCGTTAAAAAAACCGTTAATTTTGACGACCCGGCCACTTACCACTTTTATTTCGGCAACCAAAACGGAGAGCCAGGCACGATCATTACATTTTTTCCTTTTCAGGGAAGCCGCCCGGGAACCGTGGGAAAAGGGCAGGCCGGAAGAATTTATTTCTCCGTGCCGAAAGGAGCACTCGCATTTTGGAAGCGCCGGCTTGAAGAAAACGGCTTGAATGTAAAAGAACAGATCATGCTGTCTGAACAAGTGCTTCTCTTTAATGATACAGAAGACCTGCCGCTTGCCATAATGGAAGATGAAAGAAGCGGACAGAGTGAATGGACGCCTTCGGGCATTACTGAAAAAGAAGCGATCACAGGCATGAGAGGTGTTCTTTTGTACTCGTACCGTCCTGAAGCAACCATTCAATTTCTCATAGAACGCTTCGGTTATTCAAAGACAGGAGAAGAAAATCAGATTGTCAGGCTGCAATCGGAGGCCCGGATCGGACATATTATAGATGTTGATCTCGCGCCGAAAGAAGCAGGTATCGGCGGTTACGGGACAGTCCATCATGTCGCTTTCCGCACTACCGAAAAAGAGCAGGCGGAGTGGAAGGACATTCTTGCTGCTTCTCATCTTGCTTCATCTGACATTCTTGACAGGTCTTACTTTACTTCAATCTATTTCAGAGAAAGCGGCGGCATTTTATTTGAAATGGCAACCGATGAACCGGGCTTTATGACGGATGAATCCTTTGAAAATCTCGGAACAGAGCTGAAGCTTCCGGAATGGCTGGAAGAGCATCGCAGCCAGATTACAGCTGTTCTGCCCAAAATGGAGAAAGGAGAATGATAATGAAACATGTGTTTGAACAGGGAACGTCAGAGAATGTTCTGCTGCTTTTGCACGGAACGGGGGGAAATGAACATGATCTTCTGTCGCTCGGACGTTTTATCGATCCGAAAGCAAGTTTGCTCGGGGTCAGAGGATCAGTGTCGGAAAACGGCATGCCCCGTTTTTTTAAGCGGCTGAAAGAAGGCGTATTTGACGAGAAAGATTTAATTGAACGGACGGAAGAATTAAAGAATTTTATTGATGAAGCGGCGCAAATGTACGGATTCAGCAGAGAAAACGTGATTGCTGCCGGCTATTCAAACGGCGCCAATATTGCAGCAAGTCTTTTGTTTCATTATAAAGATGTACTGAAAGGAGCGGTTCTGCATCATCCGATGGTGCCGATACGCGGAGTGAAGCTGCCTGATATGGAAGGGCTGCCTGTGTTTATCGGTGCGGGAAAACGCGATCCCCTATGTACAAAAGAAGAATCGGAGGAGCTTTATCAGTATCTGACAGATGCTCATGCATCCGTTTCTCTTGTTTGGCAGGAGGGCGGTCATCAGCTCACACAGCAGGAAGCAGAGCAGGCGAGAACCTGGTACAGTGAGCGATTCCTATAAAAAACCCTTAGTCTGCTTAAGCGGACTAAGGGTTTCTTTCATCTTACAGCCAAGTTGACACTTTAGATACAGGCAGCCGGTTGCTTTTATGCGCCGGCTTAACGGCTTTGCCGATTGAAATCAGCATGACGGGCACGAAACGCTCGCTCACGTCGAATTCCTTAACGAATTGCTCTTTATTGAATCCGCCGATCGCGCAAGTGTCGTAGCCTTTTGCTTTAGCGGCAAGCATCAGCTGCATCGCTGCTAAAGAAGCGTTTAAAAATGCTGAATCACGGGCAAACTGATCATTTTGGTATGCGCCGTTAATCTGGCCTAAAAGCGTTTGTTTAATCTCTTCTGTGATATTGCCTTGCTCAGCCAGTTCAGCATAAACGTCTTCACCATTTTCATTTGCTTTTAAATCGCCTAATACGGCAATAACTGCTGATGAATCAATAATCTGTTTTTGATTAAAAGCAACCGGAAGCAGGGCAGCTTTTGCTTCATCACTGTGAAAGACTTGAAAATGCCAATGCTGAAGGTTCCAGGCGGAAGGCGCTTGCGTTGTGATTTCAAGGAGTTCTGTTAATTCCTCTTTTGTAATGACCGCGTCTTTATCGTATTCTTTAACAGATGCGCGTTCCTTTAAAACGTCTAATACGGATGTCATCATGTTTCCTCCTTCGGATAAACGTGTTATCATAATAGAAAAGTTAGAAGCTTACTAAATGTAACTCGAAAACTAATTTTAATGGATCACAAAAAACTTGTCAATTCATAGATGAAGGGATGAACTCACGTGGGATATACAATGTGTCCTAAAATGGAATCCGCTTTTTCTCTTTTGGGAAAGCGCTGGAACGGCCTCATTATCCATGTACTGATGGACGGGCCGAA
The DNA here is from genome assembly GCF_011800725.1 of Bacillus sp. EKM208B. Taxonomy (NCBI): domain Bacteria; kingdom Bacillati; phylum Bacillota; class Bacilli; order Caryophanales; family Bacillaceae; genus Bacillus; species Bacillus sp. EKM208B. The sequence goes on along the minus strand of NZ_JAANHO010000005.1, from coordinate 42,423 downwards.
ACGATTTAAAGATATGACCGAAACGATACCGACAATCAGCCAAAAAATGCTCGCGGAGCGGCTCAAAGAGCTGGAACAAAATGAAATCGTCGAGCGTCAGGTGCTGCCTGAAACACCTGTCAAAGTCATTTATAAACTGACTGATAAAGGCATGGCCCTGCAAGCCGTTTTTCAGGAAATGCAAAAATGGGCAGACAGTTTTTGCGAGCCCGGGGGATCTGCCAACGACACATGTGATGAATAACAAAGGCTGCCCAAGGCAGCCTTTTCTTAATAATAATGTTTACTCGTCATAAAAACCATTAATATCAAAATTGTTCAGATTGAGGTTCAAGCCTTTTAATTGCTTTAATAAAGCATCGAATGTAAGGAAATGATCATTTTTACATTCCGCCGGATCAATCCACTGTTTCCGGTATAACTGAAATGCCGCTTCAATTAAATGATCAGGCGTTACAATAAACCCTAAGCTTACGTCATGGTCCTCACTGTAGCCGAATTCAAACCCGCAGCAGGGGCAAATATCAAATGTTTTTTGATATTCGCCGTTATAAACGGGACTTGTCTCTAATCCTTTAAATCCGCATATCAAACAAGGGTACAACTCACTAACCAACATACATCCCTCTTTTATTCAGTTTGCAATCATTCAGAACAAGCGGGGAGGCCTTTTACAGTTTGCCGGTTAAAAACTGAGCCTCACCAAGCCCGAAGCTCCAATCGGCGTTCCCGTTTTCTGTAATGGAAATCATGACGTCCTCGGGTGATATGCCGCATTCTGTTTTAAGCTGATCAGCCATCAGTTGATATAATGTTTCTTTTTGATGTTCGGTGCGCGCTTTGCTGACAATGCTGATGATGACAAGATCTTTGCTTCTTTTGAAACCGAGCCCGGTATCTTCAATGATAAGCTCATGAGGCCGATGCTGGTGAACGATCTGATAACGGTCCGTTACAGGGACGTCAAAAGCTTTAACCATGGCGTAATGGGCGGTATCCAGTAGTTTTTTTAATGCTGCGTCATCCCGGCCTTCAATAACGTCAAAACGAAGTAATGGCATATTTTATTCCCCCTGATGGTTTTTTATAATGTCGCAACTTGTAAAAAAGTATAACAGTTAATCAAAATGTAATCAAATTATAACCAAAATATTTATACGTTAATGCAATATCAGAGAGAGGCACATGTTGTTACAATCGCCCAATCAATTTCCTCATTTTATGAATACGCTTAAGAATAGGCAGACATAAAGGAGGAAAAACATGTACCCTCGTCATGCATTGTATCGCGGGAATTTCGGTCCTGCCGGATTTCCGGCGAGAAGTCCTTTTTTGTTCGGCGCTCCTTTATTCGGCGGATTTTTAGGCGGTCTTCTCGGAGGCGTAATTGCCACAGGTTTTACAAGACCCCGCTATCCGTACGGGTTCGCCGGTTACGGATACGGAGGCGTCCCATACGGCGGTTTCGGTCCGGGAGCCGGCGGTTATCCGCCATTTTATTAAAGAAAAAACGGCCTGCATCGCGCGGGCCGTTTTTTTTATCTTAAAATCTCCACTTCCGATAAATTGTAGTCTTCCTGTTTTGAAAACATAACTTCAATCATCCCGTCTTTATAGACTGCTTTTGTTCCTTTCCGTTTGACGAGGCTCGGAAGGATGATTTCTTTTTTTCCTTCTCCCAGACTGCTGTTCTCTACAACGAGGCTGTGTGACGTATGCTTAATCCTGATACGGTCGAGTTCCTCTTGTTCTGCGGGAATTTTCGCAAAAACATGATCGGATGTTTCAAACAGGTCAATTTCCGGCTTGGGCGGTTCCGCTTCGACCGGATCGGCCTTTTTGGACATTGGGTCGCGAAAAGGGAACTGTCCGGCATAACCGGCGCCGAATACGCTTTCCATCACTCGGTTGACATATGTCTCGACATCTTTCGGATCAGCATTTTTAAACGTTTCTTTAGAGAACTGATTTTGGAAGGGAAAATATCTGTTCCAATCAAACACGGCATCTCACCCTTTCTTAACGGACAACATAGTATATGCCCGCCGGAAGCTTCCCGTGATATAATATAATCTGTTTACAGAAAGGAAGGGGAAGGCCGTGCAAGGGAATAACGCAAGAAAAGGAATCATTTATACCGCTTGTTCTTTCGCCATGTGGGGGCTGTTTCCGGTCTATTGGAAACTTCTTGAACAAATACCCGCATTGGACATTTTAGCTCACCGGATTTTATGGTCATTTGTTTTCATGTGTGTGCTTTTAACTGTGCTTAAGAAGTGGAAAACCGGATGGCGTGAACTGCGTCTTTTGAAATCGGAAGGGGGCCTGCTGGCGCTTTTTTTCGCTTCCGTTTTAATTTCCGTTAATTGGTTTGTGTACATATGGGCCGTCAATCACGGCTTTTTGCTTGAAGCAAGTCTCGGGTACTACATTAATCCGCTCGTTTCCGTTCTTTTGGGCATCCTATTCTTAAAAGAAAAGCTTAACAAGATGCAAACAGCAGCCGTTTCTATTGCCGGGGCGGCCGTGATCATATCTGCGTTTCAATATGGCGCGGTTCCTTATATCGCATTGCTGCTTGCATTCAGCTTCGGCCTGTACGGCTTATGTAAAAAAAGAACCCGCATGTCCAGCACGATCGGACTGACGCTGGAGACGCTTTTGATTACCCCGGCTGCACTTATTTATTTAGGATATACAGCTGACGGGAGCACTTCCGGGTCCTTGGGGGCAGGAACATGGGCGCTCCTATTTTTCGCAGGCGTATTTACGGCCTTACCGCTGTTACTGTTTGCAGAGGGGGCAAAGCGTCTGCTGCTGTATCAAGTCGGCATTTTGCAATATATAGCGCCGACCATTACCCTTATGCTCGGCGTATTTGTGTATCATGAACCATTTTCCGGGCAAAAAGCGTTTACCTTCATTTGTATATGGGCAGCATTGCTTTTGTTTACCTTTTCACAGATCAAATGGAAGCGGCCGATAAAAAGCCGCTAAGCCTTTCGCTTTCCAGCGATAGCTTAAATTATGTATAATCATTACGAGTATGTAAAGGAGCTGTACAATGGGCACTGATAAAGACATAGCAAAAGCCTATCAGACACTGTGGAATAACCGCACTCTCCCGGCTTCAACTCTTGAAGAAGCGGAGAAGGCAATTGATCTTGAACTGCTTGATCAAAGAACACATCCGAGGCTCCGGAAGTCACCCGAGGAAAAGTTTGCTCTGGCGGTGCAGCGAATTGTAGATTCCCGGCTGCGGCCGATTGAGAAATATGAATTGGTTGAACTACATACGAAGCGTTTGCAATTTTTAAAAGAAGAAAGAGGGGAGCAGCTATGAAAGCGATCATAAAAGAAGATGTGCAAACTTCTTTAGAGCGATATGCCGATCGTCCTGTATATATCCATTTGGAAACAACGACCGGTTCTTATTCAGCGCATCTGAATGAGAAAAACATGACGGTTGTAGCCTATATACGCAATGCAAAAGTGACGTACCATCAGGCGAAAATCAAAGGAAACGGCCCGTACCGCGTCGGTTTGAAAACAGAAGAGGGCTGGATTTACGCAGAAGGTCTGACTGAGTATACAGTAGATGACGAAGACCGTCTGTTAATGGCAGGGCATCTGCCGGGCGGAAAATTGGCGATTTCGCTTCAAATCAGCGAAAAGCCGTTTACAGTTTAAAGAAAAGGGTGAAAATCATGAAAGAACATGTACTCGTCATCCTGCCTCACCCTGATGATGAATCATACGGAGTGGCAGGGCTGATTGCTTTACACAGACAAAAAGATATTCCCGTTACGTATGCATGCGCAACGCTTGGCGAAATGGGCCGAAACATGGGAGACCCTTTTTTCGCGAACCGTGAAACACTGCCGCTGTTAAGAAAGCAAGAGCTGATTGACGCATGCAAAGCAATGGACGTTACTGACCTGAGAATGCTCGGGCTTCGTGATAAAACACTTGAATTTGAAGATGACGAGTGGCTCGCGGATATGATGGAAGAGATTATCGACGATGTAAAACCGAGTCTGATTGTCACATTCTATCCGGAGCACGGCGTCCATCCGGATCATGATGCATGCGGCGAAGCGGTCATCAGAGCGCTTTACAGAAAGAAAAAAGAGGACCGCCCGCGCACACTTTGCATGGCAATCACCCGCAACAGGGAGGAAGCCGTCGGCAAGCCTGATGTCATTCTTGATATTAAAGAGGTTGCCGATATAAAAATGAATGCCTTAAAAGCGCACCGCACCCAAACGGAAGGCATGCTGAGAGAGCTGGAAGAAAAAATAAAAAATAACGAGCCGGTTCTTCAGACATGGTTTGAAGAAGAAGTGTATTGGACATATCCGTGGAAAGACTGATAAAAAAGGGATAAGGCTGAAATGCCTTATCCCTTTTTTTGTGCCAGATCGGAAGCGATCGCTTCCGCAAGCGAAGACCGTATTGATAAATTTGAAAAACTCAGTCCGAGCTGCACCGCGGTTTGGGCGATTTCAGGACGGATTCCGGATAATGTCGCTTTCACGCCGAGCATTCCGAGTGATTCAATTAAGGTGAAAAGCTGTTGGGCAACCATCGTAACAATCATGGCTACGCCCGATAAATCAATGTACAGCTGAGTGATGCGCTTCTCTGAACACTAGTGCAGCGTATTCTCCAAAATCATTTTGGCTCTTGCCGTGTCAATATCCCCGATCAGCGGCAGCAGTCCGACATTGTCAAAAAGCACAATTACCGGCGAGCTCAGCTCGGTGATCAATTCTTTTTGCGCTTCAAGCTGAATGTTTGTGTTTTTATACATTTCCTCTATGAAAATATGAATGACCACATCAAACGATTTGATCAGCGTATGGAATATATCTTCGGCATCTTCTTCTGTCACGGTGTCCGTATGAAGTCTGGTAAACTGCTTGACATGGCCGACATACAAATCACGAACTCTGATAAACTCGCGAATAATATAATGGATGGGAGTTTTTAAATGTTCTTTATCCCGTGCGGCTTTAAACGCCCACTTTTCCAAGGCCGCTGTATATACTTCCTTCTCTTCAGAAAAAATCCGATTGAGTTGATAATTAAACGCCAGATTTTGTTTTTTCAGATTTGTGAGTACAGCCGGGTCAGTAGAAGCATAAACAGAATCAGGATCCGTTTCATGAAGCGTATCAAACCATGTCTGACTGATGTCCTCCGCCCGTTCAGTTAAATAATCGTACAGCAGTTTATGTTTTGGCATTGCTGCTCCTCCTTTATAAAATCATCATTTTTTTCACATAACGCTTTTGCAGTTTCATCAGTCTGAAGAATAAACCGACAGCTCCTGCGGCAAGTCCTGCAATTAACCCGATCCAGTAGCCGTATGCCCCGAGGCCCGTATAAGTGCCGACTGCGTAACCGAGCGGAAGCCCGATAATCCAATACGACACAAAAGCCGCGCCGAGTGTATAGTTGACATCCTTATATCCTCTCAGAGCGCCTTGTATCGGAGCTGCTACGGCATCAGAAAGCTGGAAAAACAGCGCATAGATTAAAAAGTGCTGCGTCAACATGAGCACCGCCGGATCTGATGTATACATTCCGGCGATTTGCGGTCTGAACAGTAAAATGAAAGCCGCCGTGCATAAAGAAAAACTAAGCGCCATCACGATCCCGATATAGCTGTATGAGCGGGCATCTCTATAGCGCTTTGCGCCTGCTTCAAAGCCGACCAAAATGGTCATGGCCATGGATACGCTGAGCGGCAGCATATACAAGAGGGAGGCAAAATTCATTGCCGCCTGGTGGGCTGCAATCGTCACCGTCTGAAAATGGCTCATAAGCAGTGTGACAGCCGCAAAAATGCTCGTTTCAAAAAATACCGCAAAACCGATAGGCAAACCGATTTTCAAAAGTTTTCTGCATTCAGACGGAGAAAAACGGTACAGTTTCCGAAATACAGAGTACCCGGCAAACGGCTCAAATCTGCAGACGATAAAAAAACTGATGGCGCAAATACACCAGTAAGTCAGGGCGGAAGCGAACCCCGCACCGACTCCGCCCAATGCCGGCATGTTGAATTTCCCGAAAATAAATACATAATTTAAAACAAAATTAATAGGCAATGAGCAAAGCGTAATAAGCATTGTGACTCGCGTTTTGCCGAGTGCATCAATAAACGAGCGCAAAACGGTGTACACAAACAAAGGAAAAATACCGAGGGATAAAAATCCTAAAAAGTGTTTTGCGATCGTCCGGACACGAGGTTCCAGTCCCAAATGTCCCAAGATCATATCAACGGTGAAAAAGCCGATCAGGATAACCGCCGCACTGAGAACGGCCGCTACATAAACGGCCTGGATGACGGAAAACGGCACTTCCTTTTGTCTGCCGGCTCCAAACAGCTGCGAAACAACGGGCGTAACGGCCATTAATATTCCTGCAAGGCCCGTATAAACCGGTGTCCACAGGCTTGAACCGATTGCAACCCCGGCTAAATCGGCGGCGCTCACTTTTCCTGACATCACCGTATCCAAAAAGGTGATCAGGGAAAGGCCCGCCTGTGTGATTAAAATCGGAATGAAGATATGTAACAGCTGTCTGACCTTTTGGCCGATCGTGTTCGTTTCTCTCAAGTTAGGTTCCCCGTTTCTTTATTTTAACGAGAGAAATTATAACATTTTATGTATAAAAAGCAATGAAAGCCGGCCTACTCTTTTTTGTCCGGTTTCGGCTTTTTAAACATCTTGGCATAAATGAATGAAAGTGAAATGACCCCTAAAAAAGTGCAGATATATTGCATCAGCCGTGCGAATTCCATATGATGTGCGCCTCCTTTCATGATTATGGTGCACACAGCGGCGCATATCCATGCGCGCGATGCAGAAAATAAGGGAAAGGAGCTGATGTGACATGCGCCACACTCAAATGACGGAAAGCGCGTTTACCGCTGCCGTTCAAACGTATTTGAAACAAATTACGGAGGATGCCGGAATGATACTGCGGACATTGGATGAAAAAGACCAATGCCTTCTTTGCGAATTAGATGAACTGGGACATACGTTTCAGGAAATGCAGGCTGTCGCTTCGTCGTTTTACCTGCAGACATATATCGAACATTTTACGCCTTCCTATACAGAGCTGGCGAGGGCCGTGCAGCATCTGGCGGAAGAAAAACACGGAGCGCTGATTGTGATTGAACGTGCAGATCCGCTGGACGGAATAATACAAAAAGGGACCAGCCTGCATGCCGAGATCAGTGCGGCTTTAATTGAGAGTATTTTTTATCCCGGCAATCCGCTTCACGACGGAGCCGTATTGGTCAGAGAAAACCGGGTTGTATCAGCAGCCAATGTGCTTCCGCTCACAACAAAACATGTCGATCTCAAATACGGGACGCGCCACAGGGCCGCGATGGGTCTTTCGGCCGTGACTGATGCACTCGTGCTCGTTGTTTCAGAAGAAACGGGAAAAATGTCCTTTGCTAAAGACGGCGGACTGTATCCGCTTGTTTCGCCGCGGGCGCTTCATACGAAATAATAAGAAAATGGGAATATTGTACCCATTTAATATTAATAAGGTGAACATCTTTACCTTTTTCTGTATTGATGTTATCGTTTAAATATACATAAAATTTAAAAGAATAGGGAGTGGAAAGATGGCAAATGTATTGATGATCGGCTTTCCGGGAGAAGGCCATATCAATCCGTCTTTAGGAGTCGTAAAAGAACTGAAGGCAAAAGGGGAACATGTCGTATATTACGGCGTGAAGGAATATGAGAACAAAATCGCGTCAAGCGGAGCGGAATTCCGTGAATATGAAGATTTCCGAAAAGATGAATTCGGAAAAAACGCAACGGGTGATGAACAGCGGGACGCTACCGAGTTTTTACTATTAATGATTGAGACTTCCAAAAAAGCCGCTCTCCGTATTCTTGAAGAAGTAAAGGATGAATCCTACGACTACATCCTGTATGATCATCATTTTCTGGCAGGAAGGCTCGTGAGAAACCAGCTGAAACTGCCGGCATATTCACTTTGTACGACATTTGCAATGAATGAAGCATTTATTAAAGAAGTGTTTTCAAATACAAACCTTGTATCAGAGGAATCATCTCATTATCCGGCTTATACCGAAGCGGTCAGCCGGCTCAATGAAGAATTCAGCGCAGACATTAAAACGCCGTATGATATTTTCTCAAATGACGGCAGAAAAACCATCGTGTTTACTTCAAGAGCGTTTCAGCCGAAAGAAGAAGAGTTTGGCGAATCTTATCTCTTTGTCGGTCCGTCCATAACCGAAAGGGCGGCGGCTCAAGATTTCCCGTTTGAACAGCTTGAAGGAGAAAACGTCCTGTTTATTTCCATGGGCACGATTTTTAACAATCAGAAGGAATTGTTTAATAAATGCTTAAAAGCGGCCAGAAACTTTAACGGAAAAGCCGTCATGTCAATCGGCAAACATCTTGATCCGGCGGAGCTTGATGAAATTCCTGAGAATGTCATTGTAAAGCCTTATGTTCCGCAGCTTGAGATCCTGAAGAGAGCGGACTTATTTATCACTCACGGCGGAATGAACAGTACGAGCGAAGGGCTTTACTACAAAACCCCGATGATCGTCATTCCGATGGGCGCAGATCAGTTCGCCGTCGGAAGCCAAGTGGAAAACACGGGCGCGGGCAAGATGTTTAAAAAAGAAGATGTAACAGCCGAACTGCTCACTGAAGCAATAAAAGAATTGAGCGAAAATCCTGAATATCAGACAAAAGCTTCTGAAATCGGAGAATCCCTGAAAGCGGCCGGCGGAGCACAGCGTGCAGCGGAATTGATAGCAGAAGACGTGAAAACTGCCGAGACCCGGGTTCTGTAATCACAGCCGTCACCCGCTTCCTTTAAAGGAAGCGGGCTTTTTTTGATTGTTTTTCGGGAGGATTTTTCACGCCGTAAAGAGAATTGTATGAAAAACAGACAAGAAAGGTGGAATGTCGCGGAAAAAAGCCATGTTATGAAAATGATTCCAAAGTCTTTTGTGAAATGTTCTCAATTTATGTAAAATGTGTGGCATTGGTGATGATCTAAGGCCAAATGAATCGGAATTAATGTCGACTTCTGAATGAATCCTGCATAACAGGCGGCGTCCAAAGAAAAGGAACGTCCCTTTCAGCAATGATAAATAGGAGGTTTTTCGTTATATGAAGAAAAAAATCGCAGCCGGTCTGGCTGTATCTGCAGTAATGACTTCAACCTTCGCCGTGCATCCAGCTGAAGCAAAAACCATTCAAGTAAAAAGCGGCGACTCTCTTTGGAAGCTTTCCCGGCAATATCATACAAGTATTTCAGCCCTGCAGGCGGAAAATAAACTGAAATCAACGATACTCCACCCAGGACAGCGGCTGCACATTCCTGACGGCAGCGGCACACATAAAACGGGTCAAAAAGGAAAACGAAGCACGGGTGCTTACACAGTTACATACGGAGACTCATTATGGGTGATCGCAAAAAAATACAAAATGAGCGTTTCTGAGCTGAGAAGCCTGAACCGTTTGAGTTCAGATGTCATCTATCCCGGCCAGAAACTGAAAATTAAAGGGTCTGCCGGCGGCACGGACGGAGGCGGCAGACAGACAAAGCCTGATAAAGGCGCATCAGGGACTTACACTGTGAAGCCGGGTGACTCGCTGTGGAAAATCGCCAATCAAACCGGCGTCACCATCGCCGAACTGAAAAAGCTGAATCAATTAACATCAGACATGCTGTATCCGAATCAAGTGTTAAAGATCAAAGGTTCACATAACGGAAACAGCGGCACAACACCGCCATCTCATTCAAACCCTTCTGAGAAGCCATCCACTTACAAAGTAAAAGCAGGCGATTCCCTCTGGAAAATTGCTAATCGGTTCGGCATCACCGCTCAGCTCATCAGAGAAAAAAATAAATTGACAACTGATGTGCTTCAAATCGGACAAGTTCTGGTGATTAACGGAACGGGAAAAACAGAAGATCCTGTGCGGCAGCCGGATAACAAACCGGCAAAGCCAAACAAGCCGAATACTCCCGAACCTCCGGTGACAGGGTCAAAGATTGACAGAATGATAGGCGAGGCGAAAAAACATGTCGGCGTGCCTTACCGCTGGGGAGGCAATACGCCTGCGGGCTTCGATTGCAGCGGTTACATCTATTACCTTTTAAATAAGGTAAGCTCTGTTTCCCGTCTGAGCACGGCCGGATATTGGAATACGATGAAACATATCAGCCAGCCGTCAGCTGGCGACTTCGTCTTCTTTACGACATATAAAGCGGGCCCTTCTCATATGGGAATGTATTTGGGCGGAGGAGATTTTATTCACGCAAGCTCCTCCGGGGTTGAAGTTTCAAACTTAAGCAATCCGTATTGGAAAAAAGCGTATTTAGGAGCGCGCAGTTATTTTTAAAAAAAGCCTTTCGGGGCTTTTTTTTGTTTACCATTTTCACGTTTTGACAAGACTGATGGGTAAAAAAACAAGGGGGAGGAAGCATGCATCGTCTCTTGCTTTTTCTCATGCTCGCATCAATTACGCTTTGCGGCTGCGGGGGGAGACCCGCTCCCGTTCCGCCCAAAAAACATGAGGAAAGCCGCGCATTGGAAGCATCTGCATACCGTGAGCATGCCGGACTCATCAATCAAAACGGAAAAACGATCGGATATATCGAAGTGAGGGAATCTGATGATGAAGGGTCAGACATTCATATATCAGCGGGGCATCTGCCGCCCGGCACTTCTCTCGGATTTCATATTTATGAAAAAGGGACTTGTCAGGCACCTGATTTCGAATCAGCCGGGGGACCGTTCAACCCTTTGAACAAAGAACACGGCTTCAACAATCCGATGGGTCATCACGCCGGGGATCTCCCCAATCTTGAAGTGGGGGCTGACGGTAAAGTGGATGTCATTATGAACGCGCCGCAAACTTCATTAAAAGAAGGGAGCAGACTCAGCCTGCTCGACCGGGACGGAAGTGCGTTCGTCATTCATGAACATACGGACGATTATTTAACAAACCCAAGCGGAAATTCCGGAGCCAGAATCGCCTGCGCTCCCCTGACAAAAAGCGCCCGCAGGGAATGAGCCCTTTTGTATTGAGTATACAAGGGCTTTTTTAGTATACTCGGTTATGGAATACAAATGGAAAGGAAACATCACCTATGACTTCAGAATTACAGCACCTATCACTTCCGGAAGATATACAAAACAAACTGCAGGCTTATCAAAATCATCCCGTTTCCCAAGAATTCCGGGATTTAATCGGATCATCAGGCTATGAGGCCGAAGATAAAGCGATTGTATTCGATGCCGTCATCGCTTTGACAATGGGAAAAAATATCTTATTAAAAGGACCGACGGGCTCAGGGAAAACAAAATTGGCGGAAACGCTTTCGAACTATTTTCATAAACCGATGCACAGCGTCAACTGCTCCGTAGACCTTGATGCAGAAGCGCTTGTCGGCTATAAAACGATTGAAAATGAACAGGGACAGGCGACAATTGAATTCGTTCCCGGACCTGTAACAACCGCAATGAACGAGGGACATTTTTTATACATTGACGAAATCAATATGGCAAAGCCTGAAACCCTTCCGATTCTAAACGGCGTGCTTGATTACAGAAAAATGATGACAAATCCCTTTACAGGAGAAGTGATTAAGGCAAGCGAAGGATTCGGTGTTATCGCCGCGATTAATGAAGGCTACGTCGGCACCGTTCCGCTGAACGAAGCCCTTAAAAACCGTTTTGTCATCATTGATGTTCCGTATATTAAAGGAAGCCTCCTGAAACAGGTGCTGACCTCTCAGTCTGTCTTAAAAGATGAGAAATTAATTGAACGCTTTATGACGCTGTCTTCTGATTTAATCGCACAAGCGCATAACGGACAAGTGTCAGAAGAAGCGGCGTCCATCAGGGCTCTCATTGATACGTGCGACTTGGCTGCGTACATCCCGCCGAAACGGGCGATTGAAAGAGGCATCGTAGAAAAACTTGACGACGACAGGGAAAAAGCCGCTGTCAGAAATATTGCAGAAACGCTGTTCGAATGAGGGACATACAATGAAGTTTATCAAATTTAACGACAGCACGATTGATTCGTTTTTGTTCATGATGCTGACTGATCTGGCCAAAACACTGACCAGAAGCAGTGAAGTTGAAGTGGAATACGGCGTGCAGTCTTACTACAATCCCTTTGAAAAGAAAATTTACATGAGCCACTTTTGGAAAGACCGCTCAGCCGGGGATATGGAAGCCGGCCTGAAAAGCGATGTCTATTTGCGCGCTGTCGGAACACGCAGCAGCTCATTTCGGGAATTTGCGGGGTTTTTAAATGACGTTCACCGGCACTTTACCCGCCAAAGCTTTGCCAAGCAGCTGTTTATGCTGCTTGAGGATATCAGAATTGAAGAGCTGATCAAAAAAGAACGGCCGGGAACGAAACGTGTTTTTCAGAAGCGGAGGGAGATGTACAGGAAATATTTCACGACGCAGCTGACATTGAATTTAGAACGGAGCATTTTCACCGACGCTTTGTATTGCGCGATGTTTGTCAAGCTGACGGCTGAGTCTCCGCTTGAAGGCATTCCTTCCATGCATGAACATATTGATATGATGATACCGTATATTGAACGTCAGCTCATCCGGGTGTATGAGGCGGATTCTACGGAACAAATCGCAAGAATAACGGAAGACCTCATGGAAGGCCTTGATGAAGTGCTTGAGAAAGATATGCTGAACACGTACTTTTTTCTGCCGGAACTTGATTACGAAAAAGCGGCTGAAGAGCCTTTATTCGAAAGCGTAAAAAAAGCGCCTTCGTTAAGTGACGATCTCACGCTCCCTGAGTCTTCCGACGGAGATGAAGAAATCCTTGAAGAGAAAATGAATACGTGGCACCGGGAAACCGAAGCGCCGTCAAAAAGTTTCCTTCAATTTGATATTGAGCACGGCGCGAAATCAGATCTTGGGAAAGACGCGGCCAGAGAAGGCGATGACGGTGACCAGGCGCTCGGCTCCGTTCAAGGCTCCGCACGTCAGACGAAAAGAGAGGATTACTCCAAACTGGAAGCGCTTGAATCCATTCAGGATGAACATAAGGGCGCGGGGCTGGCTGACGGAAAAGAAAACAAATTTGCCTTCCCGGTTTATCAAACGCCTCATAAAGCGTCTCCTGAAGAGGAGCAGTCTTATAAAGAACAGGCAAAAACGATAGAATCATATCAAAAACGCCTGAAGCAGATGATACAAAAAACACTTGAGCACAAAAAAACGCTCCCGCGGACCGACCTTCACGCAGGCCGGCTGAATCGCAAACTGATCCGTTATTTTACGGAGCGGAACCCGCGCCTTTTCTATAAAAAGCAGGACCCATCTTCAGACATTGACGCCGTTTTTACATTGCTTGTCGATTGTTCGGCCAGCATGTTCGACAAAATGGATGAAACAAAAAGAGGGATCGTTCTTTTTCATGAAGCCTTGAAATCAGTGTCCGTACCGCACCAGATCGTCGGATTTTGGGAGGATACGAACGAAGCGACCGAAACGAGCCAGCCGAATTTCTTCAATACCGTCATTCCGTTTGAAGAGTCGCTGCTGCAGGCGGCGGGTCCGCTGATCATGCAGCTTGCGCCTGAAGAAGATAACAGAGACGGGTACGCCATCAGACAAATGACGAAACAGCTGATGCGGCGGAGTGAGGCGCAAAAATTTTTAATCGTGTTTTCAGACGGAGAGCCGGCAGCATTCGGATACGAACAAAACGGCATCGTCGATACGAGCGAGGCTGTCATCGAAGCGAGAAAAAAAGGGATAGAAGTCATAAATGTTTTTCTGTCCAATACTGCGATAGAAGAATCACAGATGAAAACCATTCAGGATATGTACGGAAAGTACAGTATTTTTGTTCCGGATGTCGATCAGCTGCCCGATGTACTGTATCCGCTCTTGAAAAAACTGCTTCATAAAAGCATAGGATAGGCTTTTTCCTATGCTTTTTCGCTTTTTATTTTAAAATGATTTAATTTTTTCGGTATTGATCTGTTTTTTTTACTATTTTGTGAACAATCAAGGTAGAATCCAAACGCAATCAGTGGTAAAATATCCTTGGAAGCGTTTTTATTACATAATTTTGGGCACAGCGTTCAAAAGTTATTTCAAGATAGTGAATTGATCACTTGATTATCTAGGTTGGGGGTAATATTCAAATGTTTCAAAATAATATGAAACAAAGAATGAATTGGGAAGATTTTTACGGACCGAACCTCGGCTACGCACTGGAGCTGTACGACCAATATGCTGAAGATCCAGACAGCATTGATCCGGATCTGAAAGACATGTTTGACGAACTCGGCGCTCCGCCAAGCCAAATAAAAGAGGCATCGGGAACAAAGGAACAGGGACGCGTCACCGCAGATCTGATTCAAAAGATCGCAGCAGCAGTTAAACTTGCAGAAGATATTCGAACCTATGGCCATCTGAACGCTTCCGTCAATCCGCTCAGAAAGGATCCGAAAAAGAGCGAGCTCTTTCCGTTATCCGAGTACGGGCTTACAGAAGAAGAAATGAAAGCAATACCCGCGTCTGTCATCTGTAAAGACGCACCTGCCAATATAACAAACGGCTTAGAAGCCATCCAGCATTTACGCAATACCTATAAAAGAACCATCTCCTTCGAGTTTGACCATGTGCATGATTTCGAAGAGCGCGCATGGATTACAAAAATGGTCGAATCCGGAGAACTGTTCCGGAAAAATTCACCGGAAAAACTGTCAGCCGTTTTAGAAAGACTGACGGAAGTAGAAGGATTTGAACAATTTTTACACCGGACATTCGTCGGTCAGAAGCGTTTCTCAATTGAGGGATTAGACGCGCTTGTGCCGGTTCTTGACGACATTATCGCCCAGTCTGTGAAAGCGGGCACAACCAATGTCAATATCGGGATGGCGCACAGAGGCCGTTTAAATGTGCTTGCGCATGTGCTCGGCAAACCGTATGAGATTATTTTCTCGGAATTCCAGCACGCGCCGAATAAAGACCTTGTGCCGTCTGAAGGATCGACCGGCATCAGCTACGGCTGGACGGGCGATGTAAAATATCACCTCGGTGCAGACAGACAGCTTCAGGATGCTGAAACCAAAAGCGCGCGGATTACGCTTGCAAATAACCCGAGCCACTTGGAATTCATCAATCCGATTGTGGAAGGAAGCACGCGGGCGGCACAGGAAACAAGAACGCAAAAGGGGTACCCGGTTCAAGACGAAACAAAATCGCTCGCCATTTTAATTCACGGTGACGCAGCGTTTCCGGGAGAAGGCATTGTCGCCGAGACGCTGAACTTAAGCTCTCTGAAAGGCTATCAGGTCGGCGGGGCCATTCATATCATCGCCAATAATATGATCGGCTTTACAACAGAAAGCGATGAATCACGGTCCACGAAATATGCCAGTGATTTGGCTAAGGGCTACGAAATCCCGATCGTTCACGTCAACGCGGATGATCCGGAAGCATGCCTGTCAGCCGTTAAATTTGCGGTTGAATACCGGAAGCGGTTCAATAAAGATTTCTTAATCGATTTAATCGGATACAGACGGTACGGCCACAATGAAATGGATGAGCCGTCAACGACACAGCCGATGCTGTATGACGCCGTCAGAAAACACCCGACTGTCAAGCGGATCTTTGCGGAAAAACTCGTAAGTGAAGGACTGATCAGCGAGGAACAAGCGCAAAACATCGAAACGGCAGTGACAAAACGAATTGAAGACGCCTATAAAAAGGTGCCCGCCAAAAAAGAAGACGCCGTACGGGAAATTGAATTGCCGGAACCGGTGTCCAACGGTTTTCCAGACGTTGACACAGCCATTGATTTTGATGTTCTCCGCAAGCTGAACGGCGAACTTATCAACTGGCCGGAATCTTTTAACGTGTTCGGCAAGCTGAAAAGAATTCTGGAAAGACGTGCAAAAGCGTTTGATGATGACCGTAAAGTTGAATGGTCATTGGCTGAATCGCTTGCGTTTGCTTCCATTTTGAAAGACGGCACGCCGATCCGGCTGACCGGACAGGATTCAGAGCGCGGAACGTTCGCTCAAAGAAACCTTGTGCTGCATGACAGCGAAACAGGAGAAGAATTTGTTGCCCTCCATCACTTAGACGACTGCGCTGCTTCATTTACGGTGCATAACAGCCCGCTCTCTGAAGGATCGGTTCTCGGCTTTGAATATGGATACAACGTGTATTCGCCTGAAACGCTTGTGATGTGGGAGGCGCAGTACGGGGACTTTGCCAATGCGGCTCAAGTCTATTTTGATCAATTTATATCCGCAGGACGGGCAAAATGGGGACAAAAATCAGGCCTGGTCATGCTGCTGCCTCACGGTTACGAAGGGCAGGGCCCTGAACACTCCAGCGGCCGCGTCGAGCGGTTCCTGCAGCTGGCGGCGGAAAACAACTGGACGGTGGCCAACCTGACAAGTGCGGCTCAGTATTTCCACATTTTAAGAAGACAAGCGAAAATGCTGCTTCGTGAGGAAATTCGCCCGCTTGTGATCATGACGCCGAAGAGCCTGCTGCGCAACCCGAATACGGTATCTGAAGTGCAGGAACTGAGCGAAAGCCGATTCAAGCCTGTCTATGAGCAGTCCGGACTTTCCCATGCTTACGAAAAAGTGACTCGCGTCGTATTATCAAGCGGAAAAGTGTCAATTGATATCAGCGATCACTTCAACAAAATGGAAGGCGATAAGGATTGGCTTCATATTGCCAGAATCGAACAGCTGTATCCGTTCCCGGCAAAAGATACGAAGGAGCTTTTCGCCAAACTGCCGAACCTGCAAGAGATCGTTTGGGTTCAGGAAGAGCCGCAGAACATGGGGGCATGGAGTTATATCAGCCCGTATCTGACGGAAATCGCGCCAAAAGGAGTAAATGTCCAATACATCGGCCGAAGAAGACGATCCAGTCCCGCAGAAGGAGATCCGACAGTCCACAAAAAAGAACAGGAACGCATTGTATCTGATAGCTTGACTCGCAAAAACTAAGGGGGAAATGAAAAAATGGCGGAAATTAAGGTACCTGAATTAGCAGAATCAATCTCAGAAGGAACGATAGCCCAATGGTTAAAGCAGCCCGGTGATTATGTAGAACAGGGTGAGTACTTGCTTGAACTGGAGACGGACAAAGTAAATGTTGAATTGACAGCAGAAGAATCGGGTGTTCTAAAAGAGGTATTGAAAGATTCGGGTGATACCGTCCAAGTAGGAGAAATTATCGGTACTATTACAGAAGGCGCTGGCGAAAGTTCTGCACCCGCCCCTTCAGAAAGTGCTCCAGCCAATGAACAAACGAAAGAGGAAGCAAAAGCTGAACCTGCTGCACAAGAAGTCAGCCAGGAAGCACAATCAGAAGCGAAATCCAGAACGATAGCGTCTCCGGCTGCACGCAAGCTGGCAAGGGAAAAAGGAATTGATCTATCACAAATTCCGACGGGGGACCCGCTCGGCCGCGTGCGCAAGCAAGATGTGGAAGCTTATGAAAAACCGGCTTCAAAACCTGCGGCACAGCCGAAACAGCAGGCTCAAAAAACACAGCAAAGCTTTGACAAACCTGTCGAAGTGCAAAAAATGTCCCGCCGCAGACAGACGATCGCGAAACGATTGGTTGAAGTGCAGCAGACTTCTGCGATGCTGACTACATTTAACGAAGTTGACATGACGGCCGTTATGAATCTAAGAAAACGCCGTAAAGACCAATTCCTTGAGCAAAACGAAGTAAAACTCGGTTTCATGTCGTTCTTTACAAAAGCCGTCGTGGCTGCATTGAAAAAATTCCCGCTCCTTAACGCTGAAATTCAAGGCGATGAGCTGATCGTGAAAAAATTCTATGACATCGGTATCGCTGTCGCGGCTGAAGAAGGGCTTGTCGTCCCAGTCGTGCGTGACGCTGACCGCCTGACGTTTGCCGGCATTGAAAGAGAGATCGGCGAACTTGCGAAAAAAGCGCGAAACAATAAATTAACATTAGGTGAGCTGCAAGGAGGCTCCTTCACGATCACAAACGGAGGTACATTCGGATCGCTAATGTCAACACCAATCCTAAACAGCCCTCAGGTTGGGATCTTAGGTATGCACAAAATTCAGCTGCGCCCAGTAGCGATTGATGCGGAGCGCTCTGAAAACCGTCCGATGATGTACATCGCTTTATCATATGATCACAGAATTGTAGATGGTAAAGAAGCGGTCGGATTCCTTGTCACCATTAAAAACCTGCTTGAAGATCCGGAACAGCTGTTGCTGGAAGGATAATTTGAGACAGACAAAAAGTACACTGCCCTTACAAGCAGTGTACTTTTTTTATTGAGAGAAGGGGAGAATTTATATGAAAAGCTGTTATCCGCTTGAGATCGAATTTGAATATAATGAAGAATTGCATTCTATCACTCCGGTTCTTCTGCAAGACGAACATGACACGATATTAATAGACTGCGGATATCCCGGTTTTACAAACCATCTTCAACATGCTGCCGTCCGGCATGGAATGTCGCTTCATTCATTGACAAAAATTATTGTAACGCATCACGACATAGACCATATCGGCTCACTCGCTGCATTACACCGTTTGCATCCGGATGTCAGCGTGACAGCACATGAGCGTGAAGCGCCGTATATTGACGGCTCTAAAAAATCTTTACGGCTTGAGCAGGCTGAATCAACGTTTTGTTCATTGCCAGAGGATGCAAAGCCTTATGCAAAACAGTTCATCCGCTCGCTTCAATCAGTCGAATCGGCTCCAGTTCACCGGACAGTTACTGACGGCGAGCTGCTGCCTTGGTGCGGAGGCATTCGCGTTGTAGCCACGCCGGGTCATACACCCGGCCATATCAGTCTTTATCTGCCTGCCGAAAAAACTATGGTCACAGGTGATGCGGTCGTCATTGAAGACGGAAAGCTGAACCTTGCTAATCCTAGTTATACGTTACATATGGATGATGCGGTCCGTTCTGTGCAGCTGCTGCTCGATTACGATATCCGCCAATTGATTTGTTATCATGGAGGTTTATTTCAGGGGGATGTAAAAAAAGCGCTTTTGCGCCTGTTTCATGATCTGCAGAATAAAAAAGGATAGGAGCGGCCAGTCTATCCTATCCTTGTTCAGTTATGAAAACGGAATCTTTGCCGTTTCTTCTACCTCGGCGCTGTTTTTCTCTTTTTTCTTAGACCAGTAGGTGGCAAGAACAGACCCCGACAGATTGTGCCATATGCTGAAAATTGCGCTCGGCACGGCTGACAAAGGGGAGAAATGCGCTGTCGCAAGCGCTGCGCCCAGTCCGGAGTTTTGCATTCCGACTTCGATCGCAATCGCTTTTTGTGAAGCATAATCCATTTTGAACAGCTTTGCAGTCAGGAATCCTAACAAATATCCGATTCCGTTATGTAAGATGACGACAGACACAATCAGCAGTCCTGATTGAAGCAGATGCTCACGATTTACGCTGACGACAGAGGATACAATCGCTACGATGCCGATTACCGACACGAGAGGAAGCGCGTGCACGGCTTGTCCGACCTGTTTTTTGAAGAACAGCTTCACAATCACCCCGAGGACGATCGGCAAAAGCACGGCTTGCATTATGGAAACAAACAGTGAGCCGAAAGAAACGGGGAGCCACTCTTTCGCAAACAGCATAATAAGTGCCGGCGTTACAATAGGAGCAAGCAATGTTGAGATCGTGGTGACCGCAACAGAAAGCGCCGTATTGCCTTTCGCCAAAAATGTCATGACGTTTGATGCCGTACCGCCCGGACAGCATCCGACCAGAATGACGCCCGCGGCGATTTCTGCGGGGAGGCGGAGCCCGATTGATAAACAGAAAGCCGTAAGCGGCATAATCGTAAACTGGGCAGCGACTCCGATCACGACATGCCAAGGCTTTCTGATTAATTCTTTAAAATCGTCTGCTTGAAGAGTAAGCCCCATCCCAAACATAATAATACCAAGGAAAATCGTCATATAAGAACTGATCCAAGAAAACAAATCAGGGCAGGCGAATCCTAAACCGGCAAAGACGATAACCCACAAGCCAAAGGTTTGGCCCGCAAACCCGCTTATTTTTTTCAGCCATTCCATAAACACAGCTCCTTTTACATTCAATCAATCAGTCAGAAAATATGACTGACTTTTCTGTATTCCATTATAAATAATTTTCTGAATAATTCAATATTTAATATAAGTTTTCAATAAAATTATTATGTAAACTAACATCTTCTTGACTATTCAGACATATATTCTTACAATTGATTTTTATACTGAAATGAATTGGGAGTGCTGAAGTGAAAGAAGCTAATCAATGGTCATCTAAGCTGGGATTTATTTTAGCTACGGCCGGCTCTGCAATCGGGCTCGGCGCAATATGGAAGTTCCCTTACGTAGCGGGAACCAGCGGAGGCGGCGCTTTTCTGCTTGTTTTTATTTTATTTACTGTTTTAATCGGACTGCCGCTTTTGCTTGCTGAATTTATTATCGGCAGAAAAACACAAAAAAACGCCGTTGAATCCTATAAGGCGCTCGCGCCGGGGAAAAAGTGGCACTGGATCGGATATCTCGGAATCATTACGTGTTTTATTCTATTATCCTTCTACAGCGTAGTGGGGGGATGGATATTAATCTACATTATAAAAGGCTTTACAGGCGGCTTATCGCTTTCTTCGGGATTTGATACGTTATTTATCGATACCATTTCAAATCCTTATGCAGCCGTTTTCGGTCAGCTGCTGTTTATCGTGCTGACGATTTTAGTTGTGGCAAAAGGGGTGAGCAGCGGCATCGAAAAGGTAAGCCAGGTGCTGATGCCGGCTCTGTTTATTCTGTTTATTCTTTTAATGATCCGCTCCGTTACGCTGCATGATGCAGCGAAGGGATTAAAATTCTTCTTCATGCCTGATTTTGGCGCGATGGATGCCAATACCATTTTATATGCGATGGGACAATCATTTTTCTCGTTAAGCGTCGGAGTGTCCGTAATGGTTACATACAGCGCATATTTAGAAAAAGAAGAAAATATTGTTCAATCCGCCGTATCGGTGACGGTATTAAATGTCCTTGTTGCTGTGATGGCGGGAGTGGCGATTTTTCCGGCGGTGTTTGCATTCGGCCTCAAGCCGGATCAAGGCCCGCAGCTTTTATTTAACGTGCTGCCGACCGTCTTTAACCAAATGCCGTTGGGCATCGTGTTTTTACTCGCCTTTTTGCTGCTGTTTTTATTTGCGACGCTGACATCGGCTTTTTCAATGCTTGAAATTTTAGTTGCTGTTTTGTCAAAAGGCGATTCGGCAAAACGGAAGCGGTATGCATGGATCGGGGGACTTGCTATATTTATTGTCGGGGTCCCTTCGGCGCTGTCGTACGGAATTTTGAGTGATGTTTCTCTTTTTCACCGCAGTATTTTTGACGCTGCGGATTTTCTGGTCAGCAATGTCTTAATGCCGCTGGGCGCGCTTTTAATTGCCGTTTTCGTACCGCTGAAAATTCCGAAACAGATGTTGTTTGACGAACTGAAAAGCGGTTCCGGTATAAAACGAAAATGGTTTGCAGTCTGGCTCCTATTAATCCGTTATGTGGCTCCTGTAGCCATTATTATCGTTTTTCTGCACGTGCTTGGTATTTTTTAAACCAAAAGAAGCACGCCCCCGTTCAAGACGGGGGCTTTTTTAATAAAGCGGCCATATCACGCGGTGCGCTTGCTCGAACCGTTTCTCCGCCTCCCGCCAATCAACGACATTCCACCATTGATCCACGTAAGCCGCGCGGTCGTTTTTATATTGTAAATAATAAGCGTGTTCCCACACATCCAGCGGAAGCAAAGGAATGACGTCCCACTGGCTGTAGAGCTGATGCTTCTCAGCGGCCAAAATCTCCAGCCGCCCGGCGCGCGGCGCCCAGACTAGGATAGCCCAGCCGACTCCTTCGACTTTTTTCGCCGCTTGAGAAAATTGCTCTTTAAAAGCGGAATAGCTTCCGAATGACACATCAATCATTTGAAAGAGTGCACCCGTCGGCCGTCTTTTTCCGTTTGGATTCATCGAAAACCAGAAAATACTGTGTAAATAATGGCCCGCGCCGTGAAACGCCAATTGCCGCTCCCAATGTGCCACTAAGTCGTACTGTTTCGTCTGTCTCGCTTTTTTGAGCTCCAGTTCTGCTTTATTCAGACCGTCAACATAGCTCTGATGGTGTTTTGTATGGTGGAGTTTCATAATCTCTCTTGAAATATACGGTTCCAGTGCGGAATAACTGTAAGGCAGTTTAGGGAGGACATGCTTGCCGATCGGCACATAGGCTCTGCGCTCATCCGGCTCTTCGGGTTCAGTAATGTCCCGGTAAAGTGCTGATGCCTGTTCGTACCATTCCGCCTCCGTTAATCCATCATCCTGAAGGGTGTGAAAAATCCGGTCGATTTGTGCCGCGAAGCGATCGAACCGACCTTGCTGAATGACTTGTTCCTTCAAGGTTTCACACCAATTCAGCATCTCGGTTTGATAAGCGTGCCGTTTCATTTTTCTTCCTCCTTTTCACTCATTTTCATAAAAGTGCTGAGCGCAAGCAAAGAAAACACATACGGGTAGCTGTGATACCTGATGTAAAACTGTTTCGGCAGGCCGATTCCGGTCGGATAGCTGAAAGCGGCTCCTTCGTAATGCCGGTTTTCAATAAGAAAAGATATGCCTTTTGTGACGGCTTGATGATGAGGTTTTTCGTATTGCAGCAAAGCTTCGGCCGCCCAAGCCGTCTGTATAAGCGTCCCGTAAGAAAGCGGAACATAGGTTTTCTCTTCTGCACTTTTACAGGATTCCCCCCAGCTTCCGTCCTCGTTTTGAATGGACTTCAGCCAGCGGATCGCTTTTTTTACGGCCGGGTGGTTTTGGCTCACGCCGCAAGCCTTCATCCCTGTCAGCGCCGCCCATGTGCCGTAAATATAGCAGACACCCCATCTGCCGTACCACGATCCGTCCTCTTCTTGATGGCGGATCAGCCATTGGACGGCTTTTTCAATCTGAGGGTGATCAGAAGAAAGCCCCGCTTCTCCTAAACAGTGCAGCACCCGTCCGGTTAAGTCGCTTGTTGAAGGATCGATGGCAGCTTCCTCAGCCGATTCCAGCGGCAGCAGGCGGACCAGCGGATGATTGACATTTTTCTCAAAAGCAGAGAAGCCGCCGTCACTGTTTTGCATGGACAAAAGCCAGCTCAGTCCGCGTTCCCATGAGGCGGGATAAAGTTTTCGCGGAATGGCTTTGAGCACTGCGGCTGTGTCATCACAATCAGGATTATTTGTATTGATGTTTGAAAAACCCCATCCTCCCGGTTCAGCATGCGGGTTGTGAACGGCCCAATCAGCGACTTTCGTCTGCTGCCGTTCACGCAGAAACCGGGCGGCGCTGGTTATCATCTGATCGTTATCTGGGATGCCGCTTTTCATAAGCGCATAGCTGAGAAGCGCCGTATCCCAAACGGTCGACGTTGAATTTTCCAGGTACGGTATATTGCCGCAAGACGTGAGCAAAGCTTTCGTGCCGGCAAGCGCTTTTTTAATAACGGGGGAGTGGCGCGATACACCGAGAGCGAGCAGGCCGTACACCATAAAAATAGTGGCGCTCGCATAGCTGTATAATGTGCCGTCTTCTTCAATCCGGTCAAGCATATACGTTTTGGCCGTACGCAGACCGAGCTGGTGAAAAGCGGCAGGAATCTGCAAAAGCCGCTTCCAGTGCGCGAAAAGAGAAGAGAGGTCTCTGTTCTCATCCTGATCGGAACGAAGCCATGTAAACGGATTTTTAGTCATATGCCGATCTAAATGCGCGAGAGACGGAACGTTGGGATTTTTCAGCGAAAATCTTTTGTTAAGCGTCACGGCCATCGGTACAAAATGAATACGGGCGTATGTACTGAACTGGTAAAAATGCAGCGGGAAGGATGGGGGAATGACTAA
The DNA here is from genome assembly GCF_011800725.1 of Bacillus sp. EKM208B. NCBI lineage: Bacteria > Bacillati > Bacillota > Bacilli > Caryophanales > Bacillaceae > Bacillus > Bacillus sp. EKM208B. Next base: position 18,433 of record NZ_JAANHO010000005.1, on the reverse strand, counting down.
GAAAGATAATGGCAGATGCAGCGCGGGCCATGGATAAAGGCCGTTTGCCGCAAGCATCCACTTTGTCATGAAGTGTACGTTGCGCAAGCCGCCATTTGAGATGATAAAGCGTTCGGCCTGAATCATATGCGCCTCAGAACGGCTATATAAACCGGAAGCCAGCAAGCCGGCATAGCCCTGTACAGTGGCGGTCACATTTCCTTTCCGGTCATCAGGATAGTTGGCAAAAGTTCCGTCCGGGCGCTGTTTAGCGCGAATGCCTTCTGCAAGCTCAGCGATCAGTTCTTTATCATTGTCTCCAAGAGAAGTGAGGAGGAGGATCAGAAAGGCGTTTGTCAAAATCGGTCCTTCAAAACAAAATGACCATGAGCCGTCCGCATTTTGCGTTTCTCTTAATAGGGAGATGGTTTTCTTTTGGCGGCTTCTGACGTTTTCATGAATTGTGCTCACACTCGCTCAACTCCTTCAGAAGCATATATATTCATATGTAAAAGGCCGCATGACAAAAGAAAGAAACTGCTGACAGGCAGCAGTTTCTTGTTTGATTAATCTTCCAGATTGATCCAGACGCTTTTCACTTCTGTATAATTATCCAGAGCGTAAGAGCCCATTTCCCGCCCGAGGCCGGATTGCTTATAGCCGCCGAAAGGAGATGCCGCATCGAAAACATTGTAGCAGTTGACCCAAACGGTGCCGGCTTGGAGACGGTCAGCAATGTAATGGGCGTTTTTGACATTCTCAGTCCAAAGTCCGGCTGCAAGGCCGTATTCCGAGCGGTTCGCCCGCTCAATCACTTCATCTACCGTATCATACGGAATGGCGGCTAAAACCGGGCCGAAAATTTCTTCTTTTGCGATGGTCATGCTGTCATCCACATCCGCAAATACAGTCGGGGAGACAAAATACCCTTCTTCAAACGGGCAGCTGCCGCCCGCGACAGCTTTGGCTCCTTCCGCTTTTCCTTTTTCAATATATGAAAGCACGCGCTCATGCTGTTCCTTACTGACGAGCGGGCCGATTTGTGTATCTTGGTGAAGGCCGGCGCCTTGCTGAAGCGATTTCGCATATGAAACCATTTCGCTGACGACCTCATCATATTTGTCTTTGTGAATGAAGACACGGGAGCCTGCACAGCATACCTGCCCCTGATTAAACATGACCCCGTTTAAAGCGCCGGGAATGGCTTTCTTCAAATTGGCGTCAGGCAAAATGATGTTAGGTGACTTTCCGCCAAGCTCCAGTGTCACGCGTTTAATTTTTTTTGCGGCTTTTTCCATGATTTTTTTGCCGATTTGTGTAGAACCGGTAAAAGCGAGTTTATCGACATCGTCATGGTTGGTCAGCGCTTCCCCGGCCGTTTCGCCGAACCCTGGGACAATATTGATGACGCCGTCAGGGAAGCCCGCCTGATCTATTAATTCCGCTAAATAGAGGGCAGTCAGCGGTGTCTGCTCCGCCGGTTTCAAAACGATTGTGCAGCCTGTGGCAAGGGCGGCGCCCATTTTCCACATCGCCATAAGGAGCGGGAAGTTCCAAGGGATGATCTGCCCCACGACGCCGACAGGCTCATGGCGGGTGTAATTAAAATATGAGCCGGCGACCGGAATCGTTTGTCCGGTTATCTTTGTAGACCACCCGGCATAATAACGCATATGCTCAATTGCGAGCGGGATATCCCCATTCGTCGTTTCATTAATCGGTTTTCCATTATCAAGTGTTTCAAGCTGCGCGAGTTCCGTTTTGTGCTCTTCCATTAAATCGGCAAGCTTATACATCAGCCTGCTTCTGGAAGCGGCCGGCATAGTGCGCCATTCGCCGTGATCAAAGGCTTTGCGTGCCGCTTTCACTGCACTGTCAATGTCTTCTGACTGTGCCTCGTAAAGCGTCATCAGCGTTTCCCCGGTTGCCGGATTCGGTGTGACAAATGTTGATCCTGAAGCGCTCGGAACAAATTTTCCGTCAATATAAAGCTTCTTCGTGCCCTGTAAAAATGTTTCCAGCCTTTTTGTGATCTGCATCGTTAAAGAACTCATTCGTAACAAACCTCCCGAAATTTTTTTATGGTCTGTTTTGAGCATCTTGATGTCCGCGCAAAGTAAGCGCATACAGTCATTCTATAATAACACCTCCGGTAAAATCAATCGATAACCGTTATTGCAATTCACAAGAAAAAACGGCTACAATAAGCTTATCGATTAAGAAAAGGAGTTTTATAAATGATTCATAATAATTGGCAGACAAAAGAAAGCGTCAAAAAGGTCAAATGCGTACATACAGATGCGAAAAAATACATTGTCAAAAATGTGCTGACGCCGGGTAAAGAGTATGAAGTCAAAAATGAAACAGAAGAATTCATTTTTGTTGTAGACAATACAAACAAAGTCGGAGGCTTCTACAAAGAGTATTTTGAAGAAGTTTAAAGCTGTATGAATTTATTTTGCCTGAGCCATACTAAAAAAGACTACATATAAAGGGTGGCTGCAAAATGAAAAAAACAGAGCAAGACAAACAAAATAAAACATCAGATCAGCTTCAGCAAGTGCAACCTGAAGAAGGCACCGACACGACGATGGAACAAATTTCAGATACCTATAAAGAAGGAACAATTGAAGATACGGATCGTTGATGTTTTGTTGAAACCGCGGCATTGGAGAAGCCGCGGTTTTTTATGGCGAAAATAAAAAACTGACTTTTCGAAAAAAATACCGTTTTCTTGAAACCTTTTCTTTCGCTGAACCGTACTACTTCATAACAGCGGCACCTTTCGCGAAGGGCTTTTTTGATGAACGTTCTAAAAATGTAATCTGTTCGTAATGGTTTAAATGCCGTCTATGTCGTATTCTTATATAGGGATAAAGAACTTATTTTTTTATGATTGTAATAAAACAATAGTATAGAAGCAGAAAGTGGGGTTCTTCATTGGGAATTTTTTCTGTCAGCAGATCAACCGACACAAAAAAGCTGGAGGCTTTGCTCGTTGAGGGAGAACGGATCGAAACGATTTATAAACTGCGGGTTGACCAAATATGCTTTACGAATAAACGAGTGATTTTCTTTGATAATAAAATGTTCTCCAAAAAGAAAGTGCGCGTATTTCTTCCATATAAAACAATTGAAAGCTTCGCCATTCAAGAAGCAGGGATGTTTGATCCCGATACCGGGCTTGTATTAATGACAAGGGGAAAAACTTTCGAATTGGAATTTGCAAAAGAAACGGACTTGACTGAGGTTCAAGCCATCTTAACAAAATACTTATGCAGTTAAATATCACATAAAAGCCATCCGAATGCATGCGGATGGCCTTTTTATTATATAATGCTTGTTTTTCCGGAGTTCGAATCAATGAGATCCGGATCAGCAATAGAACTGATGGGGATATAAATCGGCGCCAAATCACCATTTTCTTCACCGAATCCGTAGTTGATCTTATTGGATAAAAAATAATCGATTTGCTGATACGGGCCGATCGTAATGGAAGAACCGCGGTCGACTGCATTTACTTTAAAGCCCCCTACATTTACCAAAACTGGCGAAAACATCATAATGGGCCTCCTTTTCCGGCAGGGATTTTATCGCATGCAGACTCAAAGGCAGATGGAGAATCAATTTGATCCCGGTCATCCACTTTGCCGTTCGTGCCGATGAAGCCGCTTGCATCTCCGAAGTTCTGTCCGTATCCCTGATTCTTTTTATCAGAATTCTGCCATTCCGCCAGTAAATTTTGTCCGACATTCACCGCTGAAGCATTTTCAAAGGAATTAATTTTCAACATGAAAATATTAATATTGATATATGGAGTTGGTTGAACCACAGGCAAACCTCCTTTAATACAGGTGTATGCCGGCTGTTATGACCGTATGCTTAGACAGGGGGCGATAAAAATGGATTTCGATAAGATGAAGCAATGGATGGAAATGGCGCAAAACATGTCCGGCGGCGACTTTTGGAAAAACGTTTTTGATGATGAACAACTGAAATCATTTCAAAACGGCCATTCTCATTTTCCCTTTCAACAGGGAGATGGGCAAATGAGAAGAAATGAGGATGCTTTTCCTCTTATAGATATTGTGGAAACCCATGATGAGCTCCAATTTTTGCTGTATCTGCCCGGCTACCGGAAACAAGATGTTCAGCTGCTGTCCTACGGAGAATATATCGTCGTAAAAGGCACGAGAAAATCCTTTTTTAATGAACAGGATTTTAAACAGAAGACCGGAAAATACGGCGATTTTGAAAAAAAACTCGACCTTCCGCATTCCGCTCAGGGAACGAAGGGAATGCAGGCGGTATTCAAAGACGGGATTTTATATATATCGATTGCTAAACATCTGGGGGATGCAAGCCAGATCATTATCGAAGGCTGATCTTGTTTGCTGTGCCATCTATCAGATCTGAATCATCGATACTCATGATAGGGATGACGACAACGGTGCAATCACCGTTTTGTTCACCGTACCCTTCATTTCTTTTATTGGCTGCTGTGTTTCTCACCATAACGGAAGAGCCGGTGTTAAAAGCTGCTCCGCCGCTGATTCCGTTCATTTTTATATACTCAAAGTTGATAACGGATGGAAAAAACATCATGATTCGCCTCCTTTTTGTATATCATGTTTATATATTCGCAATGCGGGACGCATAGAACTTTCCAAGAGTGACGGGGAAAGAAGTGATTTTCTTTGAAAAAAATAATGAAAGAGATTTTCAAAAAAGTGTGTGAAGAAGAATTAGACCGGCTTAAGAAAGTGGAACAACAGCTTGATGAGCTTCAGGATAAGTGTCATTTTGAGCCGCAAACGGTTGAAGGGGAAAAAACATATGTCCATATTGAGCATGTCAAAGTGGACAAGGTTGAATACAATATTGATTTTGAAAAGCTGAGTATAGAAGAGCTGAGCGGTATGCTGAATATCGGCGCCACTTACCATACACCGGTGCACAGGCTCAAACAAGCCTGCGCTGAAGAATGTCGGGACAACCCGCAAAATGATGCTGCGAAAGAAAAAAGCCAGACAAAGCAGCAGACACCCAATGTCACCATCAGGGGAAGAAAGCATTGACCCCGTTGTTTCAGCCTCCTTTTTCGAGGGTATGTATTAACAGATGCAGCGAAGAATACAGACGAAAAAGGAGATGATGAATATGTCATTATCAAAAGAACAGCAGGACAGCCTTTATCATAAATTAATCGATTTAAAGGAAAGTCTTCAGGGAGAATCAAAAGAAAATCATTCAATGAGCGAAGACACAGGAGAACTGTCGAACGGAGTAGATAATCACTTAGCTGATCACGGAAGCATTTATTTGGACAGAGTCACGAATCAGACGCTGGACGGTGTCGATCAGAATCTTTTAGATGAGGTGCACGCCGCGCTTGAACGAATGGATAAAGGAACATACGGGATTTGCGAGAAAACGGGAAAAGAAATTCCTTATGAAAGACTTGAAGCTGTGCCGTACGCCAGAATGACCGTCGAAGCGCAGCGAGAAACAGAAGGGGATGTGAAAACAGACGCTCCGTCATATGAAAGGGAATTTCACGAGCAGGTGAAAGACCTCTCAAATAAAGAAACCGTTGATCAAAAAAGCTCACAAACTTACGAAATCCTGGATCGCGAGCAGGATTCACAATAATAGCAGCAGGTACATTCATATGTACCTGTTTTTTTATTCCATAAAAAATCTCAGAATCGAAATAAAATCATTGACTTTATATAAAAAAGAAAGTAACATACTATTTGTAAGTAAATATTAAAAGATTACCGGGAGGAATTTAGAATGTCTCAAGTATTATTTGTAAAATCAAGTGACCGTACGGCTGAAGAAGGCGTATCCGTAAAATTATACGAAGCGTTTCTGGCTGCTTATAAAGAAAACAATCCGAATGATGAAGTGATCGAACTTGATCTTCATAAAGAAAACCTTCCTTACCTCGGAAGAGATATGATTAACGGAACATTCAAAGCTTCAAAAGGAATTGAAATGACAGACGAAGAGAAAAAACAAGCGTCAACTGCTGACATTTACTTAAATCAATTCGTCAAAGCTGACAAAGTCGTGTTTGCATTCCCGCTTTGGAACTTCACAGTGCCTGCTGTGCTTCATACTTATGTTGATTACCTGTCTCGCGCAGGAGTTACTTTCACATACACGCCTGAAGGACCAAAAGGTCTGATGGGAGATAAAAAAGTAGCGCTCTTAAACGCACGCGGCGGCGTATATTCTGAAGGACCGATGGCATCTCTTGAAATGTCATTAAACTTCATGAAAACCGTTCTCGGTTTCTGGGGTGTCCAAGATCTTCACACTGTTGTCGTTGAAGGCCATAATGCTGCACCGGATAACGCTCAAGCGATCATTGAAAAAGGACTGCAAGAAGCGAAAGATCTGGCTGCAAAATTCTAATTTCCATTAACTCTTGCGCCCATACAGGGTGTGAGAGTTTTTTATATTATAGAAGAAACTGGCGGCAGCTTTCGATCTGATCTTATATTGATATATTGATATTTTGTCGAAAAAACAATTTTTATGTAGAATAAAGCATTTTTCACAAAGAAAAAAGGTTTTCTGTAAAAGAATTAACCCTCTTGCCAAAATACGACTGATGGTGTAGGATATAAGAGAAGCTACATTGTTCGTATTGTTAATTAAGTTTTAACCTTTAAGCTGTAATAGGGAGTTTTATATCGAAGCCGGAATGTCATGCCTCCATTGCAGAGGACGACAGGAACGCTTCTGCAAACACCCACTTTGAGGAGTGGTGGTTTAAAACTTTCTTACTTGCGTACGGCATACGTAGCGAAAGCCATTTCCCTTGCGGAGATGGCTTTTTATTTTGAATTGCCCTTGAGCAGCGTACTTTATCTGTATGATAAAATGAAAGAATCAAAGACAAAGTGAGGTTTTACAACTTATGCTGGATAAAGCCCAATCCCTTCTGGCGCATTATTTTGGCTACGACAGTCTTCGCGCAGGCCAAAAGCAGGCGATACAATCAGTTGCAGAGGAGAGAAAAAACACGGTCTGCATTATGCCGACGGGGGGCGGAAAATCAATCTGCTATCAGATTCCCGCACTGCTGTTTGAAGGGACCACAATCGTTATTTCCCCTCTTATTTCCTTAATGAAAGATCAAGTCGACGCGCTTGAAGAAGCGGGTATCGCGGCAGCTTATATTAACAGCACCCAGACAAGCCGAGACATTCATGAGCGCCTGACCGGTTTGAAACAAGGGGCTTACCGGCTCTTTTACATCACACCGGAGCGTTTGACTTCTTCTGAATTCATTCACATCCTGCAGAATATTACGGTTCCTCTTGTCGCCATTGACGAAGCTCACTGTATATCGCAATGGGGACATGATTTCAGGCCGAGTTACCGGAATATCGAAATCCTTTTTAATGAATTAAAAGAACCGCCCGTCATCATCGCATTAACGGCGACGGCTACGCCTGAGGTTCATGATGACATCTGCAAGCAGCTTCATATTAAGAAAGAACAAACTGTATATACCGGTTTTGCCAGAGAGAATTTAACGTTTAAAGTAGTAAAGGGCGAAAACAAAGATCGGTTTATCGAGCGGTATCTGGAAAAAAATAAACACGAAGCCGGCATTATATATACAGCGACAAGAAAAGAAACCGACCGTTTATATGAGAAATTAAAGCGCAGCGGCATCAATGCCGGCCGTTATCACGGCGGATTGGCGGATGATGACAGAAAAGACCAGCAGGAGCGGTTTCTTAACGATCAGATACAAGTGATGGTAGCTACGTCCGCTTTCGGAATGGGAATCGATAAGAGCAACATCAGGTTCGTTTTGCACGCGCAGATTCCGAAAGATATGGAGAGCTATTACCAGGAAGCCGGACGGGCCGGGCGCGATGGTCTTAACAGCGAGTGTGTGCTCTTATTTTCGCCGCAGGATATTATGGTGCAGCGTTTTTTAATAGACCAATCGGCCGCCGGAGAAGAAAAACAAAAGCAGGATCTCAAAAAACTGAGACAGATGGTGGATTACTGTCATACGGAAGATTGCCTGCAGCGGTTTATTCTGAAGTATTTCGGCGAGAATGAGGCGGAAGCTTGCGAAGCATGCGGCAATTGCACTGATACAAGGACCGCCCATGACGTCACAAAAGAAGCGCAGATGGTATTATCATGCATCATCAGAATGAATGAGCGCTTCGGAAAAACGATGGTGGCGCAGGTGCTTAGCGGCTCAAAAAATAAAAAAGTGCTGGAAAACGGCTTCAGCAGCCTGTCCACTTACGGCATTATGAAGCATCAATCCGCAGCGGAAATCAGTGATTTTATCGAATTCCTTATTTCAGATGAATATATCAGAATGGCGGACGGCACATTTCCGACGCTTATGGTCACCCAAAAAGGCAGGGACGTTCTGCTTGGAAAAAGCGCAGTCTCGAGAAAAGAAGCCTTACAGGCCGCCGCCGTTACCGAAAATGATGAATTATTTGAGCTTCTCCGGCGTCTCCGCAAAGGGATTGCAGCTGAACAGGGTGTGCCTCCATTTGTCGTGTTCTCGGATCAGACGTTAAAAGAAATGTCAGCGAAACTTCCGAAAACGGATCAGGATCTTCTTTCCGTAAAAGGGGTCGGGGAACAAAAAAGATTGAAATACGGAGCGGTTTTTTTAGAAGAAATCCGAAATTATGTAAGAGAAACAGAGTGAAAAAAAGTTTTTTTAGAAATTTGCACATTGTGTTTTTCATTGGCGCCGGAAAAATCATAAGCTTGAAAACCCTTGCTGTATCAAGGTTTCAGCAAGACTTACCAAGCGAGAGAAATGTTTCATGTAAAGGAACTGTAATCTAATTCAAATCGTTTTGTTATTGAACTGACATTTTCATATGTTACGATATCACCTGTTAGCCGCCAATAAAAAGCTAACAAGGGAGGATTTACTTATGAAGAAGACGATTATGTCCTTTGTCGCAGTTGCAGCAATTTCAACAACTGCATTCGGAGCTCACGCTTCTGCTAAAGAAATCACGGTGCAAAAGGGTGACACGCTCTGGGGAATCTCGCAAAAAAACGGAGTGAACCTAAAGGACTTAAAAGAATGGAATCAGTTATCTTCTGATTTAATCATTGAAGGAGAGAAACTGACTATTTCTTCAGTAGAAACAACCACATCTGGGCAGTACACAGTGAAGCAGGGCGACAGCCTCTGGAAAATTGCTCAGAAATTCGGAACATCAGTCGGCAATCTGAAAAGCTTGAATAACTTGCAATCAGATATAATTTACGCAGGCACAACGTTAAATGTGAAAGGTCAGGCTCAGGCTGCTGCACAGCCGGCTCAAGAAGCCAGCCAGCCGCAAACTGAACAAAAACCAGCTGCTGAGACAGAACAGCCGAAACAAGAAGCTGTCAAAAACGAGCAGCCTAAACAAGAACCTGTTCAAGAACAACAACCTAAACAAGAAGCGAAGGCTGTCGAAGCAAAACAGCAGCCTGTTCAATCAAATACAAACCAACAAGAGCCTAAAAAGCAGCTGACAATGACTGCAACTGCTTACTCTGCTAACGACGGCGGCATTTCCGGTGTAACGGCAACCGGTGTTGACTTAAACAAAAACCCTGATGCAAAAGTCATCGCGGTAGACCCTAGTGTCATTCCGCTTGGCTCTAAGGTTTATGTTGAAGGTTACGGAGTGGCAACAGCAGCAGATACAGGCGGCGCAATTAAAGGAAATAAAATTGACGTATTTGTTGCAAAGAAAAGTGACGCTAACAACTGGGGCGTCAGAACAGTAAATGTTAAAGTATTAGACTAGTTTCATATAGAGATGAAGAACACAAGGCGAAATGCTTTGTGTTCTTTTTTTCTTCCCTTTTTTGACTGTATATAATCGTTATATGCGGAAAAAGAAAAAGCGTTTCTCTAATATTATATAGAAGGAATGGATGTGAAAACGGAATCAGAAGGGGTGTATGAATCTGATGGAGCCGGAATTTATATGTTTATGGAATGCCTTCACAGAATCACCGGTGTTTCAAGCATGTATCTGTACCGCTTTGGCCATTGTGATCGTTATCGGACTGTCTATGCCGGCTGTCAGGCTGTTTCAGGCGCTTGACAGAGGGAGAGGAAGGCCAGCCGTTATTGAAAAGGTGAGACGTACTGGTGTGATGAAGAATGGCAGGCACGAGCTTGTGCTTATTTTAAACGTAAAAAACCAAGACGGAACGCATGATAAACGTGAACTGACACATGCCGTATATAATGAAGAGATCAGCCGTTTTTATGAAGGAGCTTCCGTATGGGTGACGGCAGCGGCTGGCGGACGAATTATGATCGCTCCGCGCACGCCGCGGCATAAGGCGTCAAAATAAAAAGACGGGGCGGTTTTCCCGTCTTTATGTATTAATGCCGATCGATCCATATCCTTACGCCTTCTGAGCCGGCTTCTATTCTGCATGTTCCTCCGATCGGGAATGTCATCAAAGGGGAGGTATGGCCGAAATCAGCATTTGCGATAACAGGCATGGATGACAGTTCTTCTTTTGTACGGATGACGGCACAGAGAGCCTCCTCAGACACATTTGAAGCATGCTGGAAACGTCCGATGACAATTCCCTTCACAGCTGAAAAAGCGGGAAGGTGGATGAGTGACTGCAAATCCCGGTCAAACATATGAATGTCCGACATATGATCATCTTCTATAAACAGAATCACTTGTTCCATCTCCGGAAAGTATTCCGTGCCCTGCAGAAGATTCAGCGTGCATAGATTTCCTCCGATCAGTGTTCCTTCCGCATATCCGGGTTGAATAACGAGCGGTCCCGGATTCCGATAAAAACGTCTGTCCTCCTGGTTCAAATACCATTTATCATCACTCCACTCGGATGAAGGCTTTATCTCATACGGGTTGTCAGAAGCACAGCAGGCCAAGAAAGAGTTAATCGTATAGTCCAGCCCTTTTTTCATGGCAAATGAAGAAAAATGGGGACCGGAATATGTAATAAGGCCGGTTTTTTGATATATGGCATGGCCGAGAGCGGTAATATCTGAATAGCCGCAAAGGATTTTCGGATGCCGCTTGATGTTTTCATAATCAAGATAGCGAAGCAGCTGATTTGATTGGAACCCGCCGAGTGTCGTCAAAATCGCTTTGATGTCAGGATCAGCGAAAGCTTCGTGCAGATCCTGTACACGCGATTCAATGGATGATGAATCAAATTCATTTATTTCTTTCGCATGCTCTGAAAAAGAGACACGAAAGCCGAGCTCCTCCAATTTTGACTTTGCGGCATTTATATTTTCATCTGACATAACGGACATGCTTGTGGCCGGAGACACAATACGAATGCCGTCACCTTTTTTCAATTTTTCCGGATACAAAAAAACCCTCCTTATATGGTTTAATCTATTACACCATATAAAAGAGGGTTTCTCTATTATTTTTTTACAAGTCGACCCATTTAATGCCGCCTGATTGCGTATCATTGTCAATCCAGACATCAAATTGATGCTTTTCATAAAAATGAACGAGTCTGTCGACATGATCCCAATCACGCTTAGCGATGTCGCCCGTCACTTTCGGGATATTCTGCTCTCTGGCGATATGTTTTAAAAATTTCATGCAGATCGAGCCGTAGCCGTGGTTCGGCGGGCCTTTAATGTCCCCGATATGAATGGCATTGTCATAATAAGAGGCGATCAGTGAAAAACAGCCTCTTCCCCGGTAGGCTGACTCACAATCAGTCAGCATAATCTTACATGTTTGGCCATCATCAATCGAGGAAACAATGATCCAATCGTCATTGTTCGATTGATCAATACCAAGCACTCGCGCGTCTTTTGATACATCTATCAGATTTTCCCGCATTCTGAAAATCTGAAATTCAAGTTTATGAAGCTCTTTTTCCAGCTCTTTCTGATCTCTTTCTTCTGCAGTAAACAAAATCATACTCCTTTCACAGCGTAAAAGTCTTAGTTAAACACAAGTATCCATTGTAGTAAATGATGTCTTGGTTTGTAAATGGGTTTTGCAAAAACTTTTTTAGAAAAGTCTGCCGTTTATATGTGGATTGACGTTTTTAAGGCGGTGCGGATAGGGAAAGGAACAGTGAGCAGCGGAAAAAGGAGGAATCTATAATGGCAATTGACTCACTCATCGGCAAATTGAAGTACGTAATGACGGAATCTCCTGATAAAATGCTTTCCTTATATGTAAATACGGATATGAGAAATCCGGATCAGCAGGGGGGAGAGTGGAAAATCGCCTTGAAAACCGGTTTTCGGAGATTAAAAGAGTATCTGTCTGCCAGTGATCCGGAAGAAGAAAAATCTCTCGTCCGCATCATGGAACGTGTCTATCAATATATCGATGGGCTTGGTAAAGAGATGCCGCGAAGTCTCGTATTTTTTGCATCGGGAGAAGGCGGTATTTGGGAGACGATTGAATTGCAGGTGCCTGTCGAAACACGATTTTATTGGGAAGAAACGGCTGTCCTTGATCAATTAGAACTTCTCCGTGAACAATTTCCGAGCACGGCTTTTATTCTCACCCAGCAGAATGAAGTGAAGATCATAGAAACCGTACTCGGAAAAATTGAAGGGGTGGAGCATTATCAATACGACGTCATCAATGAATCGTGGAAACCGCAGGATGTAAGCGGAAGCTCCGCCTCAATGGACGAAGACGCCGCCAAAGCCCACGTCGAAGAAAACCAAAACAGGCTGTATAAACGATTGGCTTCAAATCTTGATCAAAAGGCCGCTTCACACCAATGGGAGCGTCTCGTAATCGCAGGGGACAAAGAAACAGCCGATATTCTCGATCAGCATATGAATAAACCGATAGATCGGATCATTCCAAAAAATCTGTTGAATGAAAACGAGCATAAGGTGATAGAAGAACTGTTGAAGGAAGCATAATATGACGAAAGGCCGGGTCTCAAACACCCGGTCTTTTTAGGGCTTAAGTTTGTCTAATTTCTGACGAAGCGGACGAAACCGTTGACATCAAAGCTGAATTCTCATACCATTTGGATAGTCAGTAAAATTGAGAGAGGTCATAAGATGAATCAGACAGAAAACAAACCTAAAAGTTATACCGGTATCGTGCTGACATTGACCGTTCTGATCAACGGGTTAATTGCGGTACTGTTTTTTATGCCGAAATCAGGTCAGGTCAGCATTGCCAATATTCATATTCTGCCGATGTTAAATGCCATTTTTAACAGCTTCACGTTTATCTTTTTGCTGGCAGCGCTCTTTATGATTAAGCAAAAAAACATTCAAGCGCATAAACGTTTTATTTTAGCGGCGTTTACGACGACTTTGCTGTTTTTGATCTGCTATGTCGTGTACCACTCGATAGCTGAGAATACTTTATTCGGCGGCCACGGCATCATGCGCGGGATTTACTTCTTTATTTTAATTACGCATATTTGCCTTTCCTTCATCATCGTGCCGCTTGCGCTGTTTACGCTGATCAGAGGATTCAGTATGCAGGTGGAGCGCCACAAAAAAATCGCCAGATGGACGATGCCGCTCTGGCTGTATGTCAGTCTGACGGGCGTCATTGTATACTTAATGATCTCACCGTATTATTAAAAAAAGCCGTGCTCTGCGCGGCTTTTTTCTATTGATTGAAAAAGGCGCCTCATCAGGGCGCCTTTTACTCTTCAAGCGTTTCAAGTGTTGTTACATTTAAGGATTGTTCAACGGTTTTTGTTTTTGCTTTTACTTTTTCTGCGTACGTGTAATCACCATAGCAGTAGGGATAACGGAAATTGTCTTTGTTCCCTCCGCAAGTGTAAAGTTTCGGATTCTTTTTGACCTGCTGCTCGGAGTATTGTTTTGCCAGTTCCTCAGTATGCGATCCTCCATGTTCAGCCACAAAATCAATATAGCCGGCTCCCATGTTGTAGCTTTGTATAATCGTATCCAAGTCTACGCCTTTTTTCTTGCCTGTTTGGTACATGAGAGTGAATTGTTTGATTCCCTGTTTGATACTGGTTTGAGGGTTTTTAATCTCATTTCGCTTTAAACCCAGAGATTCTGAAGACTGCATGGGATCATTTCCTCTTCCTTTTGACTCCTGATATATCATGCCGAGTACAAGCGATGTATATTTGGTGAGTCCTTTTTCATCCAGCTCGTCTTCAACAAGCGGTTTGTAATCTGTCAGCCGTTCAAGGACGATCGGTTTAACATCAAACGGAAGACTTTTGAGCAATTCATTATTTGAAAATAACAGAATGAGGAAGAAGGAAACCATGACAAAAACACATATCATCATAAGACCCGCGGCAGCGAAACAGCCTTTTTTCTTTTTCTCCACTGTGTTTCACCCTCAATTTCAGGAGCATTATGACTTTTTCATTATGACACAGATGAATGCGCGAAACCAAGCGGAAACCCGTATTTGAAACATAAATTTAAAATAACGGTTCTTTTGTCAGGCGCAGGATGTATCTGCATCAATTGACATTTGGTATAATTGGGCTACTTGAGAAAAGAAGGGTGAGGTATATGACTGAATTTCACGAGTCCGGAAACACGAATGACCCCGCTGTCGATTTAGATGAGGAAACTTTATTTTTGGTTGCCCAGACTTTTAAGGCGCTGTCTGATCCGACCAGAATCAGAATTCTCCATTTGCTGTCACAGGGTGAGCACGCGGTAAATGATATCGCAGAAAAACTGAATTTGCTGCAGTCTACCGTTTCTCATCAGCTGCGTTTTCTTAAAAATCTGCGCCTCGTCAAATCACGCAGAGAAGGAACATCCATCTATTATTCTCCTGAGGATGAACATGTGTTAGATGTGCTTCAGCAAATGATTCACCATACGCGGCACGATTAAAAAACATCCCTGCTTTTTAGACAGGGATGTCAGCCGTACTGACTGTTATTGGTTTGGTCTCTGCTCGTTTTTAAAACATAAAAAGAGAAGCCGCTGTAATACACTGCGATGAAATAAAAGATACTGATGGTCAGCGGATCGGCCCCGACCGTTTGGCTGTATGCCTCCGGATGGGTAAAGTCCGCTGTGACCCGGTAAATTTCAATAACGCGATAAACAAATCTCGATAGGAATAACGTTAATAGAATAAGTTCAATCCATAGGTGAGTGCGAAAATACATTTTTCCGCGGCGTTCTTCAAAAGAAATGTTCCGTTTGGCAAACAGGACCAGAAGCCAGCCGCAAAAAGTGCCGAATATAAGATGGCCGTATAAAGCCGGGTGTGTGATGCTGAAAAACGCCAGAGCTGCGGCCAGCAATGAAAACAAAATCATTCTGGTATAAAGCCAGCGGGGTTTCAAAGGCTGAAAGCCGACAGACCGTTTCACCTTTTTATACAGGAAAAAGGCAATCATTAAGACAGGGCAGATGCTTTGAAGTGTGATATGCATGGTGTGGAACTCCCCCTCCGTTGAGTAGTGTATGCTTATCCGGCTGGTTTTAGTAGTGTGATTTATTCGCAGGCTGAAAGCATCTTTTATCACAGTATGCGCGTTTCTTTTTTTTGCATAAGAGAAGCGCCCGCGCCTTTTTCAGGATTTAGTCAGAAAACTCTTGATAAACTAACGGTATTAGTTATAATAAAACTAATGATATTAGTTTTAGGGGGATGTTGATGAGAATCTTACAATACGGAACCGTTTGGCAGTTGACTTTTTTTCCAGCGCTTTTCCCGGTGAATTGTTATTTGGTTGAAGAAGAAGAAGGAGTAACCCTGATTGACGCCGGACTGCCTAACAGTCATAAAGGAATTAAACAAGCATTGCGGCAGCTTGGGAAGCCGCTGAATGACATATTACTCACCCACGCGCACGGGGATCACATCGGTTCGCTTGACTCATTAGCTGCGGAATTTCCGGATGCTTCCGTCTGTATTTCTGAGCGGGATTCTTTCTTGCTGAAAGGTGACACTTCTTTATTTGAGCATGAAGCACAAACGCCGATAAAGGGGGGAGTGCCGAAAAATGTTCAGACCGAACCTGATCGCCTGCTGAAAGGCGGCGAGCGGATCGGATCTTTACTTGTCATTCCCGCTCCCGGTCATACGCCGGGAAGCCTCGCTTTTAAAGATATGAGAAATGATATGCTGATCGTCGGAGATGCCTTTCAAGTACGGGGAGGCCTTGCTGTTTCTGGGAAGCTGAAATGGAAATTTCCGTTTCCGGCTTTTGCTACGTGGAATAAAGAAGAAGCTGTAAAAACAGCAAGAACGCTTATCGCTCATCAACCAAGCAGTCTGGCCGCCGGACATGGAAATGTTCTCTGCAATCCCGTTGAAATGATGGCTGAGGCTGCTGAGGAAGCCGAACGAAGCCTGCCGGGAGGCCGATCATAATGTCACCGAGAGTCGGAATGAGCCTTGACATGATATTGAGAGCCGCAGCAGGCATCGCTGACGAAAAAGGGCTGAACGAAGTGACGCTTGCGGCTGTTGCAAAGTCCTTAAACGTAAAACCGCCTTCCCTTTACAATTTTGTCAATGGCCTTCAAGGAATTAAAACAGAGCTGGCTGTCTCCGGTTTAACTATGTTATATGAAAAAATGGCGGCCTCTGCAGAAGGACTGACGGGCGAAACGGCTTTGCTTGCTCTTGCCGATGCCTATATCAATTTCGCCGAAGCCAATCCCGGATTATATGACGCAACATTTCAAAAGATAAAAGACGGCCGGATTGAGAATCTGTCAAGCCTGCTTGTAGAGCTTGTTGTCAGGCAGCTGACAGCGAACGGTTATGCACAGTCTGACACTGCGATTCATGCTGCGAGAGGACTGAGGAGCCTTCTTCACGGATTTGCCGTGTTGAGAAAACAGAGTGCATTTGAATTAACCGAATCAATTAAGGAAAGCCGGAAGTTTGCAGTTGTTGCTTTCCTAAGAGGTTTGCAGGAGAGGGAACAATAATATTATTATGTAAACTAAATAAAAAGGAGGGACAAATGGATTCATTACAACATATCATTTGTGAGCGGCGCACCTATTCACATATTTTTGATTCTCATGCACACACATACTGCCAAATGCTCTTTCCGCTCGAAGGACAGCTGGACCTGGAGACAGAAAGACGTGAAATCAGATTAAAACCTGATCAAATGCTGTATATTCCGCCCGGGCATGAACATCGGTTCCGTTCTTTGGAGCGAAATGAATGTCTTGTTCTCGACATACCGGCATTTTTTTTCAAAGGTTCCTTTGACCCCGGCGTTCTGAATAAGCTTGATCCTTTTTGGACATCGATTCGGTTTCTGCTGACAGAAGAGACAAAGCAGCAGTCGGCTCATTCATTGAGTCTGCTTGCAGAATATATTGCTGAAAAGATACAAGAAAACCGTACGAATGATTCAATTGCGTATATCCGCCGAAATCTCTCAAAGACTTTTACAATTAAAGAGCTCGCCGCAATGGAACATTACCACCCGGCGTATTATTCCGACTGGTTTAAAAAGCAGACGGGAAAAAGCCCGCAAGCTTATATTGCTGAGCTCCGTATGAAGAAAGCGGAACAAATGCTTATTGAAACAAAATGCCGGCTGACAGACATCAGTCAGGAGGTCGGCTTTCAAAATTTGTCTTCCTTTACCAGATGGTTTGTCAGACATAAGGGAATAACGCCGCGCGTCTTCCGAAACACCTTTCAATCTGATAAATAATCCTGAAAATCGGTTAAATAAACTGCTTCTTTTTTTGGTATCATGATTGTAAAAAAGGAGTTTTTGATATGGCAGTCATCGAAGATTTTATCAAGCTTGATCTTAGAATAGGAACGGTCGTAAAAGCGGAAGTATTCCCGGAAGCAAAGGTGCCGGCCATTAAGATGACAATAGATTTCGGCGAAGAGATCGGCATGAAACAATCAAGCGCCCAGATTACAAAACGGTACGAACCGGGTGATCTGACGGGCAGACAGGTTACCGCTATTGTCAACTTTCCGCCGCGGCGGATCGCCGGATTTAAGTCAGAAGTTCTCGTTCTCGGCGGCATCCCGGAAAAAGGAGATGTTGTCCTGCTTACGCCAGAGCAGACAGTACCGAACGGAACGAAAATCGGATAATAAAAAAAGACGTTTGCAGAAGCAAACGTCTTTTGCGTATTGAGGCGATACACCACACGCCACATTCGTGTGTGCCGCAAGGGCATGTGCATCGGCTTACACAATTCAGCTCATCGCTATATCAATATAGCATGGCGGGTGTGGAAATGCAAGAGATTTTTCAACATATGTTATATTTGGCTTTGTTTTGCCGATCCCAGATTCCTTCGTGTAAGGTTTTGTTTGAAATTTTATGATCTTAAATAAAGCAGTTCGACAAATGCAAGAGATTCATCTAATCTTATATCCTATGGTAAAATTTAGACAGATAGAAGCGGAAAGGAGACGTAAATGAAAGTATTTGAAGCAGCCTCGTTCATTTCAGCCGCAGAAAAGCGGGCTAAACA